>NZ_JBLZOF010000020.1:0-12060 GCF_049199085.1 Ochrobactrum sp. EDr1-4
TCAGTACGGACAGCGGTCGGATGAATGGATGCGGGTTCCATAAATTGCTCCTCCTGAGCGAGTGTTTTGATGCAACCTCACTCTGCCAGAGCGACGGCCGCTGTTCACTCCTCATGGGATCTAAAGCGACGAGAAGAACTGCCGATACCACCTTTGAAACCAAAACATGTCATTCCAGTTCCGGCCCCGAAATTGCCCTGCGCAAAGCTGCTGCTGGCGTTTTGCAAAGCGAGACGTGCATGCTCTTCAGTAATAGCCATCGCCTGAATGTCGTTGAACGGTCCATCATTGCATTCAAGCACGACAGGATTGACAGTCGCAGTCGTGCGGCCAATATCCGGATTGGCCTTAATCGCCTCGCGAATAAGCGCATTAGCGCAGGTACCGACGCCAAAAGTATTGGTGAGCAGGATAGGGGTTTCGACATTCCCCAATTCCTCAACCTGCATTAGGCCAAGGCTTTTGCCAAAGCCATTAATAACATCGGCCGCGCCAAGAACTTTCTGGCGATAAAGATTGCCTGAATGCGGCAGGATCGCCGTGACGCCAGTATTTATACCGCCGTCGCATAAAGTGTGGTGCCCAACGAGTACGCCTGGAACATCGGTGATCGCATTTTGCTCACCTGTTGGCATCGTGCCGCAAACAATACCAAAATCCCGCGCCGTTAGACTCATATCGATGCCTCTTTGTTCAACACTAGAGGTCATAAACGCTTTTCGACTGAGAAGAAACCACTCCCAGGCGTGACGAAAAAACCACAACGATAGCTACTTATGCTCAATTTAAGCAAAAGTATTGGCCGGTTTGGTTTTCCTGTGTTGACACCTGCCTATTAGAGGCGCAGCAAATGCGACGTTAAGAAGTTTCGGCCGAACAAGGGGATCTACGCGGCATGAAAATTACTATCGAACAAACGTTGGATCAGGCTGGAACCGGCCCTTTCCAGCGCAATCTTCTCGGCGTATTTGGCTTGGTCTGGGCCGCGGATGCTATGCAGGTTTTAGCTGTGGGCTTCACCGCGGCATCGATCGCCCTGACGTTTGGCCTCACTGTCCCGCAAGCCTTACAGACGGGAACACTCTTCTTTTTAGGTATGCTGATTGGTGCCGCAGCTTTCGGCAGACTGGCAGACAAATATGGCCGCCGTCGCGTGTTGCTCATCACGGTGAGTTGTGACGCGGTTTTCGGTTTGCTTTCGGCTTTCTCGCCTAATTTCGCAATTCTGCTCGGCCTTCGCTTTCTCACAGGTATTGCCGTCGGTGGCACATTGCCGGTCGACTATGCAATGATGGCCGAATTTCTCCCTTCCAAAAATCGCGGACGTTGGCTCGTGATGCTAGAGGGCTTTTGGGCCGTGGGGACGGTCATTATTGCTCTGGCTGCATGGGCTGCAAGCCTTGCCGGCGTTGCTGATGCGTGGCGCTATATCTTCGTGGTTACCGCTGCTCCAGCTTTGATTGGTATCTGGTTACGTTTCTGGGTTCCTGAATCGCCGATGCACCTGCTTAAATCCGGGCAGGAAAAAGAAGCAAAAGCGGTTATGAACCGCGTCCTGCGCAAGAATGGCAAGCCGGAGCTGCCTCCAAAGGCGACACTTGAAGCACCACTTCTTGTGACCAACGAAAAGCTGCTGTCGCCAAACCTGCGTCAGCGCACGCTGACAACACTTGCGATCTGGTTCCTTGTGTCGGTGTCCTATTACGGCATCTTCACATGGATACCAGCGAAGCTGGCCGGCGATGGCTTTGGTTTCGTGCGGGGATATGGTTTCTTGGTTATCGTCGCTTTGGCACAGTTGCCGGGATATGCGCTCGCAGCTTATGGCGTGGAAGCATGGGGGCGTCGTAAGACACTCATCACCTTCCTGTTCATCAGTGCGGCTTCGTGTGTATTGTTTACGGTGGCGGGAAACTCGGTTCTCGTTGGTGCTTCGATCCTCATCATGAGCTTTGCTTTGCTTGGCACATGGGGCGCACTTTATGCTCTCACACCTGAATTGTTCCCAACTGCGTTGCGCGCAAGCGGAATGGGCGCTGCGGGTGCAATGGCACGTCTCGGTGGATTGTTGGCACCGTCAGCGCTCGCTCTTGTTATCAGCCAAAGTTTCATTATAGCTGTTGCAATGTTTGCGGGGCTTCTGGCGTTGGCAGGCGTGATTGCGTTTTTCATCAATGTTGAAACGCGTGATAAAGCACTAACGTGATAAACAACAACCCGGACCTCACAACTGAGGTCCGGGGATCCACTATATTAGTTTAATATATTAGGTATTATATACATATTATTGTTTTTATTAGTTTTTTATAAAAATTAATTACATTTCCTAAAGGTAAGATTATAGCGATTTCGACCAAGTTGCGGATACTCTCCATCCTTCAATGGCAGAATGCCATGATAGAAGAGTCGGGACGGTCCACCCCAAACGACCACATCGCCGTGGTGCAGCACGAATTTGCGCACCGGATCACTGCGCTGCAATCCGCCGAATTGAAATGTCGCGGGCAGTCCAAGCGACACAGAAACAATCGGATTTTTGAAGTCCTTCTCGTCCTTATCCTGATGCAAAGACATTTTGGCGCCGGGTTCATACCGATTGATGAGACAGGCATCCGGTAAGAAATCAGGATAACCGGCTTCGTCCGCAGCACTCTCTGCTAGATCGCGAAATGCCTTGGGCATTGAAGGCCATGGCTTTTCCGTTTCAGGATCAACGGCGCTGTAACGATAGCCCTTTCGGTCCGTCACCCAGCCAAAAGACCCGCAATTGGTCATAGCGACTGACATGCGAAATCCGCCCGGCGTCGTCATATTCCGAAAAGGTGCATCATTCTCAACGTATTGAATGGCGTTGAGAATCTCGTCTTCGTTTGCGAGCGCAAGTCCCCGCAAAAGAACGGCGCCTTCGGCAAGAATTTCTCGAGTTTCGAGCTGGGAAAACAGATCAATCATAAGATCACTCTAACACGAAGCCGCACAAGAACGTCCCGAAAACTGCTTTCATATTATCGCCTCTCTTGACAGAGTTGAAGACTCGTAACATGTAAAGTTACATGAAAAAAAATAGCAAACTTTCGGGCGTCCTCCACGTCCTCCTTCACATGGCTGAGTATAAAAAGCCTGTGACCTCCGAAGTCCTCGCAAAAGCGATGGGCACCAATCCCGTTGTCGTGCGTCGCGTCATGAGTGGTCTGCGAGAGCAGGGCTATGTGCGCTCCGAAAAAGGCCATGGCGGCGGATGGGAGATCGCTTGCGATCTGAGCAAAGTCACGCTGCATGACATTTACAACGCCATCGGCAAACCGTCGCTGCTTGCAATGAGCAATCGCACAGAAATGCCGGGTTGCCTCGTCGAGCAGGCCGTCAACGCATCGCTCAACAAGGCGTTCAGCGATGCAGAAGAGCTTTTATTGAAACGCTTTGGCGAAGTGACACTCGCCATGTTGAGCGCGGATTTTCATCAGCGCGCGATAGAACGCGGCGCAACTTTCGACTTGGAGACAGCCCATGACGCATCATGACGTGATTATTATCGGTGGCAGCTTTGCCGGACTTTCGGCGGCGACCTATGTGGCGCGCGGCAGACGCTCGGTTCGCGTGATCGATGCAGGCAAGCCACGCAACCGCTTTGCCGAACATTCACATGGTTTCTTCGCTCAGGACGGAAGCAGCCCGGCAGCGATGCTCGAAACGGCAAAAGAGCAGGTTAAAGCCTATCCGGCTGTAAGAGTAACAGAGGGTAAGGCCATCAACGGGACCGGACAGATTGATGACTTCTCGATCGTTTTGGATACAGGCGAAGTCGTCAGTGGGCGCAGACTGATATTTGCCTTCGGCATTTCTGACGTTTTGCCAGATTTATCGGGGTTGGCTGAACGCTGGGGCAAATCGGTTATTCATTGCCCTTATTGCCATGGCTACGAGTACAGCGACAAAAAACTCGGCGTGTTGAACCTTTCTCCAATGTCGTCTCATCAAGCCATGCTTATCTCCGAATGGGGACCGACCACATTCTATCTGAATGGCGGTGAAGAGCCTGATGCTGCAACGTTGGCAGAACTCGAAAAGCGTGGCGTCATTATTGAAGCAAAACCAGTCGCAGGCATAAGAGGCGAGGGAACATCCATCTCCGAGATCGAACTTGCTGACGGTCGCCTGTTGCAAGCTGACGCATTATTCATTGGACCATCCAACCGCCTAAACAGCCCGCTAGCTGGGCAATTCGGCTGCACATTAGAAGACATGCCGCTTGGAAAAGCCATCAAAACGGATGAGATGAAAGCGACACGCATACAGGGTATATATGCCGCTGGCGACATATCAAGGGGCGCACATAGTGTTGCATGGTCCGTTGCGGATGGTGTTTCCGCGGGCGTTTCTGCCCATCGGTCTTTGGTATTTTAGATCTCTATCACTTTATAAGAAAACGGGGACAAAGCCCCGTTTTTGTTTAATTTAGTCGTTTGTACCAAACCGCTCTTCGCTCAGAGCTGCGGCCATGAGGGCCTTCGTATAATCCTCGCGGGGATTATCGAAAACCTGTTCTGTGTCGCCCTGTTCGACGATCTTTCCGTTCTTCATAACAATAACATAGTCGGACACGGCGCGTACCACCGCCATGTCGTGACTGATAAAGAGATAGGAAAGCCCGTGTTCCTTCTGCAGATCACGCAAGAGCGTAACGATCTGCTTTTGCACAGAGCGATCCAGAGCACTGGTCGGCTCATCAAGCACGATCACCTTTGGTTTCAGGATCATCGTGCGTGCGATGGCGATACGCTGGCGCTGGCCACCGGAAAACTCGTGCGGGTAACGATTGCGCATTGCCGGATCCATGCCGACTTCACGCAGCGCTTCCTGTGCGCGACGATCCCGTTCCTTTGCCGAAAGGTTCGGCTCATGGATAAGCAGACCTTCGGTTATGATCCGGCCCACAGTCATACGTGGGCTGAGGGAACCGAAAGGGTCCTGAAACACGAGCTGCAACTCGCGGCGTTTAGGTCGCATGGCTTGTGGGTCTGTCGGCAGCTCTTTACCGAGATAGGCAACACGGCCCTCGGAAGGGAGCAGCCGCAGGATAGCTCGTCCAAGTGTGGATTTGCCTGATCCTGATTCACCAACAATCCCAATCGTCTGACCTTCCTTCAATGTCAGCGAAACATCGTTAACCGCTGTCATATAGGTCGGAGCACCAATCCACGGCTTGTTGATAAGGAAGTTGACCTTCACATTATCAGCACGGATCAATACAGGTGATTCAGCTGAAGGCGATGCCTTTTCACCCTCCGGTTCTGCATCAAGCAGCATTTTCGTGTAAGGATGTGTAGGCGCTGTGAAAAGCTCTTCCGTTTGATTGGTTTCCACAACTTCACCCGAGCGCATCACATAGACCCGGTCAGCAAAGCGGCGGACGATACCAAGATCGTGGGTGATGAAAACGACTGCCATACCTAGCCGCTGCTGCAGATCAGCCAACAGATCGAGAATCTGCGCTTGAATGGTGACGTCGAGCGCTGTTGTCGGCTCATCCGCAATCAGAATATCGGGCTGATTAGCAAGTGCCATGGCGATCATGACGCGCTGGCGCTGACCTCCCGATAGCTCATAAGGGTAGCTATCGATGCGGCGTTCCGGTTCAGGAATACCGACTAGCTTCAGCAATTCCAGAATACGTGGTCGCGCCTGTTTCTTGCTCATGCCGCCGTGATAACGCAAGGGTTCTGCCAACTGATCACCAATCCGATAAAGCGGATCAAGCGATGTCATTGGCTCCTGAAAGATCATAGTGATCTTTGCACCACGGATTTTGTTGAGCGCCTTATCAGACATGCCGATCAAGTCTTGGCCGCGATACAGCGCCTGACCTGTCGCTTTACCGTTTTGTGCGAGCAATCCCATCATCGCCATGGTGGTCTGGCTTTTGCCAGAACCGGATTCACCAACAATCGCGATGGTTTCTCCGGCTTTTACATCGAGATTGATGCCGCGTACCGCTTCAACGGGACCATCATGTGTATCGAAAGTTACACGCAGATCGCGAACGCTTAGAATGTTTTCTTTTGTCATCTCAGCGATCCTTCGGGTCAAGGCTGTCGCGCAAGCCGTCACCAAGGAAGTTCAGCGCAAACAGAATGATAGTGAGGGTTGCGGCAGGCCAGATCAGGAGCCAGCTTGCGCCGCGCATGTTCTGCGCACCTTCCGAGATAAGAAGACCAAGCGAGGTGAGGGGATCTTGCACGCCGAGGCCCAAAAAGGACAATAGACTTTCAAGCAGAATAGCCTTTGGCACAAGAAGTGTGACGAAGACGATCACTGGCCCCAGTGCATTCGGAATAATATGACGCGTGATGATGCCACGTCGTGTTGCGCCCAATGCTTCGGCTGCCTGTACAAATTCTTGCCTTTTAAGGCTCAATGTCTGGCCACGCACAATACGCGCCATATCCAGCCATTCCGTTGCACCAATGGCAATGAAAATGATGAATATCGACCTCCCGAAGAAGACGAGCATTAATATGACGAAGAAGATGAAGGGCAAGGAATAGAGGATATCCACCAGACGCATCATCACATTATCAACGCGACCGCCAAGATAGCCAGAAATTGCCCCATAGCCGACACCAAGCATCAGTGCCATTGCGGAAGCCAGAAGACCAATTGACAGCGAAATGCGAACACCGATAAAAATGCGTGTCAGCAGATCACGACCAAGATTATCGGTGCCAAGAACGAAATAATTACGTGCAACATTTAATGTCAGCTTGCCGGAAAGCCCATCGGCTGCAAGTTCGATCTGTGGATTGCTAAACAGGTCTGAACGCTGGAAGTAGCGCAACACGCGCTCATCAGTCGGTCGTTGGGCCGTAAAATCAACAACAATGCTATTTCCGTTCAGTTCCGGTTCTGCGGTTGATTGAAGCCTTGCACGCGCCAATTCGCGATCAAGACCGGGCATAATCGTATCCGCACGTGGATAGGCTTCAAGGCTCGGTGCAACACGCACAAATTGCGGATAGATCTTGTCGTATGGGTGTGGGCTAACCATTGGCCCAAAAATGCCAGCCAATGCCAAAACAACAAGCACAATTGCGCTTGTGACAGCGGCCTTGTTCTTGCGAAGGCGAAGCCATGCATCCTGCCAGAGCGAGCGGCTTTGGACGGAACCGAGCTTTTCAGTTTCTACTGCTGCGGTAAAATCAGTCATAGCGAACCCTCGGATCAAGCCATGCATAAAGAAGATCGACGATCAGGTTAAACACCACGACAAAGATCGAGATGACGACGACCGTACCCATGACAAGGGTATAGTCGCGGCTCAAAGCACCCTGCACGAAATAACGGCCAATACCGGGAATGCCGAAGATCGTTTCAACCACAACCGAGCCGGTGAGCAAGCCCGCAGCAGTCGGTCCGAGATAAGAAACAGCTGGTAGCATTGCCGCGCGCAAAGCATGTACGCCGACAACGACGCGTGCTGGCAAGCCGTAAGCGCGAGCGGTACGAACGTGATTTGCACGCAAAGCTTCAATGGTTGCACCGCGCACCAAACGCGCGATAACGCCAACTTGAGGTAAAGCCAAAGTCAAAACTGGCAATATCCAGTAAAGCACGTTGGCCGACGACCAGCCGCCAGCCGGAACCCAACCGAGGATTACGCCAAACAAGAGGCTGAGTAGGGGAGCAACGACGAAATTTGGAGTGGTAATGCCGAATGTAGCCACTGCTACAACGAAATAATCAACAGATGAATTCTGTCTGAGTGCCGCCATTGTACCCAAAATGGTACCAAGAACAGTGGCTAGTGCCAGACCAAGGGAACCGAGCATGATGGATACTGGCAAACCCGATGCAAACAGATCGTTGACGGTAAAGTCACGGCGCGTAAAGCTGGGGCCGAGATCACCCTGCACAAGATTGCCCAAGTAAATAAGATACTGCTGCCAGAGCGGCGCATCCATATTATAGGCCTTTTTAAGGTTTTCTAGAATGAGCGGATCAATAGGACGCTCAAGATCGAAAGGACCACCGGGAGCCAGCCGTATAAGAAAGAATGTCAAAGTGACTATTATAAAGATCGTGGGTATTGCACTACCCAATCGTCGGAGCGTGTAGCCCAGCATTTCTATCATCCTCCATTGCTGAACCACGCTTATGTGGTCCAGCAAATCCCGTTATGTATATTGTATTGTTTTAGCCTTTTATCGATAGCCAGCGCGTGGCGTGAGAGTTCATAAGATTATCGTCGTAGCCTTTGACCTTATCGGCAACGAGTGCCGTCGAAGAATAGTAGAGCAGGGGAACGACTGCGCCGTCTTGCAGCAGATTTTTCTCTGCTTCAGCAAGTAATTTAGCTCTCTCACCCAGATCTGTGGTGATTTGTGACTTTGCCATCAGCGCATCGTAATTCTTTTGTGACCATTGCGCATAATTGAAATAACTGTCGGTCGTATACAAAGACAGGAACGAGTTTGGATCGTTATAATCACCAATCCAACCGTCACGGGCGATATCAAACATGCCTTTCTGCTCGAGATAGTTGAAATAAGTTGTGCCATCGACCTCATCAAGCGAGGCTTTTATGCCAATGTCTTTAAGCATATCGGAAATGGCCGCCATCGTGTTCTTGTGATTTTCAGATGTGCCATATCTCAGAACGATTGAAAGACTACCAGGCGCAACACCCGCTTCTTTCAGAAGCTCTTTGGCTTTGTCTTCGCGGTCGAGGACATCCTGACCGGCAAAACTAAACTTCGGTGGCTCTGCAACGTAATTATGAATACCGGGTGGAACCATGGAACTGGCTGGCAACATGGTTCCGCGCCATACTTCCTGTGCTAGAAAATCGCGGTCAATCGTCATTGAAATGGCCTGACGAACGCGTGAATCGCGCAGCTTGCTGTCCGGCTCGCCTCTGATGTCTATGTAATAAATGCCGAGCTGAGGCGCTTGACGGAATTCTTTTCCCAGCTTTTCCTTCACATAATCCATCTGTCCAGCAGCAACTTCAGTACAGATATCAATCTCTTTAGCCTCGAAGCGACGCATACAGCTCGAACGTTCCTGAAACGGTATCCAGTTCACCTGATCAATCTGAACATTTCCAGCATCCCAGTAATAGGGATTCTTTTTCATGACGATCTTGTCGTTGGGGTTGAAGCTTACAAGCTGGTAGGCACCATTGCTGATCATATGTCCGGGCTGTGTAAACTTTGATCCAAACTCTTTGACCGCCTTCGGGTTGACCGGATAAGCTGTGTTATGCGTGAGCAGTTCGATGAAATACGGAGTAGGTCTGCTAAGCGTAATGCGCAGCGTCTGATCATCAAGCGCCTTTACGCCCAGCTCATCGACAGGCATCTTACTCGTCGCTATCTGTTCCGCGTTTTTGATTGCAAAAAGAATACTGGCATAACCTGCGGCGGTTTCCGGATTCATCAGACGTTTAAAAGAGAACTCAAAGTCACCGGCTGTTACTGGATCTCCATTCGACCATTTCGCATTTTCACGCATATGAAATGTATAGACCAAACCATCTGGCGATATTTCCCATGATGTGGCGGCACCGGGAATGGGTTGGCCTTTACTATCCTGCGCGACCAGTCCTTCATACAGGTCTTTCAGGACACGATCTTCTTGGATAGTTGTAGTAAGCTGCTGATCCAGCGTCGAAGGGTCAATGTCATTGCCACGATTGAGAACAATCGCAGCGGATGAGGTCGAGCAAAGCATAGTTAGGCAAAGGCTTGATAACAAAAATCTACGCACCATTGAAAACTCCTATATAATTTAAAAATAAACTACCCCGCAAAAAGCAGAGCTTCCCGGTTCGCTTCTTGAACAGAACACTTCTTTAAAACAGCAGTGCCCAATTCAGACCTGCTTTTCAGGCTTTTAAAAAACACAGAAACAACCGGAAAAGTTAGGGCTGCGCCCAGAGGCGCAGCCCAAGCCGAAAATTATTGTTTGAGAGATAGCCAGCGGGTTTTGTGGCTGTCCATAAGATTGTCGTTCCAGCCATCGACCTTTTCGGAAACAAGGGCGCGGGAGGAATAATAGAGAATTGGAATATTGCTCATATCATCAAGCTTGAGCTGCTCCGCTTCGGCAAGAACCTTTGCACGCGCATCAAGATCAAGGATCTTTGCAGCTTCAGCCATCTTCGCATCATATTCCGGGTTCTTTACCTTGGAATAATTAAAGCTGACATCGCTCTGCGCAATATAAAGGAAGTTCTGTGGATCGTTGTAGTCGCCGATCCAACCCGCACGTGCAATATCAAACGGACCATCTTCGCGCAGGAAGTTAAAATACGTCGCGCCTTCGGTTTCGTTCAATGACGCTTTGACACCGATGTTGCCGAGTTGGTCAGCGATAGCTGCCATCGTGTTCTTATTGTTTTCAGATGTGTTGTAAAGCAACTCAATCGAAAGCGTATTCGGTTCAACACCCGCTTCTTTCAAAAGCTCCTTGGCTTTGTCTTCCCGATCCAGCATGTCGTCGGAATAGTCGAGCTTAGGTGCATCTTTCACGTAATGGTTGATGCCAGGAGGAACCAGTGAATACCCCGGAAGCATCGTGCCCTGCCAAACCTGATCGGCAATGAAGTCCCGATCAATGGCCATCGAAATTGCTTGGCGAACGCGCGGGTCTTTTAGCTTGCTGTCAGCAGTCTTGCCTTTGACTGGCAAATAATAAACGCCAAGATAAGGTGCCATACGGAATTCGTTGGCAAGGTTCTTCTTTACATAATCCATCTGTTCGGCTGGAACGTCCGAGCAGACCTGAACTTCTTTGGCCTCAAAACGGCGCATACAGCTCGCACGATCTTCAAAAGGAATCCAGTTGATGGTGTCGATCTTCACCTGATCCGCTTCATAATAATTTGGATTCTTCTTCATGACGATCTTGTCATTCGGCGTGAAACTGACGAGTTCGTAAGCACCGTTTGTTACGAGCTTACCGGGCGTCGTGAACTTATCGCCATTTTCCTCAACGCTCTTTTTATGCAGCGGGAATCCGGTCTGATGGGTCAAGAGCTCTAGGAAATATGGAGCAGGGGAGTTCAGCGTCACTTTTAGCGTATGATCATCGACAGCTTCAACACCCAGCTCATCGACCGGCTTTTTGCCAGCGGCAACATCTTCAGCATTCTGAATAACAAACAACATGCTCGCATAGCCAGCAGCCGTTTTAGGGTCCATCAAGCGGTGGAAAGCGAAACTGAAATCGTCCGCTGTGACAGGATCGCCATTTGACCATTTCGCATCGTCACGCAGATGGAATGTGTAAGTCAGACCATCGTCGGAAATATCCCAAGACTTCGCAACACCTGGTACTGCTTCGCCATCAGCGTTCTGAATTGTCAGGCCATCGTAGAGATCACGAAGAACGTTTCCCTCTGACACCGTCGATGTACGATGATGGTCAAGCGTCGCGGGATCGGTATCATTGCCCCGGTTGAGAACAACTTCTGCTGACGCTGCTCCCATTAGCGCCACAAGACACACACCTGTCAGTAAAGTTTTACGAAACACTAAGTACCCCTCCTTGGTAATTTTCGAAATGAGTCATATCTTATGGATAAGATTCAAGCTTGCAAGGAAAGATAGTAAGCCCCTGATATAGTTAGGCTAATTAAATGGTTGTCGTCAAAGCCAATTTCTTGGGGTGGGTACGCTTCACGCGAAATTGCCCGTGCACTTGAGCAGATCATACATAGAAAATCCGAGTATTTCGGGAGTTTAGGAGTTATCAAGCACACCTTGCTGCGTTACATCATACGATTCGGGAGCATAGATTGTGCTTGAGGAATTGCTTCGGCTCGATACGATGTAAATTATCTGCGTCGTCTTAACCAAAAATTGCGCACCACCACAACATCATAACAGCAAAACAGTTCCATAATCTATCTTATGCGACCGAAATTTATAACGGGGGTGGGTTCTAGTTTGAAGTGCGACTTGCAAATGATAACAATGAGTTATCGAATGCAAGGAACCTGTCATGGACCGCACCTATTCGCATATTGATCTGGATGAACGCCGCAAAATAGCGCGCTGG
>NZ_JBLZOF010000021.1:0-6582 GCF_049199085.1 Ochrobactrum sp. EDr1-4
GTGACGGAAACGTGCCGCGTCAAGCAAGATGGCTCAGACCATGGGTTCGATACAAAATCGAAGGGGACAAGCTATGGAACAATGATTGATCTTGACGACGAAATCCTCATGTGAGCTTTGAGAGCGGCTTTTAAAGCGCCATGAATCGTTGCCTGTCTCTACGATTTCGCAATGGTGCGTCAGCCGATCAAGGAGTGCAGTTGTCATTTTGGCATCACCAAAGACGGTGGGCCACTGACTAAACGCCAGATTGGTCGTAACGATAATTGAGGTTCGCTCGTAGAGCTTGCTTGTTGAACATCATCTGAGTTTGACCCAGTTTTGTATTTGAGGTTGATCAGCCCCTTCACAGGTATTCGATTGTAACACATGTCGATTTCCAAATTTGTGTGGGTTAACCCGCAATGGAAAACTGGTTCATAATGAGCCAATATTTCACAAGTAATTACTATATTTAATCTTATGATATATCGAAAATTTCAAAATAACGGCCTAATCATATCCACCCGGCATAGTAGGGAGATAAAATAGCGATCATTGTGTGAGTTGCTTATAGCGCGTCTAAATTTAGCGCGCCTTAATAAAAACAATTATTTAGTTCCATGGCGTTGATCATATCCAGAATGCCATTACATGAGCATTTTATAATCGCGAATAACGTCTGAGGATGCAGCTTGAACGACACACACGAAGTCCTATCAATTTCGGCAGACAGTGAGACAGAGCAGCTCGAGATTTCTCGCCAACGCCTCAGCGCGCTTTATCAAACTGACTTGATGGACAGCTCACCAGAAGAACGCTTTGACCGCCTAACACGTTTGGTGGCGAGATCGTTATCAGTCCCGGTTGCACTCGTATCACTTGTCGATACCAAGAGGCAGTTTTTTAAAAGTACATATGGCCTTCCAGAACCCTGGAAAACCGAGCGAGAGACACCTTTAACTCACTCGTTTTGCCAGCATGTTGTTGCAAGAGCCGCCCCGCTGATTATTGAGGATGCGACTCTCGATCCTCTAGTATGCGACAACCTCGCCATCACTGACTTGAACGTCAGGGCCTATCTTGGCATTCCTTTGATTAGCTGTGATGGGCATGTCTTAGGCTCGCTCTGTGCAATTGATTCAATGCCTCATCAATGGACGATGCAAGAGCAGGAAATACTTGCAGACTTTGCCAAGCTCGTCGAAGAACAAATCGCCATGCGGAAGCGCGTGGAGGAGTTGGCAAAATTCGATGAGCAGCGATCGCTCATTCAAGGCGAGCTTGCTCATCGGATTAAAAACATTTTTTCAGTTATTTCCAGCTTACTCTTGATATCATCCAGAACTGAAACTGATCTCAATAGCTTTGTGTTAAGCGTTACCGGAAGGATTCAAGCACTTAGCAAGGCGAATGACTTCATCATCAATGAAAACACAAAAGATGAAGTAGCTGCTAAAGGCCTTAAGGGATTGATTGATGCTCTGCTTCAGCCTTTCAACCAAAACGACAATCAGTTTGAGCTTGCCTTTCCCGCTGTATCGGTTGGTAAAAAATCTGCAGCAGCGCTTGCACTCGTCATTCACGAATTAGCGACGAACTCAGCGAAATATGGCGCTCTTTCGGTGGTACATGGACGTATTGAATTGATGGGCCGCTGCGATAACGACACGTTAAAGATAATCTGGCGTGAAGTTGGGGGACCACAGGTTCTAGAAAAGCCAACTAGAAAAGGATTTGGAACCAAAATGGTCACCAGAACCATTGAGTCACAACTCATGGGAACGATTGAAAAGAATTATATGCGTGATGGCTTGGTGGTTACTCTCGAAATACCTTTGTCGATCATCACGCATTAGCTTTCACAGGGGTGTTGGTTTTCAACTTCACCTCACTCTAAATGGAACGCAATGTGTAATGGATAAAACATTTTCAATGTAATTATCGCTGGCGATATAGCCAGCGATTGTAAAACTTGATCAGAATTAAATAGTTCGTGGAATTACCTAAATCAGCGAAAGCATCGTCTGATAATCATCAAGCATGTTAAACTAGCGTATCAGCGAGCACAGAGTAAAAAACAGGATCTTGATCGCCAATTTATTGCTTGAGAACTTAAGCTTGTCTCGCCTTACGTTGGGCGTAGCGTCTGTCACGCTCTGCCTTGCGTGCAGCTTCATCTTCTATGACCCGTGCTATGCGAGCATTATGCTCCATCTCGAGCGATTTGGCTTCCAAAGCTTTCTCGGCTTCGACTGCTGCTTGCTTATCAGCTGCCTCTACTACTAGGCGAATACGCTCTTCAAGCTTCAGGCGATCTCGTTCAACGCGACGTGCTTCACGAGCCTCAACGATAGCAACTCTTTCCGCATGTTTTTCAAGCCGCGACGGCTCAGCGGCGGCTTTTGCAGCATTGTATGCGTTGAGAAGAGAGGCTTTGGCAGCAGCAGCATTGGAGCGGCGATCGGCAAATTCATTACTGTTTTGGCTTTTCAAGATTTATCCTCTTAATGTTTAGTAGGAATTTAAAGTTTAGCTGACTCATTTGGCTGATAAGAGTATACAAGGTGGAAAACGCACGGCTTGCTGCTTTCACAAGGTATACTTTTTCAAGCCGCGCTGTCATTAGCCTGTCGCTTTTGCCGCTAATTTTTGCGTTATATAATGGACGGAAATTGGCGAAGGCTACCCGAGCCAGTACTAAGCGTTGCAAATCAGCCAGATTATGCTGCGTTACGCGCTTCATTGCCATTTGGTGAAGCTTGGATGTTTTTAGAAAACGGCTTTCGCTTCGGTTTAGGTAACAAACCTTCGCGTTGAGCTTTCTTCTTCGCTTCTTTTTTGGCTCGACCTATCGCAGCTTCCTTTTCCCGAATTCGTCTTTCGGAAGGCTTTTCATACGCGCGACGAGCTTTCATCTCGCGGAAAACGCCTTCACGCTGCAATTTCTTTTTTAGAACCCGTAGGGCTTGGTCAATGTTGTTATCTCGAACAAGAACTTGCAAAATATCTCCTATACTAAAGCTTAAGAAGTAAGGTCACGGGCAATTCTGGCTGCCCTTAACCGTTCTGTTTTTGCCGCGTTAGCAGACTTTTCCTCGTTTAGAATAGTTTTAGCAGCCATGTCAGTTCGTGACTTCTGCGACTCCATACGCGTAGCGACGGGCTTGAACAGTGTGTCTTTTGTTAATTCCGTTATCAAAGTGCGATACTCCCAAAGTGGAACAAATTAAGCGTGACTATCTCGCGCGGCTTTTTGAGCAACCACCAGCGCTTCTTTTCAGAACATTGGAAAGCTTTGACCACTCTCTCGACAACGCAGGGCGTGCCAGGCTGTTATTTGTGGACGAGAGCTGCGTCTCAGGTGCGATGCCTAATTTTCGTACTGTGGTTATCAAATTAAATGCATTCACTGATGGAGTTTGCATTCCGCCTCCCTGTTGAAAATGAATTCTTATATTAAGTAGGTATTAAAAAGGGCCGAGCGTGCACTCGACCCTCAAAAGCAATCTTCTTTCAACAATGCCAGTACATCCGTGGTCAAAGGAAAGAAGAAAACCTATTTAAGCAGCCTGCAGATTGCAGGCAGACATTTTGCCCGACTTCATGTCACGCTCCATATCGTAGCCAATCTTTTGGCCTTCGACGATTTCGCGCATTCCGGCGCGCTCGACGGCAGAAATATGAACAAATGCGTCCGCACCGCCGTTGTCAGGCTGAATGAAGCCAAACCCTTTTGTGGAATTAAACCATTTAACTGTGCCGGTGGTCATAATAAACCCTCTCTTAGCAACATAGAAAACAACACGCCAAAGCGTGATTCAAAGTGATAACGATTTTTAAAATGGGGTTCGTTCAGGGCACGGTGCTAATTGTGCAATAAGCAAAACTCAAAAAGAAAATATCGATATATATTATTTAGAATATACACAACAAATTGTCAAATTAAATTTAAATAGTGGCGTCAAACTAACATATTTTTTATGAAACGTCTGCGCCAATTACATTGGAATTTGTAATAATATTGCCTTGAAATTAGTTTATACAAATTGGAGGGGGCTCCTACTCGTGGAATCGACGTTCTATCTCACGTGATATATGGCAGTTATTGTCAACATTCTTGAGGCGGGCTAAAAGGTCATCAAATTGAACTCTACTAACATCGAACTCGTCCGAGTTTAAGCGTCTTAAAGTATGGCCAATTGCAGCGATACTCGGACTGGCCTGTAGAGTTTTAGAGGAGCTTCTCGATTTATCGATGACACGTTCTGCCGATATTTTTATTTCTTTTTTCAGCGACATAGCAATCTCCTCGTTGAAGCTCTTGTTTTAACACCCATCAATGGCACTGTTACTTTAACGAGAGTGCAGACATGGCTCATTCTTTGTGGCCTCTGTCATGCAGATTTCAGGCACGAGATTTCACGCCACATGTCAGTGGCGGCTTGACGTAGCTCTCGGTGATTGGCTGAACTGATTTGGTTGCGTGGGAAATAATGAAGATTGTAAATCGGGTCATGTATCGACTTGAAATTTTGCACATGTCGCGCCGATTTAAAGCGCTTCATAACCCGCTCGCGTCGTCGGATCGGCTGATGTGAATTCTCTGCCCGATTGTTCAAACCCTTATGCTGGCGATGATCGCAAACGCTAAGGCCTATAGCTCGTTTGGCAGCGCCATATGATCGTAGTTTATCGGTGACCATAACCCGCGGTGCACAACCTTGAGCAGAGAGAAGCTTGCACATGAAACGCTTGGCGGCCTTGGTATTGCGGCGTTTCTGGACCAAAACATCTAACACAAAACCGTCCTGATCAACCGCTCGCCAAAGAATGTGATGCTCACCTTTGATAGATATTACGCACTCATCCAAGTGCCATTTATCGCCAAGGCGCGGTGTGCGACGACGGATATTACTGGCATAAGTCCGTCCGAATTTCTCTGCCCATTCGTAAACTGTCTTATGTGTGACGAATATCCGCGATAAGCCAGCATATCTTCGACCATACGAAAGCTAAGTGGAAAGCGGAAATACAACCACACCGCCTCTGCAATAATCTCAGCGGGATAACGATGGCGGTGGTAAAGCGAAGAACGAGGTTCGATCATCACCCGTTATCGCCAACGATGTTTACGCTTAGGTTAAGGTAACTGTGCCCATATAACGGATCAGTTGGTGCCATTAAATCTGCCCCGTTTTCAAATCCGCTAGTTCGTGCCCGCAGGGTTGGAGGCTAAGCTTTTCGGCTTTCCAAGCGCGTGTAGCAATTTCATCGATGGCCATTGGTTTGAATAAGCCACTCGATAGGCCGGCTCATTGATCTCCGAAAGTATATCCCATTGACATATCCCTTCTATTAAATTATCTATATCATATCAACGTGGATATAATTAGGAATAACGAAGATGGAGCAGGGAGCAGTATTCCAGAGCAACAGAAGTCAAGCTATCCGCTTGCCGAAGGCAGTAGCTTTGCCTGCCGATGTGAAGCGCGTTGATATTGTTGCTGTGGGACGCACTCGAATTATAGCACCTGTTGGTGAGGTGTGGGATAGCTGGTTTGAAGGTATTGAACCAACATCTGACTTCATGATTGAGCGTGATCAGCCTGCGTCGCAGGAGCGTGAGGCGTTGTAATGCTGAAGTACATGCTGGACACTAATATATGCATTTTTACGATCAAGAATCGACCACAGCAAGTGCGGGAAGCATTTAACCGCTTCCACGATCAATTGTGCATCAGCTCGATTAGCTTGATGGAATTGATTTACGGGGCGGAAAAGTCCGCGAATCCCGAAAAAAACCTTGCAGTCGTGGAGGGGTTCGCAGCTCGCCTTGAGGTGTTATCGTACGATGAACCAGCAGCAAACCATTCGGGTCAATTACGTGCTGAGTTGGCCCGTAATGGAACTCCTATCGGTCCATACGATCAATTGATAGCTGGCCACGCCCGCTCACGTGGTTTGATTATGGTTACGAACAATCGTAGAGAGTTTGATCGTGTTCCTGGTTTACGGGTAGAAGACTGGACCCTTTAGGTTCTAACTCACATTCATGGAGTTGTTATTATTTAGTGATCGTTTAATCCATCCACATCACTGACGGGTCGTAGGTTTAGTTCCTTTCAGGATCTTATGAACCATGTTGTCGACGGTAAGTAACACCTTCCGAATCTTGACTGGAAATCTGGAAAGCGGACAGCAGATTTTCTGCACGGGCGGACTCTTGACTTTGGCTCAAAAACAAAAGAACCGCCAACAAATATGCCCCGGCTAATGGTTATGTCATAACTACCTTGTGCTAATGTCCCAGGTGTATCAAGGCAAAACAAAGCTACTTATCGGACGATTAACAAACATAGTTAACGTCAGAGTAATGAAACCTATCAACTATTTGTGTTAAATATTAAAATAATAATTATTATAAATCATTGACTAAATGGCTGCCAATTCAACGCGTAACGCGTAAATCGCAAGGTAAGCGGGGCATATCCGTTGGCGGTGCCATTTTGGCAGGCAGTCGCGTATAATCGCAATCTATCATAATCTGGTCTGCGGCAGAAGACTGCTTCCAATTGCATTTTGAAGAAGGCTCGGATGACT
>NZ_JBLZOF010000022.1:0-4701 GCF_049199085.1 Ochrobactrum sp. EDr1-4
TATGGCGGAGCGGCTGCACCCGATCCCATTCCGAACTCGGCCGTGAAACGCTCCAGCGCCAATGGTACTTTGTCTTAAGACACGGGAGAGTAGGTCGCTGCCAGGTCTGCTAAGCACACAAATATCAAATCATCTTCTCAAATCCATACAAAACAGCTTTACTAGCGCTATGCGCAAAACTACCCAACCGGTTCAATAAACACACCATGGCGCGGGGTGGAGCAGCCCGGTAGCTCGTCAGGCTCATAACCTGAAGGCCGCAGGTTCAAATCCTGCCCCCGCAACCAAAAATCCATAACAAATACAAATTGTTACGCCTCCTTCGGGAGGCTGTTCGCGTTCCCGCCAAATCCACCCGGAATCATATCGGAAGCATCAGAAGGAAAGCTGTCGCGCAGTAAAGCCGGATAAATGCGACGGAAATTTACTGCGGATTGCGCTGAAAAAGTACCAATGGCGGAGACGTGGTAAGGGTATAAACGAACCAGGGCCGGAGGGGATGAGATGGCTGAAATCTGGGATGAAGCTCATGACGTCGTCGTCACGTCTGATGATATTCTTGGCGGTACGCAGGTGATTGCTAACGCGCGAATTCCAGCTCATGATGTGATGGCTGCCTTGGCCGCGAGCGCAACAGAAGAACAAGTCCTTACAAACTATCCCTCGCTCACTACGCATCATATTAAGTTGCTGGCATCCTATCATGAAATCTACTCGACTGGGGCGTTGAATGCACCGCGGGCGCATACCTTGCCCGAAGGCGTCTGCCGGATCAAGGAATACCGCGTTCCACGTATCCGGAAAGGTTAATCCACGTTGATCGTCGATATCGATGAGACAAGATATGGGAGAAAGCCATTCCAGGTCTCTGCTGATCAGTCATCAACATATCAGACGCGGCGATGAAGAAAAAAACGACTGCTTCGCGTCTTAAAGCTGCCATAGGCTAAAGAAGCTAGGAATGTCCGTAATGGGGTCCATTTTTTGCAACTTTCTGGGGTGAATTCCTACCTGGCCGGTTTTGGGTGCTGGATCGAAAAAACCGCTGTTCAACTCACCGCCGCATTAGAAACGTGACGCGTCATCGTTCCAGACTGGTAAACTGAAAGCGCTTCCACATTCGTGTCATCACCGCAATGCAGACGATATTTCAGCGTGCTGATCCGGCCTGTCAACAAGTCAAGGATGTAGGCGAATATTGAGCGCCCTCATCTCGCTCGTTCAATTTGCATCAAGGCTGGTCACTCGAACATTTTGTCGATTACGGCTTGTTCGGCTTCCTCCCATCGACGCACATCCTTAGTCACCTGCTCAATCTCTTTGTCACTGAGGTGGTGCGCACCGTCCTGGTCGATACGACATAGACTGAATGGCTTACCGACGGTGGGGGACGTAAGGTCAAGCGCTTCCAAAACACGCAGGACGGCCGCGCAACCGAAGCGCAGCGACCGCTCGGTCAAATTATAGTGAGACAGAAGCGAGCCGGCTTGCTGTGCCATGGCCGCACCGCTGCCGATCGCGTGGAATCCGATATCAGCGTAGTGCCCGATCATGCCAGAAGGTGTTATCTCAACGATCCACGGCTCACCTTTGCGCCATCCGGCAGCCATCACGTAGGCCGATGGCGAGCCGCCACCTTCCTCGCCCGGAACGTCCGAGATGAACGTGTCGTAGTGATGGCGCAGAATCGGGAGCACCTGTTCTTGCAACGCGCGGCCGATATCCGGGGCCTCCAGAATAGCCGCACTGTTTTCATTGAAACACCGTTTGACGTCGAACAGCACTGATCGCGCGCCACTTCCGCCCCAAGCCGCTAGCTCTCCCAAAGGGTGCAGCTTCTCGGCCGGGTATGTCATGCCTCTCCCCTTTTCGGTAATCTGAGAGTCAGAGCCTAGCACTACTCCATCTTGGCAAACAGTAGCAAGGACGACGGTCATTATTTCAAACCTCTCGAGTCGTGTGTTCCGGAATATCCGGTTGGATATACATTAGCCGCAGTTCGCTTTATGACAACAGCGCGATGCAGCCTGAAGTTGTGCTTAATAAGAATAAAAATAACCCATTTTTCCTTCTCGACTTTGAGTGTAGAGAGAACAAGCGTGTAGTCGTATCGTTCCCACATTTTGTAGTCTAAAGGTGCTGGCAAGGCTCTAGCGCCCCGAGCGCTCGAGATGAAGGAAATATATGTGCTAATCTCAGAATTGAATTTCTGAGACAAAACTAAATCTGTGCGCAAGGCGGAGAGCTAAAGGCAGGTTACAGATCGTCTTGGCAATACGTCTAATTGCAAATTTTGGCAGAAGGCGGTCGTTAGCTACATCCAATAAGAACGTCAGTGATGCGCCCAATTTCGGTCATTCAGATCTCAACGCCGAATTCCCAAAGGCAGACGTACGTTATACAGTTATATCAATGCTCAGAAGAAAGTTCGAATCCCGTCCGGTGCGCCAAATTCCGCCGATTACCCTCTATTCCCGCCGATAACCGCCCAAACTGCACCCACGTAAAAAGCGCTGAATAACGGACGTAAGAAAAAGCGTACATACGGCGGTGTTTGGCGGCGAAAAAGTTCGAATCGTTCCCGGTCGATGGGGCGGTTTTCTAATAGCAGGCCTCTCGTATGAGCTTTGAGTAAATGCTATGCGCGCCCTCACTTTTGTCGCTAGCGCGGGGGGGCGCGCATCCCCAAAACCGGCATTGCTGTCAGGTATAGCCCGCGACCAGATTGGGGGTGAGGTGCTGCCCCCTAAGATCAGCTTGACGATCCGTTCGAAATGGAAATCAATGTCGCACGGCTCTCAAAATCGGCTAGCGGTTCCAGCAAGACATAGTTCGACCCTTCGCTGTCTTTCGTGGAGCCATATCGTATCGCAGCGAAGCCCGCAGAACGCGCGCAGTCGGCGACGAACCTCGAAAAAACGTACTGCGGCTTTGACCAACCTGCATTGATATGCGGGGCGGCCAGCAAAGCGGATAGTGAAATCGCGTTCAGGATATCGAAAGACGGCAAGTCCTCGTCGAGATCGGTCAGATCAAGCACGAGCGAAGGCAGAAGGTGCAGTTTAAGACACGCGACACAAACCTCGTCCTCCTTGCCGCCGATTTCAAGTCGTGCGGTCTGTATCGTGTCGGCCACATAGAGTACCGAGTTACCTGCGTGGTTGAAACGTCCCTCGCCAACGACCTCGATTGGTGCGGGGCCAAAGGTCGTCACGTCCTCAGGGTTTTGGGATTTGCCCAGAATATCGGAGGTCCAGCGCGCTCGATACAACTTGTTCGGGAACTCTTGCGGGTGGATAGCTTTGACGTGGGATCGGATAGCTTCCAAAACCTCGACGGCGAATGGGTGCTCTAACAACAGAAACGGCGTGCGCGTACCAAGCTCAGACAGTTGCTCGATGGCGAGCTCTATCTTCTCGACTTCGCTGAAGCGATGCTCGAATACCCAGAAGTTGTTGCGGATGATGTCGTCACACCGTGGGCATGTGACGAAATTAACGAGCGATGAAAACTCCGCCGGCGAATATACATCCCGCATCCGCGAGGTTTCGAAGAACGTGGTGATATCGGTGGACCCTCTCTGGAAATCCAGGTTGCGAAATGCGACCCCGGGCCAGTGGGCCAAAAAGTCATCGTAGCAAGAGTCGCAACACGCAACGCTCGAAGCCATCCACGAGTCGATCTCGTCAGCGAAGAAGTCGTTGAACATTCCGATGTCGTGGCTACACATCGGCAGGAACGCACCAATCGAATGCTGGGGAAGTGCATCGGCATCTTCGTCGGATGTAACGTGACGCAGCTTAGACGCGATTGCCATTATCCTATTACCCAGACGATAGAATTTCCATATCCAATACCAAACTGCTGTGTATCAGGATCATATTTCTGTGCACACAAATGTTCCATTCGGAGCTTCCGGTTCTCATCGCGGATTAATGATAGTTGATTTTCCGAAGTATTTTCGAGCTTCGAAGCCAAGCTGTGCGCCGATGTCGCAAGCAAACGGAGATAGACGTAGAGCCAGCGAGATCATGGTAATGTTAGCCCGAAAGCGGCTCGCCAGGATATTCACTACCTCCAGCAAGCGAACAGCTATTGTATGTCAACTCTCAGCGAAAAGGAGGATATCATCGCGTGCAAGAGCGACACGGGTAGATTCGGATTCCGATTTTGAGGGAACAGGCGGGGAGCGGATGAATATAAACGGGGAGCATGCTGTCCGAATAGCGCAACTTCTTTGGGGATCAACGCCGTCGCGCTTAGGATCGCTCATCGCTATAGCGGGCATCGGGGTGCTGACGAGTATCGTACAGCATGTCATTGAAGGGGTTTTTAGGGCCGCGACTGGGACAGAACTCGGCATTCCGGAAACCAGTCAGTGGGTAGGGTGGGGCCTCCTAGTCATTGGAGTTTTGCTCTCGGTATATGGCGGACAGCAACAACTTGCGCTGCAAAAACCGGTGACCCCAAACCCTCACGATGTAGAGAATCTCCGTAAACTACGTTCAATGTTGCACTCCGATCTTCTCTTCTTCCGGGAGCACAATTTCAACTTCTCCTTTGATCGCAGTAAGGTAACCGGTGTTCTGGCCCCACATTCTGTTTGATTTTGCACTCTGTCATTGAGAGTTAGCGAATGGACAGAACGGAGTTTCTCCATGGAGCCTCGAATGGAGTTTCTCTCAAGCGATCAGAGTAAGC
>NZ_JBLZOF010000023.1:0-3024 GCF_049199085.1 Ochrobactrum sp. EDr1-4
TCAGTCGACCCGCAAAAATGGCTGAGCAGCACGCTCACTGCAATCGTTAATGGCCATAAGCAGAGCCAGATCGACCAACTATTGCCATGGAATTATACCGCCAAGGTGTGAGTGAGACACCGCTTACGCAGTAAGACGGATGGTCTCGACCAGTTCACCTACGAGTGGAGAGGCGCCCACCATGATTTTGTCGATCCGAATATGCAAGAAAAGCTTATTAATCTACGCGCCAGCGCGAACGAGTTAGCAGAGGCGATCGCCATTAATACCTACCCTGTCGACACGAACCTATCGTGGTCAACGCCTCACCCGGGATCGAACGCGCTGAATGCAGATGAACGCGCGTTGGAGGCGGGAAAGCTCTTAAATGCCGCGGCAACGAACTATGTCGCTGCCGTAGACAGCTTTGAGCAGATCGCAAAAGTGAAAATACCGGTCACCTCTCCGAGCTAAAGATACCTCCCGTGCTTATTCTTCGATTTGGGTTTCTAACGCCAAGGTGATCTTTACCAGCCTTGCCATTGCCTGACTGCCGTTAGCTGCGGCTGTAAAACTGAGCTCACGACCCGCTAGAAATTTTTGAACGGTATCGCTCCTCTGGAGTGAGCCAGCTCTCAATGAAATCCAGCGGATCAACGCTTCCCATCACTGCTCTGGCGAGCGCGAGACGTCCTTCTAAACGCTGCCGACGGTCGTCATCCGCGCTCTTTAGGCGCTCTGTTGCGTCCGCGAAGAATCGCTCTACGGTCATCGCCTTTCCCCACTTCTCCATGATCTCGGCCAGCTGCTGCCGGCTGTCGGCGAGAGCCTGGGCCGTTTTTCGCGCATCTTCCTCCCTTTCGTATCGCTCCCACCGCTCTTTTTGCTCTTTTTTCCGCTGCTCCTCCGCCGCTTCTTCGGCCTCCATAAGGCGTTGCAGATCAACTTTTGACGCCCCTAGCGTCTCGACAACTTCTGGGATCAGGCGCTCAAGCGATTGTTGCCCGGTTTCCTGCCAGTTGCGAGACCGGTTGACGCCATTCTTTGGTGAGTAGGCAACGATACGAAAACGCCTGCACGGCATATCCTGTTCGGTTGTCCACGAGTGCGTCAGCTGCGAAGATTTTTCTGAGCGGATGAGCTTGCTGTCCTCACGATGGTAGTCGCCATTGAAATAGCGCATCGTCACGCGCTCGGTCATCTCGGTGATGGCGAGCGCTACGGGCACCATGTCGATATAAAAAACAGTCGGCCTGTCAGGTGCCCAAATACTTCCCGAGTGGTCGCGACCGTATTTGCGATCCTTTCGCTCGACCTCTTGTTCCCTGACATGAATCCGCAGCAAATTGTCGGCGGCTGGCGCGATTTGAACGCGGTAACCTCGCTCATCAAGCGCAAGATACAGAGCGTTGGCGATGGAGAGAGCACGATGAAGCGCGGCTTCTGATGAGATCAGATCCGGCAGAAGCCTCTTGTAGGGCCTGAGGTGTGTTTCGGCGTGGAATATTCCGTTCCGATTGACACGGGAACCAGGCCGAAGCGTTTCTGAGACCAGTCTGGCCTTGAATTCCGGCGTCCATTTATTGCTTCCCCCGCTAATACTCTTCTCAGGGGTGAGAAACTCCACCGTAGGCCCCATGGGGAAACTCCTTCATCCATCCATGAAAAGCCCTTCGCAGATCAAACAGCGCGAGAAAATGTGGGGCCGAAACAGCGGTTACTCTTAGGCGACATGGACCTGAGTCAAAGCTTGGACATGCACACCGGCCAAACCGGTGAAGGCAGCGCCGGTAATAATTAGCTGCGCACCCTCGAAGGCATCGTCCTTCAGTAGGTCGATGAAGGGCTGGACGATGAAATTCTCCTTATCCCCAATGGCCTCACCGGAAAATTCGCCGGGCACGTCTATGATCGCCAATCCCGGGTAGTGGGTCTGAGGGCGCGGGCTGAGCGACAAAAGGCCATAATTGTAGGCCATTAGGAAATAGAGGGTGTCGGTTCCGCCCAAGGCGCCCTGCCACTTTTTGCGCCCGATCCGGAAGGAAACGCTGGACCGCGTCAAATCGACTTCGACTCGGTTATGCTTCCACGTCTGGGGCCGCTCGCGATTGAGTGCTTCGAGATATGCATTCATCCCGTCCTCGAGCCACTGCGCGGCTTCGTCGAAGTCGACCGCCCTGAAGGATTCGTCGACCCATTCCGCCAACGGCTTGATCTGGTCTTCGAGCGCCTTGACCTGAGCCGTCAGAGACTTACCCAGCTCGAGCGCCGCCGTCACCCGATCCATCTGTTTAGCTCGCTCGGCGGCCTGCCCGAGCGCGACGTCGATAGCGCTGACATCAGCTTGGGCGAGCGCGGCGACGGCTTGGCGAGCCGGGCCGAGCTCGACTTCGATTGCTCGTAAGCCCTCCTCAGCCAACCGCATCCCTGACGCCTGTTTCTCGACGTCGCGACTCAAGACATTGAGGAGATCGTCCGCCTCTTTCAGTTCGCCCGTCAACCGGTCCTGCTCGAACCGAAGGCGCACCACCCCGAGCCCCTCGATCTCGGGCTCATCCGGCAGATGCTGGTGACAGACGAAGCAGTGATCGGGAGCGTGGGCGGCCTTAAGCGTTTGATCGCATGCGGGACAATGGGTGACGCGCAAATCCGAGAGTATGTCGCCGGCATCCGCCGCGCGAGCCATCCGGTCGATCTCGTCGGCGAGATCCTTCCGGTATCTAAGGACATCTTTGAGACGCTCGTCTGCCGCTTGGCGCTTGCGGCTGACGGTCGTCAATGCCTCAAGAGCTTGCGCCCGCGCATGGCTGAGGGTCTCGACTCGAGACCGCTGGGCGGCGGGAATGGTTCGCGCGCTGGCGTCGGCGAGGACGCGTATCCGCTCCTCCTGGAGCTTGCTGACCATATCGCGCAGTCGCTGGACTTCCCCTTCAAAAGTGGAGGGCTTCTGTTAGACAAAACTGACAGGAGACTTAGAATTGAAGCAGCGAGAATTTACAGAAGAGTTCAAACGCGAAGCCGTTCGGATTTTAACGACGAGTGGTC
>NZ_JBLZOF010000024.1:0-2251 GCF_049199085.1 Ochrobactrum sp. EDr1-4
GTTCTGGGTGACAGCGTACCTTTTGTATAATGGGTCAGCGACTTAGTGTAACGAGCAAGCTTAAGCCGGTAGGTGTAGGCGTAGCGAAAGCGAGTCTGAATAGGGCGTTCAGTTCGTTGCATTAGACCCGAAACCAAGTGATCTAGCCATGAGCAGGTTGAAGGTACGGTAACACGTACTGGAGGACCGAACCCATATCTGTTGCAATAGATCGGGATGACTTGTGGCTAGGGGTGAAAGGCCAATCAAACTTGGAGATAGCTGGTTCTCCGCGAAATCTATTTAGGTAGAGCGTCGACCGAATACCCCCGGGGGTAGAGCACTGAATGGGCTATGGGGACTCACCGTCTTACTGATCCTAATCAAACTCCGAATACCGGGGAGTACTAGTCGGCAGACACACGGCGGGTGCTAACGTCCGTCGTGAAGAGGGCAACAACCCTGACCACCATCTAAGGTCCCTAAGTTATGGCTAAGTGGGAAAGGATGTGAGGATCCCAAAACAACCAGGATGTTGGCTTAGAAGCAGCCATCATTTAAAGAAAGCGTAACAGCTCACTGGTCTAAATAAGGGTCTTTGCGCCGAAAATGTACCGGGGCTAAAGCCATACACCGAAGCTGTGGATGCACGTATGTGCGTGGTAGCGGAGCGTTCCGTAAGCCTGTGAAGGGACAGTCGTGAGACATCCTGGAGGTATCGGAAGTGAGAATGCTGACATGAGTAACGATAAAGGGAGTGAGAGACTCCCTCGCCGAAAGTCCAAGGGTTCCTGCTTAAAGTTAATCTGAGCAGGGTTAGCCGGCCCCTAAGGCGAGGCCGAAAGGCGTAGTCGATGGGAACCACGTTAATATTCGTGGGCCTGCAGGTAGTGACGGATTGCGTGTGTTGTACATTCTTATTGGATTGAATGTGCAGCGAAGCGGTTCCAGGAAATAGCTCCTGCATATAGACCGTACCCTAAACCGACACTGGTGGACTGGTAGAGAATACCAAGGCGCTTGAGAGAACTGCGTTGAAGGAACTCGGCAAAATGCACGCGTAACTTCGGAAGAAGCGTGACCCTTATTTAGGCAACTAGATGAGGGTGGCACAGACCAGGGGGTAGCGACTGTTTACCAAAAACACAGGGCTCTGCGAAGTCGCAAGACGACGTATAGGGTCTGACGCCTGCCCGGTGCTGGAAGGTTAAGAGGAGATGTGCAAGCATTGAATTGAAGCCCCAGTAAACGGCGGCCGTAACTATAACGGTCCTAAGGTAGCGAAATTCCTTGTCGGGTAAGTTCCGACCTGCACGAATGGCGTAACGACTTCCCCGCTGTCTCCAACGCAGACTCAGTGAAATTGAATTCCCCGTGAAGATGCGGGGTTCCTGCGGTTAGACGGAAAGACCCCGTGCACCTTTACTATAGCTTTACACTGGCATTCGTGTCGACATGTGTAGGATAGGTGGTAGACTTTGAAGCCGTGGCGCCAGCCATGGTGGAGTCATCCTTGAAATACCACCCTTATCTATATGGATGTCTAACTGCGGCCCGTTATCCGGGTCCAGGACCGTGTATGGTGGGTAGTTTGACTGGGGCGGTCGCCTCCTAAAGAGTAACGGAGGCGCGCGATGGTAGGCTCAGAACGGTCGGAAATCGTTCGTCGAGTGCAATGGCATAAGCCTGCCTGACTGCAAGACTGACAAGTCGAGCAGAGACGAAAGTCGGTCATAGTGATCCGGTGGTCCCGCGTGGAAGGGCCATCGCTCAACGGATAAAAGGTACGCCGGGGATAACAGGCTGATGACCCCCAAGAGTCCATATCGACGGGGTTGTTTGGCACCTCGATGTCGACTCATCGCATCCTGGGGCTGGAGCAGGTCCCAAGGGTATGGCTGTTCGCCATTTAAAGCGGTACGTGAGTTGGGTTCAGAACGTCGTGAGACAGTTCGGTCCCTATCTGCCGTGGGTGTAGGAATATTGATAGGATCTGTCCCTAGTACGAGAGGACCGGGATGGACGTATCTCTGGTGGACCTGTTGTCGTGCCAACGGCATAGCAGGGTAGCTATATACGGACGGGATAACCGCTGAAGGCATCTAAGCGGGAAACCCACCTAAAAACGAGTATTCCCTATCAGAGCCGTGGAAGACTACCACGTTGATAGGCCGGGTGTGGAAGTGCGGCAACGCATGTAGCTTACCGGTACTAATAGCTCGATCGACTTGATCACTCTCATTTACAATATCCATCGAACAATGTTCGATAG
>NZ_JBLZOF010000025.1:0-2235 GCF_049199085.1 Ochrobactrum sp. EDr1-4
GGTAAGCGGGGCATATCCGTTGGCGGTGCCATTTTGGCAGGCAGTCGCGTATAATCGCAATCTATCATAATCTGGTCTGCGGCAGAAGACTGCTTCCAATTGCATTTTGAAGAAGGCTCGGATGACTGAGATCGACATGCTAGTCAGGATGGATCCATGCTGATAAATCTCAATCGGCGCGTAGTTGAGTAATTGCAGTGTCTGCAACAGCAAAGACGGTCGCAGCGCTTCAGGATCGGCAGCGACGTGATGTTTGAAGGACCAAATGGCGTGATCGTCAGGTGCTTTGGTATTTGCCGTCATTGCTGCGCTTAACTGGTCAGCATATTCTGGATGAGGCTCCCACAAGAGCAGGCCGGGTGATCCCATTTTTGAAGCCTGATCGTCGTCAATGAAGACAGGGCTTGTCAGGCTTTTGCAATGATGAAGCCTGCGAGTTCGGGGATAGCTGGCTTCTGAGTGGATATATGAAGCCGATCGCCGAGGTAGTGCCAGAAGGACAGGCCAAGCTTTTTGCAAGTCTTCATAAGGCCGAGCATCGTATCGCGGGCAACACGGCCATCCCGGCTCATGGTGCCGCCTGAGATCTTGCGTTTGGTGACGCAGCTGCGCAGATCATTCTCGGACGCATTGGTGTGCAACGGGATTTCTGGGCGTTTGAGAATTTTCAGCAATTCTTGTTTACGACGCAGTAAGCGTGCCAAAAGCTTATCCAGCTCAGTATATCCGGTGCGGATGGAAAAGATCCGATCGAACCTGACTTCAAGGGCCTGGGCTGCACGAGCGCTGGGACTTCGGGAAAAGTCTTTCAAAAGCTTGTAAAAGAGCCAGATGAGTTTGCGCAGAGTTTCGACATGTCTCACCTGCAGGAGCGTTGCTGGTATCAGCTTGTGCAACAAGCGTTCAGCATGCACCCAGCACAGCGCATGGTCTCCGACACGGAACTGACCAGCATCATCAGAGACAATAACGGCATTGCCCAACAAACCATGATGGCGAATAGAACCCCAGATACCGGATTCCGCGATTATCCGAACTAAATCCTTATCGAAGATGTCGATACCCTTATGGGCCAAGTGCTCAAGAAACGGCACCTGATTGGGAAAGTGCTGTGGTTTGCGGGTTCGCAGTCTGGCGATAACCGTCGGATCGACGCCATGCCGCGACTTCAGATAATCGCAAGCGGCATCATTGAGCACATAATCCTGATAATTGCCGCGCAAGAGCGACAGGAAGTTCAGCCGTGACTTGGTCTTAGTGGTGCGGAACACAGTAAAATGCTCGCCGCCAATATGGGTGGTGTAGAAATTATCACGCGCATGACGGGCACCGGTGTCGTCGACCGTCACATAGGCTGCTGACACCAGGCCAGCATGCAGGACGGCAGCATCTTCAGCAACGAAACCATCCAGTCCTTTGGTGAGCAGACGCACGACCTGGCGCTTGGAGATGTCCATGCCAATGTCATTGAGCAATGCAGACAATCGTTCCGTCGTGACTTGTCCTTGTGCATGCAACATCAGGCAAAAGCGCCTGAGGTTCGGGCCACAACCACCGACAATCCCAACAGGCAGCGGAGCAAGGATTGTTTTACCGTTCGGTGCCACCCAGCATTCACGCCGGTAGTGAATAACCTCAGCGCGCAAAACCACATCTCGCACGTAACAACTTTTGTAGCCTTTGAAGCGTGAGCCGTCTGGAACACTGGCACGAAGAACAATGTCGCGGTCAACACGTTCCACATCCAGTTTTGGTCCACGAGGTTTTTTCTTGCCACCACGGCTGTCGAGAACCTTCGCATCCGTTGCCTTGTCCATCCCTGACGGTTTGAACGGTGGTCGTGGCGGTAGGTTTTTCAGTCGCGCAATCTCATCGCGAAGGAGTTGGTTCTCAACTTTAAGCTGGGTATTTTCCAGACGGAGCTCGGCATTCTCCTTACGGAGTGCTGCATTCTCAGCTTCCAGCTTCTCAAGGCGAACTTCTGCACGTTCTGCCTTCTCAACCAGACCCGTGACCAGACTGCGCAACGCGTTCAGTGAAAGCGTGTCAGCATGCTTGGGCGAGGGAAGCGTTCTCTTCGGCATCTCAACAGAGAATCATGATTTGCGAAAATCAGGAATCCTCGGGCTCAAAATGATCGACGAACTTCGGCGTTATGCACAAGTCTTGAGTAAAAAGCATTTCTGACTTTGACTCAAAAATAAAAGACCCCCCCAACAAATCTGCCCCGGTTAC
>NZ_JBLZOF010000026.1:0-1673 GCF_049199085.1 Ochrobactrum sp. EDr1-4
ATACATTGACGGCTTCTATAATCCTGTGCGCAGACATTCTGCACTCGGGTATAAATCACCGATCCAGTTCGAGATGATAAAACGTAAACTAGTGACAGAACCTCTCCATTAAATCAGGGCAAGTCCAATGACTGCGGGCAGGCTCGTGCGGGTGTTGCCGGACTGGGAGCCGTCACGCGTGGAGATGACTGCGCTCTGGCAGAAGGGCAGGATCACGGGAAAACTGATCAAGGCGATTGTGGCCGAGTTTGAAAGAGCACTCGCGAAATGATCGGGACTGACTTTCAGTCACCCCTCGCCCGCAGAAGAGTGAGGATTGATAAGACGATTTTTTAACGGGAAGGTTCGTTCATGGCACGGTGCTAAACGCGTAATATGCAAAACTCGGCAAGAAAATATCGTAAATTATTTATATTTATTATTTTTTAAGTTTCAATTAAAGTGATTATTGTTGCATCTTAATTCAGTTAAATATCTTTTAAATAATAAAATAGCGATAAATATCAATGATTTTTATTTATGAAAATGACTTTCTACACGAGACGTGTATCTAAATACTTATTTTAATTTTTATATAGATCGAGAGAATTGATGCAGGCTTTATCTTAAAGAGTGATAAGGTAGATTTTCAGTGCGCAATTAAGCGCTCTCGATCATTAAAGATCGGATACTCAAATGAACAAGTTGGATTGGCTTAAGCCCGCCGTCGGCGGAGCAATAGCTGGTGCTGCCTTGACGATGATCACCGGTTTTACTGTTGGCGGATGGATCACCGGGGGAACCTCACAAAACCTGATAGCATCCTCTCTCAGAGACGGGGTGGCGTTAGCTCTAACCCCCTATTGCATCGAGAAATCGAAGGCGGACCCGGCAGCGGCCAGTATACTCGCAGAATTTAAATCAGCGCCGACTTACTCGCGCAGGTCGCTTATTGAAAAATCTGGCTGGGCGACACCGCTTGGAACAGATCAGCCAGATCCCGCTCTTGCAACCGCATGTAGCGATGAACTCGTAAAGACGCTCTAAGCGGCAAGTGGGAGTGAGGATATAAACATTTAAAACAAATCCATCGACAGAGCAGAGAACATAAGCCGCGAATTCTGCTCCAGTCGTGATGATGAGCATGTTGCCAGTCAAAATGAGCTCAAAAACGCTCAACAACGACAGAATGAACCTCGCTGGCCAATATCCTGCGACGCGCTTGCGGAGGATTTTCGCGCTCTCGCCTTCCTCGTCATTGATCGGCAGAAGGATCAATATCCTATATGATAATGGCACCGCATTTGCACCAAAAGTATTTGCGCACCAGGGAATGAACACCACGCGTCGGCCCCAACTGAGAATGGCATAATGTCTTCCACCTTTCTGGATTTCACGAATATCAACATGATTGTACGGCTTCTCAGAGAAGTTCACGAGCCTGGTGCTACTTGTGAATTGAAAAGCCAGTTTGCGCGTTATCTCTTCCCCCGTTTTGAGCAAGGTAGATATGATGAAAGACGTTTGCGTATTGCGTTAAAAGGTTACGTTTATTATGAAAAATCAACTAGAGCGTGTCCGCTTTACTCGGGGTCATATCCGCACGATTTGAAGTAGTTGGCGCATTCTTGTGGTTCGAACAGCGTAAGGATTTGGCCAACGGTATTCCATAAGCCGTCGACCGTTCGCTCGGC
>NZ_JBLZOF010000028.1:0-1563 GCF_049199085.1 Ochrobactrum sp. EDr1-4
GCTTTAGATCCCATGAGGAGTGAACAGCGGCCGTCGCTCTGGCAGAGTGAGGTTGCATCAAAACACTCGCTCAGGAGGAGCAATTTATGGAACCCGCATCCATTCATCCGACCGCTGTCCGTACTGATCTTGGCGCAATTTTTGTGTCATTGGAACTGAGCCGATCGACTTGGTTGATCACTTCGTTGTCGCCGGGCAGTGGCGAGAAGATGTCGAAGCATGTAGTGGCCGGTGGCAATGTGGCAGAGCTGCTGGATCGATTTGAGCAGCTACAGCACAAAGCGCGGTTGAGAACAGGAACGTTGTTTCCTATCGTAACAATCCAAGAGGCAGGATTGGACGGCTTCTGGATACACCGGGTGCTGGAGGCCAATGGTATCGAGAGTCACGTCGTAGACGCAGCTTCGATCGCGACGTCTCGTCGACGTCGGCGTGCCAAGACCGACAAGATTGATGGAGAGGCTCTGACGCGCACATTGCTTGCGTTCAAGCGCGGCGAGCCACGCGTATGTGCGATGGTTAAAGCGCCAGATCCGAAGGACGAAGATCGGCGTCGGATTTGCCGGGAACGCAAAGTTTTGATTGCTGAGCGGGTCAGGCATGTCAATCGCGTTAAGGGGCTACTCTTTGCTCAAGGCGTCAGCGGCTATCAACCGCTCCGTAAAGATCGCCGTCGGCGGCTGGAGGAGCTCCAGACCGGAGATGGGCGTGAGTTACCGAAACACCTGAAGGCTCAAATTAATCGCGAACTCGACCGTCTCGACTTGCTGCTGGAACAGATTGCTGCAGTGGAGAGCGAGCGGAATTCTCTCCTGTCAACGTATGAGCAGCCAGCGGTTGAGGCAACTTCGCCCGCGGCGATGCTGCTGTCCCTGAAGGGGATTGGCGCTGAGTTTGCCGCCGTCCTTTGGACCGAAGCCCTGTCCCGGCGTTTTGATAATAGGCGGCAGATTGCCGCCTATGCCGGTTTGACACCAACCCCATGGATGAGCGGGACCATCGATCACGAACAGGGTGTCTCAAAAGCAGGAAACCCTCGGCTGCGCACCACGATGATTCAACTGTCTTGGTTGTGGCTACGCAATCAGCCAGCATCAGCGCTCAGCCGTTGGTTTGTGGATCGGGTTCAGTCGAATGGTGGGCGCTTAAAGAAAGCCGCGATAGTTGCCCTGGCGCGCAAACTCCTTATCGCGCTGTGGAAGTTTGTCACTGCGGGTGTTGTCATCGAGGGGGCTGTCATGAAGACTGCGTGACGACCAAAAAATTACCGAATACACAAATCTTCCAGGACTGATCACTCCTGGCGGATCCAGGTGAGCGAACCGCCTCAAAGTCGGGCTTCAAATGCCGCGCTTTAGATTGGTCCCGTTCTCCTGAGCCTTGCCGCTACGCAAGCGGGATGATGGTGCTGCCGGACAAAACGGCGACCGTATGTGAGTTTGAACCGGTGACGGAAACGTGCCGCGTCAAGCAAGATGGCTCAGACCATGGGTTCGATACAAAATCGAAGGGGACAAGCTATGGAACAATGATTGATCTTGACGACGAAATCCTCATGTGAGC
>NZ_JBLZOF010000029.1:0-1482 GCF_049199085.1 Ochrobactrum sp. EDr1-4
GTCTAATGCAACGAACTGAACGCCCTATTCAGACTCGCTTTCGCTACGCCTACACCTACCGGCTTAAGCTTGCTCGTTACACTAAGTCGCTGACCCATTATACAAAAGGTACGCTGTCACCCAGAACTAATCTTGGGCTCCAACTGTTTGTAGGCATTCGGTTTCAGGTACTATTTCACTCCCCTCGTCGGGGTGCTTTTCACCTTTCCCTCACGGTACTGGTTCGCTATCGGTCATGCACGAGTACTTAGGCTTGGATAGTGGTCTACCCATGTTCAGACAGGATTTCACGTGTCCCGCCCTACTCAAGGACTTATAATCGTGTTGCGTGTACGGGGCTATCACCCACTCTAGCCAACCTTTCCAGATTGTTCCACTTTACTCATATAAGCCACTGGCCTGGTCCGCGTTCGCTCGCCACTACTAGCGGAGTCTCGTTTGATGTCCTTTCCTCCGGGTACTTAGATGTTTCAGTTCCCCGGGTTCGCTTCTAACCCCTATGTATTCAGAATTAGATACCTTATTACGATAACTAGAAACATGAACTGTTCTTGCTTGCGCGCCAACAATTCAAATTTTCTAGCTATCTAAGGTGGGTTGCCCCATTCGGAAATCGTCGGATCAAAGGGTATTCGCACCTCCCCGACGCTTATCGCAGCGTATCACGTCCTTCATCGCCTGTGCATGCCAAGGCATCCACCAAATGCCCTTAAGACACTTGATCACTCTCATTGCCAATATCCATCAAACTATTAAAGTCTGACGTTATCAGCAGAAAGACCAGCTTCTCGAGATACAATCGGTGGAGCGGTTAGGCGTCCAATCATAATGCAAGGCTTGAGCAAGCTCTTGCGACATCAGCTATAAAGCTAATCCGATTACATCTTCTCTTCACTATTTCATACAGAACAGGCAAATTGCTCAAAGCAATCTGCAAACTTGTTTCTTTCTTTTGTTGATTGACCAAAATCCGTCCTACTCGACACCAAAAAAGTGATGGTGGAGCTTATCGGGATCGAACCGATGACCCCCTGCTTGCAAAGCAGGTGCTCTCCCAGCTGAGCTAAAGCCCCTTATCACATATCTGGTGGGCCTGGGAGGACTTGAACCTCCGACCCCACGCTTATCAAGCGTGTGCTCTAACCAACTGAGCTACAAGCCCATATACTTTCGCTACCTCTCAAAGAGGGCGCCAATACAGGACGCTAGTCCGTCGCCGCTTATGCGGCGCGCTCGCGCAGGGCCAGCAGCATCAGCTGCGATAAGGCCCGTGAGCGGGTCATTCAATCAACAATGAAGAAAGAGAAACGAAGGCGGCACGCCTGCAAAGCGATCGTGAAGCTGACTGGCTTCCGATCTATGTTCTAAAAAGCACGAGAAAGTTCATCTGCAATAAATTGCAGCGTCTTACTATTCTACAGCTTCCTTAGAAAGGAGGTGATCCAGCCGCAGGTTCCCCTACGGCTACCTTGTTACGACTTC
>NZ_JBLZOF010000003.1:0-777876 GCF_049199085.1 Ochrobactrum sp. EDr1-4
AGTCATCCGAGCCTTCTTCAAAATGCAATTGGAAGCAGTCTTCTGCCGCAGACCAGATTATGATAGATTGCGATTATACGCGACTGCCTGCCAAAATGGCACCGCCAACGGATATGCCCCGCTTACCCAGTGACCTCTGCCTTCGGAGGGCAGGGCACCAATCTCAAAGTATTGATTTTAAACGATATTTTCTGATGAATTGCACTCAAAATATCCTATATGTTCTCGTAAAGTTCATCTTTTTAGGTGCAAGTGAACGACTGGTCACTGTCTGATTCAGAAGTCTAACGCTGATGCCGCTTTACGTAAATAGTCTGGCGAGAAGCGTGCATACACCTTGAATGTCACCGCCGTGGATGAATGACCCAAGTACTGCGCAATTTCGTCCATTGATACACCAGCCTCGGCCATCCATACGGCCGCACTATGCCGCAAGTCGTGAGGCACGACATCTTTCAAACCAGCTCGATGCACAGCGCCGGCGAATCCTTTTTTAATATCCAGTACACGTTCACCGCCATATTCCACGACATATGGCGACTGCCTTGCCTTGTAGGCAGTTTGTAACGCTTCAAGTGAGATATCCGTCATAGGGACCACTGCACGGCCTTTGCGATTCTTGTCGCCAACAATTCCAAGCTTGATCAGCTTACGATCAAAATCCACGCGATCCCATGTAAGCTGTAGAATGGCCGTCTTGCGAGCAGCGGTCGTAAGAGCCAACACGCAGAACAGATGCATGTGAGGCGAAGCGCAGCCAGCTAACAACTGCTTAAATTCAGGCTTGGTGAGATACCTGTCTCGGGGAGGCGGAGCCGAAGGAGCTTCGAACCGCGCGCCGCTAACGCCGCGCCAATTCAAGGCTTGCCTAATGACGTTTATTTCTTTGAGGACAGTCGCCTCTTTTCGACCTGCCAAATAGCGAGCTTGCGCGTATTCCGAACAAATATCTTCGGTGATTTGATCGGGCCTGAGATGTGCGAAGTGTTCTTCAGCTTGTTTCCAAGCATAACGAAGTCGACCAGGATCGGCGATTTTCCCATCCTTTGCATCGATGTATGCAGCGACTATGTCGCCGACGAGAGATCCCGGCGGCGCTGCAAAGTCTCGTTTGAAGTCTGCTAGGCGACGTTCGGCCTCATCACTATCAGAGGTGCGGAGGCTGCGGCGTTGGGTTGATTTGCCGTCATACCAAACGGCGTACCATTTTCCGCGGAACAGTTTTTGTCGGATATCGTGGGGCATTCGTATTCCAATACAGCTTCATAAGGGACGCGATAAAGCCTGCCGACACGAAATGACGGCAGTCGGTTCTTATTGACCAAGTCTCGTATGTGCTGCGGACTGCATTGCCACCTTAATGCCAACGTTTCTGGAGTGAATGCGATATTATCATTTGAATGTTGTGATGTCATCACTCACCACCTTTCGTGCAGGGGTATCTGACTGATCGTGAAATTACTCGCAAAGGTCGGGAACCAATAATTCCGACCCACGTTGTTGCGGCAAGTTCCCTTCGCAAGGATATCGAGATGTCGGTTTTCAACAGCACGGTTCATAATTTTTACTACCTCTCCGAGCAACAAAATGGACTATGGGAAGTAAGGGAAACAGTCACCAATCAGCCGGTATCTCTGAACGGCCAATTCTGTTGTTCGCTTAAAAAGCGAGACGCTGAAGAACTGATTGAATATCTGAATGGTTTAGATGCATCGCTAGCAGCGTGACCATCACTCCCCGCCTTTCAGGGCTTGGCGACCGTTATATTCTAGATTGGCTGCGTGTGACCTTCATCAACATAACGCACCTCATCACCAACGACGACAGCCCGACCTGTTGCCGCCAGACGGCGAGCAACGGGCATGGGGACTCCAGCACTTCCAAGGGAAGCCCGGCCTATGCGCTGCGGGCCTAGCCGCAACGCATTGAGGAAGGCAGTGTCGATACTGTTGCCGCGTCTATCTGGGACAGGTGTATTCATCACGCCGCCCTCCGCTTGAAAGGACGGCGATTGTCGTTGGCCGGGCGCACACGGCGCATACGGATCTTCTCGCCCGTTTCGCGCGACACTTCATATGCAATGTCTTTGATTGTTGCGGCAGTTGCCGGGTCGCTCACGCGGTACCAACGTGCGATCGAAAGGATTGCTGCTGCTGTGGTGCCCTGCGCAATGAACTCGTCTGCGGTAAGGATGTGCGTGTGTCTGTTAGACATGAATAAGTGCTCCTCGTGTGGTTTTGGTAAGCGTGACGACCCGTGGCGTGAAAACGCGCGGATCGTCGATGATTGGGAAATCAAGGGGCGCTCCGCCCCGTCGCTATCTTTCGCGGTAAATCATGTGACGCCGAGACCCACTGCGCCGATGGTCACAAAGAACCCAATGACAACCGTCATCTCGACAGCTTCGCGCGCTGCGTATCGTATCCAAGGCATGGGGCGAGCGTGCTTCTTTGCACCGTAATCAGGGCGCCGCATCGGCTCATCGCTGCCTGCACGTGCTGCGTCTGCGTGCAGATCGGGTTCCATATCTGCGAGCATTTCCAGTAGGGCGCGGTTCATCACGCAGCCTCCGCCAGCTCGGGGTCTCCGCTCGTGACAGCCTCAACGCTGGCACCGGCCTCGCGGAGTTCGGCGAGAAAGACATCATGGTTAGATGTAGCAATAGCGCCGCTTGTTTGGAAAACTTCAAAGGTTTCGCCCGGGCAGAGCTTGGCGAGGCGCGCTGCCTCCGCCAGTGCTTGCTCAAACGATCCGTGTTCATATGGTAGGCTAGTGGCAACACTAACGCGGCCGGTTAGTTTGCCGCGGCGGAATACAAAGAATCCGCCACCGATTACTTCGTTCTTGCGAGGTGCTGGCGATCTTCTTCTTCTCGGTGAAACTGACGTCATAATTGATACTCCTCGTGTTTGGTGGGTTCAGCAGATCAAGCTGGTGAGGCTGTCTTCGTGCTGTTCTGTCACCTTTATATGCTTATCAGTCACCAAATGTCAACATGATCGATGACAAAAACACATCAACGAAATTCACAGAGTTAACCAAGTATGAATAATGTTCTTGAAATGTTCTCATTATGATGGAATCATAATTACAGTGTTAAGGGTGTGAGGTGTCATGGATCCGCTGTTTGTCGTGCAAGGATTTACTGCGTGCAGGTGGGGTGTGATTCCCGACGCTCCGATCCAGGTTGATACGGAAGATCACGCGCTGAGGCTGGCTCATCGCTTGTCGTGCGAAAAGCCGGCCGTCCTTGCTTTATATCGATGGAATAATGAGACGCAGATCATCGCAGCTATCGGCCGTGTACCTGCTAGCGCGCTTGAGGCTGTAGTTAATGGCTAGTGTTTAACGGGTGTTGTACTTGCCAACGACGCGATGACAGACGGGCCAATCCGCGCGAAATTCCTTGAATTCTTTATGCGGGTTGTACTGTTCCAGCATCCATTCTCGGTCATTGAAGCCAACAAGTCGCTTAATGATAGCTTCGTTCTCGTCCATTGCGCTTGTGTGATAAAGAATTACATCTTCATCGCGAACTGGCGGCAAATTAGGATTCACGAGAGCTGTTTCGCCCGGACGATAGGCAGGAACCATCGATTCCCCGGACAATAGAAGGCCGTAACCACCCTTAACGCCCTGCAGGACTGCGGGCATTTTCATATAGCTGATTGGATCAAAGGTGATGATGACGTGTCCATCGCCGCCCTTCGCTGCGGCGTAAACAGGCAGGCCGCGTTCTTGGCTTACAAGCTGATCGCCGGGGATGGGTGCCGGTGTGAACGTATCAGCAATAGGCTTAGCTGATGTCGCGGCCATCTCGCCATTACCAAAGGCAAGCCAATCTTCATTCAAATCCAGCGCGCGAGCCAAACGGGCGACAAACTCAACGCTCGCGCCGCGTTTCCCGCCTTCCAAAAGACTAATCGACGACTTGTCGCGCCCAATAAGAGCCGCAAGGTCAGCCTGACTCATTCCTTTAAGGTCACGCGCCGAACGAAGGCGCTGCGCGAAATCTTTGTCCATGATGTGCTTTTCGCATATTGTTGTGAAAATGTAACGTGCGAAAATGTCACCACATGTTGACATGGATGCGAATCTGTCAGATATAGGTGTCATCAACCGGCGCAAAAGACGCTGGGCAGTTCGAAGGAGGGCCTACCTCATGATGCCAGAGAACATCCTCCCAAGGATATCGGCACTCAATAGATAGAAGCCGCGCTGACGCGCAATTGAAACTGAGGAGAGAGCAAATGACCAATACCGCCGACAGAAGCGAACCGGCTCTCATTGAAGTGCCGCCGTAGGATCAATAGGGACGCTGCTGACCTGAATAGGGTCAGTGGCGCTTTCGGCATTACTATATGTCGAAAACTTTAAAGGCGGAGTTTATGAGCCGGCACCACCCGCTGCTCGCTCCGCCTCGTAATCCCAGCGCTTACACGAGGAGGGCTTGCGCCACTTCTACACGCTGGTTTCCTTCGCGAGTACCACCCCGCGCAGGACAACAGATGGCTTCACCAAGCCCATTTGTCAACCAACACCACGCACGAGGAGAGCATGAAAGATTATGAAACCATAGAAGAAGTGCATCGCATGCACGAGGTGGGCGCCAACCCGACCGAGATCGGAAACGCGCTTAGCCTGCCCAGATCGACCGTAGCGTCAATTCTGCGTCGACCAATTCCTAAATCTACTGCAGACCGCATCGTTGTGCGGTGTGTTTCGAACGGTGGATGGTCCACGGCCAATCACTGCGTCAGTTATATCGCAATGCCACGCATCCGTGCGCTGGAAGCCGCGAACGACAACTTCGAGCATCATTCAGAGCACAAACAGCCGGGCGCAATCGCAGCCTGAGCCACGTTGGCCGTGTCGGAATTACAGACCCACGTATTCTTGACCGGCCACAGATCAACCTCCTGACAGGAGGAATATTAATGAAATCCCATAACTTGCGTGAGCCGTACAAGGCTTACCAAACCAAATTCACGCGGACTGGTGAGCGGGACACGACGAACCGCAAGCCTTATCGAACACCCGCGCAGAAGCTGCATGCCCGCGACACTGCTATCCTTAAAGACGGCAGGTACGTTTCGAACGCACCTGTGTCGTTCAGCAGAACGAAGCGGGGTGCAGCGTGACTTGTGAATGTGGCGACTGCTGGGATCTGCCCGGCTCAATTGTGACCCACAAGCTTACGGGCTGGAAGGGCATCATCATCGGCGACCGTGACGGCTGCATGTTCCTCACGGTGCGGTTCTGGATACCAGGCACCGGGCTTGGGACGATCGAAGTTTCGCGCTTCGAAGTCGAACCACAGGCCAATGATGGCAACGGCGGTGGCGGCTCTGAGGTCGGAACTGAAGAAGACAATGTCATTCCGGTCGATTTCACCAAGGGCGTGAAACTTACCAAAAACACCAAAACACGAGGAGTAGCTTGATGGGTAAACTGAAAGTTGGAGATAAGGTTAGAAGCCTAGTAACACAGATCGACGTTCGCGCAGGCGAGCTTTACGAGGTGAAAACCGTCGATGATGGTGATGTTTGGGTCATCGATGACGTTGGCGACGAGTTTTACTTGACGTCAAATGAATTTGAAACTCTGCCTGTAGCTGCGAAGGCGCAGACATTTAAGGTCGGTGATCGGGTGCGCGTGATCAAAGCCGATCTATTTCGACAGGGGACGCGCGTCGGTGACATTGGCTATGTGACAAGTTCGAGCGGAAAAGTGGTAAGCTTTGATTTACACCATGAAACCGCTGGGGTGATTAACCAACTGGCTATCGACCCTTGGAAGCGAATCCAACTCGCCCCTTTCAAAATCGAAGCAGGCAAATACTATCGCACGCGTGACGGCCGTAAGGTTGGGCCAGTAAGGTCGGAGGGCTTGTATTGGGGAGCGCCTGAAGTAAACGATTCATATTATGATGACGGCAGGCAGTGGAGGACTTACGAGTCGCATCACGACCTCATCGCCGAATGGGTCGACGAGCCTGTCAAAGCAGCTGCACCGCTCCCGTTCATTCTACGGAACCTTAAATTCACGGTCGCACCTATTGCAAAACCCGCCATCGTTGCGCTGATTGAAAACGGCCAACCAAAGCCGTCAACAGCGCCTCATGTACATGCAAATGAAACGTTTGCCGCAAAGGAAGCCGCGCGACTAGCCGGTGTCCACAAGAGCCAGGAATTCGGCGTGTATGTGCTCACTCAGAAGGTGAGTGAACCGGCGCCATCCTACAAACACGTCTGGCAACGGTTCGCTGCTAAGGGCGAGAAGATTTCAGCGATCAAAGAGCTGCGATCTGTGACGGGTCTCGGATTGAAGGCGGCAAAGGATGCCATCGAACACTGGATCGCGCACGACGAGCCGTACTCGCGCATCGCCGCCTAACCAGTAAATCCCACCGATAAACCGACCAGCCCCGCTGCATCGCGGCGGGGAATGAGGAGGTATTATGCTTAGATTTCATAAGGACGGTGCCGAATGACGCCGCCCTTCAAAGACTCCGTCGTCGAAGACGACCGCATCTTGTCCAGCGAAACAACGCTAGGTCTCGGTGACCGCTTCGTCATGGGGCTGGCAGTTGTCGCGGCTTTAGCGCTGGCCATCGGCTTTTACTCATGGGTGCTGTTGTGAACGCTGTCACGCCAGCCGGTAATGGCACCGGTAAGATCGCGCGCTCCCTAGCTCTGACGGGCTTTACCCTTGGGTTCTTGCTGATCGTGGCAGGCTTCATTTTCTGGAATGCAGTGCTGCCGTTCTACGGACTGCTTTATTTGTGGGGTGGCCAATGACCTACCCACGGTTTCCCACGCTGGCCACATCGGCGCCAGTCTGGCTGATCGGCTCGCTAATCCTGCTGGTCGTTATTATAGGGCTGAAAATCCTATGAACGCCTTAGCTCTTATCGGCGGCATCGTCGTTTGCGCAATCATCGCCCACGGGGTTGCGCAGATCGTAATCAAAACCACCACACCACCAAAAAATACGAGGAGAAAATAATGCGAGGCATCGCGGCACTATTTGCGGGCTTTGTGGCCCTTCTAGTCACTATCACCGTTGTTTTCGGATCTTGGTACACAATCGACCAAGGTGAACGAGGCGTTTTGCTGCGCAACGGCGCAGTTGTTGGGTCTTCACAGCTCGGTCTTGGTTTTAAAACGCCTTGGATTGAGGAAGTCGTTAAAATCTCTGTCCAATCACGAGCGCAGCTTTACACAGAAGTGCCCGCCTATTCTAAGGATCAGCAATCTGCGGTGCTGTCCCTGTCTGTAAATTACCGCATCCCTGCTGATCAAGTGACTGAAGTTTACAGCACCTATGGCGGCGAGGATGGTCTCTTGTCTCGGCTTGTCGACCGACGAGTGAATGAAGACCTTAAAACCGTGTTCGGTCAGTTCACCGCAGTAGCCGCTATTCAGGACCGCTCACGCCTAAATCTTGAAGTCGCTTCTGCGATTCAGAGTTCGGTTAAAGGCCCCGTTATCATCGATAGTGTGCAGATTGAGAATATCGACTTCTCAGATGCTTACGAGGCCAGCATCGAGCAACGTATGCTTGCCGAGGTAGAGGTGCAGAAGCTTCGCCAGAACGCAGAACGTGAAAAGGTACAGGCAGAAATTACAGTCACGCAGGCAAAGGCCAATGCTGACGCGGTACGTGCCAAAGCTAATGCAGAAGCAGAAGCGATCCGGATTAAGGGTGATGCAGAAGCCACTTCGATCAAGGCACGCGGCGATGCACTTCGCGACAATCCCGGCCTTGTGGCTTTGACACAGGCTGAAAAATGGAATGGCCAGTTGCCAACCACGATGTTGCCGGGCGGCTCCGTGCCGATGCTGCAGCTGCGATAAGCAAACTCGGCGGGGTTCGCTCCGCCACACCACCACCGACCAAAGCACACGAGGAGTTAATTATGGCTATCAGCCTATCAAGCCTCAAATCGACGAAGAGAACGCACCCTCCCATTATCGCTCTTTATGGCACCGGCGGTATTGGAAAGACCAGCCTAGCAGCTGAATTTCCTGACCCGATTTATCTCTATACTGAGGGCGAGGAACCGCCGACCGACGTTGATATGGTGGGCGAGCAGATCGAGTCATTCGATGACCTGCTTGATGTCATCGGGCAACTCGTTACCGAAGAGCACGAGTTTAAAACGGTCATTATCGACAGTCTGGATGCTCTGGAAAAACTGGTTTGGAGATACACATGCGGCCGAATGGGTTGGGATAACATCGACAGTAACGATAAGGGATCGCCGACAGCTTTTGGCAAAGGCTACCTTGAAGCTGACAATGATTGGCAGGAGTACATTTCCGCAATCAAAGCGTTAGCCCGCAAAGACATCCATGTCGTGCAGATCCTGCACAGCGAGGCCAAGTCGTTTAATGACCCGATGGTTGATTCCTACGACCGCTACCGCCCTAAACTTCAGAAGCGCGCAGCGGATATCATCATGGAAAAGAGTGATGCTCTTCTCTTCATGAACAAGCGTGCGTCGGTGAAGCAGGTCGATAAGGGCTTTGGAAAGAAGGAAGCTAAGGCCGAAGGTATGTCCGGAGCGGAACGCGTAATCTACACAGACGAGCGTGCAGGGTTCCTGGCAAAGAACCGCATGAACATGCCAGCGTCGATCCCATACCGAAAGGGAAGCGGGTTCGACGATCTTTCAAAATACTTCTATGGCGCCACAAGTGACGCTGCTTGATGGGCTGGTCGTCAGGGAGTTCAACGTTCAGCGAGATCATCAAAGCTGTAAAGCCGGTTGTCGCTGACAAGGATGATCGAAAGAAGATTTACCGGCCAATCCTCAATGCGTTCGAAGCACAAGATTGGGACACACAAGATGAATGCGTAGGAGAGGATGAAGCCTACGATGAGCTCTATAATGAGCTTTATCCCCGCGATTACGACTAACCACACCACCAACACGAGGAACTAAGACATGGCGAGACTTGGAACGGCGTTTGACGCCACCCAACACGACACGACGCAGTCGGATTACTCCGAGCTGCCTAACGGTACATACAAGATGGAAATCGAAGCGGCCGACGTGGTGCCGACTTCGACTGGCAGCGGCACCATTCTGAAAACCACAATGAAGGTGCTCGAGCCTGTTGAATATGCTGATCGAAAGCTGTTCAACAACTACAACATCGAGAACAAGAACCCGCAGGCGCAGGAGATCGGCCAGCGACAGTTCGCCAGCCTTTGCCGCGCGCTCGAAATGTCCTCGGTAGAAGACACCGACGACCTGCTCTTTAAGTCGTTCACGGTGCGAGTGGCCCTCGGCAAGCCTTCAAAGGACGGCCAGTATCCGGCGCGTGCCGAGATCAAGAAATACTTCTTCCCTGACGAAAACAACGTGCCTGAGCCGAGTATTGACGCTCAGCAGCCTGCGGCGGCAGCGCAGCGCCCAGCAAACGACAACCGTCCGGCAGCGGCAAACAACAACAAGCCTGCGCAGCCTGCAAAAGCTGCGGGAAGCCGTCCTTGGTCTAAGTAAAGGCCGGAACAGAAACAGCTGCCTGTGCTTGCGCGCCGGTAGCTTACCGAACCAACACGAGGAGTTTTGAATGGCTTACGAATCTGAGCGCAGACAGATCGATGCTGCGCTTCCAATACGCTTTGACGGTGCGTTTGTTGCTGGTGGCGCAGTAACGAGCGTGTTCACCGGTACTGACATCAATGACGTCGATTTGTATTTCAAATCTCGCCGCGCATTTGAGCGAGCTGTTTATGATGCATATGAGGAGGGCCTTTGGTGCGTGGCTGCCAGTAAGCGCGCCGTGACCTTTACCGATCGGAGCAACAATATTGCTCAGCTGATGTATTTTGACTTCTTCCCAAGCGCCCAGTCTATTTTTGACGCCTTTGATTTTACCGTTTGCATGGGTGCGGTTGATCTGGACGCTGGCGCCAATAGCCCTGACTCCGGGTTTGCCTTTCATCCAGACTTTCTGAAGCACAACAGCCAGCGCTTTCTGAAATTCAATGCTGGCACACGCTATCCACTCGCGTCAGCTACCCGCGTCCTGAAATACCAACAGCGAGGCTACACGATAGGCAAAGGCGACATTATGAAAGTTGCCTTGGCCGTTCGGGGTGTGAAAATTGAAACTTGGGAAGATCTCAAAGACCAGATCGGCGGCGCGTATGGTGACAAGGTTGTGTTGGGTAACGAGGACAAGCCTTTCACCATTGAGGCGGCTATTGAGGCGCTGACTGTGGACGATGCGGAAAGTGAACCATGGGTGCAACCGGCCAACGATAACATGCCGGGCAATGCAGAAGCACTGCTGGAACACCTTGCCGATCTCAATGGCATCGAATTTGTTCCGCCTGAGCTTGATGAAGACGGCTGGCCTCTAGCGGCCTAAGACCCAACCACGGCGCGGTCACCAGCCGCGCCTAACACCACCAACACGAGGAGAAACCCATGCGGGTAACGCTTGACCGAGCGCAGCTGTCGCACGCCTTGTCGACCGTGACAAAGGCAGTTGAGGCCAGAACGACAATTCCCATTCTTGGCAACGTGCTTTTGTCCGCGGACAAAGGACAGCTGAGCATCACCGGCACCAATCTTGATCTGGAAATCAGCACCAGCTTGCCGGTTCTGGACAGTCAGGACGGGACAGTCACAGTTGCGGGCAAGCTGCTTCTGGATATTGCCAAGCGCGCCACAAGTGACATTAATTTAGAAGCAGACGACAATCATCTGGTCGTTAAATCTGGCAGGAGCCGCTTCAAGCTGGATACGCTGCCAGCTGCTGACTTCCCGTCCTTCAATCACGGAAGCTTCGACACCACGATCGAAGTGGATCTCGCATCACTCGTGCAGGACGTGCAGTTCGCTGTAAGCACCGAAGAAACCCGCTATTACCTGAACGGCGTCTTTCTGGAAGCGAAGGACGGCCATATCATTGCCACGGCTACAGACGGTCATCGCCTAGCATCGACACGCATCGAGCAGGACTCCACGTTTGCTCCCGTTATTCTGCCGAACAAGTTGCTGTCATTGCTGCCGACCGGAGTCGTGTCAGTTTCGCTGTCGTCAAACAAGGTGATGGTCGAAAGCGGTTCGACCGTCATCGTGTCGAAGCTCGTCGACGGCACATATCCGGATTACGAGCGCGTTATCCCAAAACCATCAGAGCGTGTCGCTACGCTGTCGGCGAAAGCACTGCGCGAAGCCGTCGGCCGCACGTCAGTTATCGCCACCGAGCGTGGTAAGGCGGTTCGCTTCTCATTTGCGTCTGATGCTCTGACGCTCAATGTTGCTAATCCAGATCGCGGCGACGCAACTGAGGAGATGGAAGTCAACTTCAGCAGCGAGCCGCTGACGATCGGTTTCAATGGTCAGTATGTCACCGACCTCATGGCAGCGTTTGGCGCAGATGAAATCACAATGTCGATGGCGGACTCCGGTTCGCCTGCGCTGATCACGTCGGCGAGCAGGCCGGGGTACAGGTGCGTAATTATGCCGATGCGCGTGTAGGTGTGGTGATGAAAATCACCTTTGCGATATTCAAGCAGGTCACTCCTGATGCAGACAGGCCATTTCGCGTCATTGAAACATACGTGACCTCGGAGGGGATGCGTTCGCGCATCTGCTCTGGCGCGTTCTCCACGATCGATGCGGCTCAAGGTTGGGTGGCTCAGTTAGAAACCGGTTCGGCTTAATGGTTGCGCTCCCCAAACCACAGTCCACAACCGTCGGCGCGATTTATGCCGCTTACGAGGCTCAGGCGAAATCCTGGGACTCGTGGGGCATCAGCGTGGGCGAGGCTGGTACGGAATGCGACAGGGCGCTTTGGTATGCCTTCAGGTGGGCTTCGGCCCACGAGGTGCATAGCGGCCGTCAGCTGCGCTTGTTTGAAACGGGTAACATCGAAGAAGATCGGCTCGTCGCAGATCTCGAGCGCATCGGTGTCGACGTGTACGGGCAGCAAGACAAGATCCGGCTCGTATCTGGCTTCGTGCGCGGAAAGTGCGACGGTAAGGCAATGAATGTGCCGGAGGCGTCTAAGACTGAACACCTGCTTGAGTTTAAATCGAGCAATGCCAAAGGTTTCGCACTGATTATTAAGGACGGCTGTCAGAAAGCAAAGCCGTTGCACTATGCGCAGTGCCAGCTTGGAATGCATGCCTTCGGTTTGAGCCGCTGTCTTTATCTCGTCTCATGCAAAGACAGCGACAGCCTTTATTCCGAGCGCATCGAATACGATCTGGAATTCTGCCTTCGGCTGGTAGCGCGCTGCGAACGGATCGTGTTTTCGGACACGCCGCCGAGCAGGATTAGTGAAAACCCGGAGTTCTTTGGATGCATGTTCTGCAAGCATAAAGCGGTCTGTCACAACGATGCACAGCCGCGAGTGAACTGCCGCACCTGCCTTCATGCTCAGCCTGAGAGCGGCGGCGATTGCCATATCTCATGCGCACGATGGGCAAAGCCATTGTCGATCGACGAACAGCGCGACAGTTGCCCGGCGCATTTGTATCTACCGGGCATGGTTAATGGTGAACAGATCGACGTCGATGAGGATGCTGAGACGATCACGTATCGCATGAAAAACGGGGAGGTTTGGGTGGATGGCGAGGGGAGGAAGGCGGCGTGAGCGTAAAAATCAATCATGAGCTAGTCGGTCAGACCGTCAGTGTCCGTAAGGTTGGCGACAAGCAAGCATTCATCGGCATCGTTGCAGAAGCCTGGTTCTGGAAAGTGAAAGACGAACCGAGCGTCACCTATTTCAATGTCATCGATCCAACTGATGGGACCATGTGGAATCGTGATGCTGAAGAAATCATAGCAATTGAGAATATCGCGGAGGCAGCTTGATGAAAAAGCCCACCAAGGAGACGTTTCTAGAGAATATCGCCAGCCACAAAATGGAGGTTCGCTGTAACAGCGGCACGCATAGACACCTGACATTCTCCAACGATGGTTCGTCAGTATATAAGTTTCACATCACAACATGGCCCGGCTACTTGGCGATATCTGGCGATATGGGTTCGTTCATGTTCTCGCGACTTCCAGATATGTTTGAGTTTTTTCGCGGTGAACATATCAACCTTGGGTACTGGTCTGAAAAGCTTACAGCCCATGAGAAACACGGCGGTCACACGTCATATAGTGAAGATCTGTTCGTTGAAGCTCTGAAGAGCGATTTTGAAGGTTGGTACTTTGAAAGCGAAGACGACCGGGCAAAGGCATGGGATGCGATAACCGATGATTGTGATGGTCTAACTGACCGCAGCAGCAACGCTCAAGATGCCATTCAGTCTGCCATGGATTGGACCTGCCCAGTATCAGAGAATTCGTTTCAAGATTTCTGGGAACACCGGGTCGACGACTACAGCTATCATTTCACTTGGTGCTGCTACGCCATCCAATGGGCAATTCAACAATATGACGCCCGTTTTACAGCTGCGAACGACAACAAACCTAACGAAAGCATTGAAAAGGCAGCATAATGCTCCAGCTACGCGCATACCAGTCAGAAGCAATAGACGCCGTTTTCGACTATTGGCAAGAGGAGGCAGGCAATCCGCTTGTTGATCTTGCGACGGGCTGCGGCAAGTCGTTGGTTATGGCGTCTTTGATTCAGCGGCTCGTTGAAGGCTGGCCTGATATGCGCGTGATGGTCGTTACGCACGTCGCAGAGCTTATAGAGCAGAATTATCTGGAATTGCTGGGCGTATGGCCATTTGCGCCTGCAGGTATCTATTCGGCTGGTCTTGGCCGTCGTGACGCGCGCAGTCAGATTGTGTTTGCAGGCATTCAGACGGTTCACAATAAGGCTCAGCAAATCGGACATGTCGACGTCCTTATGGTCGACGAGTGCCACCTGATTCCGATCAAAAGCAACACGATGTATCGCAAGTTCATCGATGCTCTGCTCGAGATCAATCCGGACATGAAAATCCTCGGCCTGACTGCCACGCCTTACCGTCTCGACAGCGGTCGTTTGGATGAGGGCGCAGATCGTCTGTTTGATCAGATCGTCTACACCTACGGCGTTGCTGATGGTATCCGCGACGGCTTCCTTGCACCGCTGACGAGCAAGCCAACGGCTACAGAATATGACGTCAAAGGCGTCGGGCGGCTTGGGGGCGACTACAAGCAGCGAGCACTGGAAGAAGCAATCAATCGTACTGACCTTAATGACGCGGTAGTTTCTGAGATCATTGCTAAGGGTGCCGATCGTCGTTCGTGGCTTTGCTTCTGTGCCGGCGTGAAAGCTGCCATGGACGTGCGTGACGTGTTCAGATCCCGCGGCATTACGTGCGAAGCCGTAACAGGCGATACACCGAAGGAAGAACGCCGCCGCATCCTTGAGGACTTCAAAGCATACCGCATCCAGTGCGTTACGAACAATTCAGTTCTTACAACAGGATTCAATCATAAGGGTGTTGATTTAATTGCATTTATGCGCCCGACTTTGTCTTTGAGTTTATATGTCCAAATGGCTGGCCGTGGCACTCGCCCGCTTTATAGAGCAGGTGCGCCGCTGGATACGGTTGAGGAGCGTCTATCAGCTATCGCAGCAGGCCCCAAGAAGAATTGCCTCATTCTGGATTTCGCGAAACTCGTCGATCGGCATGGACCTGTCGACATGGTCGAGCCGAAAGCGCCAAGCGCTGGCAATGGCGAGCCGCCAATCAAGATCTGCCCAGCAGTGCCGGACGAAAACGGAGCGGTGGGTTGCGGTGAGAAGGTACATATCTCGCTGATGAAGTGCCCATGCTGCGGCTATGACTTCCCACCGAATGAGGATGAGAAGCTTACACGGCAGGCCGCCGATATGCCGATTGTCAGCACCGCCGAAGCAGAATGGCGCAAGGTAACGGGCAGGACGTTTCATTTTCACGAACGCAAGGGCGACAAGCCGCCATCGGTCAAATGCAGTTACATCGCAGGCTATACGCAGATCAATGAATGGCTTTGCCCGCAGCATAATGGTTTCGCACAAACCAAGGCGCATAGATGGTGGACGCAGCATGGAGGTCAGCGTCCGTTTCCCAAGACGGTCATGGAATGGCTTGAACGTCAGCGCGAACTGCTCACCACCGACGAAATTAGCGTCGTGCCGAACGGCAAATACTGGAATGTGAAGGACGTTCGGGCTGGGACCATAGCCGATAACGACAACGTTCCGGAGGCTGCGAACTACAATGTTCCAGACTGGATGGCAGAGATTGACGATACTATTCCGTTCTAGCCCCAAAAACAAGAACGCCCGCTGCACTGGGAGGAGGAGTGTGCAACGGGCTGATCTGGAAAGCGCGGCTATTGGGAGGAGGAGGGCCACGCTTCGAGTTCAGCCTCTGGGAGGAGGAGTGAGACTGAACATCCCCAAAATAGGTAACTGGTATGATGATTACAATGGGCAATGTCGCACATCAGTTATGCAAAGTTTGCATGGCCCTAAAAATGGAAAACCGCCCGGCAGCGCCGAAGCGCGCGCAGGCGGTCTTATCCTCCCAGGACGAGGACCGTTTAGCAGTATTGGTTTAGTAAAGCAACAAGTACCGATAAGTACATAATCCCATAGTTTTGGTATGATTATAAATGTACTTGCCGCAATTTTGAGTGTCGTAAATTTGTTGCAAATTATCTGTTGCACCGACTGACGACCCCACCACAATAAGCATCACCCGGCCTCACCAGCCAACCACACGAGTAGAAAGCATGAAGAATATCGACGCGGATAACTACGACCCATACAACGCAAGAGGCATGGGGGACAACAACCCGCCGACCTCCGCATATGAAGAGATCAAGCAGGAAATCGAAGACCTGTACGGAGAAGCTAAACTGTTTGCGGACGGCGAAGCCATCGACAATCAAGCTTTGGCCGACGCTGTGACCGAGCTGCATGATAAGTTACATGATGCGGGAAAGCGCGCCGATGAGGTTCGTAAGGACGAAGCGAAGCCACACGACGACGCCAAAGCTGAGATCCAGACGCGCTACAACAAGCTGATTGGCAACACCAAGACGTCCGGCAAGGGCAAAGTCGTGCTCGGCAAGGAAGTGCTGCAAGGGCTGCTGACGCCATGGCGCAATAAGGTCGCCGCTGAAAAGGAAGCTGCGGCACGTGCGGCGCGTGAGGAAGCCGACCGCGTAATCCGCGAGGCGCAGGAAGCCATGCAGGCGAGTAAGGGCAATCTGGAAGCGCGCGAGCAGGCCGAAGAAATGGTCAATGAAGCGAAGCAGGCTGACCGCTGGGCGAAGCGCGAAGACAAGGCGGCAACGACTGGCACAGGCCTTCGCTCGGTCTGGCATTGTGATCTTGTCGATGAAGGCGTCGCGCTTGACTGGGCATATGGCCGGGCGCCGGAGCGTTTCAAAGCTGTCGTGCAAGCAATGGCAGAAGAAACAGTCCGCGCCGGTATGCATCAGGTGCCGGGTTTTACTGTAAGGGAAGAGAGGGTGGCGAGGTGAGCCCCGATGAAATGGCGCGTTCTTGCCTCGGCGCTATGGAGGCGTGCCGCGAGTTCGGCAGACCTGAGGCAGACGCTAAAGTCACGCTTGTAACTCCGCAAGGGTTTAAACTACCGCCAAAATTCCCACGTGGTTATCTTTTGCAGGTCAAGTCTGACGGCGCGCGTTTATGGCACTTTCCCGCATCTCGAGTCCTGTCATGGCTACGGTCAAATGGTTTGGTGGCAATATGAGCAACTACGGCGACCAATTCATGAAGTGCCCAGAATGCGGAGGCACCGCCGAGGCCGAATGCGTTGACGTAGGTGTCGGCCTTTACATCGGCGAAGAATATATCTGCGATTGCGGTTATAATTCTGCCGCAGATGGACGGATGAACGTCGCCGCCTACAGCGACTGGTTTCCCGAGCTATCCGGCAATATCATACAGCAGTCGGAGGCGGTCTTTTGCGGCTATAACGTTAGAGCTGACTTCATTGCTAAGGGCGTTATTGGTGAAAGTTGCATCCCACTTGCCTTCTCCTAAGGGGAAGACACGTATCGTTGTCCACTCCCCCATAGGATCAACGGCTTCTTGAATCATCCGGCTTAATTCATCAGCTGTCTTATATTGCGTAGTCATTAGGATTGCCTCCGCTTTTGGCAACCCTATCACACACCCCGCCAGCCACCAACTGGCGGGTTACCACACACGAGGAGAGAATGAATGCATGCACCGCTACCCAGCGGGCCTTTCGGCTGCGTCCTTGCAAGTCCTGGATTTTTGCAAATGGACGCGCCTCGACGCGGCCTCTATCAGCTACCCGAAGGTAATGTACAAATATCGTTCAGTGGCGGCCGTACATCTGCCTATATGCTGCATTCCATCCTAGAAGCCAATGGAGGTATTCCAGAGGATCGCGTAAAGGTGATGTTTCAGAACACCGGGCGTGAGATGGAGCAAACGTTGGATTTTGTTCGCGAGTGCGGTCAGCGTTGGGGTGTTCTCATCGTATGGACGGAATACCGAGCGCAGAAGCCATTCTTTGAGGAAGTTGGTTTTCAAGGGGCGAGCCGTAACGGTGAGCCATTCGACGCGCTCATAGACAAGAAACAATATTTACCCAACCAACAATCCCGGTTCTGCACCCAAGAACTAAAAATCAGAACTGCCAAGCGTTATCTCCGTTCAATAGGATGGGATCGCTGGACAGCGGCTGTAGGCATCCGTGCCGACGAACAACAGCGACTTTTTGACAAAGACGGCAACCCCAAAGTGGTTAAAGACCGCTGGGTAAACTGGCACCCTTTGGCTGCAGCTGGTGTGACGCGGCAAATTGTTGGTGATTTCTGGAAGTCTCAGCCTTTCGATCTTCAATTGCCGAACGTGCGTGGCAATTGCTGGCTTGGTAATTGCGATGGTTGCTTCCTGAAATCCGAACGTTCTCAGGCCGTTCTCGCGAGAGATTTTCCGGATCGCCATGCGTGGTGGGAAGCTGCTGAGGCGCGAATTGGCAAGCTGGAAACACAGAAAGGTCGCCCTGCTGACAATTCAACTTTCTCAAAGAGATTTTCCAAAGCTGAGCTGCGCCGGTTCATGGAGCGCCAAGGCGACTGGATTTTGGACGACGAAGACGCGCTATGCCAGCGCGACGAAGGGGAGTGCACGGCATGATCACGATCAAGGAAAAACCCACAGTGATTGTTTCTATCTACATTGGCGGCGATCTTGAGCAAGCCAAGCAGGCGTGCCGCGAGTGGTGCATGGACGTAGGGAGCTGCGTCACCGTTGAGCCGGTCAATTACATCTACACGGGTGGCGAAGAGGCAGGAATTCGCGTCGGGTTTATAAACTATCCACGTTTTCCATCCGACGAAACATGTATTGTGGAGCGCGCCAGTGACCTTGGTAGTCGCCTCATGGAACGTCTGTGCCAGCATTCCTTTTCCATTGTGTCGCCGAACAAAACTCATTGGTATTCGCGGAGGGAAGCATGACGGACATCTGCCACGTCTGCTTCCGCCACGCCGTGGGACTCGGCGTGCAGGAGGGCAAAGAACCGATCCGCTGGCTATGCAAGGAATGCGCAGATATTGCCGAGCATATCCGATCGCGCCGCAGGCTCGACCCTTTCGAACTGCGCGCGCTTGATACCGGTGTTGAGGCAGTTGGGGAGTTTTTGCAGTCCATAGGCAAAACAGACCTTGCAGAGTGCGACGAACTCGAAGCGCGCATGCTGGTGAAAACAGCGTGGGAGGCTTGCGGGCGCGGGATGCGGGAAGCTTTGAAGGAGGCGCCGTTTTGACCGCCTACTACAACGAATTCGATCCAAAAGCTGCCGCTTGGCTGCGGGAGCTAATCAAGGCAGGACACATAGCCCCGGGAGATGTTGATGAGCGTTCAATTGTCGATATTCGACCTGCCGACCTCGTCGGATACACACAATGTCACTTCTTTGCAGGGATCGGCGTTTGGTCCTACGCATTGCGCCGAGCAGGGTGGCCCGACAACCGTCCTGTCTGGACAGGTTCTTGTCCCTGCCAACCTTTCAGCGCGGCAGGCAAAGGAGATGGGTTTGATGACGAGCGGCACCTATGGCCGCACTTCCGCTGGCTTATTTCGCAGTGCAGACCTCCAGTCGTCTTTGGCGAGCAAGTTGCGAGCAAGGACGGACTCGGCTGGCTCGACCTTGTACAAGCTGACCTGGAAGGATCGGGCTACGCCAGCGGGGCGGTCGATACCTGCGCTGCGGGCTTCGGTGCGCCGCACATCCGACAGCGGCTCTGGTGGGTGGCTGAGCGGATACCCGACTCCAACAAAATCGAACGGGGACGGCGGGCAGATTGCCAAAGATTGCAGCCCAACGGGCCGACGTTCAGACGGATCGAAGGCGACCGTTTCGTTGAACCAAATTTGCCAGTTAACGGGCTGGTCAACAGCATCGGCTCGGGATTGGAAGGACAGCGCAGCGGACATCAAACCGAGAGCGGACGGGACGGAGAGGTTCGATCAGCTGCCGAGGCAAGCGAACTTGGCAGGTTGGCCGACAACGACAACTACGGACGCATTGCGCCATCCATCATCGAATTTCAAAACAAAGAACGTCACGCTGAACCACGCAGCAGCAATGGCGGGCCCGGCCCGACTAACGGCCTCTGGGCAGATGCTGACTGGCTCCACGGCCGGGATGGAAAGTGGCGGCCAGTTGAACCCGGCACATTCCCGCTGGCTCATGGGTCTGCCGCCCGAGTGGGACGCCTGCGCGGTTACGGCAATGCAATCGTTGCGCCCGCCGCGCAAGCCTTCATCGAAGCGTATCTCGAAACCGAGTTAGTGGCCGCCAATGACAATCACTGCAACGGCCCCTTGCGTCTATCGGCATAGAGGCTGTTCAGCAAATCGACCATGTCATCGGCCTCCTGAATATCGAGGTCGGTGATGTATGTCTCGTTTACCTTTACTGCGAGGCCGGTGAAGATATCAATCACTGCCCACGTTCCGTCTGGCATCTGCTTCATATCATAGCGAGTTTCAGCCATGGCAGCGCTCCAAGGATTATTCATGCAGAATATCACAATTCTGCGCGTTTCAGAAGATCCAACGCCGCTTAAGGCAGTCGACCGTCTCCGCCTTCGTGATGCCGTTCCATGTATTTTCGACAGAGTTGAACAATCGCTTCATTGGCCTCTTCTTCGGACAGGTTTGTCTGAAGATGGCCTTTGAAGGTGATGGGCTCTCCTTTGAACACATCGATCACTGACCAGCTGCCGTCGGCCTCGTGTCGTGCTGCATAACCATTATCAGCCATAATTTCCTCCTTCAGGAGTTCACATGCACCATTTACAGACGCAGCCTGCAATTGCAGATACCGACCCAATGCTCGACGTTGCGCTTTCGTATCAGGCGCAAAACTGGCCCGTGTTTCCGTGTCGCCACTGCGACGAAGAATACGTGGATCAGGATGGATGCATCGAGATCCTTGCTACTAAAACGCCTCTGACATCAAACGGGTTCCGTGGAGCAACGCTAAACGAGCGCATTGTTCGCGAATACTGGCGCCGCAATCCATCCGCTATGATCGGGGTGCCGACAGGTGCGCCGATTGGTGCATGGGTTCTTGATATCGATCCGAAACACGGCGGTGACGAAACACTTGCAGCGCTGGAGGCCGCACACGGCGCGCTGCCTGCAACACTGACCGCAGAAACCACGAGTGGTGGCCGTCACTACTTCTTTCGTCATCGTCAGGGCGTTCGTAACCGCGGCGCACTTGGCGCCGGCGTCGACGTGCGCGGTGACGGCGGTTATGTCATTGCGTCCGGGAGCGTGCCGGAGGTTGGCCTGCCTTACCGTTGGATATCTGAGCAGGAGCCGGTCGACGCGCCAGACTGGTTGCTCGAGCTTGTGTTGCCACGCTCATACGAGAGCACATACACAGCAGCACCGTCTGTCAGTGGCAAGATCAATGACCGTTATGTCGAGCGCGCAGTTCAATCTGAGCTGGACGATCTTGCGCTTGAACCGATGGGCAACCGCAACAACCGGCTGAACGACGCCGCATTTCGTTTGGGTACGTTCGTCGGGGCAGGCGCTCTGGCTGAATCCGAAGCGCGCGCCCTGCTGCAAGACGTGGCGCGAGGCTGGGGTCGTGATTGGCCGCGCTGCGTTAAGACGATCGACAACGGCCTTGCTGCTGGTGCTCGCAGCCCGCGCAGTGTGCCACAGAACGACAACGACAACACGCGTCTGGTCGATATCAGCCGTATGATTGCCAATGGACTGGCCAAAGCTGAGGCGCGCACAGACGTTGTCGCTGAGCCAGTTGCGGACTTCAATTCATCTTTCAACGAACCAGAACAAACTACTGCAATAAAACGAGCAATCATCGCCACGCCGTTTGTTTGGAAAGACCCGGCGACACTGCCACGGCGCGAGTTTGCATTCGGTAAGCACTTCATCCGCAAGTATGTTTCGGTGACAGTTGCGCCGGGTGGTCTAGGCAAAACTGCGAACAGCATCGTCGAAGCACTCGCCATGGCGTCGGGTAAAGCGCTCAATGGAACGAAACCACCGAAGCGTCTGAAGGTCTGGTTGTTCAATGCCGAAGATCCGCGCGACGAGCTTGAGCGCCGCATCATGGCAGCGTGCATTCATTTCAATCTGAAGCCAGCTGATATCGATGGGCATCTGTTCCTAGACACAGGACGCGAACAGGAATTGGTCATTGCGATCGACGACAAGAAAGGCGTGCGGATTCAGGAGCCCGTCGTTGAAGCTGTTGTTGAAACGATTTCGGAGCTTGGTATAGACGTGATGATTGTTGACCCGTTCGTGTCGACGCACCAGGTCAATGAAAACGACAACGGCGCAATCGACAAGGTGGCCAAGCTTTGGGCGCAGGTCGCGGATCGCACGAACTGCTCGATCGACATTGTGCATCATCTGCGTAAGGTGAGTGACCGTGAAGCAACCGTTGAAGATGCCCGCGGCGCAGTTTCGCTTATCGGTGCGGCCCGCTCTGTGCGCGTGCTTAACCGTATGTCGGAAGCGCAGGCCAGTGAGGCTGGCCTTACACACGAAGCGCGGTTTTCATATTTCAGTGTGGTCTATGGCAAATCAAACTTGTCCGCACTGTCGCACAAAGCTGACTGGCGCAAGCTGGAAAGTGTCGCGCTGGGGAACGGGCAAGGGCTGACCAAGCCTCAAGATCATGCGCCGGTCGTGACGTCTTGGGCATGGCCAACAAGTGAGGAAGTAGCGGAAACACTGACCGAGGATGAACGCGACGCAATCCGGGGCGTTGTGAACGGCGGTATGTATAAGCCGGCGCCACAGGCAAAGGATTGGGTAGGGCGTGCCGTTGCGTATGCGTTGCAGCTGGACGTCGACGAAGAGACAGACAAGAAGCGTGTCGGGATGATCACCAAGGCGCTGTTCGCGGAGGGCTTCTTAATGAAGGTGGAAGACCGGGACCCTGTTCAGCGCAGGGCGACGACGTTTGTGAGGGCGGCGTAAAGACGCATAAAATTGGGTAGAAAAAACATTTGTGAAAGCTACAGTCAGAATAGAATAAAGGGAGACTGTTATGGCGGATGGCAACTTTTCTGGCGCTAAGCGCAGTATTGTGGTTGATGGATTCACTAATAGCGTTTTGGACCCGAATGAGCCAATGCTCGGGCCATTGCAAAACGGCGGCACAATCATATCGAATACTGCTCCCGGCTGTTGGGGGCCAATGATAACTCCACAGTTGCGTGGTGGTCATGAGGTGACCAAGCCCGTTTTCATCGATGGAGCTGAGATCGGTGATGGCGTAGTTATTCGTATTCGAGACATATCTGTCACGTCGCTAGCGACAGCTTCAGGTCATGACACCGTTTCCAACCAGTTTTGTTTGGGCGACCCCTTCGTGGCAGCCCGATGCCCCACCTGTGACGAAGTCTGGCCTGAAACACACATCGAAGGCGTGGGGCAGGATTCCGTCCGATGTAACAAGTGTGGAGAGGCCATAAAGCCGTTCACCATGGAGCACGGTTATACGGTTGTTTTCGATGATACGCAGTCAGTAGGTGTAACGCTGCCGCAGGATGCAGCGCGTAAGATTGCCGAAAATGCTGATTACTATGCCTCGTTGCCAGACAACTCTGTGCAGCACTCAATCTTGAATTATGCTCCTGCTGACCTTGTTGGCGCCATCGTTCGAATGCGGCCGTTCTTGGGTCAGCTAGGCACAACTCCATCCATAGCGATGCCAGACTCGCACAATGCAGGTGATTTCGGTTCCTTCCTTGTCGGAGCTCCTCACAGTTACGCGCTTACGCCGGAACAGCTTCTTGAGCATAAGACTGATGGTCACATGGATATCGACGCTGTTCGTGCGGGTGCGGTTCTAGTTTGTCCTGTAAAAGTTAAGGGCGCTGGCGTCTATATGGGCGACATGCATGCGTCGCAGGGCGATGGAGAAATCGCTGGTCACACTATGGATGTTGCAGGAAGTGTGACGCTTCAGGTTGAAGTACTGAAAAAATACAACAATGACGGACCCGTATTATTTCCACTGCTGGAAGACTTGCCTCCTCTGGCCCACCCATTCACCGAGGAAGAAAAGCAGAAAGCGTCCAAATTGGCACAACAATGGGGCGTGGAAAGAACTGAGGAAGTGGCGCCGATTTCTGTGATCGGAACGGCACAGAATATGAATGCCGCTATCGTCAACGGTTTGGAGCGTGCATCAAAGCTTCTTGGCATGACCGTTGCTGAAGTGCGTAATCGGGCGACAGTGAACGGAGCCATTGAGATTGGACGCGACCCAGGTGTAATTCAGGTTACTTTTCTCGCGCCATTGAAGAGCTTGGATGCAGCTGGACTCGGAGAAATCGCGCGCAAGCAATACGGCCTGTGATCATCCAACAGTAATAAGAAAGAGCGCCCTACGGGGCGCTTTTTTGTTGCGCAGTTTAAATTATGGCGGCGCATTGAAAGCCTGTGATGCGACACTACTTCCTTTGCAAGTCAACATATAGGTGCCGTGATGAAATATAAGGTTCTTGCTCTTCTATCGCTCGCTGCACTGGTTGGTTGCGCAAGCTATAACAAGACCACGGCAAGGCAAGCGGGCGTGGTTCCGGTTCGCAATTTTGATGCCGATCGCTATCTCGGTAAATGGTATGAGCTGGGCAGAATTGAGAACAGCTTCGAACGCGGCATGACACAGACGACAGCGAACTATTCATTAAACAAGGATGGTTCGATCAAAGTCGTCAACGGTGGCTTTGACCCTGCAAAGGGAAAATATCGCGATGCCGTGGGAAAAGCTAAGTTTGTCGAAGGACCAAGCGTCGGTGCCCTCAAGGTATCCTTCTTCGGGCCGTTCTACGGCGGCTACAATGTTGTTGCACTTGACGACGATTATCAATGGGCGATCGTTGTTGGGCCAAACCCTAACAAGTATTTCTGGGTTCTTTCCCGTCAGCCTAAACTTTCGACGAGTCTTAAAAATAGAGCACTTGCGGTCGCACGCGATCTGAACGTTGATCCCTCCAAAATACTTTGGATTCAACAATCCAAAAGATAGCATGGAGCGACTGCATGTCTGATATTCATGAAAAGAATGAAGGCGGTAAAAACTGTACGGCCATTTTGGGGTTGATGTTGCAATTTTACTACAGACATTCGGTATGTTAGCACTACCTTAAATAATAGAATTAGCTTTAATGTTCAGAAAATCTGGGAGATGGGATATGAATATAAAGACAGTCTTGCTCGCTTCAACTGTTGTTTTCGTTGGGATTTCTGGCGCGAAAGCCGCTGATGCTGTTGTTTATGAAGAGCCAGTTGCCGTTGTCGTTGAAACTCCAGTCTTCTCTTGGACAGGTGGATATCTCGGTGGCCAGGTCGGTTATGGCTGGGGTAAGTCGCGTTTCAGCGATGATTTCATTGCGAACCTCAAGCCGGACGGCTTCCTCGGCGGACTTTACGCTGGTTACAATTTCGACATGGGCAACAACTTTGTCTTGGGCGTTGACGGTGATGTGACTTACAACAATCTGAAGGATAGCTATTCTGTTCTGGCTCCAGACGGTCTGACAGATAGCATCGAAAGCAAACTTCGTTGGTCGGGTGCCGTGCGTGCTCGCGCAGGTTTGGCCATGGATCGTTTCATGCCCTACATCGCTGGTGGTGTTGCATTCGGTAGCGTGAAAAATACGCTTTCGGTCTCTGACGGTATAAACGAGGTCAGCGCATCGCAGAGCAAAACCCATACCGGTTGGACAGCTGGAGCGGGTGTTGATTACGCCGCAACCGACAATGTAATTGTTCGCCTTGAATATCGCTACACCGATTATGGTCACAAAGACTATGACTTTGACTTGGGTGCGGGTTCTGTCCGCGAGAAGTTTAAGACCAACGAAATTCGTCTCGGCGTAGCTTACAAGTTCTAAGATTCTACCTCACATAAAACTGAACCGCTCGGAGCAATCTGAGCGGTTTTTTTGTTGCGCAAAAGGAAATTTACGCAACCCAATGTCACAATAAAAATACAACCATAGGTAACGCGTAAGTCATACTGCGTAAGTCTCAAAAAACCTAAAAAGACTTGCGCAAAAGCACGCTGCTTTTAGTGCGTAAGAGTTCTTATATAGAAACTTACGCACAAAGCGCGCAGCGCGTAGTTCTATGCGTTTGAGAACTACGCATTTTTTAGAAAATTTCCTGATTGAAAAATACAACCTGATTTGAGGTCGGTTGAAATTATGCCGGTTGACGCTTGACCGACCTGTCACTCCCGCCATGATGTAAATTGTCAGCCCACCAAGCTGATGCACCATGAACACGAGGAGAGACCATGACACGAAGACGTGCGCTGAAAGGCGCGTCATCCAGCAAGCCCGAACCAAGCAAGCTCAATTCCAAACCTGCATCTAAATCAAGATCAACAACAAAAACCACAACCCAGACTGTCCGCATCAACGGCGTCCGCACAATCATCACGACACGCAATGGCAAGGTGAAAACAAAAGCGGCCCTGCCTCTGGAGTGGGAACTGCAAGCTGCACAAGTTCGCAGCCTGCGTAAACTGCCAGAATACGTGCACACAGCGCGAGACGTGCGACCGGGGACATTCACACTGGCTGGAGATCAGAACGCAGCCAAGCGAGGCCCCAAGGCAAGGGTAGAGGCATTGGCGGCAGGACTGACGCCGGGAGAAGCAGACGTCCGGGTCTATCTCTACGGTGGGGTGCTGCGACAGATTGAAAACAAGGTCGGCAAGGCCAAGCTCGAACCAAGCCAGATATCCCGCCATCCGTTACTTGATGCTCTTGGCTTCCCCGTTGTGGTCGTCAGGGCAGTCAGCGAGGACGATGCAGCAGAGCAGGCAGTGAGGCTGGTTAAAGGCTGGCTGCTTGAAAGCGCGACAAACCAAGCCGCGTAAGTGACAAACCAAACACGAGGAGAATTTTATGAGCAAAGCAGTAACAACCAAAATCATCCCTGAAGGCTTCTATTGGTCGAAGTTGTGCGGGATGGCTTTAAGAAAGAGACAGCTAGGATCACCAGTCACGGTAGAACGACATACAATGGCCCCAAGTTCTTTCTTGAGGCGGGCACTTGCAGAAATATCGCATGTCGAGAACGACGCGAATGAAGCCAAAAAACTGACATCAGAAGACGCTTCCCGTTACGGTTCTGCATTGTGGTCTGGCAAACTGAAAGAATATTTCTCTTGGAGGGCGGAGCAGGGCTTGTCGTGGTGGCATGAACAAGAGCGCCTTTATCCTTCCGCAGCCAATGATAATACGGCGGTAGCAGTCAGGAAGGCAGCATGAGCAGGCACAAGTCCCTTGCCGGAGCCATGACTGCTTTGATGGCTTACAAAAATCGGCCTGAAAGCGAAATCATACCCGTTTCAACAAACTGGAATGTGGTGCCTGAGAATAGCAACGAACCTGAAGTGATATCGCAGATGCATACTGAGCGACGCATCCAGATACTTCCGACCGTTGAGGAAATCATGCGGAATGTCGGTAGTGAGGACATCGAGCGCAATGATCGAGGTCAGATAGTTCGTATAGGTCGGCTCAAATTCAGCGATGGCACGCAAGTTGAGTCTGGAAACAAATATGGACCCGGTGGCGAGGTAATCGCCACCAAACACCGAATGCCAGCGGGTGCAATGCTTGGATGCCGCGAACAGGAAAGCAGAACGCTAGGCGGAGATGAAAATCCATCCGAAGTTGCAGCAAGTAATAACTACTTTCTAGCTTCGTTCGAATTAAAGCGCCGAGAGCGTATTCCATCAGAGAGAAAGACAAAGCGGACATACCAAACGCATGACCAGGCGAAAGAAGACCTCGCAAAAGCATACGCAAACACGCCAGTGCTGCCGCCAGTAACAAGATGCCCGCCCGGCCTACCCAATGCAGGTAGCCGCATTGGAGACAGCTTTCTTGGGATGAAGAAAACGACAACCGGTGAATCGGGATCAATGGGGTGGCAGGATGTTTCTACTGCCCTGGTAGATCGCGAGATATGGGCTCAAGCCATCGAGGCGCTATCTGAGAGGGATCGTAATACCCTGAATAAGGTGGCGCATGGGAAGGCCAAGACATACACAGACATAGGCATCGCTATTGGCCTGTCTCCACTTTACTCGAAATATAACGGCGGTGGGAAAAGGGCGCTAAGGGCTGCTAATGACAACCTTCAGGCGCAAATAAAAAAAATATCTGCCTGATGTTTAAATTCTAGATAGTTATGGTTCTTAGATGTGAAGGGGTCGAGATGGAAACGTTACGACCCCTAACAGTTCCGACAACGGACCCTGCGCTATGCTGCATTAAGTGCAGCCGCTGAGCGCGGGGTAACTATCAAAAGACAAGTCATCATCACTTATCATGCTTTGCGTGATCAATGCCGCTTGTCTTCAAATCCCCGGCGCCGTTTCTCCTCCGGCAGACGGGATACGGCGGGTTGAGCTTATTTAAAGGGCTCCCCGCCGATCAATTAGCGAGCTTGCGCTGCTGCCAATAGCGATTACGCAAACGTGGTGCGAGCCACCATGCAATAGGCGGGCTGGCAATCAAGCTGATGGCCACAGCAATCGGAAGCAACATCGCTGCGTTATCAGCGAGTGCGGGAACCGATAGAACGGTGATGGCGCCGACGCCGAATACAACGGCATTCACAACGATACTGAGCAGAGCTGCAATTTGAAATCTAACCGACATGATCGTTCCTCCTGTGAAAGGAACGCCTATTTCCGTTGTCGGTTCCCTGATCAATTCAATGCGGAGTGGAGAAGTGGTCATCTCGCTTGGCTCATAACCAAGAGATCGTCGGTTCGAATCCGACCTACCGCAACCAATTGATCTGTGCCAGGGCCCGGCCCGCGAAATCGCCATTGCGGTTGCAGATCAACCAAACAAGACCAGCAACACTTCTGTCTTACGTGCACCCAAGCTGGCTACTATCGTGAGGCCAGACCATGACACAACGCACATGGCTCCGCCTCTATAAAACAACCCGTTGGCAACGAATGCGCGAGCGACAGCTGACCGAGCAACCGTTGTGCGTGTTCTGCTTACAGGTTGGTGATGTGGAACCAGCGACGGTGTGTGATCATCGCATTGCCCATAGGGGTGACGAGTTCCTTTTCTGGAATGCGGGCAACCTCCAATCACTATGCAAGGCGTGCCACGACCGAACCAAGCAGCGCTTGGAGCGAGGTCAGGACATCGTGACCTTTGGGGCCGACGGGTGGCCGGTTTGACCCCCGTACGAGTATTTTTTTTATGAGGACAAACCCCGTCTGTAGGTCCAAAAAAACTGGATTTTTCATGCTGCCCCTCATCGAAAGTGAGACATTTATGTCACTTTTTCGAAATGTTGCAAAAATGTCACTCGCGGGGGGGGGGCATCAAAAAGTCGACGAAGGTCGAAAGCGCCGGAACGGCGAGGGTCCATCGCGCACGCATCTCCAATTCAGAATATGACCCCTTATAGGATTTCATGCCATGGCAAAGCCGAGAAATCCCCTCGGCAAAGCTAAAGTCGAGGGGCGAGATAAAGTTCACGCAGGTCGCTTCAAAAACCGCATCGATGTCAAGGCTGACGGCCCGCTCGGCAATCCTCCCGCATGGTTGAAGGATACTGCGGAGCTAAAAGCCAAGGCTGCATGGAAGCTGTTTGAAAAAGAGCTGCCATGGCTGAACCAGTCGCACCGCACGCTGGTCGGAATGGCAGCCAATATTCAAGGCCGCATCATGGCTGGGCAGGAAGTCGGCGTGCAGGCGATGAACTTGCTGCGTCAGATGCTTGGCCAGATGGGTGCAACGCCTGCGGATGCATCGAAAGTTGCGACTGGCGAAGACGGCGATGAGAAGGACGATTTGCTTGACTGATATGCCTGCGCTGGAGCGTGTGAGCGCTTACGCAAAAGCTGTCCTTGACGGCACTGAGATTGCAGGACCGCACGTTCGGAACGCTTGCCAGCGTCATTTCGACGATCTGGCGACAGGACATGAGCGCGGGCTCTGGTTTGACGACGAAGAAGCGGATCGAGTGTTTCGCTTCTTTGAAGAGCGATTGAAACTCTCAGAAGGCCAGTTTGAAGGCAAGCCCTTTACACTTCACGCATCGCAAGCCTTCAAGCTCGGTTCTCTGTTCGGTTGGAAGCGTGAGGACGGTTCCCGCCGTTTTCGTCGTGCTTACATCGAAGAAGGCAAGGGCAACGGCAAATCTCCATTCGCCGGCGGAGTTGGCCTGTTCGGATTGATCGCCGACAAGGAAGCAGGCGCGCAGATTTATGCCGCCGCTGCCAAGAAAGAACAGGCAGGAATCCTATTCCAGGATGCTGTGAAAATGGCGCGAGCTGCACCTGCTTTGATGCAGCGTGTGAAATTCAGCGGTGGTATCGGGCGCGAATTCAATATCGCGCACCACAAATCACAGTCTTTCTTCCGTCCGATCTCAAAGGATTCGGGAAAGTCGGGTTCTGGTCCGCGTCCACACTTCGCGCTTTGCGACGAGGTGCATGAGCATCCAGACCGATCGACGATGGAAATGCTCGAGCGTGGCTTCAAGTTTCGTCGCCAGCCGCTGCTGCTGATGATTACGAACTCTGGAAGTGACAAGAACAGCATCTGCTGGGAAGAACACGAGCACGCAGTTCGGGTTGCAGCCGGGACGCAGACGCCAGACGAGGTGTTTAATTACGTCGGTGAAGTCATCGATGACACGACGTTTGCATGGGTTTGTGCACTCGATAAGGGGGATGACCCTCTGAACGATCCGACTTGCTGGAAGAAAGCTAATCCACTTCTCGGCGTGATTCTGACGCACGAATATCTTGCGGGAGTTGTTGCTCAGGCCAAACAGATGCCGGGCAAGCTGAACGGCATTCTTCGCCTGCACTTCTGCTGCTGGACAGATGCCGATAAGGCATGGATGCCGCGTGAGACTGTCGAAAGCGTCATGGACGACTTCGATCCGGAAGGGGAACACACTGACAATCCGGTCTTCATGGGTGTCGACCTTTCGGGCAGTAAGGATATGACTGTTCTTGCCTGCGTGGTTCCTACGGGCTTCATGGAAATGGATCGCGACGACGGAGCTACAGTCAGTCTGCCCACCTTTGACGCGTGGGTCGAGGCTTGGACGCCACAGGAGACGCTGCAAGCTAGAGCTCAGGCCGACAAAGCGCCATATGAGTTATGGGTGCAGCAAGGCTGGCTTAACGCTACGCCCGGCAAACGTGTCCGATATGACTTCGTTGCAGCGCGACTTCAGAAGCTTGATCAGCAGTTTGAGATCAAAGCCATAGCTTATGACCGCTACGCTTACGACAAGTTTCGCGAAGAGGTAGACGCGCTCGGCATTGAAGTCGATCACGTTGCACATCCGCAGGGCGGCAAGGTCAGGGCTAAGCCAGAGCCATCGAAAGTTGAAGCTGCAAAAGCCGCTGGCCTTCCAGCGCCGCAAGGTTTGTGGATGCCGGGCTCAGTGCTGGCGCTAGAAGACATGATTATCGATGGCCGAATTCGCATGAGGCGAAACCCGGTGTTGATGACCGCGCTCATGGGCGCCACGTTCGATCACGATCCGCAGGAAAACCGATGGTTTGTCAAAACGAAAGCTTCGGTGCGCATCGATGCGGCCGTCGCCTTGGCAATGGCTATTGGTGCTGCGATGGACACTCCGATTGAGCCGGAAGAAAACCTAGATGACTTCATCAATAACATGGTCGTCATCGCCTAACTCACGACGGAGCGAATATGGGCTTCACTGATAGATGGGTCGGAAAACCCATCAAGCTCACCGACGGCGAGTTCTGGCGCGGTTTTTTCGGCCTTGGAACAACGTCTGGTGAAACAGTCACTTATGAAAAGGCCCTTGAGCTCGATGCCGTATGGGCGTGCGTAAATCTCGTATCCAATTCTGTGAAAACGCTGCCATGCAACGTGTTCAAAGACGATGGCGTCACAATTGATCGTGAAAACGTTCTTTATGAACTGCTTCACGATATGCCCAATCTTGACGACACGGCGTCTGATTTTTGGGCCATGGTGGCGATGTGCCTTTGTCTGGATGGCAACTTCTTTGCCGAAAAGAAAATGAACGGCAGTCGGCTTACGGCTTTGAACCCATTTCATCCGCTCGCCGTTAAGGTCTGCCGTGACGATCGGAACAATCGCTATTACGAAGTGACTGAAACTACCAAAGGCAAGTCAGGCACAATCCGTCGTATCAGCGAAGACAAGATGTTCCACGTTCGTGGCATGGTTATTCCCGGCTGTGATCGTGGTCTTTCGCCAATTGGCGTTGTCCGGAATACTGTCGGCAATGCGCTTGCTGGTGAAAAGACTGCTGGCAAGATGTTTGCCAATGGCATGCAGGTTGCCGGCGTCCTTTCATCTGATCAGATCCTGAAAAAGGAACAGCGTCAGCAGCTCGGTGAAGTTCTTGGCCAGTTTGCCGGGTCTGAGAAGGCCGGCAAGATTGCTGTTCTAGAAGCTGGGCTTAAATACCAGCAGCTGACGATCAATCCGCAAGACGCACAGATGCTCGAAACGCGGCAGTTCAGCGTTGAACAGATATGCCGCATCTTCGGTGTTCCGCCTGTCATGATCGGACATGCCTCAAACGGCACAACGACATGGGGCAGCGGTATCGAGCAGCTGATCCTCCAGTTCACCAAGACCTGCTTAACTCCGTTGCTGAGAAGCATTGAATCGGCAGTCTATCGCGATTTGCTGGACGCAAAGACGCGCAAAACGACTGTCGTGAAGTTCAACATGGAAGGCCTGTTGAGAGGCGATAGCCAAGCGCGCGCTGACTTCCTGCAGAAGATGGTCAACACCGGTATTTATACGCCAGATGAGGCCCGCAGTTACGAAAACAAGGCCTCAAAACCGGGCGGCGATCAGCTCATCGTCAACGGAACAATGCAACCATTGCACGGCATCGGCCACAACGGCGGACCATCGATTGATGACGCGCCCGAAACGCGCGCTGCTTAAGGATACTTTATGAAATTCGAACACATTTTGTCAGCCTTTGAGGCTGAGCCGTGGGCGATTCAGCGCGAAAAACTGGCAGTTCTTGCGGATGTTATCGCAGCTCGTGCTGCCGGTGATAAGTTCGTGACGTCTGAATTTGCTGCTGCTGTTTCCGATGCTAGAGCGAAAGAGATCGCGGAAACCGACGGTAAGGTTGCAATCATCCCAGTTTACGGGGTGCTCTCTGACCGTATGGACATGTTTTCTGCGATGAGCGGCGGCACTTCATACGCCGGCATCAAGCGACAGGTCCACAAGGCGCTGGCTAATGATGATGTGAAAGCCGTGGTGCTTGACGTTGATAGCCCGGGCGGTTCCGTTCCCGGTACCGACGAACTGGCAACGGAGATCCGCAAGCTACGCGGAGGTGACAAGCCGATCATCGCGCAGGTGAACAGTCTCGCCGCAAGTGCCGCTTATTGGTTGGCTTCATCCGCGGATGAAATCGTCGTTACGCCTTCTGGTCGAGCAGGTTCAATCGGTGTCTACACAGCGCATGACGACATTTCCGCTGCATTGGATAAGGCGGGCGTCAAGCGGACGTATATTTCCGCTGGCAAGCATAAGGTCGAAGGCAACGAAACTGAGCCGCTTGGCAAGGAAACGCTGGCTTATATTCAGGAAAGCGTGAATCGCTCATATGAACGCTTCCTAACAAGCGTTGCCGAAGGTCGCGGCATCACCAAAGCGCGCGTCGAAGCCGACTTCGGTCAGGGCCGGGTTTTCTACTCTGAAAAGCTCATCGAGCTGGGTATGGCCGATCGGGTCGCAACGCTTGACGAGACACTGGCACGCTTTGGCGCCGAAACCGAACCAACATATGTGCGACGGGTGAAAGCATCTAATGCCGCAAAGGCAGATGCAGCCACGCTTCTTGCATCGAAGATGGCGACAGGTGAACAGATTACCAAACGCGAATTCGAGAATGGTTTGAAGGGTCTTCTAAACCTATCGAATTCTGAGGCAGAGCGGGCCGCTCGGCTCTACCTCAAGGAAGGTCAGGGGGCTCCTGACGTCGAGACGGATGCTGCTGCTTTGGCAGCCCTAAACCGGCTTTTGGCCGAAGCAAACACACCACTCATCAAAATCTAAGGAGCCACACATGGCTGATAATGTACTTGCCGATAAGATCGGCGAGCTTGGTACTTCGCTTGCCTCCATCAAGGAGCAGGTTGGCAACCTTGCCGTAGACTTTACGTCGAAACTTGCTGCAAACGGCGAGGTTTCTGCCGAGCTCAAGGAAAAGACCGACAAGGCTCTGTCTGAACTCGGCGACATGACCACACGCCTTGGCGACCTTGAAAAGCGTGCCGCCCGCGAAAAGGAAGAAGGCGCGAACGAACAGAAGTCGCTTGGCGATCTGGTTATCGACTCTGCCGATTATAAAGCAGGTATGCTGACAGGTTCGTCTCGCGGTTCGATCAAGGTGACGGCAGATCGCGCTGCAATCACTTCGGCTAACACTACGGTCGGCGCTGGTCGTAGTCAGGGTACGTCTCTCGTGCCGGGTGCACGCGTGCCAGGCATTTTTGGTCTGCCAGAGCGTACTCTGACAATCCGCGATCTTGTGCTGCCGGGCCAGACTTCTTCGAGCTCAATCGAGTATGTGAAGGAAACCGGTTACACGAACAATGCCGCTCCTGTTGCTGAAACGACTGCAAAGCCATATTCGGACCTAACGTTCGACATGACTTCTGCGCCGGTTCGTACGATTGCTCATCTGTTCAAGGCTTCGCGTCAGATCCTGGACGACGCACCGGCACTTCGTTCCTATATCGATGGCCGCGCTCGCTACGGTCTGCGCTTTGCAGAAGAAAATCAGCTGCTCAATGGCTCTGGCACCGGTCAGAACATTCACGGTCTGGTTCCGCAGGCGACCACATTCAATCCGGCGTTCGCCGCGGAGAATGAAACTGGCATTGACCGACTGCGTCTGGCCATCCTTCAGGTCGTACTCGCCGAGTATCCGGCAACGGCATTTGTTCTCAATCCGATAGATTGGGCGAAGATCGAGCTAACCAAGGATCTTGGTGGAAATTACATCATCGGTAATCCGCAGGGTTCGCTAACGCCAACTCTCTGGAATCTGCCAGTAGTCTCTACGCAGGCTATGGCTGCAGGTGAATTCCTCACTGGTGCGTTCAGCTTCGCTGCACAGATCTTCGACCGTCTCGATATCGAAGTGCTGCTGTCGAGCGAGAACGTCGACGACTTCGAAAAGAATATGTTCACGATCCGCGCGGAAGAGCGACTGGCGTTCGCCGTCTATCGTCCAGAGTCGTTCGTAACCGGCGACGTTGAAGGCGCTTAATTGGGGTGGGGGGCTTCGGCTCCCCTTTTCCAGATTGGAGAAAACATGACTGATTTTCTAGAAGTCAAAGCCCTGAAGACCTTTGCTCTCGGCAAAGAGCTGAAAACCCGCAAGAGCCCATCTTTCAAAGTTGAAGCGGGCGAAGCTCGACAGTTGGAAGCGCAGGGACTTGTTTCTCTGGGCAGCAAGACTGACGTGATCAAGAAAGCGGACGGCGGCGCGCCAGATAACGGCACCAAGCCCAAGCAGAAGGCGAAATTAGATGGCAGTATCGACAAAGACGCGTAAGAGGCGGGTAGCGAGCTACATCGGCGCTGGGGTCGTTATTCCAAATCCTCAGCCCGAACCGGAGCCGGAAGTGCCACCTGAAGGTGGTGGCGATGGCTCTGATTGATCTTGCTGTATTCAAACGTCACCTACGCGTTTTTCACGACGACGAAAACGACGAGCTGACGCTTTATCTGCTGGCCGCAGAAACTGTGGTGACTGAATACCTCGATCGAGAGGTCGTAGCGGCGGGACAAACGCCATCACTTCCTGACGGCATCGTCATTAATGCTGCTATTTCGGCGGCCATTCTTCTTGTCGGTGCAGACCTTTACGAAAATCGCGAGCCTGACATGGGTGCGAGCGGAGACCCTGTTCTGCCAAGACATGTTCGAGCGCTACTGTCGGCGTATAGGGTTTGGCGGGAATAAATATTTAGCTCGGCAGTGAAAATGGGCAGCCGATATTTGCTTTTGCCCATTTGTTCCAAACAGTCTCAAACCGATCATGTGGAAAGGCCCGCCGGTCTTTGTAAAATGACGCCTCCGCATACAGCAGCTTGGTTCTCAATAGCTCCATCATGAAGTTGAGAAGCAAATGCTTTCTTTTAGTGAGTAAATCGACGACCGGCTTATTTAGATCGGATTCCGCGAATTGACCGGCTTTGTTCGGCAGATCAAAAATCCTGACGCGTACAAGATGCCTCATGATTGGATCTGGATTCAGTCTCCAGACTGATCCACCCGGCTCATCATAAAACGGCTGAGTATGTTGATGATTGTCGATGACTGCTTCGCAGCACGTAAGAATATTGTTGACGATGTCGGAAAATACGTCGGTCACAACTGAAGTATGCGTGTTGTTCGGTAAGCTTAGAACAAGATTTGACCATCCATGCTTTCTTACAAGCAGGGAAATTTGAAACTCATCTAAAATTTCGTTTTGTTCTGCAATCATCGATACACGTGCGCGGCTGATTGGCGTTTAAATTTTGCTCTAACCGCGCCTCTCCAGTCTTTGTCGCCATATGATCAGACTCGCTCGTGAGTGTCGAGCGAAGGAGGGAAATATGCCCCACGTCCGCTTCTCCGAAGACTTTGACTGGAAGCCACTCACGCAAGTCACGATTGCTTATAAGGCTGGCTGGTCCGGCCTTGTGACTACACCGTGCGCAAATTCTGCCGTTCACGCCCACAAGGCTGTTCGCCTGAAAACTCCGAGAAAAGGTGAGAAGGATGGCGACACGTAAAGGCGCAGGTGCGCTTAACAACATCGTTGTCTTTCAACAGCGCGAAGCGGTGAGGGACGAGGGTGGCGGAACTAGCCAGGATTGGGTCGACAAGTTCGAAACTGCAGCTCGTTTACAACCGCGTCTCGGTTCAGAAACGGACATTGCCGCTCGTACTCAAGGTATCCAGCCTTATACGCTTGTTGTTCGCAGTGAAACGCGAACACGAGGCGTCACGCCGTCATGGCGCGCGAGGAACAAGCGAACTGGCGTTCTTTACGAGATCCAGTCATGCGCCAATCCCGACGAAGTTAATCAGTACATCGAAATGCGCGCTGTCGTGCAGGGCGGAGGCTAATGGCTATCGGTGCTCGAATTCTGGGGCTTGCTAAACTCGAACAGAAGTTCAAACGCTTGCCGAAAGTCGCTCGCGACATGGTTCGTGGTGCGATGGAGCAGGGCGCTGACGATATCGTCGATATGATGAAACGTCGTGTTGCTGAAGACGACGGCGCACTAAGGGAAAGTATCGGCTGGACTTGGGGCAAAGCGCCAAAGGGCAGCATGGTTATCGCAACCGTCGAAGCCAGCCTTGCAGCTGATTGGACGATCACGATCTATGCAGGCAATAAAGAAGCTTATTACGCGCGCTGGATTGAATTCGGTACGGTAGGCTTTGCCAACAAAGGCATGTTCCCCGGCACGAAGAATCCCGGTCAGGGAAAGCAGCCATTCTTCTACGTGACGTGGCGTGCCAAAGACAAAGAGACGAAGCGTCGTATTCGTCGAGCCATCACCAAAGCAGCGAAAACAGTAGCCGCAGGAGGCTGATGGATGGACCCTGTATGGGAACTTCAAACTGCGATCTATTCGCGGTTATCGCAGAATGCTGCGCTGACAACGCTAATCGGCGTCGACAAGGTCTATGACAATCCTCCAGCCGATCCCAATGGCAATATACCGGCCGCTACCTATCCATATGTTTCATTCGGCAGTGCTTCATCTTCTGATGACAGTGCCGATTGCGTTGATGCGGTAAACGTTACATTTCAAATTAATTGTTGGTCGTCTTTGCCAAGTCAAAAACAGGTTCGGCAAATCGCCGACGCTGTCACGAAGGCGCTGAAGCGATGGGAACCGCAGCTCACGGTAAACGCTCTCGTCACCTTCGATCCTTGGCGCACCGACTATATCCGCGCTCCCGGCATCAATCAGGCTTCGATCCAATACACGGCCGTCATTGAGACGCCGTAGCCCGCACAGCCGGATTTCACCACCACCAAATCACGAGGACCAATATGGGTCAAGCAACCACGATTAAATCGGGGAAGATCCGCGTATTGCTCGGCAATGACGCGACTCCGATCGTTTACACAAACCCTTGCGGTTTCACACAGCGTTCAATCACCATCACAAAGGGCCTCGAAGAGGTCAACATCCCAAACTGCGAAAACCCAGATCTTGTCGATTGGGTCGGGCGTGACGCAACCAGCCTGTCGATGAGCGTGAGTGGCGAAGGCGTGCTGGCAGCCGAAAGCGTAGATGCATGGCTAGAAGCAGTGGACAGCATAGATTCAGTGCCGGTAAAGATCGAGTGGGAATTCCCGCTGAAGACGATCACCTGGACTGGTTTCATGCATGTTGAAAGCATGGAAGTAGGCGCAACCAACGGACAGCGCGCGACGAACAACGTCAGCCTGCAGTCCGATGGCGTCATGGTTCGTACGTCTACCCCGGCTACGCCATAATGCGCGACGCGTCGATCGAGCTAACCTGGGCGGATGATGATTACACATTCCGCCTTGGGTGGAGCGAACTCGAAGCACTTCAGGAGGCCTGCGACGCGGGCCCCTGGGTTATCCTAGAGCGGCTTCACAACAAGCAATGCCGGTCTGGTGAGATTGCCGATGTTATCAGACAAGGTCTCATCGGTGGCGGATTGAAGCCACCTGAAGCCACAAAGCTGGTTCAGAGATACGTCAAAGAACGTGTGTCTGATTTGGCTGAGAACCTATTATTTGCGATAGCGATTTTGCAAACCGCCCTTCAGGGAGCGCCTGACGAGCCGGTGGGGGAGCAGGAGGCGGCAAGTCAGGAGGGGAGCAACTCGACAGCCTTCCCAACGGAAAAATCAGATTTGCCGCAATCTACGGAAACGGTGCAGTTCTAGGTTATACGCCGCAAGACGTTCGACGAATGTCGATGTGGCAGTACATGGCAGCGCTTGACGGTTACATCAAAGCGAACACGCCAGACGAACCTGGTAAGCTTTCGGAATCCGAGAAAGACGATCTTTGGGATTGGATTAAGGCTGGGTGATTAACGAAGCGGGCGTTTCATAATGAGAGGTCCATCTGACTTTTGTTCGGTATACCTCATTACGACCCGGACCGTTCTTGAACGAACTGACGTCTTACTCGCGCAAGTTACGATAGCGTCTTGAGCAGAAATCGCGAATATTTCTCCAGCCTTACGTACGGGTTGAAACTCGACCGTTAAAATCTGAGTGAGCTCACCTTCACTGTTATAAGAAACCTCAAAGGTTGCAGAAGCGCGGCTATAGTCAGTATCTTCGGGTATCTTCCAACACTTTGTAGCCATGCCAATAACTGTGTCCGCATCAGAGGCTATTGCAAATGTCGGGGCCATCAAAAACAGTGCTGCTGAAAATCTGATTAAGTTTTTCATTCTACTCCCAAGTAATTCAAGCGTCTTGAGGTAGATAGGCACTTTAGGCGCTAAATCCAAACTTCATTTAAAGCCCCGTTTCGACGGGTCTGACTTGTTCCTCGTTCAATACAATTTTAGGCTAAACTTTTCCCACCAATGGCTTCGCCTCATTAAGCAGCTTTTTCAAGTCATCGCTGTCAAAATCACTGTCTTTCAAGTGCTTATGTTCTAAGCACCTCACGACATGTATCACACGCCAATCCTTAGATGGATTTACGCCTTTTAAGTCGGTCAACATTGTATCGCACATAAGCTTTCGCTCGCGAATGTCGGCAAGTTTTTGCGCATCCCGGCGTGAATACTCATTCCAAAAATAGTACCCGACGAACGCGATAACCGCGATGCAGGCCGCGCCGACCAATGCTTTCATCCACATCCCCAAGCTCGCGTGACTGCGAGCTTTTTTCTTATCAGGACATCGTTGAGTATGGCAAGAACCGACCTCGAAAGTCTGGTTGTTCAGCTTTCTGCTGACTTCAAGTCATTTGAAAAAAGCCTGGCCCGCGCCAACGATGTTTCTAATCGCCAATTTAATGCGATTGAACGACGCGCCCGCCAGATGAATAAGAATCTGGATAGCATCTTCACTCGCTCGTTCAGCGGTCTTACGGCACCACTCGCCGGAATAGGCGCTGCGTTGGGTGTCGATCAGCTTCGCAAGATGACTGATACGTGGACGGATATGACGTCCCGCGTCAACCTTGCCGCAGGGTCGATCGATAAAGGCACGGAGGTGATGGGGCGTCTCGGTGAGATGGCTCGCCGTACCTACTCCGAACTTTCACAGACTGCTGAAAGCTACCTTTCTAATGCGACCGCTCTTCGTGAGCTCGGTTACAATACTGATGAATCTCTGAACTACACCGAGGCTTTAAATAACGCTCTCGTTGTGTCCGGTGCCAAGGGCGATCGAGCTGCACGAGTTATTGATGCGCTCGCCAAAGCTATGGCTACGGGCAAGTTGCAGGGCGATAACCTTAATACAGTGATTGAATCAGGCGGCCGCGTTGCTGAAGCACTGGCAGCTGGTCTCGATACTACCGTAGGCGGTCTGCGCAAGCTTGGCTCGCAGGGCAAGATCACTGGCAACGACATTGTTCGTGGCCTATCGAGCCAGATGGAAACGCTTCGCCAAGAAGCAGCCGACATGCCTGCCACGATCGGCGATGGCTTTACACTTCTGAATAATGCGCTGCTTCAGTACGTCGGCAATGCAGACAGCGCTGCTGGTGTGTCTGCGAAGATTTCCGAAGCACTGGTCATGATTGCCGACAACTTCGACAAGGTCGCAGATGGCGCTTTGCAGGTTGCCGCGGTGATTGCGGGCGCTTTGGTTGGTCGATCGCTCCTCGGCATGATCCGTACGCTCGGAACGGCTGGCGTGGCTCTTGGCCAATTCAGGCAAGCTCTGGCTGCTGCAAGCACGATGGGCGGTTTGGCTACAGCCTTCGGTGGCCTTGGAGCAGCTGCTGGCCCTGTAGGCATGGTCATTGGTGGCGCGGTTGTTTCATCGCTCATTCTTTACAATTCAACCGTCGGTGAATCGAGCCAAGGTGCAACTCTCTTTGCCGAGCGCCTCAAGAATGTTGAGGAGGCTGCGAAGTCATCAGGCAACGCTGTTGAACAGGCCGGCCGACAAAATGACGCCTACACCCAGAACTCACTAAGCAAAGAAGTTGAGGCTGGTACAAAGGAGATGGAAGCTGCGACGGAAGCCGCAGTAAACATGTTGGCCTCTTTTGCTCAAGTGTCATCTATGAGCCTCATAACTCCGCAGCAATATGATGAGCTTGCTCGTCTGCGTGATGGGGTTAATGAAGGCACTGTATCGGCAGAAGACGCTAAGCAATCTCTGTTCGCTATGGCGAATGCTGATTACAACTTCCAAGAAGTTGCTGATGCGATTGGTCCGATCCTTGATCGTTTGGCTATGGTGTCTACAGCAGCTCGCGGCGCCGCTGCTGATCTGGCCGCAGTCTCTGGCGCGCGTGCGGTGATCGAAGACCGCTCGACCCGTTCGGCAAAAGACCCATACATTATGCAGCGTGAAGCTGCGAATGAGTATGAACGCGATCAGATGCGCCTTGCTGCCCTCAGCAAGAAAGAACACGCGCTCGAAATGGAGCGCAAGAAGGTTCGTGACGCTGCGACTAAGGACGGCATAGCTCTTACAGAGAAGCAAATTGACGCCATTGCACGCGCTAATGTTGCCGCGCAGGAAAGCCGAACAGCGGAAGGCAAAAAGCCGAAGAAAGAAAAAAAGACACCGGCTGATAAATTCGACACAACAGTTCAGGATGCTAACGACCGCACCGCAGCACTCGTCGCCGAAACAGAAGCGCTTCGCCAAATCAACCCGCTAATTGATGATTACGGCTTCGCAGCTGAAAAGGCACGCACCGAGCAGGAACTGTTAAACGCGGCTCAAAAGGCTGGCATTGCCATAACTCCAGAGCTTCGTTCGCAGATTGCTCAGACTGCTCAGCAGTGGGCGCTCGCAACTGCCGAAGCGAATAAGCTCAACGAAGCACAGGGCGAACTTCGTCAAAAGGCGGAAGAATGGCGCGATGCAGAGAAAGATGCATTGGGTGGCCTCGTTTCTGACCTTGCTGCTGGAAAGAATATGGCCGACGCACTTGCCGATGCACTCCAGAAGGTGCTCGATAAGCTGCTAAGCTTCGCATTCGATGGCTTGTTTGACGGCATTTTCGGTAAAACGGGCTCAATCTTCGGCGGTCTATTTCGTAAAGACGGCGGCCCTGTCAAAGCGGCAACGGGCGGTTTGATCCGCGGCCCCGGCGGACCTCGGACAGATAGCATTCCTGCAATGCTCTCGGATGGCGAATACGTCATCAATGCCAAGGCTACAAAGCAGAACCGCGCACTGATTGAAGCCATCAACAGCGGTCGTTCACTGGCGATGGCTGACGGCGGTGCCGTGTCGCTGAAAGCTCCCTCAATGCCGATACTGAGCTCACCTCAACGACAGAGCGCAATGCAATCAGCCCCACAGATTAACATCAATATCGCGAGCGCCAGCGGTGACGATTATATCCGATCGGTCGTGAGTGACGGCGTTAATCAGGGGCTTAGGCAGTACGACAAATCAGGCCCGATGCGATTTGCGCGGGATAGTAAACAGGCGAACCGGAGAGGGTTGGTGCGATGACCAACATTAAGTCAAAGACGCTCATACTGACCTATGCGGACGACATTAAAGACGCCCGTATCATGATTTTCGTCAACCCCGCTGATTGCGACCGCGAATTTGTTCGCCTGAAGCGGAAGCATGAAGGTGACGGGGGATGATCGATCTTCTCTCAACGGTCCGATTTGTGCCGTCATATCCGCAGCTGATCATTCCAACCAGTCAGACAAAGTTCGGTGGTCGAGTTCTCTCGACAGTTGAATATGCTGACCGGTATCGCACCGTGGACATGGAAACACTGCCAATGAAGGCAAGTGAGGCCGTTCAGCTTCAAGCCTTCATCGCAGCTGCGCAGGGCGGAATGGAAACGATTGTCTATCGTCCAAAGCATATCTGTATTCCCCGTGCCTATTGGGGCGATCCAGATAATGCGCACATCACTGCCACCGCATCGCGCGGGACAGTGACAGGTGGATACACGGTTCAATTGACTGGCGTTATGACGGGGCTGCAATTGATGGACGGCGATATGTTCTCGCTTAAGAGCGGTGACTATCGGCAGTTCTTGCAGATTGCGTACGGCGGCGGAGCCACAGCAGTCAGCACTCAGATGGTCGTGAAAGTCGATCAGCCGATCGCGTCCTACATCGCAACCGGAGCAACAGCCCGTTTCAAGCAGCCTGAGATGAATACACGACTTGTGAAAGACAGTTTCCAGATGTCGAAGGGTCCGCGACCGACAGCGTCATTCCAGCTTATCGAGGTGCCGAAGTAGCTGGTTTTGTAGCTTTAAAAATAAATGGAACGCGAATTTTCCCAGTAATCGAGGTTTTATAAGGCTGGCATGTTTTGACTGCGCGCATGCCTGCCAGACCGATTACATAATTAGTCAGGGATCCAGTTTTTACCAGCTCAACATCGCCTACTTTCCCACCTTCAAGTAATCGAAACTGAATGACGGCTTCACCGGACTCATTGAGTGGCAATCGAAAACATCGTTTCACTTGCTGAGCGAGTGACCACTGTTCCTCATGGCTTGGCTTTTGATTTGCAAGCACGGCGTTTGGGATGACGGCGATAGTTAAGGCGATAAGACTGGTTAATCGCTTCATTGAATGCCCCCTAAAGTTCTTCGCGTTCGACGCACTTTAATCATTTGTTTCAGAAAGAATAGGCTTCATGGCTTTCCCAACTCGTCTACAGCAATTGCTTGCAGAGGGGCGCATTGTTGTGCGCTCCCTTGGCGATTTCCACTTCGGAACCGGCTTCTGGTACATGTGGAACGGGTCTTCTAATCTCACATGGAACGGCAATACCTATATCCCGAACCAGCTAATTTCGATTGAAGAGCCGCCTTACCAGATGGGCGCGGAGGCTCTGCCAATCACTATAACCATGCCGACAGCGGCTGATTACGGTGTGACGCCTGACAAGCTCGCTCAGATCGAAAGCGTTGATTACAAGGGCCGCACGGTCATTCTGTACGATGCTTATTTCGATCCGGACACACGCGAACTGCTTCATGTAGAGCCGATGTATCGCGGCTATATCGACACGGTTGACCACGTAATTGACGGCGGCGAAATGGTGCTGAAAGCCAATGTCGAAACCTCAGCACTCGAAAACCACCGTGACGGCTATCGCACTGCCTCACACGAAGATCAGCAGCTTATCTCTCCCGGTGACAAGTTCTTTGAATACGCCTCGACCGTCAAGCGCGAGAACTTCTACATCACGCCTTATCAATAAGCACTCCTGACAGTAAGGACCGCCATGCATCCGCAATGGGAAAAACGCCTCGTGGCTGTCACGGAGGCGCACATAAACACGCCTTTGGTTTGGGGAAAGTCTGACTGCCTTCTGACCGCCTGTGATGCGATAGAAGCCATGACTGGCGTTGATCCGGCTGCGGATATTCGGGGCAAGTACAAGAGCAAGGCCGGTGCTTATCGACTGATTAAACAGCGTGGCTATGACAGCCTTGGCGCGGTTCTCGCTGATCGGTTCGAAGAGATCGGAACGGCAATGGCTGGCCGTGGTGATGTTGGCATTTACCAGAATACGGTCGGCTACTTCTGTGAATACGGCTTCGCTGTGAAAGGTGAGGACGGTTTGCGTTTCCTGCCACGCATGATGGCTGAGCGAGCTTTCAAGGTTTCCTGATGCTTTACATTCTGGCGGTTTTATTCGCGCTTCTGGCATCGCCAGCGGCGGCGGACCCTGTTTCTATTGTGACAGGCATTGTTGGCTTTGGCTCGTGGCTGTTTGGCGGTACGGTTCTTGCGAACATTGTTCTGGGCGGATTGGCGGTCGCAGCTAAGTATGCCTTGGGAACAATTTTCCAGCAGAAGCCAAAATCACAGGCATCCGCGACTGAAGTTAAATACGGCGAGAACCTCGTGCGTGAGGTCGGTCTTGGCGTATTCGGGACGATGGGCCACCACGTCTATCGAAATGCGTTCGACAAGGGCAATCATATTGTCCAGGACATATTCAAGCTGTCTGACTTCCGTTGTCTTGAGCTTCTGCGCGTTCAGATGGACGGTGAGTGGAAATCGTTGTCTCCTAATCAGCAAGGCGACGAGGGCCGTATCTACGGTCAGCGTATCCTCGGTGTAAAGGACGGCGGTCAGTGCTTTGTACGCTTCTATCACGGCCATCTTGATCAAGTCGCCGATCCTGCTTTGATAGCCTATGCAAATCCTGCAGGCCGATGGACTTCTGCTCATCGTGGCGCAGGCATGTGCTATGCAATCGTTACCACAATATTGGACGTGGACAATCTCACTTCTGTGCCAAGCCTAGTGTTCGAGGTGCGAGGCGCACCGCTTTATGATCCTCGGAAGGATAGCTCTGTCGGCGGCTTCGGTTCGCATCGCTGGAATGACCAAAGCACTTGGGAGTTTTCTGATAACCCACCTGTGCAAATGTTTAATCTGGAACGCGGCTTGTTTAACGGCACTGAAAAGATTGTCGGTCGCGGAGTAGCTGCAAGCCGTCTGCCTTTGTCTGAATGGTTCACCGCAATGAATATCTGCGATGAAATCATGCCAGACGGCAGCAAGCGTTATACGGCTGCTCTGATTGCATCATCTGGTGATGGCGTTACCCACGAAACCAATATGACGCCTCTGCGCGAAGCTTGTGCTGGTTCGTGGATTGAAGCCGTATCAGGTGAATATCCGCTCGTTGGTGCAAATCAGGCGATTGTTGCGACAATCACCGATGATGACATCGCTTGGGAAAAGTCTTTCCAGTTTTCGTTTTCACGCACCCGCACGGAGTTGGTCAATACGGTCGCGGCTTCATATGTCAGCCCCGATCTGTTTTATGAAACCACGTCGCTGACAACCCGCATTGATGCACTGGCGCTTGCGCAGGATCGTGAGCGTCTTGCATCCAAGGTTGATTATACCGCTGTTACAGATCATCGCGTGGGCGACCGCTTGGCAGATATTGCTATTCGTGCATCGCGCTATCAGGCCAATGGCAGTTTCACAATTCATCCGAAGTTTCTTTCGCTTCAGGTCGGGCAATGGGTGCAATGGCAGTCTGATCGCTATAACCGCACGGTTAAGTTTCAGATCCAGTCTAAGTCTCTCGGTGCGATGGGCAGCGATAGCGTTCGCGATGTTTCTATCTCATGGCAGGAAGTGGGCGACGGCATCTTTGACCCAACGGCTTACGAAACAAATCCACCAATTCCGATCCCCAACGGTCAGCCGGAGTATCAGGCGCAACTCTCAAACTTCAACGCCATCCCAAACAAGGTCATTGGCGATGATGGTCAGGAACACCCCGGCATTCGTCTGTTCTGGGATGAAATCACTGATACCACCGTTGAAGGTGTTGAAATCCAGTATTGGCCGGAGAACGACCCGTCACAGATATTCACGGCGTATGTGCCGCGTGATGTTACGGTGTTCCAGATCGTCAACGGACTAACCAGCAAATCAGAATGGAATGTTCGTTATCGCATCAGAGTGGCGGCAGGAACGCGGCCTGTTAATTGGTCATCGCCCGTTCTGGTTCTGACACAAGAAACGTCAGGTGATGACAGCCCGGTCGATTACGGGCAGCTGGATGACGGCTTGAAAGGCCTCGTCAATTACATGACGGAAGATAAGCGTGAACTTATCCGCCAAGGACAAGAGAACGCTCTGGCGTCCGCCAATGGCCTGTTTGGGGCTTATGCGAATGTGCAGGCGGTGCGTCGTGAACTCACCAGCACGTTCGGGAATGCCAGAGCTTCGTGGAAGGAAGACATTTTCGTTGCCACTGGCCCGAATAGCGCGATTGGTCAACAGCTTACACAGATCAATGTAAGCCTCGGAAATAAAGCCGATGCGAGCACGGTTGTTCTGTTACAGAGCCGTGTTGATGGTGTTGAAGGCGATATGACTGCAATCTCCAATGCTTTGACAGAGGTCAACGCATCGGTTGATGGCAATGTATCGAATGCCACTTGGCGCATGACGGCCACACAGGGATCAGGTGGCCAATCTGTTAAAATTTCAGCTTTTGGCCGAATTGGGTCTGGAGATAGCTGGAAGCAGGCTGGTTGGTTTGTGAATGTTACGCCAACAGGAAGTCAGTTCGTTATTGTTTCTAACCAATTCGCGATAGCTGACCCGAACGATGATGGGACATTCACTTACCCGTTTGTAGCCCAAAATGGTGAAATTTACATGGAGAGTGTTCGTCTTGGCACTTTGAGGTTCGACCGGCTTTTGTCCAACAATGACAAGCTCGAACTCCGAGGCGATGGGAATAATTCGTTCATCAGGATTTTTGTCTAATGGTCTATCTCGTCTATGGCTGGGTCGGCGGTAAAGGGCCGATAATGAAAGTCATGAAGAACAATTCTGATGACTTTCTCACTGTTCCAAACAATCAATATGAAAAGTTTTTCTTCAACAGTGAGAACGAAAAACTTTCATATATTTGGGATGATTGGTTTTTCACAAACGTTACTTTTGCCAATTATCCACCGTCAACGAGCGGAAACAAAAACACTTATATTCTGGAAGGAACAAGCCTTAATAATTGTACGTGGGGCATTCAGTCATGGCAGATAACGAACAATAACAGATATTTGGAGCCAATTGGTTTAATTGGACGTTTCTTTAATGGGCCATATGTTCCTTTTTCCGATAGCCGTTACATTAACGACGACGGATGGTCGAGACTTGTAAGGCTTTCCGCGCCACAAAACCTATCGCAAGGGGCCGTGTCTTTTTCGATGGTCAGCGGTGATTTTTTAGCGGAGGTGTCAGGCTACACTGGTGCTCCACATTTGATGACCGTAAATCAGATCAGCGCTAATTTTAATTATTCGGGTTGGGCTATAAGGTTAGGATCTGGCTCCGGCCCGGCATCTGATGATCTGCCGCCCGATACAAGCCGCGTGGTTACAATGATTTGGGACTTGCCAAGCGGGCCTGAGCCGATGTCATCACCAAACGGCGGTGCTGTCACTGGTGATGTGGCCATGGATATCTCGAACACGCGCGCGGTGCTGGCTAGAAAAACCTGCAAAATCTCCAGCAATGATCAACGTCATATGATCTTTGACAGTAATTGGTCGCCAGTTAAGTGTGTGATGTTTGGAGAGACAGGAAACATCAATCCCGGTACTGAACTGTTCATTCCTAATACGACAGATTTTCCACTGAATGAGAATATGCTGTTGGATGCCTTTTTTAAGTCAGACAATCAGGGCGTTTTCCAAAGGCCGCCGAACTATGCGCGTGAAATTGGAACAAGCGCAAACTGTCAGGTTGACTACAAGGTTGAACCGGGCGGAATAAGATTAAGGTGTAATGGCACCTTTGGGTTTGCACTTCGATACATGCTTTATAGCGCTGGGCCGGATGATTACACCACGGGCGGAAGCCGTGTGATGCGTGAACTGCCTAACGGTCATATTCAGTTTAAAAGACCGGGATCGAGCGACGTAGCTCCGAATTATAACGATATACTTCTGGATACGCGTATCCCAACGGTTCAGATCTTGGATGAGGCATGGGTTCCTCTTTCCAGCTTTTCACACGGCAACACGCATCGAATACCGTATGACGATAGAAACGGTACGATGTTCATCTTTCCCAAAATCATCACGGATTTTGGCAACATCAGACGTTCGGGAATGGACTTTGGATATTTGCGATCGGTCACTGTCAGTGGCGTCCAGATTACCGTGAAAGATCGCAGCATTCAAAGCTGCTTAACATCCATTCAGGACGGCTACGTTACCGCCACCGTCAATACCACTAGAGCAGAGAATGACGGATCGGCGCTGAATGGCCCAACCGGCATCAGGTATTACATTTTGGGCGTCCCTAAGTGAAATTCCACTCATAGCGGCAACGCTCTAACTTTCCAAACTTCGGAGAATAACCATGGCAGTCCTCTCGGATTATACGAGCGGAACGATTTCGCTCGCCAATGGCTCAACGACCGTTACAGGTACGGGGACGCTATTTAATGTTGCGAAATTCCGCGAAGGTGACACGCTTCAAATCCAGAACCTGACCGCGGTTATTGCGAGCGTGAATAGCGACACCTCGCTAACACTTACCGCGCCGTGGTCTGGTACGACACTGACCAATGCAGTCTATCGCGCTCGTTATCTGCCAGATGGTGCACGTGTAACTGCGCAGGCGACGACGCTGATTGAATTGCTCGGCAATGGGGTTTTGGTCAATCTAGCCGATTTGGGTGTTCAGGACAAAAAAGTTCCTGTCGGTAACGCTTCAGGACAGTATGAGTTAAAAGATTATGTTGCAGACCCGAACGGCAGTCTTGCGAAGCTGGCGGCGCTTACGTTGGCGGCTAACAAGGCACTCACGACTGATAATAACGGTAATGCACAGCAAATCGACCTTGGAACGCTTGGCCGCGCGCTACTGGCTTTGGCGAGCGGAACGTCAGCACAATATGTTCAGGGTGATGGAACTTTGCAGCCTAAAGTTGGATTGCCTGTCAGCACGGCCACTCAGACGGCGCTCAACGGCAAACTCAACCTATCAGGAGGTAGCCTGACAGGAAATCTGCAAGTTACAAATGGAAACGCGCTACGTGTATTAGGTGCTGCAAGCTGGTCAGACGCAAATGATTTTTGGTCTAACGCAATAGTCGTAGCTCGTGATTTAAATACCGGCTGTTTTTTGTCATGGCATGAAAGAACATCTCAATTCATAGAGCTGAGCTTGAATGTTAAAGGCTACGGTTCGGATGTTTATTTTTCATTTAAGGGGAATGGTTCCTTTACGGCTCCCGGCGCGATCAATGGCTCTGCTAAGAACTTCGAAGTTGATCATACTGTAGACCCTGACAATTACGACCTCAGGCATTGTGCGACAGAAGCGCCAGAGATGCTTGTCGAGTATCGCGGTATTGCAAAGCTCACAAATGGCCGGGTGACAGTGAACGTCGAAGATCATTACGGCGTGATGACGAATGCTTTTAAAAATCTTTGGGCCGATGCTCATGTCCACGCGCTGCAAAATCAGGATGGATTTGCCCGTGTCAGGCCGTCTCCTGTCGATGGGGCGACATTTGACATCATCTGCGAGGATGAGACCTGTTCTGACAATGTGGCGTGGTTGGTGATGGCTAGACGCAATGACCCTTATGTCCGGTGGGAGGGCTGCACTTTCACTGATGATGATGGTCGCCTGATTATTGAATTTGAAAAGCCGGAGTGACCTATATGAGCGAAGCTACAAAGGTTATCGTAGATAATCAGGCCATTGGCCGAAAAGGTATGCCGCGTTATCCCGAAGCACATGGGCGAGTGTTGCCCACGAAAGTTGTTCCCGTTGATGCAGGCGAACCTGTCACCAGTCACCCCGGCCTTAATCCAGTTGATGTTTATCGTCTTGAAATTCAGGCGATGATTGACGCCAAAGCCAGTGAGCGCCAGTACGACAGCGGCGCAACCTTGGCGAGCTACGTCAACTCGACAATCCCAGAATGGGCAACGGAAGCGCAAGCATTCGTCGCTTGGCGTGATGCTGTATGGCTTTGTGCACTGGCTGAACTGGATAAGGTTCAAAAGGGTGAACGTGAGCAGCCAAGTGTTGCTGATTTCTTGGCTGAACTGCCAGTGTTCGAGTGGCCGTCAGAACTTGTAAGCAATGCCTAACGTGGCTGTTTGCTGTTTAAATTCGAAGGTCTCGTAGTTTCCTCCAGCACCAAAAGGACGGCTTCCCAAATCGGTGTACCGATATTCAGCACGAGCTATCCAGTTTTGAGTAAGCGCAGCATCTATGCCTGCACCAATATTCCAGCCGTTTCTTGTGAATGTTTCGTTCTCCGAAGGCGGCGGGTCCATGTACATCGCTGTATATGTGTTGTCATATCGCCCATATGAGTAGCCAGCAGTCACGTATGGCAAAATTCGACCGAATGCATATCCCAGCCGAGCGTTCACATTGCCTAGAAGTTTAGCCTTAGCTTCGTTCTCTGTGTACAGGTTCCAGTCAGGTTCGTCGTCGGTCAGGGAGTTGGCGATTAATCCAATGTCTAAGCCCGTTACGACCTGCCCGAATTGCCAGTTGTAACCGCCATAGGCTCCTACAGCTAAGCCGTAGGGCCGCTGAGTGCTGTCAGAATAACCGTTCCCGGCATACCACTCCATAAAGTTCTTCGCCCAACGTCCACCGATCTGAGCGCCAACATAACCGCCAGACCAGTCAAGCGTCTCAGCGTTAGACGCACCCACGCTAGCGCCAAGCATTAGCGCCACAATCCCCAAACGATTCATACCCGCCCTCACAAGTTGTGGCGGCAATCTAGGACAATCAAATGAACAAAACAACGTTCTTCGCGTATGCGAGGCGCGCGCCTTTTGGCGGCCGTTTGAGCCAGGCTCAGGTTGATGGCACATCGGCTATCTTGGCCGAAGCCGAACGCCGTAATCTGCCCGACGAGCAGATCGCGTATATTCTTGCAACAGTCTTTCATGAGACCGGCGGCAAGATGCAACCAGTTGTCGAGAATCTGAACTACACAAGTGCAGCGCAAATTCGGGAAACGTGGCCAACGCGGTTCCCAACTGTAGCCAGCGCACAGCCATATGTTCGCCAGCCTCAAAAGCTTGCTAACAAGGTCTACGGCGGTCGCATGGGAAACGACAGCGTTAATGACGGCTGGACTTATCGCGGGCGAGGCCTGCCCCAGATCACAGGCAAGGACAACTACAAGAAGTTCGGCATTGCCGATGCGCCAGAGAAGGCGCTGGAGCTAGCAACGGCCATCCGCATCCTCTTTGAGGGTATGGTGCTGGGCAAGTTCACGGGGCGCAAGCTCGCGGATTATTTCGGCAAGGGCAAAGCAGATCCTGAAGGCGCACGTGTCATCGTCAACGGCACCGACAAGGCCACGCTGATCGCTGGTTATTATCGCAACTTCCTCGATAGTCTGATTGCTGCGCGCGAAATGAAGGCCGCTGCTCCTGATGACGCTAAGCCTGACGACGTGCCTCTGCTCAAGGATAAAACTGTGCAGACCATTGTCGCAGCTGGTGGCGGTACGTTCCTGACCGGCCTTATCAGTGCTGTTTCCAATCCGTGGGCATTTCTGACGGTTGCCTTGATCGTTGTGGCCTTGGGTGGCGGCTTCTGGCTTTGGCATACAGGACGGATCGAACTGAAGAGGGTGGCGGCGTGACTTGGCTCTTAACGTTGCGCTCCAAACTGACAGCCTACGCCGTGGCAATCGCTGCGGCGCTGGCCGTCCTTGTCGGCGCGTACCTTAAAGGCCGGTCGGACAGCAAAGCAGCCCAGACCGCACGCGATGCGCAATCCGCAACCAAAGCACGGAATATAGAAAATGAAGTCAGCCGTCTTGATGACAGCGCTGTTGACGCTCGGCTTGCTAAGTGGATGCGCGACAAGCGGTAATTACTGCGATGTGGCGCGAGCGATCTATGCCAGCCACGACGACACGTCGGAAACCAAGCGCCAGATCCTGGCCGAGAATGAGAAAATGGAAAAGCTGTGCGGGGTACGGCCTTGAGTGGGGAAATTAAATGACGATTGAAGTAGGCTTGGCGCTAGCAATTCTGGCGGCCGTTACGGGTGCTTTCTGGCGCATGTGGGATTTGATCGCGAAGGCTGGTCAAAAAGGTGAAACAGCGTCAGCTGACCTTGCCGCCCACAAGCTACACGTGGCTGAAACTTATGTCACAAAGGCAGGCATGTCTGAGCAGACCGCGCAGATCATGAAGGCAATCGACGGTGTTGGTTCAAAGATTGACCGCACGAACGACCGGCTTGATACGATCATGCAGCCTAAGACTGCGCGGGCGATTGGAAGATAGCGGGCAAGGGGTGATTATCCGAAAAGTTGTTTAAACTCGTATGCGAGGCACGCACATCCGAATCCGAAAAGCATGAACGAGCTTACGCTCGTAGCTATGCCTACGTACATGAAACGATCTGCAACCATGAGTTCTTTGTCACGTTTGCTTGAGGTCGTTGACCGCTCACTGCGGTCGACGTGGCGCGTCGAGAAGAAAGCGAGTGGGTAGGTTATCCCTGCAAAGAACGCCCCGGTTGCCCAAAGAGTCAGAGGCCAGAAAATGAGTGGTCCAAATCCTGTAGAAACGAGAGAGCCAATCTGACTAATAAATGCGACCGCAGCCCCGCCGTTTAACAATACTGAAGTGTTGACGGCGGCGCGAGCGTAATCCTGAGAAATTTGACGATAGTCAGCCATGCCTAAGCATACTTTTTCGCTGCTTCTTTGATGCGGTCAGCATACTCGTAGATTTGATCAAGGCTCTCGATAATTACCCGATCTTCCGCGTCACCATCGAATATACCAATGTATTTGATTGCGCGGTTGAAGTGCAGGCGGACTAAAGGTTTACGGTTATTATCATCCAAGAGCACAGCACAGTACGATTTGGCGTCCCTCATTGCGATACGTTTTGCGGCGACGAGTTCCCGACAGATCGCGCGAACAATCATGAACCCTTCTATTTCCTCTTCGGTTGTCACGATTTCAGGCTCTTCGGCAGGCTCTTCTATTTGCTCTACAACCTGTTCCGTATCAGCTAAGGCATTTGATAATCTGTTTTTAACGGCGTCCATGATGACGTCACGGAACGCTGATTTAGTCACTCCTGTCAGCATTTCTTTCACTGGAGCGGTGAAGCGGCCCTCGTAAACCTCGGCTGAAACGATGCGTACGAAGTCTTCTGTAGGATCTTCAATCAGCTTGTTAATGGCTTTTTTGATCCCTGAAGTATATTTCAGCCGTTCAGCGGTAGCTAATATCGTATCGACATTGAAGCTGGCCTTTTCGAACTTTTTGAGTTCTGAAGCGATCCCAGGATTAAAATCAGCCATATCAAAAACAAAAAATGGCCGAGTGTCGAGTTTGTTTGGTGCGTCTAGGTCAGTGTAGAAGTTGAACGTTCTACCATTGGTAAGAATGGCGAACTTAGTATTTGTTACGCTGAAATAACGATATAATTGGTCTAAGTGCTTCTTTTCCAATGAAACGGTAATCGGCTTACACTCAATGAGTATTCTGATTTCGTTTTCAATCTGGATTGCGTAATCGACCTTCTCGCCCTTCTTGCCAACAGCATCAGCTGTGAATTCAGGTATAACTTCATTTGGGTCAAAAACGTCATAACCAAGCGCTCTGAGGAATGGAAGAACCACTGCAGTCTTTACTGCTTCTTCTGTGGCCATTGTGCTCGAATGCGTTTTAATGCGATCCGCAATTATTTTAATGCTTTCTTCGAAAGTACTCATTTCCACCCCTAGTTATAGCTAACCATTTTCGCCCAATACTAGCCAAGCTGGCAGAGGCATATCGAGTCGTCAACTACCAAAGGTAGTGAAGACGCAGCCATTCTACTTTGTCCTACTTGACGCCCCTTTCACTTCCACCACAATGACAAATTGCGGGCTACCAACCCGCAAGCCAACCAACACGAGGAGACTGTATGTCCAATGACAGACAGCGGGCGAACACGCGCCTTTCAAAACAAGAACTAGCCCGCCGTGTTGCTGCGTATCAGCAGCACGGCACGATAACGAAGGCTGCGCACGCGTGCGGCGTCAAGAAGTCTGCATTTCACGACAGTATTAAGCGGGCCGCTGAGCTCGGGTTGATGGGTCCAAAAGAAACGCTGCCCGGTTATGCAATCAAAAGCCTGACCGAAACGCCTAACGGCACGTACATGCGCCAGACGAAAGAGGCTGGCCCTGTTTATGAAGCCACTGTTGGTCTGGCGGTAAAAGGCAAGACGACGCTCGTTAACAGTGAAGGCCGCATCGTCACGCAGCACATCATGGAACGAGCGGACGCTGACCAACAGCGTGCAGCAATCACGGCCATGGTTGAGGCGCTGAAAGAAAATCTGCCGCGCGTATCTATCATGCCTGCGCCAAAGGGCTGTCGCGAGGATCTGTTGAACCAGTTCACGATCACTGACAATCATTTCGGCATGATGTCGTGGCGTGAAGAGACCGGCAGCGACTACGATCTGCGGATTGCCGAGCAGCTATTGCTAGATTGGTTCTCTGCTGCTGTAGCGCAAGCGCCAGACGCTCACACGGCCATTCTGGCACAGCTCGGCGACCTGATGCACCACGATGCGCTTGAAAGCGTCACGCCTGCTCACAAGCATGTTCTGGACGCCGACAGCCGACTGCAGAAAGTTATTCGCATTGTGATCCGCACGATCCGGCGCATCATCGACATGCTGTTACAGAAGCACGAGCGCGTTCATGTCGTGATGGCTTCGGGCAATCACGACCCGGCCTCATCCGCATGGCTGCGTGAAATGCTTGCCGTTATGTACGAGAACGAGCCTCGCATCACCGTCGATAATTCACCGTCGCTCTATTACGCGTTCGAGTGGGGCAGCACGATGCTTGCCTATCACCACGGGCATAAGCGAGGCGTTGCGAATATCGAGGGCACGATTGCAGGCATGTTTCGAGGTATGTTCGGACGCTCGTTGCAGGCCTACGTGCATATCGGACACCGACACAGCGACGATGCCAGAAAAGGCACGCTGATGTATGTCGAGCAGCATGAAACACTCGCGGCACCTGACGCTTATGCCGCCGGCGGTGGCTGGCTGTCAGGTCGATCAGCTAAGCGAATAACCTATAGCAAGCAATTCGGCGAAGTCGGTCGCGATATTCTCCGCCCCGAAATGGTCGCAGGGAAGTATGCGGCGGCGAATGATAATGCGAAAAGTCAAAGGGTTGCAGCTTAACCGTCATCCCTTTTGGGACGCTAGATAGTCTGCAACGGCCGCTCGAATTTCAGTCTCAAGTTGATTGGTTTGTGCCAAAATTTCTTTGATGGCCAGATCTACATTATCGATGAATGGGGAATTCATGCGACCGCCGCCCAACGGCGGTGCTATCGGACCATACTCCACGACCACCTTCTCTCCGGAGAACTGCACAGTGATGGATGCTGAGTTCCCAACGTACTTGGCATCTAATATTTGCATATAGGCCTCCCTGTTTGTTTCTCAGTGTAGGCCGGCGAACAGCATTCACACAAGATCATCTGCCGCCCACCAAGCGGCGTTTCACCGCAACACGAGGAGAGAACATGCTTGAAGAAGCAGAAGACAGAGCCGCGCGTGCGGCTGTTGAAGGGCGGACTGGAGAAGGTCCGATTACGCGCGTTACGGTGCGGGCTGATGGAATCGTACTCGGCATCAAAGGCGAAGACGGTATCTGGATAGACACATATTTCATAAACACTCAGCCACCTGTCAAACAGCCTGCCGACCTCGTAATCATCGAAACGCCTTACAGCGGAGATGTGGAGGCCAATACCGCATACGCACGCGCCAGCCTTCTAGACAGCCTGCGGCGAGGCGAGGCACCGATTGCCAGCCATTTGCTGCACACGCAAGTGCTGGACGATATGCAGCCTGACGAACGAACTTTAGGGATTGAGGCAGGCCTTGCTTGGTATCGCGTGGCAACGAAATGCGTTGTTTACTCTAATCGTGGTATCAGCGGCGGAATGAAAATGGGCATCGATCGAGCCGGACTGCACGATGTGGCGGTCGAGTATCGGTGGCTAGAAAAGAAAGCATGGCCAGCAGGAGAAGCACATGAGCAACATTGAAACAGCAATCGCGGTGGCATCTGCGGCTCACATGGGCCAAGTTGACAAGAACGGCGAGCCTTATATTTTTCATCCGATCCGTGTGATGCTGGCTCAGACCACGGCGGAAACGCAGATTGTCGGCGTGATGCATGATTTGATTGAGGACACGGACACGTCGCTGAACGACGTTTACTCATTTGGTTTCGACGACGACATCGTGCTGGCCTTGAACGCAATTACACGTCGCGATGACGAGGATTACTTCGTCTATGTGAAGCGTGCTTGTTCTAACCCTATCGCAAGGCCTGTCAAAATAGCTGATCTGCGGGACAATCTTCGCGCCTCCAATGATGATGCAGACAGGCGCGCCCGTTATACAAAGGCGCTCGAAATGCTCGGGGAGACTCCATGATTCAATTCCACGTTGGCCAGAAAGTGGTTTGCATAGATTCAGTCGTCGGCTTTGAGCAGTATCTTGAGGTGAAGGAAGGCGAGATTTACGAGATCGAGTGGATCGGACCTTTCGAGCATTATATTCACGGTTCGTACATCGGCGTTCGTCTCAAAGGCGTTGATCGCGGGACATGCCCACAGTTTGGTTATGAAAATCCGCCGTTTGCTGCAAAGCGCTTTCGACCGCTCGTTGAAGATAAGTTGTCAGCGTTGCGCGGATTGCATGCTGGCAGGCCTCTTACAGAGAGTTTCGAAGAGCCAAAGCGTAAGGTGAGGGAGGGTGTATGAGTAGCTGGCAGCGAATGGAATCTGCGCCCTTAGATGGGACTAAAGTCGATCTGTGGCGAGTGCATATTGAAAACGGTGATGCCGAACGAATTACAGATTGTTGGTACTCTGGAGGCAATTGGCTTTTTGACCGTAACGATATGATCGGTACTGTGGATGGTAGTTCTGACCAATTAGAAGCCTACTGGTTAATAACGCACTGGATGCTGCCGCCAGCACCGCCGGAGGATATGTAATGGTGCCAGATGCAAGAATTGACCGAGAGATCGCGCGTGGAGATTTGGAAAAACCTAAGCAGCCTATGCCGAAGCCTGTGCATCTAACTGATCTTGGCCTGCGGTCCAATAGCTCTATAAAGTCCGACGGTGGTTCAACCAGCTACTACGAGTTGCCCGCAGGAGCTAGCGAGCTAAACGATCTTATTGAGCACAAAGGCATGTCCTTTGCGCTCGGCAATATCTTTAAGGCTTGCTATCGATTCGGTGAGAAAGACGCGGCCAGTCGCCTTTACGATCTGAATAAGATCATTTTCTTTGCTGAGAGACTGAAGGCACAGGAACAACGCGCCGTCTAAAAAGACAACCGTCCTACAGAAAAGATAAACAATCAAAGCATATATAAAGAGGGCTTCGAATTTCTCCGAAGCCCTTATGATATGGCAGTAAGGCTGGTGGATTTTTATTTGCGGTAAGCTAAACCACCCCAAATTCGACCTTCGTCGCGATGACGACCACCGTGCACGGCTCCGATGTAAGCGGCCACCGCAGCAACGAGTGCAGACGCCGCGAGCAGGAAGGCGGTAAGAATGCCAGTTATCCTAGCTTTTTCTGCTGCGTCAGCTGCCTTTGCTTTCACTTCTTCGGCAGTTTTTTCAGCCTGTGCCTGTATAACAGCAAGGGTCTTTTTAGCTTCGTCAACCTTCGTCTGAGCTTCAGTACGCAGAGCCTGAACGCGCTCAACTGTCTGGTTTACACGAGTTTGAGCATCGTTTTGGCTAAGGCCGGTTCGAGCCGCGATCTGATTAGTGAGCCACGTACGATCAGCGTCTGAGATTTCACCACTAGTAAGCAGGTTTCCCAAAATTCCGCTAACCTGACGTTGGAAATCCGCGATGTTTTGAGCTTCCTGTCCAGCAACAGAGTTGCCTTGACTATCCGTGCGTAACAGAGTGTCCGTGAGGTAGTCTAATGGATTAGTTTTCAACCCTTGCGGCAGCATCTGTTCGACCGATGGAGCAGCGGCTTGTCCTGCACCTTGAGCTAATCCCGACACTGCTTGCCCGGCGCCTGAAATGACACCTCCAGCTAACTGACCAGCTCCTTGAGCTGTGCCGCCGAGGACTGCTCCTGTGGTTTGAACCGCTGTTTCAGCCGCGCTTCCAACTGCTTTCGCTCCACCTGAAATAACGCTGACAAGCATAATAGCCGATACGATTGTACCAAGTCCCCAAACGACGAGGCCATTCAGACCGTCTCGAACGGTTGCTTCATCACGGGTTGCTGTTCCTGATGGTCGGCGCATTCTGCCGGTGATATACCCGCCGAGCATATAAGAAGCGACCATTGATATGATAATAAATAGGGCAGTAATGACGAGCCAGACTGCACTAATGTCTCCTCCATCATCAACTGAGAACGAACTCAAACCAAGTCCACCAGCAAATGTTGTGAGGACAACCATCACACCTGACGCGACCGTCGCGCCAGCAAAAATAGCAGCCCAATCGACGTAGCTGCGATTAGGAGCGTTTTCTACAACTGTTGGATCCACCATCAACGTAATCCCAGAAAAGAGAGAATGAACAACACGATAACGACTAGGCCTACTAAATAGATGATAGAGTTCATGTTGGTTATCTCCTTCAAAAAGTAAAAATGACGACGCGGCCGGCTAATAAGCTGTCCGCCTTACGCTCTCTTCGGGAAAACTCGTGAGCCAGTAAAAGGTTTCAGTGAACGCAAAATTTATTTATTTTATCGATACTTAAAACGGTCTGGATACCGCGATTTAGGTACTTGCTTCTCTCATTTTGATTCTTTGGATCAACGGGGAAAAGATCAGCCGATTGATCTCCACGAACCAAACCAGGGTCTGACCACGATTTTCTTTCCATCCATTTTAAGACGCCACAAATAGATAACCCCGCCAAAGCGGGGCTCTTAATTATTGATCCGTTATTTCCTCGGAGGGCCGACCCGTTCGAGCAGCTTGTAAACGATCTCTGCGCATTCGACTGTTGACTGATCTTCAGCGCATTTCACATCGACCTTGTATCCCTTGTCCTCAACACGAATATGAGCCGACTTATCAGGGGCGGGGCGAGGGCCACCACGTGGCGGAGGAGGAGGAGGTGTTCCCGGCGCGCCAGCTTCAGGAGGTGTGGGCGGCTTAGGTGGCTCCTGTGCAAGGGCCGAGCCGGAGATCATTGCGAATGCAGCGGCAGCAATAAGAACGTTTTTCATTGCATTACTCCTAAGGGTGTGTGCGCTGTGAAAACATTCTATTGATTATAAGGTTCCAGTTTGTACTGATGAATTTGTTCCAAAACTTTTGATTGTTGGTCAGATACGAAGCGTAAAAAAATGCCTCACGATTTTTACGTGAGGCATTTTTAGACTTAACTGTATGGCGAGTTGCAGATCGCACGGCGTCCCGCACTTGGAACGTAAGTATTGTCAGAAGCGCGGTAGGTGCGATAACGCGAAGAGCACCACTGATAATGACGGTTGCTATAGCCTCGTGCCGCAGGACGTTGGTTATTTAACGCGCCGCCAAGAACTGCGCCGGCTCCAAATGCCGCTAAAGGATACCACCAACCGTCGGAGTGTCGCTTATAGCCCCGACGCTGGTCACGATAGCCACGATGTCCGTTATGCCAACCGTCACGGTTAGAGCGTTTCCAGTTTCCGCGTCTGTCGTCTCTGTATCGTCTATGCTGAACTTGCTGGATTTGAGATTCACTCAAACTCAAATCAGAGGTCTGCCTGAGCGGGGAGGCAACTGCCGGCGTAAATGAAGTCGCAGCGACAGCAAAACTTAAAGCGAGGATCCAGGATTTTTTGAACATCAGTTTTCCTTACATTGGCTCTGAGATTAACTTAAAAGGCCTTGTAAGGTTCCAATGCGTGTCAAATTGGCTTCAGTTATCTGGGTTCGCGATAAATAACGAATTCGCTTTGACCCTTCGCTGTGCAGGAGCCACACCTGAGTTTCCATTGGTGTGGACGCAAAGGCTCGTTCTTGCCGATCTTTCGTATCGCTTCTTTTGTATCTACCTTGTTGACGTGTCCGCATCTCGTGCAGAGACCACAAAGAACGTGCCACGGCTCGAGATCGGCAATCCGTGTAAAGGTGTCGATTTTTTCATGCGAAGGTGGCCTTGCCATGTGGCCTACCGAACGACGGTTCGTTCCCAAACGCCATCACCAAAAGGTTTGCCGCCATGCCGACTCATGAAAACGCTCATGCGCCTTTCAGATGAAAAACTGAACACGCAAAAGTCGATTCCAGATTTGCGTGCCATGCGATGAGGAAGGCGAGCACCAAGGCGGCCGGCATCTCGATGAACTTCACGTCGAGCGCATTTTAGTGCGTATGCTTCAGGAAGGGCGACTTGGAAAGTTTTCATCACGCAGCCCTCTTAAAAGAGTTGGTACGCTGATTATGGGCGAGTGCAATCTGAGACAGCTCAATCTCACGCGCAAGGAAGTCTCGGTCTTTCAAAAGCGCTTCGATGGAAGCTCGCACATCGCCTTTATGATAAGCCAATACCAGGTCAATTTCGGCGTCGTAGTTATTTAAAACTGCATTCATGGCGTTCTCCATAGTTTGATTACCGCCTGCCAATGTTCCTGTTATGTTCTAATTTAGTTTGTTAGTCAACCCATCTGATTCTAGAATGGGTAAGCATCTATTCACGATGTTGATGAGGCATGTTTAGGTTCATTTGAACCTGTGGTCACTGCCTGAAACGCTTGTAAGTTATTGAAATCGTTGGCGCACCCGACTGGATTCGAACCAGTGACCTCTGCCTTCGGAGGGCAGCACTCTATCCAGCTGAGCTACGGGTGCATCACCGGGAGACATTAAAGTCTCAATTGAGGCGTTTCTAGCTGAACCACGTCCCAGCTTCAATGCCCTATTTAAACAACAGACAGCAATTTGGCAAAATAGACGTAGAAATTTCTCAGCCCATCACCGCGGAAACGAAACCATATCCCCATAGAGCTCCCGCAGCTTCGCTTTTACAGCTGGAGAGTTTTGGTAAATTTCGATGAATTTTTTCAGCCGTGCATCGTCTCGCAATTCAGGACGAGTAACAAACTGAAACGCATAAATTGGTTCATTCTCGAAAATTAGACCGGATGACGCGTCCAATCCTGCAAGCTTGGCAAATGTAGGGTAGGTGGCAGCAGCATCGACGTCATCTAGTGAACGCGCAATTTGCGGTCCATCAAGTTGTACGATTTTCAGCGGCTTTTTCCATGTCACAACATCTTCAAGGCTGGCACGTTGGTCGATGCCTGGCTTCAGTTCAAGAAAGCCAGCTTGCTGCAAAAGCAATAAAGAGCGTGCGGTGTTGATAACATCGCCTGAAAACGCGATCTGTGCATTATCTGGAATATCTTCCAGCTTCGAATATTTCTTCGAGTAGAGGGCAAAAGGCGTACTGAATGCAGGCGCAACCGGCACAAGCCCATTCCCGGTATTGGCATTTGTATAATTCAAATAAGGAATGTGCTGGAAGAGATTCGCATCGACAGTTTTGTCCGCGACTGCCGTGTTGGGCGTATTCCAATCACTAAATTCGATTAACTCGACATCTAGCCCGTGCTCTTTGGCTTCTGTAGCCGCAACTTCAGCAGCCTGATTAGAAACACTGGTTGCAAGCGCGATGCGTAACGATTGTCGCTCTTCAGCATGAAGCATTGCCGGCATTAATCCTGCCGCGAGAAACAGTGCTGAAATTGAAAAAAAGCGCCGACGCGAATTAATTTTAGATGATGATATTTTCTTGCTCATATCGGTCGCCATGATAACTTTTAAAAGTTGAGTATTTTATTCTACTATATACACTTACATGCAAATAAAAAACAGTTTCTGCATGGCGCATCAATAATTTAGCACGCACTTGATTGTGATCAATGAGCCTCTATTTCGAGGGATTACAGTCTTGAGCATGTCATCTGCGGATGCAACATTTTCAGCCGTTAGTTCCTCAAACTTTTGTTAGTTTAAAAGCAGAAAAGGAGACATCATGTCAAACACAGCTAAGGTCGCCTTAGTCACGGGCGCAGCACAGGGTATTGGTCGCGGTATTGCTTTGCGTCTTGCAAAAGATGGTTTTGATATTGCACTGGTCGATCTGAAAGCGGACAAGCTTGAAACCGTGAAAAAGGAAGTCGAGGCGCTTGGCCGCAAGGCTTCAACCTTCTCCGCTGACGTCAGCAAGCGTGATGATGTCTATGCTGCAATTGATCATGCGGAAAAAGAACTCGGCAGTTTTGATGTTATCGTCAACAATGCTGGCATTGCGCAGGTGCAGCCAATTTCTGATGTGAAACCAGAAGAGGTTGATCGCATCCTTAAGATCAACATTGAGGGTGTTCTGTGGGGCATTCAGGCAGCCGCAGCCAAGTTTAAAGCGCGTGGACACAAGGGTAAAATCATCAATGCGTCCTCTATTGCTGGCCATGATGGTTTTGCGATGCTCGGTGTTTATTCTGCGACGAAATTCGCCGTGCGTGCGCTGACGCAAGCTGCTGCCAAAGAATATGCAAGCGCTGGCATTACCGTTAATGCATACTGCCCTGGTATTGTCGGCACGGATATGTGGGTTGAAATCGACGAGCGATTCTCGGAAATCACGGGGGCACCAAAAGGTGAGACCTACAAGAAATACGTCGAAGGCATTGCGCTTGGTCGCGCTCAAACGCCAGAAGACGTTGCTTCGCTGGTATCTTTCTTGTCCAGCCCAGATTCAGACTACATCACAGGGCAGGCTATTTTGACCGATGGCGGCATAGTTTACCGCTAAGCTCCTACAAAATCGAAAAGGCAGGTGAATCCTGCCTTTTTAAGCTTCCACATAGCTTTTTTTGGGGGGGGCTGACAGAAGAGTTCGGCGTGGCTTTTCTGTATTGAATGAGAGAGGGGGATTTTGAGACTCAGTTAGGCAAGTCAAAAATCAAAATGACTTGATCTCTCGATAAGAAAGACTTTCGCATTTAGCGCATTTTTTAATAAGCGTTTTGTAGATTACTTACAGTAAAAAGCCACGTAATTACGGTAGAAAATTACTGCTTATAATTTTATTTTTTTGGAAAATTTCTGGATAATCTTCATCCATATCGTAATTGTCACTAAAGATCACGATGTCTTTTACTAATCATTCCTTTAAAAGGAATGGCGCGAGTGACGGGGCTCGAACCCGCGACCTCCGGCGTGACAGGCCGGCACTCTAACCAACTGAGCTACACCCGCGCATTGTTCCGATGCTTTCACTTGGGAACGATGCTCATGTATGCGGGAACGCAGCCAGCGTCAATCGTTTCTATGCGTAAGACCATAAAAAAATGAGATAATTTGAATTTAAGCCCGCCCTTGTGGATAAACATATGGTTTTTTGCTCGTGAAAAGGGAAAACCAAGGCAATATAAAAATTATAAATAGAAAGCGGCAGCTCAAATATGAGCGCCGCCCCCTTCAGAGATTCGTTTAGCGAACAGTTTCGCCGGTCTTTGGATCAATCTTAATCTCGACCTTCGCGCCATTTTTCATGAAATACTCGATTTCATAATAGCCACGATCATTCCAGTCGACTTCATCGATATATTGAACGTCCGCTTGCTGCTCGATCTTGGAAATAATTTCAGAGAGTTTTGCGCCTTCAGGAGCGGCTGCAAAAGCTGATGCGGATGTTGCTGTAAGAAGAATGGCGGCGATCATGGTGCGCATGTAGAACTCCTTTGATTGTTACAACCTGTAGGTAAGGCTACAAAATGTCTAATCAAGGAGTGGTATCGCCAGATACTTTATTGCCACGAGCCAAAATGTGTCTGCACAAAGCAGCCAAACACCAGAAATGCCAATATGGCGAGGGCGATCAAGAGTATTTTCATTTCATGATCATCCGCATTGTTCAGATCACATACAAGAAAACTGTATGTGATCTGAAATTGTCAGGTCGATCAATTAAAGGAAATGATTTCGATCAACGGTTACGATTGTCGACTGAAAATGCACCTGCACCTGTTGCTACGAGGGTGAGGAATACAAAGCAGAACAGAATGGATGCATCGCCGCCGTTTGCGACTGGGAAGAAGCTTTTTGGGGCGTGCGCCATGAAATAGGCGAATGCCATGTGGCCCGATAGAATGAAGGCAACAGGGCGCGTAAACCAGCCAAAGAAAATGAGCGCGCCGCCAATGATTTCCAGTAAGGCCGAGGCAAGCTGCAATGTCGAGAGGCTATCAGGGCCAGCAATTGGAAAGCTGAAAGCTTTCTGTGTGCCATGCTCGAAATAGAGAAGCGCAGTTACGATACGAAGAATGCCGATTGCGTAAGGCTGGTATTTGTTGAGCGAGCTGTTTTCTGCCACGAGTTTCTCCAAACATGAGATTTAAAGTCAATAAATCCATGAAGCCAAAAACAGCCATAAATGCAAGCATTTGCTAATGAAAAATGCCGTTGAATATCAGCGGCATCGTGTTTGTCCGAGTTTCACGTCAAACTGACGTGGACCAACCATTCCGTTTTTCATCGGCTTTGAGATGATTGTCGCTCTAAGCGAGCAGGGACCAGCAATCACCTGGTACTTGTCGTCATTTTGATAGATTACCTTGTCTATTGGGTATTGAGGTATAGCTTGGGCCGCTGCTTCAATAACGGCATTGAGCTCTTTTGCGCGTTGATAATTCGGAGCCAGTGCAGCCTCGGCAGCGCTTGCTGCTAAAAATAGTGAAACGGTGCCTAATACGAGTGCCAATCGATCCATACTAATCTCCGTCAAATATAATATTCAATAAAATGGAGCGGGTAGCGGTAATCGAACCCGCCCGTTGCATCGCAAAAGTATCATCATGATCGTCCAATAAGATAGAGAAATCTGGCTTCGATTTGCCCCGATGCACTGCAACAATGTTCGATCATTACGAACCGTAAGAAGATTTCATCGCGCGTCCCATTGATATCCCAAAATCGATCGCCATTTCCGGTGTTCAGTGAATTTGAATAAGCAATGGATAATACATGGCCTTAGCCCCACAGCGCCGAGCACTGCTGATCGTCAATCCGAAAGCCCGTAATGGCAAAGGGTTCAATGCTGAGATGCGCGCGATACTGGAGCGCGGTGGCATATCTCTTGTAGAAAAAACGGCCAAAGGAGATGAATCAGTATCCGATGTTATACGCGGCAACAGTGACGTTGATCTGGTTATCGTTGGCGGTGGTGATGGCACACTCAATGCTGCCGCCCAAGGGCTTATGGAAACGAAGCTGCCTTTGGCTATTTTGCCGCTAGGAACGGCCAATGACTTTGCGCGCACAATAGGGCTTCCAGCAGACCCGACAGAGGCGACACGGCAATTGCTGACGTATCAGCAACTGCCCATCGATCTGGGGGAGGTGAATGGCCATCTCTATTTCAATGTGGCGAGCATTGGTTTCAGTGCTGAACTGGCTCAAAAACTTAGCGCTGATGCAAAAAAGAAATGGGGCAAGCTCGGTTATGCGATTGCAGCCGCCAGAATTTTGGCGCGTTCGGAGCTTTTTACCGCCTATCTGGAACATGATGGAATAACCGAGCAGATAAAAACGCTTCAGGTCTCTGTCGGAAATGGCAAGTTTTACGGCGGCGGAATGGCCGTTGAAAAAGATGCGACCATTGATGATGGTAAGCTCGATTTCTACAGTCTCGAAGTCGATCACTGGTGGAAGCTATTGCGCTTATTGCCAAGCTTACGCCAGGGCACGCAATCAAAGTGGGATGATGTTCGCGCATTTCCGACAACAGAAGTCATCATTCGCACCAAAAAGCCACGGCCTGTTAATACGGATGGTGAGCTTTCCACTTGGACGCCTGCACATTTCAAGCTGCATCGCAAAGCGATTGATGCTTTTAGGCCCGCATAAAAAATGGCCCGCTCTGATAAGAACGGGCCTAAATCATGACGTTAGGTGACTGGCTCGGAGGTCATAAGAGCCGTATAAGTAACGGCTGAACTCCTCGATTGTTCCTTAATCAGAAGAAAAAGTACCAGATAAACAGCACTGCAATAAAAGGTACGCCGAGAAGCCATAGGATAAGTGCACGGAACATTTTTTCTCTCCTTCGTGTTGGAAAAACAACGTGGTAGAGGCGTTTTGGTTCCCTGGTGGATGCTATGAAAATTTATTAACCTTCATCGACTCAAGTGTCCGATTTGCAAATTCTTTAATGATCCGTCAATAATTCAGTGACATCACTATTTGCTCAAAGAGATTTTGACCTCCAGGTTGCTTAAAGAGTTGCGGGTGTGTGGCGTATGAGTTCGAATGGGTGGCAAAACCGGGATGAAAACGTGAGGCTATCGATCAAGCGTGAAAAACGCGGATCGACTGCTATGTTGACATTCGTGGCGCTCGCTCTTGCTTTGGCAGGCTGTGCAAGCGCTCCGCAGCCGAAGTCATCAAAGAAAAAACACCCCAAAGAATATTTCGCTGAATCCAAATATGGTGTCAAAGCCAGTCCGCGCGTGACGAATGTGCAGGGCAAGCCTCTGCCGCGTGGTGGCGGTCGTGACCAGACCGGTAAACCTTATCAGGTTAAAGGCCGCTGGTATTATCCAAAAGAGAACAAGAATTATGCTTCGCGAGGCCGCGCCTCTTGGTATGGCAGCGCTTTCCATGGACGCCTGACGGCAAATGGCGAAATCTACGATATGACGCATTTGACGGCGGCACATCCGACGATGCCGTTGCCAAGTTATGCGCGCGTTACCAATATGTACAACGGCAGCTCTGTCATTGTGCGTGTGAATGATCGTGGGCCATTTGAGCGTGATCGCGTGATTGATCTGTCACAGAAGGCTGCTGAAATGCTGGATTATCAGCATCACGGTACAGCCGATGTGAAGGTGGAATATGTAGGGCGTGCACCGCTGGACGGGCAGGATGACGCCTATCTGATGGCATCTTATAGTCCGGGCAATGGCGACCCGGTTGGTCAACCTGCAACGGGCGTGATGATGGCGATGAATGCGCCAACCCCGACACCTGCGGGTATCGCGGCAATGCCTGTTCCACAATCCTCTCCGTTCGAAGTAAATCCGGCATATGGTGATGGCGAAGCGCCTCTCTTACCGGCCAGCGTTCCAATTCCATCACCAAAACCGGCAATTGGTTTTGGTGTCGCCAATGCATCGCGGCTTGGAACTTTGGGCTATGCGTCCGACCGCATGACCGTTTCTGCATATGCGGAAGAAAAGACATATGGCAGCATTCTGACCGCTAGCGCTGTTTCGGATGCATGGAAGCGCAGAAATTCGGAAGAGCAGCGTGAATATGTTGAGCTTGGCGTGTTTAGCTCGCTTGAAGACGTCATGAAGCTTGAAAAATCGCTGCCGCGCTCTGCACGCGTTACTCGTATGAAAACGCCGACGGAAAATGGCGACATGTACGAGCTGACTGCCTTCTCACAAAAAGGCAACAATGACGATCTGCTACGCGCTGCTTGGAAGGCTGGAGCGACCGACGCCTTTGTCGTTCGTGCTGACTGAAATAAGCAAAAGCCGCGGCGCAAGCTTGTCAAAGCATGACAGGTGTATCATGGGGCGCTCTTCGATCAGCGTAAAGTTTGCAATGGCGGCGACTGTCGCTCTTGCATTGTCGTCTCCGGGCTATGCGCAGCCTGCTGAGGCTGCGTTTGCAACCAAAGCCCCGCAAGTTCTGTTGCTCGATGATAAAAGCGGTACGGTCCTCCTTTCTAAGAATCCAGACCTGAAAATTCCTCCTGCGTCGCTTGCTAAGCTGATGACGGCAGAAGTGGTTTTCGAGGCGCTTCAAAAAGGCGAAACAACGCTTGAGACGACCTATCCGGTAACGGAATATGCATGGCGCACGGGTGGCGCGCCTTCTGGCACCTCAACAATGTTTGCGGCCTTGAAGTCGACGCCAACTGTCGCTGACCTTCTGCAAGGTATGATCGTGCAGGCTGCAAATGACGGTGCCATCATTCTTGCTGAGGGAATTTCTGGTAACGAATCTGCATTTGCCGACAAAATGAATGCGCGTGCGAAAGAACTGGGGCTTAAAGGGTCGAATTTCGTGAATTCCACGGGATTACCCGCTGACGGACAGACGGTCACGTTGTCTGATCTCATAAAGCTTGCACGACACATCTACAGCGCACATCCTGAACGATATAAATATTACGCACAGGATGCGTTTACCTGGAACAAGATTTTCCAGCGCAATCGAAATCCACTTTTGCGACTTGATATTGGCGCGGACGGCATGGGTACTGGTTATACTGAAGCATCTGGCTATGCACTTGTTGGCTCCGCCGAGCAGAATGGCCGTAGGCTTTTTCTGGCCATGAGCGGTCTTACCAGCATCAAAGAACGCGAAGAAGAAGCTAAAAAGCTTATTCAGTGGGCCATGACGTCTTTTGATGCTGTCAATATTTATGCGGCTAATGAAGAGGTGAGCACGGCACAGGTGTTTGGCGGTGCTGCCTCAACTGTTCCGCTGAAAGTTAAAGATCACGTCGAGCTGCTTTTGCCAAAAGAAGGCCGTGATAAGCTTATAGCGCGCATCTCTTATGAAGGTCCGCTGAACGCACCGGTTGCAGCCGATACGCAAATTGGGACAATTGCCTTTGAACTGAACGGCAATGTGGTTCAGCAAATGCCGCTTTATACGGCGCAAGCCGTACCAGTCGGAACACTTTCTCAGCGCGCAATGGGTGCAGCACTCGAACTTTCCACTGGATGGCTGCGTAAGTATCTCTAAACGCTCGACCTTGCGCATAAAGGCCGTTAAACAGATTGAAGCCTAAATAGGCACTAACTCTTTTTGCGGAAGTCAGCTTGACCGGATTGTTCATTACATTCGAGGGTGGGGAAGGTGCTGGGAAATCGACCCAGATAGCCTTGCTGGCAGAACATCTGCGCACTCTTGGTCTTGATCCTCTGATAACGCGCGAACCGGGTGGTTCTGCGGGTGCCGAAGCTGTTCGTCATGTGATTCTGAGCGGCAATGCCGAAAGCTATGGCCCTGCGATGGAAGCATTGCTGTTCGCTGCTGCCCGCGCCGATCATGTTGATCAGCTGATCCGTCCGGCGCTTGCCAATAATCGTATCGTGCTTTGCGACCGCTTTATCGATTCGAGCCGCGCCTATCAGGGCGTAACTGGTAATCTCGATGCCATCTATATGTCAGCCATTGAACGCATTGCGATTGATGGCGCCATGCCTGATCTCACCATCATTCTCGATATTCCTGCCGAGAAGGGGCTGTCGCGAGCGAACAAGCGACGCGGGAGTGATGTGGCAGATCGTTTCGAGAAAGAAGCGATAGCGGTACATGAGGCACGCCGCCAAGCTTTTCTCGCTATCGCCAAAGCTGAGCCTGATCGCTGCAAGGTGATCAATGCTGATCGCGATCTAGACGCTATTTCCGCTGATATTATTGCTGTTACTGATGAAATTTTGAAGAAAAGGGGACTTCTATGATCGAAGAACTCGACGTCCCAAAAGCCCATGATTCAATCGAAGGCGTTCCAGAACCTTCGGCCAGCGATTATATGACAGGACATAGTGAAATAGCTTCGTTTCTTGCACAAGCTTATCGCGAAGGCCGTATGCATCATGCGCTGTTATTTGAGGGTGAGCAGGGCATTGGCAAAGCAACTCTAGCTTTCCATCTGGCAGGTCACATGCTTGCGCATGGTGATCATGCATCTGCGCCTGAAACCATTGAAACACCTGATTTCAGCAAGCCACTCTGGCGACAGATTGCAGGCGGTATGCATCCAGCGGTGCTGCACATCAACCGGCCTTTTGACCAAAAGACGGGTAAGTTCAAAACCGGCATTCCGGTCGAGGAAATTCGCCGCGTCACGCATTTTCTGACACGCACGGCATCGGACGGCGCATGGCGCATTGTCATAGTCGATCCGGCAGATGACATGAACCGCAATGCGGCCAATGCTCTGCTGAAGACGCTGGAAGAACCACCAGCACGCGCGATGTTTATTCTGATCTCGCATTCGTCAGGCAGACTTCTGCCGACCATCCGGTCGCGCTGCCAGAGCATCCAGTTCAAGCCGCTGACGGATGAGCCACTCACCGATGCATTGAGGCATATCGGGCCAAGCGTTGGCCTTGATGCGGGCAACATCACGCCAGCACTGCTGACGCGCGCAGAAGGCAGCGTTCGCAAAGCGCTGCTGCTCGTTGCGCATGGTGGACTGGAAATCTCGGATACGGTCGATGCTATCTTGCGGGGGCAGGCGTTTGATCTACCAAAAGCACAGACGCTTTCAAATGTTCTCAATGGTCGCGAGGCTGAAGTTCAATATGAATTGTTCCGCGATTATCTGATGAGCCTTATTGCAGATGAAGCGCGTCGCTATGCAGATTCGGGGCAAACGCGTGAAGCCGATCAGTGGTCGCGCTACTGGAGCGAGTTGACCCGCGAAATTACCAATGCCGAGACCTATAATCTCGACCGCAAGCAGGCCGTTATGATCCTTTTGGAAAAAACGCATCGCGCTTTTCGATCTGGCGTGCCTCCGCTTACGTGACATGCCGTCTGACTTGCGTTATGTCACCGCTAACGTTTTTTGAACATCACACTTGAAGAAGCCGGATTTTAGATGAGCCGCGAAAAATTCTATATCACCACTGCGATTGCTTACCCGAATGGCAAGCCGCATATCGGTCATGCTTATGAGTTGATTGCGACCGATGCTATGGCGCGTTTTCAGCGTCTGGATGGTAAGGATGTTCACTTCCTGACCGGCTCGGACGAACACGGCATCAAGATGTTGCAGAGCGCGCGCAAGGAGGGCATCACGCCCCGCGAACTCGCAGACCGCAATACGGCTGCTTTCCAGCGCATGGGCGAGTTTCTGAACAGCTCACACGACGATTATATCCGTACCTCAGAAGAGCGTCATTACAAGGCCAGCCAAGCAATCTGGCAGGCAATGTCAGCCAGTGGCGACATTTATAAGGGCGGTTATGCCGGCTGGTATTCGGTTCGCGACGAAGCCTATTACGGCGAAGAAGAAACCGAAGTCCGTGCCGACAATCTTCGCTATGGTCCACAGGGAACAGTTGTCGAATGGGTTGAAGAAGAAAGCTATTTCTTCCGCCTGTCGGATTATCAAGACAGGTTGCTTGCGCTTTATGAAAACAATCCCGGCTTTATCATGCCTGCAGAGCGTCGCAACGAAATCGTTAGCTTCGTAAAATCTGGCCTGAAGGATCTGTCGATTTCGCGCACGACATTCGACTGGGGCATTCCGGTTCCCGGCGATGAAAAGCACGTCATGTATGTGTGGGTCGATGCGCTGACCAACTACATCACAGCGCTCGGTTACCCTGATACGACTGACGAAAAATGGGCTTACTGGCCAGCCGATGCACATATCATCGGTAAAGATATTTCGCGTTTCCATGCGGTTTACTGGCCTGCATTCCTGATGTCGGCAGGCATTCCGCTGCCAAAGCGCGTGTTTGCGCATGGCTTCCTGTTCAACCGCGGTGAAAAAATGTCGAAATCTCTCGGCAACGTCATTGATCCGTTTGAACTGGTTGAGCGCTATGGTCTGGATCAGCTGCGCTATTTCCTAATGCGCGAAGTGCCGTTCGGTCAGGATGGCAGCTACAGCCACGACGCCATCGTCAACCGCACCAATGCTGATCTTGCCAATGATCTTGGCAATCTCGCACAGCGTTCTCTGTCGATGATTGCAAAGAACTGTGAAGGCAAGGTTCCAGTTCCGGGCGCGTTCTCGGATGCCGACAAGGCCATTCTCGATCAGGCCGATGCAGCACTGGAAACCGCACGTAAGGCCGTTGGCGATCAGGCATTGCATATCGCACTTGGCAGCATTTTTGCCGTTGTGGCCGAAGCGAACCGTTACTTTGCAGGGCAGGAGCCTTGGGCGCTGCGCAAGACCGATCTGGAACGCATGGGCACGGTGCTTTATGTAACGGCAGAAGTGATCCGTCGCGTCGGTATTATGGTGCAGCCGTTTATTCCGCAGTCGGCAGAGAAGCTGCTCGATATTCTGGCAATTCCGGCAGATCAGCGTCAGTTTTCTGACGTGAGCGCGCATCCACTTGTTGGCGGTGCAGAACTGCCAGCGCCACAGCCGGTTTTCCCGCGCTATGTGGAACCAGAAGAGCAGAACTGAGCCGAATATGCTTGTCGATAGTCACTGCCATCTCGATTTTGCGGATTTCGAGCCAGAGCGCGATGCGATTGTGCAACGCGCGCTTGATGCTGACATCAAACGCATGGTCACGATTTCAACGCGTGTGCGCAAGTTCGATACGATCCTCGCACTCACCGAGAAATACGAAAGCGTTTATTGTTCGGTTGGCACCCATCCGAACAATGCGCATGAAGAACTCGACGTCACCGCTGACGATCTTGTGAAGCTGGCAGAGCACCCGAAAGTCGTCGCCATTGGCGAGGCGGGCCTTGATTATCATTATGATTATGCGCCGCAGGAAGCTCAGCGTCAGGGCTTTCTCGTGCATATCGAAGCTGCCCGCCGCACACAATTGCCGCTTGTGATCCATGCGCGCAGTGCTGATCAGGATATGGTCGATATTCTGGAGGCTGAGATGGCTAAGGGTGCATTTCCCTTCATCCTGCATTGCTTCTCATCAGGCAAAGCATTGGCTGAAAAGGGCGTAGAGCTTGGCGGTTATGTGTCGTTCTCCGGCATTCTGACCTTTAAGAACTCTGCTGATATTCGCGAAATAGCCCAGATTGTTCCTCGTGATCGTCTGCTGGTAGAAACTGATGCGCCTTATCTCGCGCCGATGCCGCATCGTGGACAGCGCAACGAGCCATCATTCGTGCAGCACACGGCAGCGGTGCTGGCGGAAACCATTGGCGTAAGCCGCGATGAAATCGCGGACATTACCAGCGAAAACGTGTTCCGGCTTTTCTCCAAAATGCCAAAGCCGATTGAGGGATAGTGATCGTGGGTTCTCCTCGCAATTGCCTGCGGTTTACAATTCTCGGGTGCGGTTCATCCCCGGGAACGCCGCGCATCAACGGCGATTGGGGCAATTGCGATCCACAAAATCCGAAGAACAAGCGCCGCCGTGCTTCTCTTCTCGTCGAGCGGTTTGATGAAGCTGGAAACAATACAGTCGTTGTAATCGATACAGGCCCGGATTTCCGCGCCCAGATGATCGATGCTAATGTGCGTTCGCTTGATGCTGCCGTTTACACGCATCCTCATGCCGACCATATTCACGGCATTGATGACTTGCGCACCTATGTCGTTGAAAACAAGCGACTGATGGATGTTTACGCCAACCGTCTGACGCGCAACCGTCTTTTCGAGGCTTTCGGCTATTGTTTCGAGACACCCGCGGGATCGAACTATCCGCCGATCTTGTCTATGCATGATATTATGGCTGAAACACCATTCTCGATCACTGGTGCGGGTGGACCGATCCGCTTTGAGCCATTCAGCCAAGTGCATGGCGATATTGAATCGCTCGGCTTCCGTATTTGCAATGTCGTTTACTGCACCGATGTCAGTGCGTTCCCTGATGAGAGCCATAAATATATCCGCCATGCGGATGTGCTGATTATCGACGCTCTGCAATATCGTCCGCATCCAAGCCATTTCTCACTGGAGCAGGCGCTGGAATGGATTGAGTTTTTCGGTCCGAAACGCGCAATCCTGACGCATATGCATGTGCCGCTCGATTACGACACGGTCATGCGTGAGACGCCTGATCATGTCGAACCCGGCTATGATGGGTTAAGCTTTGAAGTTCCCATGACATAAAAAAAAGGCCCGTTGCGGGCCTTTTTCTTTGCGTTTTGAGCTTGATTAAGCGACCGAACCCTTAACCGGGAACTGCATAACATTGCTTTCCTCAACTTCTTCTTCGTCAGCTTTTGCAGACTTGTCTTCAAGTTGCAGACCGCCAGCGCGAAGCAGGTCGGAGAAGCGTCCACCGCGTGCAGCTAGTTCATCGAAGCTACCACGTTCGACCAAATGCCCCTTGTCCATGAACAGGACGATATCAGCAGAGCGGACAGTCGACAAACGGTGCGCAATGATAAAGGTCGTGCGGTTATGACTCAGATCATCAACAGCCTGCTTCACCTTTTCTTCGGTCTCAACGTCGAGCGCACTGGTCGCTTCGTCAAGCACGAGGATTGGCGAATCTTTCAGGATCGCGCGGGCAATCGCCAGACGCTGACGCTCACCACCAGAGAGCTGCGAACCGCGTTCACCGACAACCGTGTCGTAACCATTGCCCTTGGCGAGAATGAAATCATGGGCGGCAGCAGCCTTGGCAGCAGCATGAACCATGTCGGAAGAAGCATCTTCATTACCGACGCGAATATTTTCTTCTACCGAGCGGTTGAACAGGCCTGCATCCTGAAACACCGTCGCAATAGCATGACGCAGCGAACGACGGCTGATGGTCCGTGTATCAGTGCCATCGATCAGAATGCGACCAGCTGCCGGATCAAATACGCGCTGAAGAATATTGATCAGCGTGGTCTTGCCCGCACCTGTTGGGCCAACAATAGCGACAGTCTGACCGGGCTTTACTTCAAACGATACGTCATAGACGCCCTGACCCGAATTTGGGAACTCGAAGGTCACATTGTCGAAAACAATATCGCCCTTAACATTTTCAATGTCTGTCGCGCCCTGCGGTTCCTGACGTTCAGCGGTCGCATCTTCCATCTCGAAGAATTCTTCGAGCTTTGCACGCGCTGTTACTGTCTGGTTGATAAAGGCGCTGATCTGGTCAAGACGACCGATCATAAGCTGTGCAAAGCCGATAAAGGCAATCACATCACCCACGCGCATCTGACCTTTGGTCACAAAATATGCACCGAGCAGCAGCACAATCACCATCGATAGTGTCGAAGCCATGCGGTTCAAACCGCTGGCAAGCGCCCACCAATTAAGAACTGGAAACTGCACGTTTTCGAGGTTCTTAGCATATTCACGTAGCGACTTTGTTTCCGAAGAAATGCGGTTATAGCTCTGCACGACGGAAACGTTGCTGATTGTATCGCTCACATGCTCAAACAGCTTGTGGTGATGCTTTTCAACCGCTGCCTGACCGTCTTTGGTCTTGCGCATGACGAGCTGGCCGATCATCACATAAATGACGCCGAGTACGATCAGCACCATGGACATGCGCATATCCATGGTCATCGCGACGGGAACAAGCGCAACGAGAGCCACAACAGTGGTCAGGTGCTGGCGCATGAATTCGAGCCAGAGCGTAAAGAGCGAGTCAGTTGCACGGATCAGCGTGTGCAGAGCATTCGATGTACCGCGCTTCTGATGCCATGACAACGGCATGGTGATGATGCGCTCATAGGAATCGATCATCACGCCAAGACGGCGACGATGGGCGAGGCGGTCAGCCCCACGCGCCACAAAAACCGCTGCAATGATGTTAAACCCACCAAGAGCTGCCCACATGGCGAGCTGCGTAACAATATCGCCCTTATCGGAGATAGCCTGAATAACCTGACCGAAAAGGATCGGCTCGGCCAGCATGACAAGGGCAACCAATACGCTTGCAATACACATGGTGATCGTTGCAGCTTTCTCCGCCGCAAGATATTCCATGGCACGCCAGTAGATTTTGAGCAATGACACCTTAGCACTCCCGCTCGTTCTATTTCAGAGGACTACATGGTGCAGTCGCCCTATTCTATCAATATGCAATGATGGCAAGAAGTGGCGAATAGGTGACAAGGTTGACCATAAATTAAAAACAGATGTAACCGAGCGTGAAGATTGTGGATCGCTTTTGTGACAATCGCACATACTTTTATGCCTAGTAATCCGGCGTTGGCACGTCTATTGACAGTCATAAAAGAGCGGCACGCAAGGCTTGTGCCCCAAAAAAGTATCGATCGGGTTTTTCCATGGCAGGTATTGAACAAAAAATAGTGGCTACAGACGAGGCGGGCATGCGTCTCGATCGCTGGTTTAAAGTCCATTTGCCGGGATTGGCTTTCGGTCACCTGCAAAAGCTGCTGCGTTCCGGGCAGGTCCGCGTTGATGGCGGTCGTGCAAAGTCAGACACACGCTTGCAAGCCGGCCAGTCAGTCCGTATTCCGCCCATTGGTGTAGAAGAAACACCAACTGGTCCAATGACGGCTCGCACCATCCGCAGTCAGGATGACGGTGACGTTCTCAAACAGATGCTGATCTATGAGGACGAGAAGGTCTATGTTTTCAACAAGCCTGCCAGTCTGGCAGTGCAAGGCGGTTCTGGCCTCGTTCGCCATGTTGATGGCATGCTGGAAGCATGGCGCAATAAGCGTGGTGAAAAGCCGCGTCTGGTTCATCGTATCGACCGCGATACGTCGGGTTGTCTTGTTGTTGCAAAAACACGCGGTGCCGCGCAGGCTTTGACGGCCTCTTTTCGCGAGCGCACTACCAAGAAGACATACTGGGCCCTGGTGAAAGGTGTTCCGCGCAAGCGCGAAGACAAAATTTCAACCTGGCTTGTGAAAGAGCAGACACCTGATGGTGACAAGATGCGTGTTTGCCAGCATGGTGAGCCGGATTCTGATCACGCAGTATCTTATTATAGGATCATCGAAAAAAGTGGTAATAGCCTGACATGGCTTGAGATGGAGCCATATACCGGCCGTACCCACCAGCTTCGCGTTCATGCGGCCCATATTGGTAATCCGATCCTTGGCGATCCGAAATATTTTGAAGCTGACGACAACTGGGATTTCCCCGGCGGTATTCAGCGAAAGCTGCATTTGCATGCACGCCGTATCCGTATTCCCAATCCGGCTGGCGGCATCATTGACGTCACAGCACCACTGCCGCCGCACATGGTGCAAACGTGGAACCTGCTTGGATTCGACGAGACTGAAACGGAAGATTAAAAATGTCAGGCATGGCGGGAGGGGCGACTCAAGGTCGTGCTGCATTTGATGGGGTAGCCATCGCGCTTGTCATGTTCATCATGTTCACATGGGGGCTTAATCAGGTTGCCATCAAGATAGGCAATCGCGGTTTTAATCCCATGCTTATGGCAGCCGGACGCTCTGCGTTGGGCGGACTTTGTGTCTTCCTTTGGTGTTATTGGAAGCACATTCCGCTTTTCAGGCGCGACGGAACATTAAAGCCCGGCATTCTGGCTGGGCTTTTGTTCGGTGTTGAGTTTGTTCTGATCTTTTTGGCGATGGAACTGACCAGCGTTGGTCGCGTCGCGCTTTTGATGAATGTTATGCCGTTTTGGGTGGCAATTGGCAGTCATTTTCTGTTGGGCGAACGCATGTCGATGCGCGCCTTTATCGGCATGTGTGTGGCATTCTTCGGTGTCGTCATCGTGTTTGCTGACAATAGCAGCAGACCCGGACCTTACGCGCTCTATGGTGATATCTTGGCTTTGATATCCGGCGTGTTATGGGGCTTGACAACGATTGTTATCAAACGCTCGAAGCTGGCACTCGCTGTCCCTGAAAAGATATTGCTCTACCAGTTGGCGGTTGCCGCACTGGTGCCTTTGCCGTTTATGTCGCTGAGTGGGCCGTTAATCCGCGAGCCTGATATGCTTTCGGTCTTGTCATTTCTGTTTCAGTCAATGTTCGTAGTTGCGGTCACATATCCTTTGTGGTTCTGGATGGTTCGCCGCTATCCGGTTTCCAAATTGTCGAACTTTGCATTTCTCACACCCGCTTTCGGTGTGCTGCTGAGTGGCTTGCTGCTCAATGAGCAAATGGGCTGGAAAATCTTTGCAGCGCTGGCTCTGATCGGACTTGGGCTCATTATTATCAACCGACCAGCAAAAGCCGGAGCAGCTTCATGAAACTCGTTCTCTTTGATTGCGACGGCACGCTTGTCGATAGTGGCGACACTATCCATCATTGTATGGCTGCAAGTTTTGAAGATGCTGGACTGACGCCGCCGGAAATTGAGCAGACCCATTCGATCATCGGTCTTTCATTGCCGATTGCCATTGCACAATTGCTTGGTCGCGAAGTTGATGAACAGGTGCATTGGCTAACACAGCGTTACAAAGAAAATTTTGTAAAATATCGTCAGAACCCTGATTTTGCAGAGCCACTTTATGACGGTATTCTGCCACTTCTGAATGAACTTGGCGGTCGCGATGATCTGTTACTGGGCATAGTCACAGGCAAGTCGCAGCGTGGCGTGCGTTCGATTTTTGAACGTCATGGCATCGGCCATCATTTCGTGACCGTACGCACGGCCGATGATTGTCCGTCCAAACCGCATCCGGCTATGGTGCTTGAATCCTGCGCTGAAATAGGGATAGAACCAGAGCGAACCATCGTGATTGGCGATGCGATTTACGATATGCAAATGGCCCGTTCAGCGGGTGCGCGTGCCGCGGGTGTTTCGTGGGGCTATCATAAGCCTGACGCACTGAAAGATGCAGGCGCCCATCATGTTATGAACAAGCCCGAAGAGCTCCATGCGATTTTGCATGAAATGGATGCCTTCGCATCCTGACCGACAACAATTGGACATATAATATGCGCGACACACTGAGCGATCCCCAAGCCGAAATGCCAATCTCGCAAACTGACCCGGTAAAGCGCTCACAAGAACTGATGCGCACACCTTTGCCAAAGCGTTTTTATGAAAAGGCAGAAGTCGCTGAAACTGAGGGTGGTTTCACCGTGCATCTGGACGGTCGCCCGGTTAAAACGCCAGCGCGTGCTGTTTTGCTTTTACCAACAGCACAAGCCGCTGAAATCATCGCCGAAGAATTTCGTGCGCAGGTAGAAGTGATCGACCCTTCCAAAATGCCTGCAACACGGTTGGTGAACACCGCAATCGACGGCATTGCGCAAGACCCGCAGGCTGTGTTTGAAGATATTCTGCGTTTCGCAGGCACGGATATGATCTGCTATCGCGCCGCAAGCCCGAAAGAACTGGTTGCTCGCCAGACAGAGCAATGGGATCCGCTGATTGATTGGGCGGAGAGCCTTGGCGCTCGTTTTGCGCTAGCCGAAGGCGTGATGCATGTCGAACAGTCTCGCGAAGCGATCTCAGCTTTCGGTGTTCATCTGACCGAATTCAAAAATCCAATAGCGCTTGCTTCGCTCCACACCATGACAACGCTGACTGGCTCATCGTTGATCGCGCTTGCAATTGCTAAGGGCGAAATCTCTGTTGAAGACGGCTGGAAGCGTGCACATCTTGATGAAGACTGGACGGTCGAGCATTGGGGTGAAGACGCTGAGGCACAGGCGCGCCGCAAGACGCGTCACGGTGAAATGCTGGTTGCAGATCGCGTGCTCAAAGCGCTCTAGTTATTATTCATCTAATAAGCATAATAGATTGATAGAAATAGAAAACCCGGCTTTCGCCGGGTTTTCTTTCGCGTGCATTTTGCACGTCGTTCCCCTCGGTAACTGTCTTAACCGATGCAGGTCGTTTCCGACCTGCTCTAGTGGTTAAACCGAGTAGTACATGTCGAACTCGACTGGATGCGGCGTTGTTTCATAACGCAGCACTTCAGCCATTTTGAGTTCGATGAAGCTATCGATCTGATCGTCTTCAAACACGCCGCCAGCCTTGAGGAACTCGCGATCCTTGTCGAGCGACTGCAGGGCTTCACGAAGCGAACCGCAAACAGTCGGGATCTTCTTGAGTTCCTTTGCAGGCAGATCGTAAAGATCCTTGTCCATTGCCTGACCTGGATGGATCTTGTTCTTGATGCCATCAAGACCAGCCATCAGCAGCGCTGAGAAGCAGAGATATGGATTTGCTGATGGATCCGGGAAGCGAACTTCAAGACGCTTCGACTTCGGCGACGAGCCGAAAGGAATGCGGCAGGAAGCCGAACGGTTGCGAGCCGAGTAAGCCAGCAGAACTGGAGCTTCATAACCCGGAACCAGACGCTTGTAGGAGTTGGTCGATGGGTTTGTGAATGCGTTCACAGCCTTGGCGTGCTTGATAACGCCGCCGATGAAGAACAGGCAGTTTTCCGACAGACCAGCATATTCATTGCCAGCGAAAGTTGGCTTGCCATCTTTCCAGATCGAGAAGTGAACATGCATACCCGAGCCGTTGTCACCGAAAATTGGCTTTGGCATGAAGGTTGCGGTTTTGCCATAGGCATTAGCAACCTGATGCACGACATATTTCTGGATCTGCATCTTGTCGGCATTGCGTACCAGCGTGTCGAATTTCGTGCCCAGTTCGTGCTGTGCGGAGGCGACTTCGTGGTGATGCTTTTCAACGGTGATGCCCATTTCCGTCAGAACGGTGAGCATTTCTGAGCGCATGTCCTGAAGACTGTCCACTGGTGGAACCGGGAAATAGCCACCCTTAACACGTGGACGATGACCCATATTGCCGGTTTCGTAATCGGTATCGTCGTTCGACGGCAGTTCGGTCGAGTCGAGCTTGAAGCCGGTGTTGAATGGATCAACCTTGAACTTCACATCATCGAAGACGAAGAATTCAGCTTCGGGGCCAACATAAACGGTGTCGCCGATGTTGAGCGACTTCATGTAGGCTTCGGCCTTCTTTGCAGTCGTGCGTGGATCGCGGCCATAAGCTTCACCCGAAATCGGATCAAGAATGTCGCAGAGAATGACCAGCGTGGACTGCGCGAAGAATGGATCAATGTGCGCGGTTTCTGGATCTGGCATCAGAACCATGTCGGATTCGTTGATGGCCTTCCAGCCGCCAATCGAAGAGCCGTCAAACATAACGCCGTCTTCAAACATTTCTTCGTCGACGAGGCCAACATCCATCGTGACGTGATGCAGCTTGCCCTTAGGGTCTGTGAAGCGGAGGTCGACAAACTTGACGTCGTTGTCTTTGATCTGTTTCAGAATGTCATTGGCAGTCGTCATTTTGGTATCCTGTTTGCACGGCGGTGTTCGGTAGACTTGGGTCGATAGACTTCGGTCGTCAGTTTGATTTCGTTAAATCGCGTCCACGCCGGATTCGCCGGTACGGATACGAATAACTTCTTCGATATTGGAAACGAAAATCTTACCGTCGCCAATACGGCCTGTCTGGGCCGCTTTGCGAATAGCTTCAATAGCGCCATCAACGGTTTCGTCGGCGACGATGACTTCGACTTTCACCTTGGGAAGAAAATCGACGACATACTCCGCACCGCGATAAAGTTCAGTATGGCCTTTCTGACGGCCGAAACCCTTGGCTTCAATGACCGTAATACCCTGCAAACCGACTTCCTGAAGAGCTTCCTTCACTTCATCGAGTTTGAAAGGTTTAATAATGGCTTCGATCTTTTTCATCAGAGAATTGTCTCCGCTCTTGTTCGGAAATGGACATTGTGCCCGTTTCGCTGAAATAGAAGCATGAACTGTGCCAACTCAATTTTTATTGGTCGACTTTTTTAAATCCTGCGCCGTTTTGGGAGATTTTTCCCAAATTTCTGCATATAAGCCGTTAGGAAATAGGCTTTAGGTAAGGCTAGCGCATTTTTAAAAATTGCAAGAGTTCAACTTCTTTGCCGCAGACTGGCATTATTATTAGCATCTGCACAAGCTGCGCTGCGTGAAAGATTTTTAATACGGTTTCGATCTCGTTATCGGTGATTAAAAAATAGACATTATGCAGTAAATTTCATCAGACTTGCGCAAAGTCATTTGCCGCGTAATTAATCACATTCATCGTAGAGGAGAATAGCGGCCATGTTTGAACTGCTAACGCCGGAGCAAATGTCACGTGCAGATGCGATGACAGTTAATAGCGGTACGCGTGATGGTTTTTCTCTTATGCTTGCTGCTGGCCATGCCGTTGCCGAGTTGGCTCGGAATATGTTTCCCGCACAAGGACCAATCGCAATTCTATGCGGACCGGGAAACAATGGCGGTGACGGTTATGTAGCGGCGCAATTTCTTGCCGAGGCTGGGCGCGATGTCATCTGTTTTGGCACGAAACAGCCAGCTCAAGGAAGCGATGCCATGCGCGCGCTGCTTTTTTATAAGGGCGAAGTTCGTCGTTTAAGCGCGTTGGTGCCAGAAGATTTCGTCGGTATTGTCGATGCACTTTATGGTGCGGGGCTGTCGCGTCGCGTAGATGGCGTTGAGGCGCGTGTTATTGAAACCGTCAATTCGTCGGATGTTCCAGTTCTCTCAGTCGATTTGCCGAGCGGGATTTCAGGTTTAAACGGGCAGGTACTTGGTACTGCCGTCAACGCACGCGCAACCGTGACCTTCTTTCGCAAAAAGCCTGGGCATCTTTTGCAGCCCGGGCGAGCGTATTGCGGTGTGGTGCACGTAGCAGACATTGGCATTTTAGATAGTGTGCTCGAAAAGATTGCGCCAAATACATTTGAAAACGCGCCTGAACTTTGGCGCAAGCAATTGCCCGCACTTTCAATCAACGCGCATAAATATAGTCGTGGTCACGCCGTTGTTTTTTCTGGCCCAGCACATTCAACCGGAGCAGCGCGGCTCTCCGCAATGGCTGCTGCACGGAGTGGTGCAGGGGCGGTTACCCTTCTATCGCCACCTGACGCGGTTGCAACAAATGCGGCTCATCTGACGAGCATAATGGTGCGCGAGACGCGCAGCATCAAAGATGTCGAAGCGTTTTTGATTGATCGTAAGGTTGCGGCCTGCGTTCTCGGCCCGGGATATGGCAGCGCTGCTTTTGCCCGTGACCATGCTTTGATGTTGCTGTCAGCCGCCAATAATCGCGCAGAACATTTAAAGGGATTGGTAGTTGATGCGGACGGCATAACCGCTTTCGAGGATAAGCGAGACCAGCTTTTCAATGCGAAACGCAGTGTTCATACGGCGCTCGTACTTACTCCGCATGAAGGCGAGTTTCGGCGATTATTTCCTGATATCGCTGCCGATAACGAAACATCAAAGCCAGATAGGGCACGCCAAGCAGCCAACCGTGCCAATGCTGTGGTGATTTATAAGGGACCAGATACAGTCATCGCAGCACCGGATGGGCGCGCCGCGATCAATGCTAATGGCACGCCACTCTTGGCGACTGCCGGATCAGGGGATGTGCTTGCTGGCATCATATGCGGATTGCTCTCACAGGGAATGCCAGCTTTCGAAGCTGCATGTGCTGCTGTCTGGGTGCATGCCGATGCTGCACGTCGCTTCGGCCATGGCCTTATTGCCGACGACTTACCGCTACAATTGCCTGCTGTCTGGAGCGCTCTCGAACGATCAGCGTCCTGAAATGCGGCTGTTGCCGCTACCGACGTCGACGGTGACACTGCCGGAAACCGACACATCAGTATTTCCGACACGGAAGTTTTTCCACGTTCCGCCTTGCTGATTATCAGGCTCGGGAGCAGGCGGTGGCGCTGATACAATCGGCGTTTGCGGCTTCACTCCGGGTAGGCCAGTTGGCCTCGGTTCATTTGCAAAAGCAAATGCTGATATTGTTGTCGAGAAAACAGCGGTAAGCATAAGTATTCTCTTCATAATAATACTCCCTTACACTTTATCTGCAACGGCTTCTAAAAGCTGATCCGCCATTTCGAGCGTAAACTCATCGTAATGCGAGATCACACGGCTCGGTTCATAATGCTGAACTGGCAGGTCAGTATAGCCAAAATCGACCGCCACGACAGGAATGCCTGCTGCCTTGGCCGTATCAATATCAGTACGGCTATCACCAACCATAATAGCGAGATCGCGATTGCCGCATGCAAGAGCGATGGTTTCCGTCAAATGACGAGGATCAGGCTTGCGGAATGCAAATGTATCCGCGCCGCAAATGGCAGCGAAACGATGCGCTTCACCCATTGCCTTCAGCAGCTTTACTGCCAGCGCTTCAAACTTATTGGTACAAACTGCCAGCGTATAGCCATTAGCAGTGAAGCGATCCATGGCTTCTAGCACGCCCGGATAGAATGATGAATGACCCGGCATATGCGCACTATAATGCTCGCGAAACTCTTCAACGAGTTCATCAAGCTTTACATCATCGACTTGTTTTTGCTGCGCTGCAAAAGCACGCTCAATCATGACGCGTCCACCTTGACCGACAAAGCGGCGAAGTGCGTCATTATCTGCTGTCTTCAAACCGGAAATTGACAGGCAATGATTTAAGCTATCCAGAAGGTCCGGTGCAGTTTCAACCAACGTTCCGTCGAGATCGAACACAATGATTGGTTTGGAATTGGCAGCGGACATAATGTTTCCTTCTGGAATTGATCTTCTCATTGCTAGTATGGCGAACCCGAAATTCGTATCGCTTTGAAGCAGTTCTCGGAGCGAATTTCGGGTTCTAAGCCATACTAGTAACTTTTGAATCTAGTGTGGTTTACGGATTTGAAGTTCCTAAACGTGAATGCAATACAAATGATAGGAACTTCAAATCCACCACACAAGTTGATCTTTCAGATAGGCTCAAGTTTGTGTCTTCTCAAGACAAAGCTGAAACAAGAGTTCATCGCAAAAATAACGATAAATTGTATTGAGAGCTTTGTTGCGTTGCGCACCCATGCTAGAGGCGTTGCCGGAGGCGGATTAAGAATCCGCGGGAAACTCAGGAACTCTAGCATGGATGAAGCACGCAAGCTGAAAATCGCCGCCGCTGCCGAGGCACTCACGCATGTCAAAGACGGAATGCGTTTGGGAATTGGAACTGGCTCTACCGCAGAAGAATTTGTGCGTCTGCTGGCGGAAAAGGTGAAGAGCGGTTTTAAGGTTATTGGTGTGCCAACATCTGAGCGCACCGCAGAACTCTGTGCGGAACTTGGTATTGCGCTGACGACGCTTGAAGAAACGCCACATCTTGATCTGACCATTGACGGCGCTGATGAAGTTGATCCGAACCTCTCGGTTATCAAGGGCGGCGGCGGTGCTTTGCTTCGCGAGAAAATAGTAGCGACTGCATCTGATTCGATGATCGTTATTGCCGACGGATCGAAAGTCGTTGAAACACTCGGCCGTTTTCCTCTGCCAATCGAAGTCAATCGCTTTGGCCTTAAAGCGACTTTGCTCGGTATTGAGGCCGCTGCATCGCAATGCGGTCTTGCAGGTCCGCTCGTCCTGCGGTTAAAAGATGGCGCACCATTTGTAACGGATGGTGGACATTATATCGTGGATGCATCTTTTGGCCGCATTCCCGATCCAAAGATTCTCTCTGACGCTCTCTTCGCCATACCGGGTGTTGTTGAGCACGGACTTTTTATCGGACTGGCACGCGCCGCAATCATCGCTGGCGCTGACGGTATCCGAACCATGAACCGGTCTTGAGTGGCCGACACGAATTGTTTGAACGGAGTACCGACCATATGATCCCGGCAACTGGCTTCCGCCGTCTGATTGCACCGTTTTCTGCACTTGTCCTGATGTCAGGCATCCATGCGGCATCTGCGCAGGAAATTTCTGCATCGCATCTTGATGCTGCCCGCGCGGCAATCGCTTCGATTCAGGCAACTGAACAGTTCGACGAAATCCTGCCAAGCGCTGCACGCGCTCTCAAGGGTGAGCTGATCCAGAAGGATCCAAACCTTGAAGCCCTCATCACCAAGACCGTTGATGACAAGGCTATTGCTTTGGCTGCACGCCGCGCTGATCTCGAAACCGAATCTGCTCGCGCTTATGCGAATGCGTTCAGCGAAGACGAACTCAAGGCAATCGCTGCGTTCTATACATCTGATGCAGGCAAGAAGCTTCTTGCGGAAGGCCCAATCGTAACCCGTGAAGTCGTGAAAGCTGCAAATATCTGGCAGAACGGCATTGCGCGCGATCTGGCGACCTCTGTCGCAGAAGTTCTCGCAGCACAGGCTGGCGCTACCGCTGCTCCTGAGCAGCCAGCGCAGTAATTCCTAACAATCACGTAGAATTTAAAAGCCCGGCGACTTGGCCGGGCTTTTTCTTTTGCTTACATATATCTCACGCATCAGATTTGAATGGAGAGTCCCATGGCCGGTTATGATTATGATCTTTTTGTTATCGGCGGTGGCTCGGGCGGTGTACGGGCAGGGCGACTTGCCGGTGCCCTGGGCAAAAAGGTTGGTCTGGCCGAGGAATATCGCATGGGCGGAACCTGCGTTATTCGTGGCTGTGTTCCTAAAAAGCTTTTCGTATACGCCTCCCAATTTCCAGAGCATTTTGAAGATGCAGCTGGCTATGGCTGGGATGTCGGCAAATCAAACTTTGACTGGACCAAGCTTATTGAAGCCAAAGACAAAGAAATTGACCGGCTTGAAGGCCTTTATCGCAAGGGTCTGGAAAATTCGAAGGTCGAGATTTTTGCAAGCCGTGCAGAGCTTATCGACGCACACACGATTGAACTCAAAGCCGATGGTCGTCGCGTAACTGCGGATCAGATTCTGATTGCTACCGGTGGCCATGCCAGCGTGCACGAATCTTTACCGGGCGCGGAATATTGCATCACCTCAAATGAAGCCTTTCATCTTGAAGAACTGCCAAAAGCCATCGTGATCGCTGGCGGCGGCTATATTGCTGTTGAGTTTGCCAATATTTTCCATGGTCTTGGCGTTGAAACCACAATTGTTTATCGCGGCAAGGAAATCCTGTCGCGCTTCGATCATGATCTGCGTCATCTGCTGCATGAAACCATGGAAGCCAAAGGTATCCGCATCATTTGCGGCGCGGTGTTCGAGAGGGTTGAAAAACAGGCTGATGGCGAGCTGAAAGTTTCGCTGACCAATGGTGAAACGCTGAATGTCGGCCAGGTGATGATGGCCATTGGCCGCAAGCCAAACACCAAAGGCCTTGGTCTCGAAAAAGCTGGCGTTAAAACAGACGCGCTTGGCGCGATCGAAGTTGATGATTATTCGCGCACAAGCGTTTCAAACATCTGGGCCGTGGGTGATGTCATCAACCGCGTTCAGCTAACACCTGTAGCGATTCATGAAGCCATGTGCTTCCTAGAAACAGCCTTCAAGAACAATCCGACCAAGCCTGATCACGACCTGATCGCTACGGCAGTTTTCTCGCAGCCTGAAATCGGCACCGTTGGCTTGCCAGAAGATGAAGCTGCCAAGAAATATCCTGAACTGGAAATCTATCGCGCACTTTTCCGCCCGATGAAGAACACGCTTTCGGGCCGCAATGAAAAGATGCTGATGAAGCTCATCGTGGATGCTGAAAGCCGTAAGGTCGTCGGCGCGCATATTATGGGGCCAGATGCAGGTGAAATGGCACAGTTGCTGGGTATTTCACTGAAAGCCGGCGCAACGAAAGACGACTTTGATCGCACCATGGCCGTGCATCCGACAGCAGCTGAAGAGCTGGTGACGATGTATAAGCCGACCTACCGCGTTGTGAACGGCAAGAAGGTCGAGAGCTGAACTTTCGTATCCTTCCAATCCTGTTAACGATTCTTGCTGGTATAAAGTGAGCGTCTGCATTATATCAACGCGATCACGCGTGCTGGTTTGCGTGCACAGACATTAAATTGTCTTGCTCAAGCGCATTCCAGCTTTCGTGCAAGGAGGAATAAATCCGAGAGAAATCGCGCGGATAATTAAACAGGTGTGAAATGACGAAGAACTGGACCCCGAATTCCTGGAGAAACAAACCGATCAAGCAAGTGCCGTTTTATCCAGACGCACAGGCTTTGACCGATGTTGAGGCTCGCCTTCGTACCTATCCACCGCTCGTTTTTGCAGGCGAAGCACGCAAGCTGAAAACACAGCTCGCAGCCGTTGCCGAAGGAAAAGCATTTCTGCTTCAGGGCGGCGATTGTGCGGAAAGTTTTGCTGAACATGGCGCGGATAATATTCGCGACTTTTTCCGCGTCTTTTTGCAGATGGCCGTTGTTTTGACTTTTGGTGCTTCGAAGCCGGTTGTTAAGGTTGGTCGTATTGCTGGTCAGTTCGCCAAGCCGCGTTCGTCCGATATGGAAACACTCAATGGCATTGAGTTGCCTTCATACCGTGGTGACATCATCAACGGCATCGATTTCGATGCGGCTTCGCGTATCCCTGATCCGCAGCGCCAAGATATGGCCTACCGCCAGTCTGCCGCTACGCTGAACCTGCTGCGTGCATTCGCGCAGGGCGGTTATGCGAACCTTGAGAACGTGCATCAGTGGATGCTCGGCTTTGTTGGCAAAAGCCCGCAGGCAGAGCGCTACGCAGCTCTCGCACAGCGTATTTCGGAAACCATGCACTTTATGCGTGCTATCGGGATTACTTCCGACAGCAATCACGCGCTGCGTGAAACCGATTTCTACACCAGTCATGAAGCCTTGCTGCTTGGCTATGAAGAAGCGCTGACACGCGTCGACTCGACCTCTGGCGACTGGTACGGCACTTCAGGTCACATGATCTGGATTGGCGACCGCACACGTCAGGCCGATCATGCGCATATCGAATATTGCCGTGGCATCAAGAACCCGCTCGGTCTGAAATGTGGTCCATCGTTGCAGCCGGATGATCTCATCCGTCTGATCGATCTTCTCAATCCTGAAAACGAAGCTGGTCGTCTGACGCTGATTGCTCGTTTCGGTTACGACAAGGTCGGCGATCATCTGCCACAGCTCATCCGTGCAGTTGAACGTGAAGGCCGTAAGGTCGTCTGGTCTTGTGATCCGATGCATGGCAACACGATCACTGCTGGCGGCTACAAGACGCGTCCGTTCGACCGTATCCTCAAGGAAGTGGAATCTTTCTTCGCGATCCATCGCGCCGAAGGTTCGCATCCGGGCGGTATCCATGTTGAAATGACCGGCAAGAACGTGACCGAATGCACGGGCGGCGCTCGAGCCATTTCGGCGGAAGATCTGCACGATCGTTACCACACGCATTGTGATCCACGCCTCAACGCCGATCAGGCGCTTGAGCTGGCATTCCTTCTTGCAGAGCTGCTCAAGAAGGAACGCGATGCCGGGACAGAAAAGCAGGCTGTTAACGGCTGATTGGGTAATCCCACTTTGAAATAATGGCAGGGCGGAGAATTCATTCTCCGCCCTGTTGCTTTTCGGATGAAGACACTTATTGATTTTCGCAAGACTTTTAGGGGGCATCCATGAAGCGGATTTTTCTGGCGTTTCTAAATTCAATGCGTGCTCTCAAGCACTTGGCGAAACACGAAAAGGCCGTTCAACAGGAACTGGTTCTTTTTTTGCTGTCGCTACCAGTTGCGTTCTTTGTTGCCCCAACTTGGCTGACATTTCTGCTGATGACAGGATCAATCCTGTTTCTTATTCTGGTCGAAGTGCTCAACACCGGCATTGAAGCGACCTGCGATGCCGTTTCACGCGATTTCCATAAGGAAATCCAGATTGCCAAGGATTGCGGTTCGCTGGCCGTTCTTATCGCCGTTATTTTTGTAGCCGTTACATGGGGCTACATTCTCGCCACAACCTATCTGATCTGACAAAGAACTGTCGTTCTTCCACGCAATCCGTTGCAATTAAATGCACAAGCGCGCTAAAGCTTGCGCATGATCAGCGTTAGCGAGAATCTCGATATGCTTCGTATTGCCGTTGCACAGCTCAATCCTGTAATGGGCGACATCGCCGGAAATCTTGCGAAGGCGCGTGCAGCGCGTGCACAAGCAGCTCAAATGAACGCCGATCTCGTGATGTTCACGGAGCTGTTCATTGCAGGCTATCCGCCAGAGGATCTGGTTCTCAAAACTGCCTTTGTTGCAGCATGCGAAAAAGCAGTCCGTGAACTTGCCAAAGACACAGCCGATGGCGGCCCCGGTGTGATTATCGGCACGCCTTTGCAGCGCGATAGTGGTTTGCACAATTCGATTGCAGTTTTGGATGGCGGCGAAATCATCGCTGAGCGTTTCAAAGTCGATCTGCCTAACTACGGCGAGTTTGATGAAAAACGCGTTTTCCAGCCCGGCCCGATGCCAGGACCAGTGAATTTTCGTGGTGTACGCATCGGTATTCCGATCTGCGAGGACATTTGGGGTGATCTGGGCGTTGCAGAAACGCTTGCTGAAAGCGGTGCAGAACTTTTGCTTGTGCCCAATGGTTCGCCTTATCATCGCGACAAGATCGAGCGCCGCTATCAGGTTGTTCTGAAACAGGTTATCGAAACTGAGCTGCCAATGCTCTATGCCAACCAGATGGGCGGGCAGGATGAACTTGTGTTCGATGGCGGCTCGTTTGCCTTTAATCCAGATAGCCACTTCCCTTGCTTGCAAATGCCGCAGTTTGCAGAAGCTATCACTCTGACTGTCTGGAAGCGCGAAACTGATGGTTGGCGCTGTGAAGACACTGAAAAGGCGAAGCTTCCCGAAGGTCTCGAAGCAGATTATGCAGCCTGCATGTTAGGCCTGCGTGATTATGTGAATAAGAATGGCTTCAAAGATGTTGTACTTGGCTTATCGGGCGGCATCGACTCGGCGATCTGTGCGGCTCTGGGTGTTGATGCACTTGGCAAAGATCGCGTGCGTTGCGTCATGTTGCCTTATCGCTATACTTCAGACGAATCGCTGAAAGACGCTGCTGATTGCGCAAAAGCGCTCGGCGTGCGTTATGATATTGTACCAATTGCAGAGCCTGTTGAAGGTTTCCTTTCTGCACTTAAGCCAATGTTTGAAGGCACCGAAAGCGGCGTTACCGAGGAAAATCTGCAAAGCCGTGCACGTGGCACTATTTTGATGGCTGTTTCCAATAAGTTTGGGTCGATGGTCGTGACCACCGGCAACAAGTCGGAAATGTCAGTTGGCTATGCAACGCTTTATGGCGATATGAATGGCGGCTTCAACCCCATCAAAGACGTCTATAAAATGCAGGTGTTCGCGCTGTCTGAATGGCGCAACAACAATGTTCCTGTGGGAAGTCTTGGGCCATCCGGCGAAGTGATCCCAACCAACATTATTACTAAAGCACCATCAGCCGAGTTGCGCGAAAACCAAACCGATCAGGATAGTCTTCCGCCTTATCCGGTGCTGGACGATATTCTCGAATGCCTCGTTGAAAACGAGATGAGTAATGCCGAGATTGTCGCGCGTGGCCACGCGCTTGAAACGGTGCAACGGATTGAGCATCTGCTCAATCTGGCCGAATATAAGCGCCGACAATCGGCCCCGGGTGTCAAAATTACCAAGAAGAATTTCGGGCGGGATCGTCGTTATCCAATAACGAACCGCTTCCGCGACCGCTGAAAGATTTAGTCATGACCGTAACTGTTCGTTTTGCACCGTCGCCGACGGGCTATATTCATATTGGCAATACACGCACTGCGCTTTCAAACTGGCTTTTTGCCAAGAAGAATGGCGGCAATTTTATTCTGCGTTATGACGATACAGATGTTGAGCGTTCGAAGCAGGAATATGCTGACGCCATCGCAGTTGATCTGGCTTGGCTCGGTGTTACGCCTGACCGCATCGAATATCAGTCAAAGCGCTTTGAGGTTTATGCCAAGGCGGTTGAAAAGCTTAAACAGGCTGGTCTTCTCTATGCCTGCTATGAAACAGCAGAGGATCTGGAGCGCCGTCGCCGCTTGCGCTTAGCGCGTAAGCTTCCGCCGGTTTATGGCCGTGAAGCATTAAAGCTAACCGACGAAGAGAAAGCGGCCTTTGAAGCAGAAGGCCGCAAGCCGCATTGGCGTTTTCTTCTGCCGAATTTTGAAAGCGATCCTTTCAACACCACACGCACTGAAGTGCATTGGGATGATCTGGTGCGTGGTCCACAGACGGTTGATCTGGCTTCGATGTCGGATCCGGTTCTGGTGCGTGAAGACGGAACGTATCTTTACACGCTGCCATCGGTTGTCGACGATATTGATCTCGGCATCACCCATATCATTCGCGGCGACGATCACGTCACCAATTCGGGTGTGCAGATTGCCATCTTTAAAGCGCTTGGCGCAGAGCCACCAGTCTTCGGCCATCACAACCTGCTGACCACGGTTTCGGGTGAGGGACTTTCCAAGCGCTCCGGTGCTTTGTCCATCGGTTCTCTGCGTGATGCCGGTTATGAACCAATGTCGGTAGCGTCACTGGCGATCCTGATTGGAACTTCGGAATCCGTTTCCGCGGCAACAGATATGGATGCTCTCGCAGAGCGCTTTGATCTGGCTGCAATTTCAAAGTCATCGGCAAAGTTCGATCCGGCAGAACTTGATACGCTCAACCGTACACTGCTGCATGAAATGCCATTTGATAAGGCAAAAGATCGTCTCGAAATATTGGGTATTTCGGGTGAAAAGGCAGAGCATTTCTGGATGACTGTGCGCGGGAATCTCGAACGCTTCAATGATGCGGCTCATTGGTGGCAGATCATCACCGGGAACTTGCCCGAAAAGCCTGAACTATCTGAAGAAGATCAGGCCTTTGTGAAGGACGCTTTCAAGTTGCTTCCCGCAGAGCCATGGGACAAACAGACCTGGAAGGTCTGGACCGACGCCGTGAAGGCAGCAACGGGACGCAAGGGCAAGACACTATTCATGCCCCTGCGCCTTGCACTTACTGGGCAGCTTCACGGTCCGGAGCTTGCGGACCTACTGGTTTTGATTGGTCTTCAAGGAACGAAGAACCGACAACTCTGACCTTTGAGCTTTGCGAATAATCACGCTCTACCGGCGTCGTCGTTGCAGACTGCGAAGCTGCCGCCGATGGAGTGCTTGAGGCTGGAGTGCTTGATGCCGGACTAATTGACGCTGGACTGCGATAATCAGTCTGTTTCAATGGCTCGTGTGAAATCGATGTATAAGTTGGCTTCGGCATCTCTTGATAGCCCGGAACCACAACGTCCTCTACCGGATGCGTAACAACGTAGGTTGCCGGTTCACCGCTGTTCTTCGCCGACTTGTTAACGGCCGCTTTTTTAGGGGCTGTCTTTTGCTGCTTTCGGACTGGTATCCATGTTGCAGTACAAGCCTGAACAAATTTCCCAGTATGTGATTTACCAGCAATTGTTGCATTTAGCTCCGCAAGCTGAAGTTCCAGAATTTTAATATCTGACTTGAGTTTATCTGCTCTGCTCTTAATTCGAATGCAGGCGGCTGAGTTGATTCCGCTCAAGCAGCTTTGCCTGGACATCTGAGTCTGTGTCCGCGCTAACTGAGATTTTGTTTGCTCCAGCTTAGCCTTAGTCGTTTTAACATTACTTGCTAATCTAACCTTTTCAGCCGGCGTACATTGCTGCGCCGGTTGGATAGTCGTACATCCTGAAATAAGCACAGAAGCTGTTAAAAGAATTGATGGAGTTATAAAACGCGTCAAATATCGGTTTGAGATTTTCATAGAACAAGCCCGTCCTGATTGTTCGTATGGCTGAATGTGCTCCTTTTAAGTAAAAAAAACATAAACGCCAAGTATTATTTGTATACTTGGCGTTTATGGATTTATCTATTTTTGCTTTTTGATTTTATTATTAATCACTTTTTCTTGATATTATCGCCAGTGCGCTGAAGTGCTTCAACTACAGCGAGTGCGGTCATATTGACTACACCTCGGGAAGTAACCGATGGCGTCAAGATATGAGCAGGGCGCGCAGCACCAAGTAGAATTGGGCCAACATGCAATGCGTCCGTTACCGTCTTTACGACATTGAGTGTGATGTTTGCCGCATCAAGATTAGGGAAAACCAATAGGTTAGCTTCACCCTTCAGTCGCGAATTCGGGAACACACGATCACGCAATGCCTGCGAGAGTGCGGAATCGCCATGCATTTCGCCATCTGATTCAAGTTCCGGCGCTTTTTCAGCAAGGATCGCGGCGGCACGACGCATTTTCTCGGCACTTGCCGATTCCTTTGAACCAAAGTTTGAATGCGAAACCAGCGCAGCCTTAGGCTCAATACCAAAGCGGCGGATTTCTTTCGCGGCCAGAATTGCCATTTCAGCAATTTCTTCTGCTTCAGGTTCCACAGTCACGTAAGTATCGGTCAGGAACAATGCGCCACGCTGTGAGATCAAAAGGCTCAATGCCGAATAATCACTGATGCCCGGCAGCTTACCAATGATCTGCTTTACAACGCGGGTATGGCGCTCAAAACGGCCTTCAAGGCCACAGATCATCGCATCTGCCTCATCACGCATCACAGCAAGCGCAGCAATTGCAGTCGAGTTCGTACGAACGATTGTACGCGCCGCTTCTGGTGTCACACCCTGACGGCCTGTGTAAGACAGATAGAGATCAACATAGTCACGGTAACGCGGATCGTCTTCCGGGTTAATGAGGTCGAAATCTGTGCCCGCACGGATTTTAAGACCATAGCGATTTAGGCGTGCTTCAATAACACTTGGACGACCGACGAGAATAGGCGAAGCAATGCCTTCTTCAATGACAACCTGAGCAGCGCGCAATACGCGTTCATCTTCACCATCGGCATAGATCACGCGCATTGGTTTGCTCTGCGCACGTGCTGCGGCGAAGACCGGCTTCATAATGAGGCCGGAACGGAAGACGAAACGTGTGAGACGGTCTGTGTAAGCTTCCCAATCCTCAATCGGACGTGTCGCAACACCGCTATCCATTGCAGCTTGTGCAACGGCAGGTGCGATGCGCAGGATGAGGCGCTGATCGAATGGAGATGGAATGATGTAGTTCGGGCCGAATGTTGGTGTATCGCCGGAATAGGCGCGGGCCGCAACATCTGAAGGCTCTTCACGGGCAAGTGCTGCAATAGCGCGCACCGCGGCTAGCTTCATTTCCTCGTTGATAGCCGTTGCGCCAACATCAAGTGCACCACGGAAAATATAGGGGAAGCAGAGAACGTTATTTACCTGGTTCGGATAGTCAGAACGGCCGGTGCAGATCATGGCATCGGAACGCGCTTCGCGTGCAGCTTCCGGCATGATCTCCGGGTTTGGATTGGCGAGCGCCATAATGAGAGGATTTTCGGCCATCTGCTTAAGCAATTCAGGCTTAAGAACACCTGCAGCTGAAAGACCAAGAAACACATCTGCGCCGCCAATAACATCGGCCAGTACACGTGCGTCTGTTTTCTGCGCGTAAACGTCCTTCCAGCGGTCCATAAGCACCGGACGACCTTCATAGACCACGCCTTCAAGATCGCAGACGAAAATATTTTCGCGCTTAGCGCCAAGTTTAACGAGCAGATTTAGGCATGCGAGAGCCGCAGCACCCGCGCCAGATGTTACAATCTTGGCGCTCGTAATATCTTTTCCTGCCAGTTCCAGACCATTCAGGACGGCTGCAGCAACAATAATCGCGGTTCCATGCTGATCGTCATGGAACACCGGAATATTCATCTTGGCGCGAAGCTGCTCTTCCACTTCAAAACATTCAGGCGCTTTAATATCTTCGAGATTGATGCCGCCAAAAGTTGGCTCAAGCGCAGAAACCACATCGACCATACGGTCGATTTCCAGCGCGTCGATTTCAATATCGAAAACGTCAATGTCGGCGAATTTCTTGAAAAGAACAGCCTTACCTTCCATCACCGGCTTGGATGCAAGCGCGCCGATATTACCGAGGCCGAGAACCGCAGTACCGTTTGAAACAACGGCTACCAGATTACCACGCGCCGTATATTCGGCAGCGGTGGATGGATCTTCATGGATTGCAAGGCAGGGTGCTGCAACGCCCGGCGAATAAGCAAGCGCAAGATCGCGCTGATTGCCGAGTGGCTTGGTCGCTTGAATCTCAAGCTTTCCCGGCTTGGGATAACGATGGAAGAACAGGGCCGCTTCGTCAAAATCCGAACGCGTGGAAGTGGAGGGGGTCTTTTTCTTTGTCATTATCGCATCGCTTTCCGGTTCATACGCGCGGCTGAAGGGGGAACCACACAATGACGCTTATTTGCGCCTGTTGAGCCAATATCGTTCTTATCTCAAACTATCAAATCACTACAGGCATGATTTCGAGAAGCAGTTATTCCGCAATCGCAGGGTTTCTCAGCAAACCAGCCTATTATTTCATCAGACATGCCACCAGCGGACACCTGCAATCAACCAGATTCTGGTTGACGCGCCGAAATGTCCACCGCTCTGGTAGCTCATTTGCATCACAACTTTCAATTCACAATGCCCGTCATATGTCTGTGACATGAATCGGGTTTTGTCTGCTCAGTTTCGGGTTGCCAGATGGAAGGACAACCACATGAGCGAAGAACAGATCGAACCAAAGAAATATCGCACATTGTTTATTTCAGACGTGCATCTTGGTTCGAAAGCAGCTCAGGCCGAATTGCTTTTGGATTTTCTGCGTACTCACGAAGCCGAAACCATTTATCTGGTTGGCGATATTGTCGATGGCTGGCGTCTGCGCCGGAACTGGCATTGGCCGCAGGAACATAATGATGTTGTTCAGAAGCTTTTGCGCAAAAGTCGCAAAGGTACTTCAATCATCTACATCGCGGGCAACCATGATGAATTTCTGAGAAATTTCCAGGGTACGCATTTTGGCGGCATCGAAGTGATGAACCGCGCGATTCACGAAACGGCAGATGGCCGCAAATTTCTCGTCATTCACGGTGATCAGTTCGATGTAGTAGTACGTAATGCGCGCTTCATCGCCTATCTTGGTGATTGGGCTTATGACACGGCGATCTGGATTAACACGGTCATGAGCCGTGTGCGCGCAAAGTTTGGATTGCGTTATTGGTCATTTTCCGCTTGGGCAAAGTTTCGCGTTAAGAAGGCCGTTAACTTCATCGGAAATTTTGAAGACGTCGTATCCGAAGAAGCTCAACGCATTGGCGTTGATGGTGTGATTTGCGGCCATATTCATCATGCAACTATCAGTAAAATGAATGGTGTTGAATATATAAACACTGGCGACTGGGTGGAAAGCTGCACAGCCGTTGTTGAGCATTTTGATGGTCGTATGGAACTGATTGAATGGACGGATCGTCTGGGACAACGACCTCAGCTTCCTGCAGCTGGCGACAATGGCAAGATAATACGGCTCCCCAGAGTGGCACGTAAAGTGATGAACGGCAGCTAATGAAGAAACTCGTCATCGTTACCGATGCCTGGCATCCGCAAGTCAACGGCGTTGTGAGAACACTGGCCAAGTGCTGCGAACTGATGACTGAACGTGGCTACGAAGTTATCGTTATCTCACCACAGGATTATCGCTCTTTTCCATGCCCGACCTATCCTGAAATCAGGCTGGCAATGACAACGCCATCTGCATTTCAGCGAAAGTTGATTGATTTACAGCCTGATTATGTTCATATCGCCACTGAAGGTCCGTTGGGTTTTATGGCGCGGCGTGCGTGTATGAAAATGGGCTGGAGCTTTACCACCAGCTTTCATACCCGCTTTGCGGAATATGTCAGGGATCGTTTTCCAATTCCGCTAAGCTGGACATATTCGTTTTTACGCAAATTCCACAATGCCGCATCGCATACGCTCGTCCCAACACAGTCTATTCTCACCGACTTGCATTCGCGTGGGTTTACGGGACTTGAGTTATGGACGCGGGGCGTGGATCGTCGCTTATTTCATTCGCGAAGCGATGTGAGGAAAGATTTGCCGCAGCCCGTATTCATTTGCGTGGGGCGTGTGGCAACCGAGAAAAACCTGCCGGCTTTTCTGGAATTGGATTTGCCCGGAACGAAACTCATCGTCGGAGATGGTCCAGCACTTCATGATCTGAAGAATCGGTTTCCCGACGCCGTTTTCATTGGCAAGAAAGAAGGCGACGCACTGGCTCAAGCCTATGCATCAGCCGATGTATTTGTGTTTCCAAGCAGAACCGACACTTTTGGTCTGGTTCTGCTTGAAGCGATTTCATCGGGTTTACCTGTTGCCGCTTTTCCAGTTCCGGGATCGTCCGACGTTGTCGGTGCGACCGGTGCTGGTGTTCTCTCAGAAGATCTTCGCGCCGCTTGTCTGGCAGCGCTTGAAATGCCTGCATTCGATCCTGCGGAGGTGTTAAAACCTTTCACATGGGACGCCTGTGCAGATATTTTCGAGAATGTCCTTGCGGCAACAAACAGTGTCAAACAACGATCGGGCCACTTACATAATCAGCCCCAGAGCGTTGCCTCCGGCGGATAAACAAGCGCGCCGTAATATCGCAGACCTGGAACTCGATCCTGTGCAAGAAGCAACGGCCCGTCAAGATCGACAACATCGGCCTTCTGCGCGAGCAGAACCGCCGGTGCCATTCCAAGCGACGTGCCGACCATGCAACCAACCATAACCTGCAAGCCTAGCGATATGGCCTTCTCACGCATGATCAACCCTTCGGTCAGTCCGCCAGCCTTGTCGAGCTTGATGTTGACCGCATCATAACGGGTCGCCAACTCTTCCAGTCCAACGGATGTATGCACACTCTCATCTGCGCAGATAATCACTGGTCGATCTATGCGGCTTAGAATTTCGTCTTTATCCGCAGGCAAAGGCTGTTCTATCAAAACTACGCCAGCTTTAGCTGCCGCAGCCATATTTTCTTCGATGTTATCGTCAGTCCAGCCTTCATTGGCATCAATGATTATTCGGCTGTTTGGAGCAGCATTTGTAACGGCATGAATGCGCTCAATATCATTGTCGCCGCCCATTTTGACTTTAATCAAAGGATAGTGAGCAACTCTTGCGGTCGATTCCGCCATTTCTTCAGGTGTGCCAAGCGATACGGTGATCGCCGTTTCAAGAGGCTGGGGCTGGGTTCCAAGAATATCTGCGACGCTCTTGCCTGACAGCTTTGCTTCCAAATCCCAGAAAGCACAATCAACTGCATTTCTTGCTGCGCCTGCGAGCATGTGCGTTTGAATAGCAAGACGATCCGCACCGCTTTCTATCGCGCTCCGGACCGCTTCAATCTGTTCACTAACGCTCTCGATTGATTCTCCATATCGTGCATAAGGAACACATTCACCGCGTCCCAATTTTCCATTGCGGCTAATTTCACAAACTATGACCAAAGCTTCGGTCTTTGAGCCGCGAGAGATTGTGAATTTTCCGGCAATGGGATAGCGTTCTTGGATGATTTTCAAACTATTGTGCATGGATATGCCCTTTAGGACGCAGTATTTCGGTCGTGAACCGACTCGTATAAGAGGTTAGGCCATGTTGACCGACACTGCCGACAAAGCAAGTGCTGCTTCTGATGTCGCGCCAAAGATTGATTTGGCCGAGCATGATGGCGCACGCCTCGTAAATCTTAGCGGACGCTGGGTTTCGCAAACTATTGGTATTGTCGACAAGAAGATGCGTGAGCTGGAAAATGTTGGCGGCTCGCATTCAATTATTATCGATGCAACGAATGTTGCGGGACTTGATACAGCTGGCGCTTGGTTGATTGAACGCCTGCGCCAGAGGCTGGTTTCTCAGAATATCGATGTTCATCTGGAAGGCGTCAGACCTGCGTGGCTGCCGCTCGTTGAAGAAGTCGGCAATTCGGTTGAGCGTACCCTAGATGTAAAGCCAGCGAAAAAGCCATTTTTTCTCATCAAAATGCTGGACTCTATCGGACGAGGCGTCGCCTCGGTTTACGAAGACTTCCTGATGGCGATGCACATTTTGGGGGCAACCATTCGCGGCGCGCAGCTTAAAGCCGGGCGCGGCAGTGGCATCCCATTTCCGGCGATTGTAAAGCAGATTGATCGGATGGGTGTCGGTGCAATCCCGATCATCGTCCTCATGTCCACGATTGTTGGTGCAATCATTGCACAGCAGGGCGCTTTTCAGTTGCGCTATTTCGGTGCGGAAATATTTGTCGTCGATCTGGTTGGTATTCTCGTCCTGCGTGAGTTGGGCGTGCTCCTGACTGCGATTATGATCGCCGGTCGTTCGGGCAGTGCGATCACAGCTGAAATAGGCTCGATGAAGATGCGGGAGGAAACCGACGCACTCACAGTAATCGGGCTTAATCCTGTGGGCGTCCTTGTCTTTCCAAGGCTTGTCGCCTTGGTGGTGATTCTGCCTCTTCTGACGATTATCGCTGATTTGTCGGCATTGGTGGGTGCAGCCGCAGTTACTTACTTTTACTCAAATATTTCGCCGGAAGCTTTCATCAGTCGCTTGCATGATGCCGTTGCACTCAACACCTATTTCGCGGGTTTGATCAAAGCTCCGTTCATGGCACTCATCATCGGCATACTTGCTTCTGTTGAAGGAATGAAAGTCGGCGGAAGTGCAGAATCACTGGGTAGCCGCGTGACAGCTTCGGTCGTTAAATCGATCTTCGTTGTCATTGTCGTAGACGGCATGTTTGCGATGTTCTATGCCGCAATTGACTTCTAACCTTTTAGTTTTGCAACTTTATGGGGTCTTTCGGACACAATAAGGGATAAAACTGAAGAAAGCCGTTTCTCGCGGTTCAGTCTCGCAATAAGCTCGGATAAAGAATATTCATGGAGACGAGTATAGATAATCAGCCGCATTTGCAGGACGTTGGCAACAACGATCAGCCTGTACCGATCATTTCGGTGCGGGATGTTACCGTTGGTTTTGGCGGTCGCGCACCTGTGCTCGATAATCTTTCACTCGATATTTACAAAGGCGAGGTTCTCGGCTTTATCGGGCCATCTGGCTCAGGTAAATCCGTGCTGACCCGAACCATTTTGGGCTTGAATAAAAAGCAGGCAGGACAGATTGAGATATTAGGAAATAATATCGATAAGCTGACCGATGTTGAGAAAATGGCTATAGACATGCGTATGGGCGTGCTGTTTCAGCACGGCGCTTTGTTCTCAGCTCTTAGCGTCCTTGAGAACATCCAGGTTCCTATGCGTGAATATCTGGATCTTCCGCCTAAACTCATGGATGAGCTGGCACGCCTTAAAATCGATCTGGTTGGTCTCAGCCCTGATGCGGCTGAAAAGTTCCCATCTGAGTTATCAGGCGGCATGATTAAGCGTGCAGCATTGGCGCGAGCGCTGGCTCTCGATCCCGACATCGTGTTTCTGGATGAGCCTACATCTGGACTTGATCCAATCGGTGCTGCCGACTTTGATGAGTTGATTGCCAATCTTCGCGATACAATGGGCCTCACGGTCTTTATGGTAACGCATGATCTCGATAGTCTTTTTGCAATTTGCGACCGCATTGCCGTACTCGGTAATAAAAAAATCCTGGTGAGCGGTTCCATTGAAGACATGCTGACTGTAGATGATCCATGGGTTAAATCCTATTTTCGAGGAAAGCGCGCTCGTCAGATTGACACTTCCGCGCCGAGCAGACGTCGGCCTAACAGCCAAATGCAGACGGGATAAGATATGGAAACGAAGGCCAATTACGTTGTGGTGGGAGTTTTCACGCTGATCGTCAGCCTGCTGGCTTTCGGTTTCGTGTATTGGATTGCGCGTTACGGCGAGGCACGGGATTCCGTTGGTCTCGACGTTCGTATACCGGGTTCTGTGACCGGCCTGGGCATCGGCAGTCAGGTTCTCTTCAACGGTATCAAGGTCGGTGACGTTCGTCGTTTGCATTTGGATGAATCCAATCCAAGCATGGTTATTGTACAGACGCGCGTAAATGCGACGACGCCGATTACACGCTCGACAAAGGCTTCACTTGGCTTTCAGGGATTGACTGGTCAGGCCTATATTGAACTGAACGGCGGTAGTCTCGAAGAGCCTAATCTGCTTACTGAAGCAGCCAAAGAAGATACGATTGCTCGTATTGATGCTGATCCTTCATCGATCAACAATCTGCTTGCAACAGCACAGGACATTTTTGGTCGCGCAAATTCGGTGCTGGGTGAACTCGAAGGCTTTGCTAAAGAAGCACGTGGCCCTCTGATCGATACGATCAACAATACAAAGACCTTCACAGACGCATTGGCTAAGAATGCAGACGTTATTGATGAATTGGGTTCCAACGCAGGCAACATCAATCAGATTGTGTCGGAAGCAAAGCAGATGATGGAGCGTTTGAACTCTGCGTCTGCACGTGTTGAAAACGTTATTGCTAAGGCAGACCAGTTGCTTTCCAGTGACGACAAGGATGGTCTTGTTGCACAGGCTAAGTCCACACTTGAATCGATCCGTCAGTTATCGAACAATCTCGACAAGCGGATCACGCCGATTGCCAGCAATCTTGAGCGCTTCTCCGGTTCAGGTCTGAGCGATGTTCAGGCATTGATCGGCGACAGCCGTCGCGCTGTACAGCGCGTAGAGCAGGCGATTACAGAACTAGAACGTAACCCACAGCGTTTGATCTTTGGTGGTTCCGGCAGTGTACCGCAGTATAACGGAAGGGCGCGTCATTAATGTCCATTACAGGTTCCATCGTGACAAAATCCCATCGTAAGCTGATCGTTCCGCTTCTTTTGACAACAATGCTTGCCGGTTGCGGAACTACGACGCCACTCGACACATTCAGCCTGTCAGCGCCACAACAGGTGCAAGGCACATCGGTTAGCCGTAAGAACCTCCAGATCCTCGTGCCATCACCCAATGCGCTGAAGGCACTGGATAGCGAGAATATCGTCGTCAACACTGCGCCCGGCACGATTGAATACCTCAAAGGTGCACAATGGGGCGACAGACTGCCCAATCTCGTTCAGTCTCGTCTTGTGCAGGCCTATGAAAACGCTGGCGTATTCGGTGGCGTAGGCCGTCCAGGTGATGGTCTGGCAATCAACTACCAGATCCTGAGCGATCTGCGGGTATTCAGCATTCAAGCCTATGGCTCTCAGCGTGCAGCGGTCGTAGAGATCGCTGTTAGGCTGATGAACGACAAGAATGGCGAAGTTCGTGCCACACGCGTTTTCCGCGCCTCTACGCCGGTTCATGGCACCACAAACAACGAATATGTGCGCGCGTTGGACAAGGCGTTTGATCAGGTCGCAAGCGAAATTGTCAGCTGGACAATCTCTTCGCTCTGATCCTCCGAAACACTAAAATATTCAAGGCAGCCGGTAAAACGAGCTGCCTTTTTTGTTGGCCTGACTTTTTAAATATCAGCTTGGCCGTGGGGTTGGCATAAAGTTGATGCTAAAACCCCTAGCCATCATTAAAATGAACATAAAAAAACGCAGCCTTTTGGCTGCGTTTTTCAGATTTATGCTCGCTTTGATTAGCGAAGGCGTCCACTTGCGTGAGCAAGCATGGTGTAAACTTTGCCGGTATCTGAAGTCAGGTAAGTCTGTGTCACCATGTTGTCGCGGTCGTTACGTGCAACGTCTTCAAGAAGGCGCTGGAAGTCGTCCATGTAGCGATCAACAGCGCGGCGGAACTCACCATCGGTCTGATACTTACGCTTGATGTCATCGAACGTTTGCTGACCCTTGAGGGTATAAAGACGACGGGTGAAGACATTGCGCTCACCGCGGCGGTAACGATCCCACAATTCAACCGATGCTTCATGATCAATTGCGCGTGTGATGTCCACCGAGAGCGAGTTGAGAGATTCAACAACGTGGCTTGGCGAACGTGGCGTCTGTGTTGGCTGTGCCTGCGCTGGCGCAGCAATATCATCCTCAACCGATGCACGAGCCAGAAGGTCAGAAACCCAGCCGCGTGGCTTTTCAGAAGACTGTACTGGCTGTGTAACCTTTGGAGCTTCAACCGGACGGCTGCGAACTGCGACGTCTGCCTGCTGCGCTCGCGGTGCTGCTACAGGTGCTTGAACCGGAGCAGGCGCTGCACGCTGTGTCTGCACTGGACGCGAAACCGGACGGTCTGCACGACTTTCGCCGACATCAACTAGACGGCCTGACTTATTGACGATTTCAGCCAGTTCTTTCAGAGCATTGATTTGTTCGCCAACTGCCTTGCGCATCGCGCTCGTCGTTTCCTTGGCTTCCGCTGGCATATCAAGAACGCCGCGCTTGAGTTCGCCACGAGTGGTGTCGAGTTCACTGCGAATTTCCGTTGCTGTACGACGAATATCGTCGGTAGCAGCAGAGAACTTCTGCGAAGCCTGTTCAACGATCTCAGTAACGCTTTCGCGCATCTTCTCAGCCGAACTGCGTGTCTGGCCTTCAGCGCGCTGGAAGGCAGAAGCCACAACAGTTTCAAACGACTGCATCAGCTTTTCGATGCCTTCCGACTTTTCAACCAGCCCCGAGGCCAGCTTGTCGAGCGCCAGATGACGATCTTCAAGCGTACCAGCAAGACCGTTTTGTGCCGAGTTAATCATATCGGAAGCGGTCGAGAGAACCTTTCCATGATCTTCAAAGCGCTCGGCAATATCTGCAATCTGCGACAATGTTCCGTCGGAGAGTGCACGCAGCGTGCCAATATTTGTGTCAATGAGACCAGTCGATGCCTGGAACATCTGTGCAGCACGGTTTGCATTCTCAACAAAGCTGCTTGTCGTTTCAACAAGACGGCCATCAATGCTGTTGAGGTTGTTTGCAGCCGCATCGATCAGCTTGCCAAGTTCGCCATTCGACGCCGAGAGGCGTTCAATCAGCTCACTGACATTTTCCGAAAGACCGGATTTTGCCTGCTGAACCGCAGCAATGGTTTCAGCTGTACGGTTAGCCAGCGCGTTGACGAGAGCAGCATTTTCCGCACGCAGACGATCGGTTGCTGCATGGGTTGCCTGTTCAAGCTGTTCTGCCAGTCCGCGACCGCTATCAGCCAGACGCTGGACCAAAGGTTCCGCAGTATCGTTGAGGATCTGCGTGATCTCCTGCGAACGAGCGGAGAGAACTGCGTTGAGTTCACGGGTGCGTTCTTCAAGCGTAACAGCAGTTGTATCCGTCACCTGAGCGATACGTGCTTCAACAGAACCGAGTTCCATCGTGATACGCGAACCAATGTCTCCAAGGCGTGTCGCAATAGCATCTGCACGCTCGGTAAGACGTGCTTCGGTTCCCGACAGATTTTCTGTAACGCTTGTTGAGAAGGCTTCGCTATGGCCAGCCAGCGTTTCACTGGTTTTGGTTGCAGTATCAGCGATACGCGCTTCAATTGCCGAAAGTTCACCGGTGAGGCGGCTTTCAATGGCTTCGAGGCCACCAGCAATTGCGCTTGCACGTTCGTTAAGGCGCGCTTCTGTACCTGCGAGATTATCGGCAACGCTCGACGAGAAGGCTTCGCTGTGGCCAGCCAGCGTTTCACTGGTCTTGCTTGCAGTATCAGCAATACGGGCTTCAATCGCTGAAAGTTCGCCGGTGAGTCGGCTTTCAATGGCTTCAAGGCCACCAGCAATCGTGCTTGCGCGCTCATTCAGGCGAGCTTCCGTGCCTGCCAAGTTTTCGGCAACGCTTGCAGCAAAAGCTTCACCATGACCGGCCAGCGTCTCGCTGGTTTTGGCAGCGGTGTCCGCAATGCTGTATTCAATCTCAGACATACGCGATGCAATAGCATTGGCGCGTTCGCTGAGACGTTCTTCCGTAGCCGCAAGATTGGTGCTGAGATCAGCGCTGAAGCTCTGACCAAATCCATCAAGCGACTGACCAGCTTTTGCAGCTTCTGCGGAGAGAATGCTTGCTGCTTCTGTGATCTTGTCACGCAGCGAACCAGCAACTGTACCCGCACTCTGTTCAAGAGCACGGCGAACATTGTCGACGCCAATGGTAAGCGCCTTTTCCATCGTTTGGGTGCGTTCTTCGATAATACCGGTCTGGCCTTCAAAGGCACGGCTGATGCTATCGCTGCTGGTTTCAATCGCATTGTGCAGATTGGCTGTACGCTGCGAAAGAATATCGCCGTGATCCTGTAGCGTCTGGCTCAGCGAAGCTGTGCTTTCGGTCAGTGTTTCACGAATTGCAGCCGTGCGACCTTCAATAGTCTGTTCATGACCGTCAAGAATGTTGGCAAGGGCACTGTTGTGATCGTTTAGGACAGAACGAAGGCCGCTTGTGCGTTCTTCAACACGCTGCACGTGATCGGTAAATGTCGCCTCGAATGCGTCGCGGCTGGCGCCAATCGTTTCGCTGATTGCATGCGAACGCTCGTCAAACACACGAGCCAGTTCCTGCTGATTTCCAGCAATAAGTGCCTCGAGCGATGCAACACGTTCATCGAAAGTGCGTGCCAGAACTTCACGATTTTCATTGAAGTTATCGCGCAGAGCAGTGGTGCGTTCATCCATCAGCTGAGCAAGCATAGTCTGATTGCCGGCAATCACACCGCTAAGTGAAGCGGCGCGTTCATCCAGCGAACGGGCATGATCAGCAAATGTCGCATCAAGACGCGAAGCGTTGTTTGCCATTTCTTCCTGAAGAACACTCGTTCTGTCAGCAAGAATAGCGGCATGATGTTCGGCAGCCGAATTGAGGGCAGAAGCGCTGTTGTTGATGGCGCTTTCGATGTCGTTGGTGCGGGCAGCAAGCGTGTCGGCATGGCCGCGAATAACAGCGGAAACGCGTTCAGTTTCACCTTCAAGCGACGCAGCCAGAACATCACGGCTTTCTGAAAGCTTGCCGGCAAATGCTGTGGCATTTTCATTGAGAACATTGCCAACGCTAACACTGATCGAGGTCAGATCATCGCTGATCTTGGTCTTTGTCTCGTCAATCATCGTGCTCAGTGCATTGCGGCCACCTGAGAAGGTTTCAGCAATTTCACGGGTACGCGCAATGAGGTTCTCATTGATCTGACGCGAGCGGGTTTCAAGAGCCGCGTTAAGCTTCTCTGTGCTGCTATCCAACGCATGCGCGCGGTTTTCAAACTCGCTGAGCAGGGAACGGCCACGCTCATTGAGCGTTGTGTCGAGCTGTGTGAGACGAGCATCAAACTCGCTGACCATCGACTGCGTTGCGCCGCCGAGCAGCGTTGCAATACCTGCAGTACGCTCATCAAGCGCCGAACTAACGCGTTCTGAAATCTCACGTGACTGCTGGTCGAGTGTCGTAATCCGAGAATCGAGCTGGCTCGAGAAAGCTTCGCCCGAGGTCGTGATGCGGGTGGCAATATCGCCGGTACGCGTTTCGATCGCGTCAGCAATTGCACCGCCGCTATTATTGATGCTGCTGATCAGGCGCTCACCAGAATCGCCCAAAAGCGAGCTAAGCTGCTCAGATGCAGATGCAACATTATCACGTATGATATTGGCAGCGCTCGACAATTCTTCCTTAAGCTGCTCATGCGCGCCTGTAATGGAAGAGCGTACGCGCTCCGCATGGCTGACCACGGCTTCGCGTTCATTACCAAGATCGCTCACGAGCGAACGAATACGAACTTCGTTATCGGTGTAAGCGCGCTCAAGCTGATTGACCTCAGACTGGACAAGCGTTTCGAGCTCAACAGCGCGAGCAAGCGTACGTTCAATGCCTTCATTCATCGCAGCAACTTCGCGACGAACTGCCTGGCTAAGCGTTGATACGCGATCACCGGCTGCTGCTTCAGGCTGCAATAGCTTGAGTGCTGCTTCCGACATGCTGCGTGCAGCAACATGCATTTCTTGTGCGCGTTTTACGATGTGCGCAAAGCCCCAGAACATCGCGACTGGAAGAGCAACACCAGCCATCACGCCAATACCTGCAGGAGAGGTAAAGAAATTCGTGGTTGCCTGAAGGCTTGAAAACACATCAGGGCTGATTGCCTTGCTGATCGCAACGCCACCGGCAGCCCAAAGGACACTCATGGCGGTTGTCGTCCAGTAAAGCTTAGAAGAGCGTTCCGTTATACGGCGAGGCGCGGCAGTGATTGTACGGCTGCTGCGGGAATCGTCATTGGCCGGTGTAAGAGCTGCAGCAGGCGTGGCAGCAACAACAGGCGCAGGCGAAGCGGTGGGCTTTGGCGCTGCTTCTTGAGTAGCAGGCTTTGCCTTGTTGGCTGGCTTGGGCGCAACATTGGCAGCTTCTGGCTTGGCAGACGGGAAGGCAGCATTCACAACTGGCGGCATAGGCGGCGCGGCAGGGCTTGCAATGACGGAAACGGTAGCAATCGTTTCAGCCTTCGCAGTTCCTTCAGTGGTAATGTCTACAGGAGAGACAGTCGCGGCTTCGACCACTTTCGTGTTCTGCTCAGCAACCAGTTCTTCGGCTGCGCGCGAAATCTGTTCTTCGAGGTCATCGACCGAAAATTCTTCGTCAAGTGCACTCAGATCCATATCGATGTCAAAGTCGTCACCGAATTCGATATCGAGTGCATGTTCAAGTGCTTGTTCAACCTCATGGTCGAGCTTTTGCGCCTTGGATTTAGAAGCCATAGCCTTGCCTACCTCGTACTCTTTACTGCGACGGCCGGATCAACTGAGAGCCGTTACAAAACTTACTCCGCCATTTTTCATCGTATCGGCTCGGGCTTGTTAAGGAAATAGGCGCCCGGGCAGGATATGTAAAACTTTAAATACAAGGTTAACAAACGAAAGGGAGCTTGCAGAAAAGCCCGGAAATGCGGCGTTTTTTGGTTAACGATCATTCTGTGGAAATCACCTCCACCCATCTTACAACCATAATACCCATACATCAATTCGTTAACAAAATTACACGTAAAAAGTGAACTGGTAATATTGTACTATTGATAGGTTGATTCATCTGCGCCGCCTGGTTCAGGAAACCTGCGCAGTTATAGGTGCGGATAATGTGGCTTTTACGTTAGAAGATGTGATCATAACGGCATATTGGCGCAGTTGGCTCAAACAGCGACTTATGGCGGTTGAAACTCTTTGAATAAGTCCGTATTTGCGTCTGCAAGATATTAATAGAACTCACAGCGATCACTTTACATCGCATGAGCTTATCAAACACGCAGAACGCGCGTGTTCAGGAACTTAAAATGACAAAGATTATCTTCGTATCTGCCGATGGTGCTTCACGCATTGAAGTTGAGGCTGATAACGGATCAAGTGTGATGGAAGCGGCTGTTCGCAATGGCGTGCCGGGGATTGATGCCGAATGCGGCGGTGCTTGTGCCTGCGCAACCTGTCACGTCTATATTGACGATGAATGGACAGAGGTTGTCGGCGGACCGGACGCTATGGAAGAAGACATGCTGGATTTCGCTTATGAGCCGCAGCCCAATTCGCGTCTTTCTTGTCAGGTCCGTGTAAGCGACGAGCTCAATGGTGTTGTGATCAGGGTGCCAGAACGCCAGAACTAAGAACGCATTATATAAAGATGCCGCTGAAATGTGTTGATGCACCTCAGCGGCATTTGTACTTTTCGGCTACTGAACCATCTTTTCGAGCTTATAGGTCAGCAAGCGTTCAAAGCGGCGCTCGAAGTTGATGGTTTCAACACGATCAAAGCGTTCCTGCTCTTTATCATGCGCTGCCATCAGCTTTTCCGTGACCTTATCAATGTCAGCGCGGAGCGTGACGCAATCTTTGCGGCTGCGTAGGGACCGTATTTCACGTTCCATTTCGCTCGCATGACTGCGGGCAATCACGATATGGCTTTCTTCGTGGCGGCGAATATCCTGATAAAGCGTATCCCAGATCAGTGCGATTTCTGGCTCAGCTTTGCGGCGCTGTTTCCAGCGCGGCAGCATGACCTTAGCGTGAACGTTCACATAAACATCCTGCACCTTGCAGGCTTGCTGACCTGTGGCACGACCATAACGAACTTTGGCATCAAAACGAATTTCGGCTGCACCCGGATGATGCTGGCCGGTTTTTTTCAGAAAAGGCCCGCTACGCGATAATGCTTTGTCGAGATCTTCCGCAGTCTTTCCGTTCACATTATAATAGCTAAAGGTACGGAAAATCGAAGCAGCCTGCGCCTGTGGAGCAATGACGGCAAAAGCTAGTCCCAATGCCAGAACTCGTTTTTTCAAAGACATGTTCCGGCACCTCTTCATAAACCAGAAAGAAAATTGCAAATTCATTGATGAGCAACATGGCATGCAATCGTCAAGAGAACTATAACGCATTCATAAAATGGCACACTCAGCAGAGCGTTCAGTCAGCAGCGTTAATAAACAATTGGAATATCATTGAATGATCAAACAATGGCAGCTCGCCCATGGCCGTAGCCTCCAATTGGGTTCAAAATCGGTCATCATGGGTATTTTGAACGTCACGCCGGATTCATTTTCCGATGGCGGTAAGCATATTGAGCTGGATAATGCGCTGGCAGCTGCAAAAGCGATGCTCGACGAAGGCGCTACGATAATCGACGTGGGCGGTGAATCAACCCGTCCGGGTGCGACAAATGTCGATGCAGAAACGGAAGCCGCACGCGTTGTGCCAATCATTCGTGCGCTGACCGAGCATTTTGGCTGCATCATTTCGATTGATACCTATCGCGCTTCAACAGCACTACTTGCGGTGGAAGCGGGCGCGCATATCGTCAATGATGTGTGGGGTCTGCAAAAAGAGCCGGAAATTGCAGCTGTTGCGAAAGATACAGGTGCTGGGATTGTCATCATGCATACAAGCCGTGACCGGGAAACCGATGCAGACGTGATTGCGGATCAGTTCGCCTTTCTGAACAAATCGCTCGAAATTGCGGGCAGGGCAGGCATCAACGCTTCTAATATCACGCTTGATCCGGGTTTCGGCTTTGGCAAAAGTCAGAATGAGGACATTGCGCTGATGGCGCACATGGAAGAATTGCAGCGTTTCGGTTATCCTCTGCTGATCGGAACATCGAGGAAGCGCTTTATCGGAGCGATGACAGGGCAGGCCGAGCCTTCGCAGCGCGATGTAGGGACTGCTGCAACTTCGTTAGCGCTGCGTTTGGCAGGTGCCGACATTTTCCGCGTTCATAATGTCGCGTTTAATAGAGACGCTCTTGCAGTTGCTGATGCTATCCTGCAAAGCAGAGCAAGTTCACAATAGGAAAAGAGCCGTGTACACTATCCGCATTATGAATTGCGCCTTCTTCGCGCATCACGGCGTCTTTGACGAAGAAAATAAGCTAGGACAGCGCTTCTATGTCGATGCAATACTCGATGTTGATGCGGGTTCATCCTTGGAAAACGACGATATTGAAGGCACTGTTCACTACGGCATCGCTTTCGCCGTCATTCAGGACATTATCACTGGCCGTCAGCGTTATCTGATCGAAACACTTGCGCTGGATGTCGGCAAAGCTTTGACTGAACGTTTCCCGCAGATCAAACGCGCCGAAATCACCATTCGTAAGCCAAATGCGCCGGTTCCTGGCGTGCTTGACCATGTTGAAGTCACGGTGGTTTATCCGCGCTGATGAGCAATGAATTGCCTTATCGCGCCTGGCTTGGGCTTGGCGGCAATATTGATGATCCTATTGCATCGATGGCGAAAGCCTTGAGGCTACTTGATACGCGTGACGATACGAACGTCATCGCCGTTTCAAACGTCTATCGCACACCGCCATGGGGCAAGACGGATCAGGCTTGGTTTCATAATGCCTGTGCGGAAATTGAAACCGTGCTTACACCGCTTCAATTGATTGAAATCTGTCTCGATGTGGAGCGTTCGCTCAAACGCGTGCGACTTGAGCGCTGGGGACCGCGTATCATTGATATTGATATTCTGGCGATGGAAACGAAGGCGGGCGAGGCGATCATCATGAATGACGCGACGCTTGAACTGCCGCATCCGCGCATTCAGGATCGGGCCTTCGTGCTGGTTCCACTCAATGATATTGCGTCGGAACTTGAAATCGCTGGTAAAAGCGTTTCCGAATGGAATGCTGTATGCACAAGCGCAGACATAGAAAAAGCCCGCACAGATGCGGGCTGGTGGCTTGAAGAATAAATAGCTTTAGTTTTTAGCGATACTGCCGACCGCGATATTATCAACGCGCTTGAGGCTCATGCCGATTACCGGGACGAGTTCTTTTTCAACGCGCACAGAAACCGTGACATTCATCGTGTTCTTATCGGCAACACGAGCAAGCATAGCGCCGTTCAGTTCTTTGCGGTTCAGCCCAAGAACGACCTTGTTGCCGGAAACCGTACCAGACGTAACGTTCAGGCCTTTGCCTTCTGCACCATCATTAAACTTACCGGAATAGGTTGAACCATCGCGTGTGATTGTTGCTTTCATCGCCTGCGAGAAAACACCAACGCGGCAGGTGCCATCAAGTGTCATGCCGACTGCGGCATCAGGCGTTGTACCAGCGAGATTGCAGACGAATTTGGTGCCTTTGTATTTACCGGCAACAATTTCACCCGGACCGGACCACTGTCCTTCGATTGTCTGGAAAAACTGTTCATCCTTATCTGCGGCCAGAGACGGCGCAACGAAAAGCGATGCGGGCAGAAGCGTGAGGCATGCAGCGATGGTGTTTTTCATAGTCAGCTCTGTCCCGGAATTTTTGCCTGAAGGGCACGCTTCCAATAGATGATTTGTAAACACGCCGCAACCAAATGGCAGAGCGTTTTATGGTGCAAGGATCGCAGATTCGAGCACCCTATATTCACGTCTTATAATCGTCGCGAATGGTTAACGCTTCGTTTTCATCGCCATTAAAGCTGACAGGTTTACCCAGAATAAAAAGCTATTTAGCCACGATCCTTTGGCTTTACAGCCTTATCGCCGTTTAAGCGAGCGATATCACCAATAAAGTCGCCAACACCGGGACGTTTCTCTGAATTAAACGGGAAGGGCCGAACCACATCCATAGCGGCAATGCCTATACGGGCAGTCATCAAGCCATTAACAACACCTTCGCCGAGTTTTGCCGAGAGGCGCGATGCAAGCCCATGACCGATCAGCTGTTGAATGACACTATCCCCCATGGCAATCGTGCCGGTGACGGCCAGATGCGCCACGACGCGTCTCGCGAGCTTAAGGAAACCAAGCGTTCCGGGGCGCCCACCATAAAGCTGTGACAGTCGGCGGATGAGACGCGCCGATTCAAAGATCACATAGCCAATATCAACAAGTGCGCGCGGGCTGATAGCTGTGACAATCGAAACACGCTTTGACGCATTGAGGATTAATGCACGTGCTTCACGGTCAAGCGGGCGCAGGATTTCAGTCTCGGCAAGACGAATGAGATTGCGACCATCAATGATCTCATCAGTCAGGCCATCAAGCATTTGCCGACCGCGTGCAGTTTCCGGCAAGCTTGCCGCGATTCCGCGCAACTCATCGACCGCTTTACGCGCAGCTGCCATATCATCGCGCTCAGCCGCATCAGCCGCATGCTTTCGCAAGTGCTGAACCGAAGCCAGTCGTCGAAGAGCCATCAACTCGCGCACAATAATTGCCACAAATGCTGCAAGCGCTACCATCGCCACGCCAAATGCGGCCCAACCCAACCAGTCAGCGCGGGAGAAGAGTGCCTGAATGAGGTCTTCAATCCAGATGCCAATGGCGAAGGACGCAAGAATAACCAGCGCACCAAATAAAACCTTGCTCAACGACCAGCGACTACGTGACGGCGCTTCAAAAGCCGGATCCAGAATCTCAAGCTCTGCAGCTTCTTCTTCACTCAGCGCAAAAACATCAACGTCTGGTACGACTTTTTCAAGATCGGTAACGGCGCGTGGGCGGCGAGGTGTTTCTGCCGCTGCAACCTTTTCCGCAGGTTGCTGAACAATAAAGGCCGCTGGTTTGCGTGGAGGCTGCTCACTCATGCCAGACGATCTCCAATCAAAAACTGCAATGCCCGATCAAGCCGGATATGCGGCAGCGAAAGCGTGATGCCTTCAGCCGTTCGCTCGAGACGTGGAGGGCGAAAACGAACAAAACGGATGGCAGGATCATCATTCGAAAGCGATGGCTCGAATATTACATTAGGGTTCTTTGGTAAATCACCGGGAAATATAGCCGTTTCTGTTTCACCATCAAAGATTTCACCGTCGATCCGCTCGCCTTTCAGCGGCGTTCCGATGATAACGGGCAGCGTATCTTTGCCTTCTTTAACAGTTGCTTCGCGAGTAGCGCGAACAGCGGCCATAGCAAGAACTTCAATGTCGGCCCCGGAAAAATCCGCCCGTTCAATGGCGCGTTCGACCAGACGGCGAACAATTGCTTGCAGACGGTCATGGCTTTCATGATGCAGGTGATCTGCCTTGGTGGCGGCCACCAGAATACGACCAATGCGGCGCTGAATAAGCCCCGTCAGCAGATTGGCACGGCCCGGACGGAAGCAGGAAAGAATATCGGTAATTGCGCGTTCGAGATCAGCAACCACCGCACCACCGGCATTCATGGCCTGCATTGCGTCAATCAGGATAATCTGGCGATCAAGCCTTGCAATATGCTCGCGGAAAAACGGCTTTACGACATGCGTTTTATAGGCTTCGTAACGGCGCTCCATCATTGCAGCCAGACTGCCGGTTTTGAAATCTTCCGGCTTCAGATCAGGCAATGGCGCGAATGTGAGGGCAGGTGAACCGTCCAGATCACCGGGCATCAGGAAGCGCCCCGGAGGAAGCGTCGATAATGCACGCTCATCGGCCTTACCGGCACGCAAATAGGCAGTAAAACTCTTAGCTAACCGCTGCGCCGTCAGTTCATCGGCATTATGCGAAGGCGTGATCGCGTGCGCGTCGGCAAGCCACGCAAGTGCCAGATCCTTGTGTGTTGGCTCATTGGCAAGGGCAAAGGAATCGGCACTGAACTCTCGATAAGTTTTGCCAAGCAGGGGCAGGTCGAGAAGCCATTCGCCCGGATAATCGACAATATCGACAGAAAGCCGTCCGGGTGAGAGCCAGCGCCCCCATGCCGATGCCGTTTCATATTCAATTGTCAGGCGAAGCTGCGATATCGCGCGCGTTGAATCCGGCCAGATCCGCTCATCAAGCAGCGCTGAAAGATGTTCTTCATATTGAAAACGTGGAACTGCATCGTCTGGCTGCGGCTCAAGCTGCGAGCGCGATATGCGCCCGGATTTATAAGCTTCGAACAGGGGCAAACGACCGCCATGCACCATATTGTGCACCAGAGCCGTGATGAAAACGGTTTTGCCCGCGCGGGACAGACCAGTGACACCAAGCCTTAGCGAAGGAGACATCAAGCCGGTCGCCCGATCTGTCAGCGTGTCGAGTGCGATCCGTGCTTCATCGCCGAAACTGGTCAGTTTTACCAATTGTGCCCTCGTAGAAATTACGTCCTGTCAAAGCCATAGATAGGAACTTATGAGGCATATCAACAAGGTGCCAGCAATATCGCTGTAATGCGCAGTCAGCGCGGGACAACAAAACTTTCAAGAAAACCCTGCTTCTGCGCAATCCCTGATAACGGTCCATCAAATTTGAATGTTGCGAGTGCAGCGGTGGGAAAACCTGCCTCAAGCCGCGCTATGCTTTGTGTATCTCCGTCGCCCGCAAGCGCTAGCGCGAGATCCTCAATGCTAGGATTATGCCCAACCAGCATTAATTGCTCTGACCCGGAGTTGTTCTTGATAGCCTGTAAATATTCAGCAGCCCCGCCGCTATAGATCGTCTGATCAATAATCGTTTCAACATCGATCTCAAGTCGTTCGACTAAACCGAATGCTGTTTCGCGAGTCCGGCAAGAGGCCGACAGCACAATCCTGTCCGGCAGTGAGCCGGATGATTTCATTACTTTTGCCAGTCCATCCAGTGAAGCTATGCCTTCTTCATCCAGTGATCTGTCAAAGTCCTTCATGGCGGGTTTTGGCCAGATTGCCTTGGCATGGCGAAGAAGAAACAGACGACTCATAGCGGACTCCCATAGGCATTTTGAGGAGGATCGAACACATTTCATGCCACAATTGCTTCAAAATAGGGATACGGATTTCAATTTCAGCCGCTTTTTCTATGAAAAGAATAAATATGCACAGGTAGTTTTGCTGCAATATTGGGCATAGCATTGATTGAGGATTGTCCTTATGCGGTAATTATGTTTCGTAAAAAGTTGCAAGACTGCCTATTTGAAGCGTTTTACAAAAAACAAAATCGAATAATTTAAATTTTTCATTTTAGTTGCTTATAATTTCATCATAATCACATAATTTTGATGAACTAAAAAATAGCAAGCAGCGTGTGTTTAATGTTGTGTCATTGATGTGATCGACTTATATACCGCACGCGTCTCCTAGATGTGGGGTAATTCAGAATGAGTGAATTGATCGACCTTGACTATAGGCCCACTGAAGACGAGCCGTTCATGAATGAACGGCAGAAGTCTTACTTCCGTGGAAAGCTTATTGCATGGAGGAATGATATTCTGCGCGAAGCGCGCGAAACTCTCGACGCGCTACAGCAGGAAAATGCAAACCACCCGGACCTGGCGGATAGGGCATCCTCCGAAACGGATCGGGCCATTGAACTTCGCGCTCGTGACAGACAGCGCAAACTGATTTCCAAAATCGATTCAGCCATTGGCCGTATTGACGAGGGGACCTACGGTTTTTGTGAGGAGACCGGCGATCCAATCAGTTTGAAACGGCTGGATGCACGACCAATCGCAACGCTTTCCATTGAAGCACAAGAGCGCCACGAGCGCCGCGAAAAGGTTTATCGCGACGATTGATTTATTTCAGTCGAACAGAAATTTATAAGGCTGCGTTTTCGCAGCCTTTTTTCTTTGCCTTATAACTCAAACAAAAAAGGGCGTCAGCATTTCTGCTGACGCCCTTTTTAGATTATGTATTTAATTAGAACTTACGGGTTTCATCGCTGGTGAGTTCACCGAGCAGTTTTTCCATTTCGTCTTCGATGCTGTCATCTGGCTTGCTGCCTCTAGGAGAAATATCGAGCGAACCAAGCAGCTCTTCTTCAAAAATATCTATTTCGAGCATTTCCGGTTCTTTATTGCCTGCAATATCGACACCATCTGTCGCAAGATCAGCCATGATGGCATCATGCAGTGCGCCGCCAATATCACCCAGATCATCTTCAAACTGTGGTTCAGGCTCTGAAGCAATCACGACAACAGGCTCTTCTTTTGCTGTTGCTACAATCGGCTCTGGTTCTGATCTAAACGCAGGCGCAATATCAGCAACTGGGCTCACTTCAGGTGCAACAGCCTGCGGGTTCGTCGTCTGTTCATTGGCTGGCGTGACATTACCAAGGTTGGCAGCTGCAACGCTTGCAGCTGCAGCAGCACTGGCCGCAGATGTAGAGCTCAAAACACCGCGCGATACCTGACTTAGCGGATAAGCCGGGTGCAAGCGAGGTGACTGCGGCTGCTCAGACGGATGCGCAGCTGGAAGAACTGTGCGCGGCTGCGGCGGATAATTAGGAGCTGGGCGAGGCGGCTGTGGACGCGCTGGAGCAGCGACCGCTGGTGCTTCAACTTTTTTCGGAGCCTGCGATGTAACTGGAGTTACAGGCGGTGCTACCGGCGGGCGTGGAGGTGCACGAAACTGCTGGGCTTCAGGAGCAATCTGTTGAACTGGCTCAGGTTTACGCTGGGCAACAGGCTCAATTGGAGAGTTGAGCTGAATGGCTTCGTCTTTTTCGACCACTTGAGCGACAGGCTGAGCAAGTGCTGGACGCTCCGCAATATCCGATGTGACACTGGCTTCATGCTGACGAAACCGCTCAATATGTTCCGGCTCAATACGCGAAGGCTGCAAACGTGGATTTGCTCGGGCTTCCATGACGATGTTTTGCTCAACGACAACATCGGTCGGGCCACCGATCAGCAAAAGATGCTCGACATCATCGCGGCGGATCAGAACCAGCTTACGGCGCCCGTCAACGGCTGCTGCATCCATGACTGAGAGCCGTGGCTGACGGCCTGTTCGACCGTTTGTGGAAAAACCACCGCCACTGAACCGCCGGATAATGCTCAGAACAACGAAAATTCCGCCAAGAATGATCGCAAAAATGAGGATAAAGCCGATAATGTTTGCAGCACTTTCCCCAACAAGACCGCTGAGCCATTCTTTCATGCGGGTAACCCTCTCATACTAAAACCAATAATGTCCGTGACGGAAACTACAATTCCCCGCGCTTCAAATCACAGGACAACACATTTCTCGTGCAACACTAATTCAATTTGTCTCACTTGGGAATGTTCCATCCATTTGGCTGAAACATATGATCCCCAGCCAAAACAGTGCAAAACACGCCATCTCACGCTGTTTTAAGGCCTGCAAGCTTGTGCTGTCAGGCGATTAACGCATTCTGCGAATCGTATATACCCTGCAATATGCGTCAAAATCTGGCAGAAGATATAAAGCTGGAAAACGAAGCAGGGAACGTGATTGGTTTTGCTTGATGAATAAGATAGCGCGTAAGCTGAAACAAACAGCAGCGGGACGATTTGCGGCCCTTGTAGTTCAGCTAAACAGCATGAAAGGGCAGTGGGCCTGATGTCGCGACCGACGGACAATAATTATCCGAAACCGCTCGTCATGCCGAAGCGTGGCTCAAGTTCAGCTTTACGGCTGCTCGTCATCGGCATTGTGCTGACGGTTGCGGCACTCGTCTATTTCGTGTTCCGCGATCAGCTTGGCGATGGGTTTGCTATCGTTCTGATGGGCATTCTGTCGATGATCGGCGTGTTCTATCTTTTTGGCGCTGCAACAGGTCTCATTGAGTTCAGTCAGCGTCATGGCGGGCGAGATCTTGAGCATCGTTTTATGGATACGATGCCAGAAGGCACTGTGATTTCGGATGCGCGCGGCCAAATTGTTTATGCAAATAATGCTTATGCCGGCATGACAGGTGTCGCTGCTGCTGATGGTGTGCGCTCGCTCGATAATATTCTCACAAGCGAGCCAGCTGCGTCCGACGCAATCTATCGCCTGACAAATGCGGTGCGCGATGGCCTATCCGCGCAAGAAGAAGTGCGCATTTCCGGCGGCCTTTCACGTGACAGCCACGGCTCTGCATCTCCGGTCTGGTATCGCATCAAAGCACGCCCTGTTGATGGCGGACAGGACTATAAAGGTCAGCTCGTCGCTTGGCAGATCGCAGACATTTCGGATGAACGCGCCGAACAGGAGCGCTTCTTTCAAGAATTACAGGAAGCAATTAATCATCTTGACCATGCGCCTGCAGGCTTTTTCTCAGCTGATCCTTCGGGCCGCATTATCTATCTGAATGCGACGCTTGCCGAATGGCTTGGCGTTGACCTGACGCAATTCACGCCGGGCTCGCTCACGTTGAAAGACATTGTTGCGGGCAGTGGCATGGCTCTTATTAAGGCCGTCAAAGCAGAGCCGGGCACCAGCCGCAACACCGTGATCGATCTTGATCTTATCAAGCGCAATGGTCAGAGCCTTGCTGTACGTTTTTATCACCGCGTACAGGCTGCCCGCGATGGTACGCGCGGCACAAGCCGGACCATCGTTTTGGATCGCGCAGAGGGCGAAGATTCGTCCGCCGCTCTTCGTTCCGCCGAAGTGCGCTTCACCCGCTTCTTCAACTCCGCTCCTATGGCCATTGCTGCCGTTGATGCCGAAGGCCATACGCTGCGCACCAATGCGCGTTTCCTCGATATTTTTGCACCTGTGGTTGATCGCGATGCCGTCGATAATCGTGTGAAACTCGAAAACGTTGTGCATGAACGCGATCGCGAAACCTTCAATAAGGCGCTTGCTGCAGCTTTCGCAGGTCAGGCAAGTATTTCGCCGGTTGATACAGTGCTTCCTGGCAACGAAGACCGCCATATCCGTTTTTATATGAGTGCTGTTACCGATCTTCGTGAAACCAGCGAAGAAGCGGCGATCATTTCTGCGGTGGAAACCACTGAGCAGAAAGCGCTCGAAAATCAGATGGCGCAAAGCCAGAAGATGCAGGCAGTTGGCCAGCTGGCTGGTGGTATCGCGCATGACTTCAACAACGTATTAACCGCGATCATCATGTCGTCGGACCTGTTGTTAAGCAATTACCGCGCTTCTGATCCGTCGTTCCCGGATGTCATGAACATCAAGCAGAATGCCAACCGTGCTGCATCACTCGTGCGGCAGTTGCTGGCATTCTCGCGCCGTCAGACACTTCGTCCAGAGGTTCTGGATCTGACCGATGTTCTGGCCGATCTGCGTATGCTGCTGGCGCGTCTGGTGGGCAAGGATATTAGTCTCAAGATCGAACATGGACGCGATGTCTGGCCAGTGAAGGCTGATCTTGGTCAGTTTGAGCAAGTCGCCGTCAATCTTGCTGTCAACGCACGTGATGCCATGCCAGATGGTGGCGAAATCACGCTACGCACACGCAATGTCAAAGCGTCGGAAGCGGCCAAGCTCAATTATCGTGAGCTACCTGAAGCCGATTACGTTGTCTTTGAAGTCGAAGACAGCGGAACTGGTATTCCTGCTGACGTTCTTGAAAAAATCTTCGAGCCGTTTTTCACCACAAAGGAAGTCGGCAAGGGCACTGGGCTTGGCTTGTCTATGGTCTATGGCATCATCAAGCAGACCGGCGGCTTCATCTACTGCGATTCCGAAGTTGGCAAAGGCACAACCTTCAAAATCTTCCTGCCGCGCCACGTTGAAGAACAGGGGGCAGACAATGCACCTGTAGCGGTCAAAGAAAAGAAGGTCGAAAAAGCAACCGACCTTTCTGGATCTGCAACTGTGCTTTTGGTTGAAGACGAAGATGCGGTGCGTATGGGCGGCGTGCGTGCATTGCAGTCGCGTGGCTACACCGTACATGAAGCGGCATCCGGCGTTGAAGCGCTTGAGGTTCTGGAAGAACTCAATGGTCAGGTGGACATTATTGTCTCGGATGTTGTGATGCCTGAAATGGATGGGCCAACTTTATTGCGCGAACTCCGCAAGACCCATCCAGACATCAAGTTCATCTTCGTTTCGGGTTACGCAGAAGACGCATTTGCACGCAATCTTCCAGCAGATGCCAAATTTGGCTTCCTGCCAAAACCTTTCTCTCTCAAACAGTTAGCAACTTCTGTTAAAGAAATGCTGGAGAAAGAAGATTGATGCCTGAATGCAGGGCAGAAAATCATGCGTAAGCGTGAAATCGCGATTTTCGGCGGCGGGCCAGCCGGGCTTTTTGCCGCCGAACATTTGTCGGCAATTGGGCACTCCGTCAGCGTTTACGAGCAAATGCCCACCGTCGGGCGCAAATTTATGCTTGCCGGAAAGTCCGGCCTCAACATCACCCATTCCGAAGATTTCGCACAATTTGCGCAGCGCTATGGTGCGAGTAATCGGCATCTCCGGTCTGCCTTAGAACACTTCACGCCGCAAAATTTGCGCGATTGGGCAGATGCGCTGGGTGCGCAAACCTTCGTCGGTTCATCCGGTCGCGTCTTTCCAAAAGCCATGAAAGCATCGCCGCTTTTACGCGCATGGATAAAGCGACTGGAAGCACAGGGTGTCAAAATTCTGACCCGCCATAAATGGACAGGTTTTGAGAATGGCAAGCTGATCATCGAAACGCCCTCAGGTATAGAAGCAATAACCTGTGACGCAGCACTGTTTGCCTTTGGCGGTGCTAGCTGGCCAAAGCTGGGCTCTAACGGTGCATGGATCGAACCATTCACCGAGCAGGGCATTTTGTCCGCTCCGATGCGTCCGGCCAATTGCGGCTTTGATGTAAATTGGAGCGATTTTTTCGCCGAGCGTTTCGCAGGCGAGCCGGTCAAGTCTGTGACCATCACCAGCGAGGCAGGTGTAACGCAGGGTGAATTCGTGATCACACGCGGCGGTGTGGAAGGCAGTCTTGTCTATGCGCATTCAAGCGCTTTGCGCGATGCGCTGCAACAAAATGGCCATGCAGACCTCATTCTTGATCTCGCGCCTGGGCGAAGCCTTGAACGGCTAACACATGATATTAACCGACAAGACAGCAAGCTAAGTATCAGTAATTTATTGCGAAAAGGCGCGGGGTTAACGGGCGTCAAGGCAGCTCTCATGTTGGAATTCCAGCGTGAGAAAGATACTGCCAAGCTGGCACAGACTATCAAGGCATTGAAAATTCCGCTCGTCCGTCCGCGTCCGATTGAAGAGGCGATATCCTCGGCAGGTGGGATAGAATGGCGAGAGCTCGACGAGCATTACATGCTTACCAAATTGCCTGGTGCGTTTGTCGCTGGCGAGATGATCGACTGGGAAGCACCAACTGGCGGCTATCTTCTGACCGCGTGTTTTGCAACGGGCTTAGCAGCAGCGAATGGCATAGATAACTGGCTCGCGAAAGGCAGTTAGTCACGTTAATATCAAAGAGGAAATGCGATGCGCTTTTTAAAAGTTACCGGTTCCATTCTCCTTCTTGCTATTCTGGCTGTCGTCTTATGGCTTGGTTTTCGTCCGCCCGAACTTCTTAAAGTTGGCAGCGGCTATGCTGCCAAGATCGTCTGCTCGAATGTCTTTCTGGCCAATCGTGATCCGCAAGAGGTGCTCGCACTTGATGTGCAGGCCCCCGGTCATCCTTTACTGAAATTTGTCGATGTTTCAGTCGATAATGCCAGCGAGACAGTTACCGCCCATATTTTTGGTTTCTTTGCACCGAGCAAGGCCGTTTATCGCCCGGGGCTTGGCTGCGCCAATGTGCACGACGTCGATTTACGCCCTTCATTGAACCAGCCTATGGATGCAGCAGCTCTCATTGCCGATGTGAATATCAATCCGGCAATACAAAGCATTATCGAAAACCCGACACTGGCAGGGCCGGGGATGCGCGCGATTGGCGTGTTGAAAGACGGCCAGATCATCGCTGAAACTTATGGACTAGGCTTCGATGCAAATACCCCCTTGCTTGGCTGGTCGATGACCAAATCGGTTATGGCTACGCTGATTGGAATGCGTATTGCCGAAGGCAAGATGGATTTGCAGCGCGATCATCTCTTAGCGGAATGGGAGAGCGACGACCGTTCAAAGATCAGGCTTGCTGATTTGTTGGCGATGGAAAGCGGGCTCAAATTTGATGAGGATTATGGCAGCGTCACCGATGTGACGCGTATGCTGTTTCTCGAAAACAATATGACCGAATTTGCAGAATCGTTGCAGCTCGAAGCGCAACCTGGCACAAAATTCAACTATTCCAGCGGTACAGCCAACATTTTGTCGAAACTTTATATGGAAAGCTTTGATACACCCGAACAAGCGCTCACCTACGCGCAAAGCGCGCTTTTTGAGCCATTGGGTATTGCGAGCGCCACGCTCGAAGTTGATGCTAGCGGCGTTCCTGTTGGCTCATCTTACCTTTATGCGAATGCACACGACTGGCTGTCTATCGCGCGCCTTATTCTCGATGACGGTAAAGTCGGCGACAAACAGCTTCTAAGTGAAGATTTCATTCGCCTGATGCAAGCGCCGTCCAAAGCCTCTGACGGCTGGTACGGGTCAGCACAGACCTGGCTGCAAGCCGCAGGTGTTAAAGCCGGAACAGAAGGCATTCCGGCAGATGCCTTCTGGATGTCGGGTCACGATGGTCAAAGCATGATCATTGTTCCATCGATGAATTTGGCGATTGTTCGGCTTGGCCTTACACCATCACGCACCGGATATAAGGTTCCTCAACTTCAGGCGGCAATCATTCAGGCTTTGCAGCAGGCAGAGTGAGGTCCACAAGATTGAGCTTACGGAAATCGCCACCGCTTGGATTCTGAAATGGATAGAGACCAAACTCTGGCATTACTGCATAGAGATGGTCGAAAATATCGGACTGGATCTGCTCATAAGAGGCCCAAACGGTTGTGTTGGTGAAACAATAGACCTCCAGCGGCAAACCATCTGGTGTCGGGTCCATCTGGCGCACGAGAAGCGTCATGCCCTTGTGAACGTTAGGGTGATTCCGCAGATAGGTTTCGACATAGGCGCGGAACGTGCCAATATTTGTAAACCGGCGCGTATTGACCGGGTTTTTTGCCTTATCGCCAAGCTTAGCATTCCAGTCAGCGATTTCCTTTTCTTTCTTCGAAAGATAGCCCGTCAGTTGATCAATGGAGGCAAGGCTTTGTAACTCATCTTCGCTTAGAAAGCGGATTGTTGCCTGATCGATGAAAAGTGCGCGCTTGATGCGACGGCCACCCGATTGCTGCATTCCGCGATAGTTTTTCATCGGTTCGGTGATGAGTTTGCGGATCGGGATTGTGGTGATCGTCTTGTCGAAATTCTGAACCTTGACCGTATAGAGCGCGATCTCAACCACATCGCCATTGGCATCAAGGTTTTTCATCTCGATCCAGTCGCCGACACGCACCATGTTGGATGAGGCAATCTGCATACTGGCAACGAGTGAGAGCAGCGTATCCTGAAAAACCAGAATAAGCACGGCAGCCATGGCGCCAACACCAGACAGCAGGATCACAGGCGAGCGATCTAGAAGCGTTGCAATGATCAGCACCACCGCGACGAGGTAAATCACGAGCTTGCTGACCTGTACATAGCCCTTGATCGGACGATCTTTGGACTCTTCACGGCGACTATAAAGCGTATCGACAACGCTGAGCGCCGCACTGACTGTAAAGGCCAACGTCAGAATGATAAATGCAATGGCAACATTGCTGATAACTTTTAATGCGGTCTCTGGAAGTTCAGGCACAGCCACAATGCCCGTCGCAATGATCAGCGCCGGAACAATATTCGCCAGATGCGCAATCACGCCATGTTGCTTGAGTTCTTCATCTTGACCAAAAGCAGTCTTCTGAACAATCCGGTCCAGAATTTTGAGCAATATGGCTTTAATGAGAAAATTTGCCACAAAGGCCGCAAGGAAAAGACCTGTAAGGGCGGCAACAGTCTGCGCCCAAGGATGGGCAATAAAAAATTCCGACAATATATTTTCCCGAATAGCTTGGTGATTTTCAAGAGTCCTACGTGTCTGAACCGCTGAAATCAACCTTTCGGCCTCATTTCAAAGAAAATCCCGGCCAGTGGCCGGGACTTTGTTCGCGATACAACGAGTATTTCGCATTATTGGGCAGGCGCAGCAGGTGCGGCCGGTGCCGGGGCTGGATCAGCCATTGGCGCTGGTGAGGCCGGGTCAGCCGCTGGCGCATCCGTGGCTGGAGCATTTGTCTCTCCCGCTGCGGCAGGATCAGCAACACCATCAACAAACAGCACCGAGCGATCAAAGGCAGGTGCCTCGGTTAGCTGATCCTTGGTGGCTTTGATGACGAGCCATTTCTTACCGTCACTGCGTGTTGCAAGCTGCAACTGATCGGGGCTAACAGCCACATCCTTCTGGCCAACGCCCAGGAAACCACCAACACCGATAACTGCGGCCTGAACTTCACCATCGGGGCTAACGATCAGATCATTGAGATTACCGACAGAGGCTGCATCGGCTGCATCACTTTCATAGACGGTCTGTCCGATGAAACTTGAAACGAGCAGCTGGCCATCTTTTGCTTCTACAAAACCAATCTTTTCAGATTCTGCAGCTGGGGGGCTACCAAACATATTCTGGGAAGAAACTGGAAGCTCTGCGGCGGCAGGTGCAGCTTCAGTCGGTGCGGGAGACGCTGTCTGGGCAAAAGCCGAACCACTAATCAGCAGCGCACATGTCGTTGTCAGCAGTGTTGTTCTAAGCATAATCATCTCCTTTGTTCATCTTGTTCCATTAGTTGAACGTAGAGATCTGAATAGGGTTCCAATTTTTAATATAATTTTTTCTGAGTTCTGCTGCTTAGGAAAAATAATTCAAATGTACCAAAACAAAACAGGCCGGAATGATCCGGCCTGCTTTTTATATTCAATTGAACTTCAGATTAACTGCAACCGCTCGTAGATCCACAGGTGTCGCATTTCAGGCAGGTGCCATTGCGAACCATAGTGAAGTTCTGGCATTCAGAGCAACTATCACCCGTATAGCCCTGCATCATCGACTTGATACGACGATCTGCTTCAAGCTTTTTGGCTGCATTGGTCGTTTCTGCACGGGCAGATGCTGCATCAGCAGCTGCTTTGTCAGAAAACAGTTCCGTTGCTGCAACATTATCCTGCTGCGGTGCTTGCGTTGGCTGTTGTTCAAACTCGCGTTTCAACGCTGTCGCACCTTCGGTCATCAAACCAACCGCTGCCGGGCGCGCCGCAGAAGCTTTCAGCGTGGTAACATTGGAACCTTGTGGTGCCGATGTGACCGAACCCTTCGGTTCCGTACCGGACTGTGTGTTCGACACAAGCGTTGGCTTGTAGCCACGTGTCCAGCCGGTTGAAACGAGATTGGTTTTGCCTTCCTGAATGCCCTTGCCAAGTGCAGTGTTCGAGAAATCGCTCGTATCGACATGCGCAAGATCGTTGCGGCCAAGATAGGACACGGCCAATTCACGGAACACATAGTCGATGATCGATGTCGCTGTCTTGATCGCATCGTTGCCGATGACCATGCCAGCAGGCTCGAACTTCGTGAAAGTGAACGCTTCGACATATTCTTCGAGCGGCACACCATATTGCAGGCCGAGGGACACAGCGATGGCGAAGTTGTTCATCATCGCACGGAAAGCAGCGCCTTCTTTGTGCATATCGATGAAGATCTCGCCGAGGCGACCATTACCAAATTCACCTGTGCGAAGGTAAACCTTGTGACCGCCGACAACAGCCTTCTGCGTGTAGCCCTGACGACGGTTCGGTAGTTTTTCACGCTCATGAACGATCTTTTCGATGACCTTCTCGACAACGCGTTCGGTGATCTGAACTGCGCGCGCGGCAGCAGGTGCTTCGATCAGTGCTTCAACCGCATCATCTTCGTCTTCATCATCCGAGATCAGCGATGCATTGAGCGGCTGCGAAAGCTTGGAGCCGTCGCGATAAAGCGCATTCGCCTTAAGAGCGAGTTTCCATGAAAGCAAGTAAGCGCTCTTACAATCTTCAACGGTCGCTTCATTTGGCATGTTGATGGTCTTCGAGATCGCACCCGAAATAAACGGCTGTGCCGCTGCCATCATCCAGATGTGGCTTTCCACCGAGAGATAACGCTTGCCGATTTTGCCACATGCATTGGCGCAATCGAAAACTGCATAATGCTCTTCTTTCAGGAAGGGCGAGCCTTCAAGGGTCATCGCGCCGCAAACGTGAACATTTGCTGCTTCAATTTCCTTTTTGCCAAAGCCAATTGCTGGCAGCAATTCAAATGAGAAATCGTTGAGCTGCTCATCAGTCAGCTTCAAGACGTCCTTGCAGAAATCTTCGCCAAGCGTCCACTTGTTGAAAGCGAACTTGATGTCGAAGGCGCTCTTCAGAGCAGCATTCAGCGCTTCAATCTTCTCATCTGTAAAGCCCTTGGCTTTCAGAGTCGAAGGATTGACGCCCGGTGCCTGATTGAGGTTGCCATGACCGACAGCATAGGCTTCGATTTCAGCGATCTGGCTTTCAGAATAGCCAAGTGTACGCAGCGCTTCAGGAACGGCGCGGTTGATGATCTTAAAATAGCCACCGCCAGCCAGCTTCTTGAACTTTACCAGTGCGAAATCAGGCTCGATACCCGTGGTATCGCAATCCATGACGAGGCCAATCGTGCCGGTCGGCGCGATAACGGTTGCCTGTGCATTGCGGTAACCGTGTTTTTCGCCGAGTTCCAGCGCCTTGTCCCAAGCAGCACGTGCGTGAGTGATCATGTCCTGATCAGGGCAATCTTCGGCAATCAGACCAACTGGATTAACGGCCAGACCTTCATAGCCGTCGTTTTCGCCATAAGCAGCACGACGGTGATTGCGGATAACACGTAGCATGCTCTGAGCATTTGGCTCATAGCTTGGGAATGCGCCAAGTTCTTTGGCCATTTCCGCAGATGTCGCATAGGAAACGCCGGTCATGATTGCAGTCAACGCACCACAGATCGCACGACCTTCGTCGGAATCATATGGAATGCCGGACGTCATGAGTAGGCCGCCAATATTGGCGAAGCCCAGACCAAGCGTGCGATATTCATAGGAGAGGCGGGCGATTTCCTTGGAAGGGAACTGCGCCATCATCACCGAGATTTCGAGAACCATCGTCCAGAGACGCGCGGTGTGCTCGTAAGCTTCGATGTCGAACGAGCCATCCTTATTGCGATAGGTCAGCAGGTTGATCGACGCCAGATTACAAGCCGTGTCGTCGAGGAACATATATTCCGAGCACGGATTGGATGCGCGAATTGGACCCGCCGCAGGGCAGGTGTGCCAATCATTCATTGTGGTGTTGAAGTGGAGACCCGGATCAGCCGATGCCCATGCCGCATAACCAATCTTTTCCCAAAGATCGCGGGCTTTCAGCGTCTTCATCACACGGCCATCGCGGCGCGCGGTCAGGTTCCAGTCGCCGTCATTTTCAACAGCGCGTAGGAATTCATCCTTGAGTGAAACCGAGTTATTCGAGTTCTGGCCCGAAACAGTCAGATAGGCCTCTGAATCCCAATCGGTATCATAGGTCTTGAACTCAATGTCCGTATAGCCCTGACGCGCAAACTGAATGACGCGCTTGACGTAGTTTTCAGGTACCTGGTTCTTCTTAGCAGCCTTGATTTCGCGCTTAAGAACAGGGTTCTTCGATGCATCGAAACAGTCGTCATTATCGGCTTCGCAATTGACGCAAGCCTTCATGATTGCAGTTAGATGCTGCTTGACGATCTTGGAACCAGTGACAAGAGCAGCAACTTTCTGCTCTTCCTTCACCTTCCAGTCGATATATTCTTCAATATCCGGGTGATCGACATCAACAACCACCATCTTGGCTGCGCGGCGTGTTGTGCCGCCAGACTTGATCGCGCCCGCCGCACGGTCGCCGATCTTGAGGAAGCTCATCAGGCCGGAAGACTTGCCGCCGCCCGAAAGCTTTTCGCCAGCGCCACGCAGATGCGAGAAGTTGGAGCCTGTACCAGAACCATATTTGAACAGACGGGCTTCGCGGACCCAAAGGTCCATGATGCCGCCTTCGTTTACCAGATCATCGCCAACAGACTGGATGAAGCAGGCGTGTGGCTGCGGATGCTCGTAAGCGGATTTCGATTTCGTCAGTTTTCCGGTCTGCCAGTCAACATAGAAGTGACCCTGACCCGGACCGTCAATGCCGTAAGCCCAATGAAGACCAGTGTTGAACCATTGCGGGCTGTTTGGCGCCACGCGCTGCGTCGCCAGCATGTAAGCCAGTTCGTCGCGGAAAGCCGACGCATCTTCTTCAGAGTTGAAGTAGCCGCCTTTCCAGCCCCAATAGGTCCATGTTCCCGCGAGGCGATCGAAAACCTGACAGCCGTCCATTTCGGAACCAAAACGCTCTTCTTCCGGCAGCTTCGCCAGAGCATCTTCATCCGGGATCGAACGCCAGAGCCACGATGGGACATCGTTCTCTTCAACTTTTTTAAGACGGGCAGGGACGCCGGCTTTGCGGAAGTATTTTTGCGCTAGAATATCGGCTGCTACCTGGCTGAACTGTGCCGGAACATTGATGCCTTCAAGGCGAAATACCACCGAACCATCGGGATTCTTGATCTCACTCGTCGCTGTGCGAAATTCGATCTCCGCATAAGCTGACTGGTTTTCTTTCGTAAAACGGCGTTCGATCTTCATCTGTCCCATCCAAACGTTCTATATATAGTAGCAGACTGATCAATTTCAGCCCGAGTTCAGCCTTGTCACACGAGCCACAACCGGCGTCTTGCATATTCGTTTCGAACATCCTCCCAATGCGGGAGGGCAATCATATCGAGGAGCGATCTCCTCAAGGATTCTTTCGATCAAATGCCTCAAACAGGGCATGATCAACGTTCCAGCCATGAGGCCAGTTCTAGACTCATTCATACATGCTGACGGATAAGGTTTTTGCTTATCTAGTATGTTATCATGATTGAAAATACTAAATCTAGTATTAATCCGACATCAGCACCAATAAACAGAAATCTTTCCACTAGGCTAAGTATCTGAAATTCAGACGCAAAAAATCTCGTGCGATAAACGTATTATCTACGCAACGCCCGTTACTCAACCGACTAAATTGAAGAAAAGGCCGACATAACTTCACGCTCGGCCACGCCACTTACGCAACGACCGTTTCATAAAAAACGACTCGGACATGAGCGTCAAGCTTTGGTTTACCATATGGCTTAGAGCGCTAGATATTGTGATCGAGCTCTGGGGGTAAATGTGGATAACGGGGAGAATGACAGATATATGAATGTCAGCTCAAATAATGCGGTGACACATGCCAATCAGCAACACCGGCCATTATATCGAGGCAATATCTGACGAAATAGCGACTTGTGGCGCTGGCAAAGCCATCATTCAGCAGCAATAGCCGTAAGCGACCCGTCAAAACCCAGCAAAATACGCTTGAGATCTGTTTCATCCACACGCTCCGCAGCCTGACGAGGGGATACCCACTCACAGATACGCTGCTCACGCTCCGGCCAATCTTTTGCACGCTCGACGAAGTGCAAAGCATAAACTGCCACCGTAAACTGATTGATGCATTCCGGCGGAAGATCGTTTTTGCAATAATCAAAGCTGCCAATCGGATGAGATGAAATCTCCCCGCGCACGCCAGCCTCTTCATAAGCTTCACGCGCAGCCGTCTCAGCAAGGGTACGGCCCACTTGCGGCCAGCCCTTAGGAATGACCCAACGGCCCGTTCCACGACTGGTAATGACGAGAATTTGCCGTTCGCCGGCCTCAAAGCGGTAAACAAGAGCCGCAACTTGTTGCAAACGACCAGAAGGCGTCAGAATACGCTTCTCCGTTGCAACAAATTTTTTAGCCTGTGTTTTCACCGCGAAAGTCCCACCATTTTCAAAACAGAATGGATTGATTCGCCAAAATAACAATGGATTTGTTTGACAGGGTCTTTCGATAAGAAGCTTAAAATGCTTTTATTTTTAAGGCCTTGCTTAAATTAGTAAACGCAACGCTTTAGCTAAATAGCTTGAAGTCACGCCTCCATACAATTTCGGCAGACTTTCAATATAGTGCGATTGCGGCAGCTTTACCACCGCAATCGACTTTCATTTATTTTCGTTTATCCGCGTTTTCCGCCAGCGATTGGCTCCTGATAGGTGAAGCCCATATCCCACGGGAAATAAATCCACGTATCCTGTGAGACTTCCGTTACAAAAGTATCGACGAGTGGGCGGCCTTTCGGCTTAGCATAAACGGTAGCGAAATGCGCCTTCGGCATCATTTCGCGTACGATAGCGGCGGTTTTGCCGGTGTCCGTTAAGTCATCAACGACAATCACGCCTTCGCCGCCATTTTCGAGAAGCGGTGCGCTGATGCCTTTGAGAATTTCCATTTCGCCTTGCGATGTATAATCGTGATAGGATGCAACGCAGACAGTTTCGATCAAACGAATGCCGAGTTCACGGCAAACGATAGCTGCTGGAACCAAGCCGCCACGGGTAATGGCCACGATAGCGCGCCATTCCTGATTCATATCAGCAATGCGCCAGGCAAGCGCACGGGCATCACGGTGGAACTGATCCCAGGAAACGGGAAAGGCTTTATCAGGCAACGACATCGAAACGCTCCATGGAAAATCCGGGAGTTTCACTCCGGATCTGTCAAACCAAAAATGCGCGATGACGGGTGCCATTCGCGCTGAACTGTCTGGATCTGCCGCTTTCCCTAATGCGCGCACAGCATTTCATATGCATGCTGCACAAGAAGGAAAGGCTCTCCGCCCGGCACAGTCAGCGCCGGGTGATGCTGATAACCGCAAAAAGACCTTTTGCGCAAGAGCGGCGTGAGACCCCACGTCCTTTTAAGGCCAAAAATATAGCGCGGGACCGCATAAAACGGACCGGCGCTATAATTATTCTTAGCGTGAGAACAGGGTCAGGATGGGAAGGTCGTTCAACATCGAACGGGTAACACCGCCGAAAACCAGTTCGCGCAATCGCGAATGGCTATATGCGCCCATCACCAGAAGATCGGTGCGATGCGCGATGATATGCTCACGAAGCACATCCTGTGCGCTACGACTATTGGATGCAAGCGGAGTGAGACTCACATCCACCCCATGCCGCGACAAGGCTTCGGCCAGTTCGCTGCCTGCAAGCGCTTCGTCTTCACCTTCGCGCTCTGGTGGATCAATCCAAACCAGTTCCGAGCGGCTTGCATGTCTCATGAAAGGCAAAGCGTCGAATGCTGCGCGCGATGCTTCCCGCTTGCCATTAAATGCAACCACAATGCGATCAATGGCTTCCATGGCAACGACGGGCGCATGAGGCACCAGCAAAACAGGGCAGCTGGAATTAAACACCAGCGTATCGGCTGTTTCATCATTGGTTGCTGGATCATCCGGATCGGGCTGACCTGCTACCAGCAATTCAGCGCCGAGGCACGAGGTTAGCACACCATCGGCAGCAGTTCCGGTTTCAGAACGCGTGATGCGGAACTCATGATTGATTCCCTGACGGCGCATTTCATCTTCAAACTGCGCTTTCAGATGCTCCGATATTTCTTTGTGCTGCTTATCATGCAGCTCAAACATGCCCGGATCGATAAAACCATTGGGATCTGCATACACGATGGGCGAGGGAACAGAATAAAGGCCGATGACATGAATGTCATGCGTTCTGCGCGTCAGAAGAGCAACTGCAGACAAAATCCGCTTCAGTTCTGCCTCGCTGCGGGAATAGGCCACGACCGTTTTGTAGGACATATCAGATCTCCTTCCGGCTATATTTCATTCTAACATATGATGGTGGTTGCGCTTGGGTAATAACTATTACCTTCACGCCGCACCTTGTTCTTGCAATGTGGCAATCATCGCTTCGATTGCAGCAACCGCCACGTCGATTTTTGCTTCATCACTGCCACGAACAACCAATTCGGTGCTGAAACGACCATTTTCAAATTTCGGATATGATCCGATTATTGTTTCCGGGTTTTCTTTCTGAATTGCTGTTAGCGGTGCGCCGATAACACCTTCACCAAATGGACAGCGCACAGCTTTGGATAAAAGTTTACGGCCAGTTTTCAGCGTCGGCAAAACATTGTCGAGCATAGCCTGAAACACCGACGGCACACCTGCCATCACATAAACATTGCCAATATGAAAGCCGGGTGCAGCAGATATCGGGTTATCGATATGCTCTGATCCTTGTGGCATACGCGCCATGCGTTTACGCGAGTCGGTGAACTCAAGTTCGCGCTTGGCATAATTATCAGCCAAGAGTTTCATAGCCTTTTCGTCATAGATGCACTGCACTTCAAAAGCGCGCGATACGGCATCGGCGGTAATATCATCATGAGTAGGGCCGATGCCGCCCGACGTGAAAATATAGTCATAGCCGGGGCGTAAAGCATTGAGCGCTGTAACGATGGCGTCTTCATCATCAGGAACGATACGAACCTCTTTGAGATCAATACCGGCAGCCGTCATCACATCGGCGAGATGACCGATATTTTTATCTTTTGTACGTCCTGAGAGAAGTTCGTCGCCAATAGCAAGCATTGCAGCCGTCACGGCCTGCTGCGGGGTATTCGTCATGCCCAGACTCCATTCTGTATATGCACAGTTAATCCCCGGCAGATGAAAGCTGCAACTGGTTTTCTGTGTTTTTCAAAGTGGAGACCCCGCATACGACTGATTGTTATCAATATAACTTTTATTCAACAAAAACGTTGCGGGCTATTTTCTAATTTTTTTCCACTGTCATGAAAACCAGTTGTTACAACTGCTCAAAACCGCTTGAATTTGCTTCACAAATCATGACATAGAAAGTCTTAGCTGCGGTCGTGGCGAAATTGGTATACGCAACGGACTTAAAATCCGTCGCCTTTTAGGCTTGCGGGTTCAAGTCCCGCCGACCGCACCACCCGTCTTCATTGATAAAACAATACTATTTTACTCATGTTTTGCGTTTCGCGCTTGTTTGCGGCGCGAAAGCCATGTAGCCATGCGAAAATAGTATTGTGAATGCAGAAAGCCGACCGATGAACGCCTTCGTTAAAGCCGTAGTTCAAGCTGAAACCGCCATGCGTGCGCTCTTTCCAGAGACACCATTGCAGCTCAATGACTATCTTTCACGGAAATATGGCGCAGAGATTTGGCTTAAGCGTGAAGATCTGACGCCAGTTCGCTCTTATAAAATACGTGGTGCTTTCAATTTCATTTCGCGCGCAGTGAAGACAACAGACGAAAATGCAGTTTTTGTCTGTGCGTCGGCTGGCAATCACGCACAGGGCTTTGCCTTCGCCTGTCGCCATTTTGGCCGCAAGGGCGTGGTTTTTATGCCCGTGACGACGCCGCAGCAAAAAATCGACAAAACACGCGCTTTCGGTGCTGAATTTATCGAAATCAAACTCATCGGCGATATTTTCGACGTCTGCTATGCTGCTTCACAGGAATATGCCGCAGCGAATAGCGGTGTAATGGTACCGCCATTTGATCATCAGGGCATCATTGAAGGGCAGGCGACCGTCGCACTCGAAATCGAACGGCAGTTGCCTGATAACAAAAAGCCGGATTTTGTGTTTCTGCCAGTTGGCGGCGGAGGTCTGTCAGCAGGCGTCACACAGTATTTTGATGGCATCGGCTGGAAAGCGTCTTATCGCTTTGTCGAACCGCAGGGCGCTGCAAGCCTTAAAGGTAGCCTTGAAGCGGGAAAGCGTATCAAACTTTCACACGTTGATAATTTCGTTGATGGAGCTGCAGTTGCCGAAATCGGCAAAGAAAACTTCAAGCTTCTCAAAGGCTTCGACAAAAACGTTGTGATCACAGTTCCGGAAAACCGTCTGTGCTCAACAATGGTTGAAATGCTCAATATTGAGGGCGTTGTGCTCGAGCCTGCCGGTGCTCTTGGTATTGATGCGCTCAAGGATTTCAAGAAAAGCGAAATCAAAGGCAAGCGTATTGTCATCGTCGTATCGGGCGGTAATTTCGACTTTGAACGACTGCCAGACGTCAAAGAACGCGCACTTCGCTATGAAGGTTTGAAGAAATATTTCATCTTCCGTTTTCCGCAGCGTCCGGGCGCTTTGCGCTCGTTCCTCGATCTTCTTGGACCGGAAGACGACGTTGCCCGTTTTGAATATTTGAAGAAGTCTGCGCGTAATTTTGGCTCGGTGCTGATCGGCATCGAAACGAAGAATGCCGGAAATTTTAAGATTCTTGAAAAGAAGTTTGCCGAAGCGGGCTGGGCTTATCAGGACATCACCGACAATCAGGTGCTTGCAGATTTCATTATCTGATAGTTCCAAAAACAAAATTCATTTGCTTTTTGGGGCATAATACCCCATATGGCGGCTCAGGCGCATGGACTGAACTTTTTCAGTCTTCCCGGAATCGGACTTGTTGCGTCTCGCCTCTTGCAGTCAGAATGGTCTGACAGCAGGGGAGACCCGGCTGGTTTCGGGCACGGCAGCGCAAGTCGACCGGATTTTTTTCCGGCGTCCCGTCGTACATCCAAGAAATTCCCGTTCGGCAAGTTGCGCTTGTCCGAAGTTTTTAAAGCGGACCGCAATCATGTGGTGCCGCCGAAAGAGTTTAAATTGACAACTGAAAATATTGGCGGCTTTGCCGCTCTTGGCGTTACTGGCGTGCTGCTCAAAGGCGTTGAAGCTGCTGGCATGACCGAGCCCAAGCCAATCCAGACCGAGGCTATTCCACATCAGCTGGCAGGCCGCGACATTCTGGGTATTGCACAGACTGGCTCCGGCAAGACAGCCGCATTCAGCCTGCCGATCCTGCAGAAAATCATTGCACTTGGTGACAAGCGCAAGGGCAAGACTGCACGCGCGCTGATCCTTGCACCAACCCGCGAACTGGCCGTGCAGATCGAAGAAACGATCCGCGTTGTGGCCAAGCAGGCCCATATTTCGACAGCACTCGTTCTGGGTGGCGTATCGCGTCTGAGCCAGATCAAGCGCATGCAGGGCGGCGTTGATGTTCTTATCGCAACGCCCGGTCGTCTGACCGATCTCGTACGTGAAAATTGCATTGATCTTTCGGAAACCCGCTGGCTGGTTCTCGATGAAGCTGACCGCATGCTCGACATGGGCTTCATCAATGATGTCAAGCGCATTGCCAAGGGTACGCATAAGAACCGTCAGACTGCGCTTTTCTCGGCAACCATGCCAAAGGAAATTGCAGCGCTTGCACAGACACTGCTGCGCGATCCAATCCGTGTAGAAGTTGCGCCACAGGGTACAACTGCTGCGGAAATCACGCAGGTTGTGCATCCGGTTCCGACCAAAGACAAGCGCCGTCTGCTTTCTGGTCTGCTGGCTGACAAGGGCATGAAGTCGGTTATCGTCTTCACGCGCACAAAGCACGGCGCAGACGCTGTTGTGCGTCATCTCGAACGCGATGGCTTTGATGTTGCTGCGATCCATGGCAACAAATCACAGAATGCCCGTCAGCGCGCACTGAACGGATTCCGCGATGGCACGCTTCGTATTCTGGTCGCAACTGACATCGCCGCCCGCGGCATTGACGTTCCTGGTATCAGCCATGTCGTCAATTACGATCTGCCAGATGAGCCAGAAACCTATGTGCACCGTATTGGCCGTACCGGTCGTAACGGCGCAAGCGGCGCTTCGATCACGCTTTATGATGCCGCAACGGAAGACACAAAGCTGCGCGCCGTTGAGCGTGTGACGCGTAACAAGCTGACCATTAAGGAAGCGCCTGTTAAGCTTGCACCTGCACCGGCTGCAAAGTTTGATGATGCGGAAGACAAGCCACGCTTTGATCGCAAACCCGGCTCAAACGGTGTTCCGCAGAAGCATCGTCGTCCGGCTCACAAGATGGCAAAGTCTAGCGAGCACCGTTCAGCACCAGCTGCGCAGCCTGCAAGTGGTGAAGCTGCTGCAAAGCCAAAGCGTCCATTCCATCGGAAGCGTCGTCCAGGTGGCGGCGGTGGTGGTCAGCGCGCTGCGTAATCTGTCAGAATGACATTTCCTTTAAACCGCCCTCAACAGGGCGGTTTTTTCGTTTCATTGATACTAACCAGTTTGCAATTGCAGTTTCACACGGAAAATTATTCCTCGCTTGCTTGAAGATCAGCATACTTCCACATAGTTTCGTCTTAACCAGAGGGATAGAAGCCATGCTCAATTCGGCACTCGACGCTATCGGCAATACGCCATTGATCCGTTTGAAAAAGGCTTCCGAAGTCACCGGCTGCGAGATTTACGGCAAAGCCGAATTTCTCAATCCAGGCCAGTCGGTTAAGGACCGGGCGGCGCTCTATATTATTCGCGATGCCGAAAAGCGCGGGCTTCTGCAGCCCGGCGGCGTTATCGTTGAAGGTACAGCAGGAAACACCGGCATCGGCCTCACATTTGTTGCCAAGGCACTTGGCTATCGCACAGTGATTGTTATTCCAGAAACCCAGAGCCAGGAAAAGAAGGATGCGTTGCGCCTTCTTGGTGCTGAACTAATTGAGGTTCCTGCAGCACCTTATCGCAATCCGAACAATTATGTGCGTCTCTCCGGTCGTCTGGCCGAACAACTGGCCAAAACCGAGCCAAACGGTGCAGTCTGGGCCAATCAGTTCGATAATGTTGCCAATCGCATCGCGCATGTTGAAACAACTGCGCAGGAAATCTGGCGCGATACCAATGGCAAGGTTGATGGTTTCGTCTCGGCTGTTGGTTCAGGTGGCACACTGGCGGGCACGGCGTTTGGCCTCAAGGACAAGAATGCCGATATCAAGATTGCGCTTGCTGATCCTCATGGCGCAGCACTTCATTCCTTCTACACGACAGGCGAATTGAAATCAGAGGGTGATTCCATCACCGAAGGCATAGGGCAGGGGCGCATCACGGCCAATCTCGATGGCTTTACGCCCGATTTTTCGTACCGCGTCGGCGACGCTGACGCGCTCGATATTGTCTTTGATCTGGTGCAGGACGAAGGGCTCTGCTTGGGTGGTTCTTCAGGCATCAATATCGCCGGTGCGATCCGCCTTGCAAAAGATCTCGGGCCGGGCCACACCATCGTGACCGTGCTTTGCGACTATGGTAATCGTTACCAGTCCAAACTGTTTAATCCGGCTTTCCTGCGCGGCAAAGACTTGCCGGTGCCGGGCTGGCTGGAAACGAAAACTGAAATTCACATACCTTACGAGGACTGACCATGGCATATGAGACCGAAGCTTTGTTCCGCGAAGATGCATATCTTAAAAGCGCGGAGGGTTCGGTTTTGGCTGTGACAGATACCGGCGGCATCATTCTCGACCAGACAAATTTTTATGCCACTTCCGGCGGCCAGCCGGGCGATACTGGTTATTTTGAACGCTCTGATGGTTCGCGCATTGAGATTGCTGCAACCGTTACGGGCGAAAACAAAAGCGAAATCATTCATGTGCCAGCCGAAGGGCAGGCGGTTCCCGCTATAGGCGAAAAGCTTACACTACATATCAACTGGGATCGTCGTCTCAAGTTGATGCGTATGCATACGGCTTGCCACCTGCTTTCCGTAGCCTGTCCATTTCCAATTACTGGCGCCGCCGTTGGTGAAGAGGAAAGTCGTGTCGATTTCGATCTGCCAGATGCGAGCTACACAAAAGAACTCGTCACAGAGAAGCTTATGGAATTGGTCAATGCCAGTGAACCGATTAGCCTCCACTGGATTACCGACGAAGAGTTTCTCGCCAATCCAGACATTGTGAAGTCAAAGAATGTTCGGCCACCTGTGGGTGCCGGACGCCTTCGTTTGGTTGTTATCGGTGAAAATGGCTCGGTGGATTCGCAACCTTGCGGCGGAACACACGTTTCTAACACACAGGAAGTGGGTGAAATCCACATTGGCAAAATCGAAAAGAAGGGCAAGGAAAACCGGCGTTTCCGCATTCGATTTGGCAATGCACCACTCTCATAAATTCAGGAGCAATCATGTCCGATAAAAGCGCATTTGTTATCTCCCGCGATGATTTGAAAGCCCGATTGGGCGAGCCGGGTCTCGCAATCGTGGATGCATCCTGGTATTTGCCCGCAGCCGGTCGCAATGGGCGCGATGAATATGATGCAGCGCACATTCCGGGGGCGGTCTTTTTCGATCAGGATCTAATTGCGGATAAGGAATCCGGCCTCCCGCACACTTTGCCATCGCCAGAGCTTTTTGCACGCCATGTCGGTGCAATGGGCATTACGGCGGATGAAACAGTCGTTGTCTATGACGGCCCCGGCATGTTCTCGGCACCACGCGTTTGGTGGATGTTCCGCGTCATGGGTGTGAAGAACGTTCTGGTTCTCGATGGCGGTTTTGATGGTTGGAAGGCCGCGGAATTCCCCATCACCAATGAAGTCACCAAAATCGCAGCAACACTTTTCACGCCATCATTCAATGAAGCCAAAGTCGTCAGCTTCAAAGAGATGAGCAAGGTGGTGGAAGAACATAGCTCGCAAATTGCAGATGCACGTGCCGCTGGCCGCTTCACAGGTTGCGATGCAGAGCCACGTGAAGGCATGCGCTCAGGCCATATGCCGGGCGCGCGTAATGTCCCGGTCGGTACGCTGTCTGAGAATGGCAAACTGAAAAGCCTCAATAGCCTGCGTGAAATCTTTGCCGATGCAGGGGTCGATCTCAACAAGCCGGTTGTCACAAGCTGCGGCTCTGGCGTGACGGCGGCTGTCATCACACTCGCGCTGACGTCGCTAGGCCATGAGGACAATCGACTTTATGATGGTTCGTGGAGCGAATGGGGCAGCAGGCAGGATACGCCCGTGGTGACCGGCGAAGCAGATTAAGCATGGCTGAAAAACTGATTGCCAGAGTGACCCATCTGGAAATGACAGCGCGCCCGGCACTGTCGGCTCCAGTGCCATCTGGCCTGCGCCTTGCACTGATGCGTTCAACACAAACGCCGGTGCATTTCTATCGCTACCTTTATGAGCAGGTCGGACGTCAGCATCATTGGATGATGCGCCGCATGCAAAGCGACGCGGAAGTGGCTGCGGCGATTCATGCAGAAACAACCGATATTCATGTTCTCTATGCAGACGGTAATCCAGCAGGTCTTTTAGAGCTTGATCTTTCTGCGCTTCCCGAGACGGCCGAGGTTCTGTATTTTGGTCTTATGCCGGACTATCAGGGGCGGGGGCTTGGCAAGTTTTTCCTAAATGAAGCCATTTCAACCGCTTGGTCACACAACCCGCAAAAAGTGGCAATTCATACCAATACGCTCGATAATCCGCGCGCGCTGCAACTCTATCAGAGAATGGGTTTTGTTCCTGTAGGATGGTCAGAAGAAGAAGTTACTCCCTGGGAATAGTAATTAACCCCGGGCAACTTCGCGTCCGTTGGTGATCGATACAACCGATGCGCTCGTAATACGACCGCTTTCCTCATCAAAAACGACACAATTACGACCGCGCTGCTTGGCCATGTAAAGGCAACGATCAGCGCGGCTTAACACTTGAGAATTGGTTTCGTTCTTCGGAGCCGATGCTACACCAATGCTGATGGTGAGCGGATATATTTGATATTCTGTTGCATGAAATGGCGTGTGTTCGACTTCTGCACGTATTCTCTGCGCAACGCGCATACCAGTTTCGCCTGTGGCGCCCGGAAGGAAGACACAAAACTCTTCGCCGCCGATACGACCGACAAGATCGCCTTTGCGTGTTACGTTCTGAAGTGCGAAGGCAATGAGTTTAAGTGCACGATCACCGACACTATGCCCGAATGTATCATTGATCGCCTTAAAATGGTCGGCGTCGATAACCAGCAGTGTTCCACTTTCAATGCGCGAACGGCTGATTTTCATAGCATCAAACAATGCTTCGCGGTTCAGCAGCCCGGTCATATGATCGACGCGCGAGCGCGCCTGTAACTCGCTATGCGCCTTTTCGAGCTGTGAGTAAGCTTCACCGAGCTTACTATGCTGAATGAAAATGTAAGCAAGAGATGGAAACGCCGTCACCAATGGAATGCCGGTACTAAGTGCAATCGCGACACGACCAGGCAAAGATCCAGAGACAAATCCAACGAGAAAGCTAACGCCGACGGAAAATAGAACCACATACAACGTTATTAACGCTGCTTTCCATAAAGCCGTCTTCATGCCTAAAAACTCCCCAAACCCGCCGAAGATATTTATGTGCCTGTTTCTGAACCCTCTATGAACAGACCTAATCGTCAGGGGGCTTATAGGAGAAGAGCACCAATACTGAAAGTTACGTCCCCGCCCATATGCAATTATTGATAAATTCGTATCATTAGTAGCGCAATCTAAGGTGGTGGAAATTATACTACCTAAACATCATTCGCACGGCAACAGTATTTAATAAAAATTACACAAAATGTAATTTTTAACATATGTCTAATTTATGTGACTATAATTAACAGGCAAAAGGGGCGTCCTAAGACGCCCCTTTTAAAATAACAAAATGGGATCACATTTTTAGAAGACTGCCAAATACTTCAAAAGCGATATTATACCGATGATAATAACGATTACTTGAGCAATCTGTTTCACCTTGCCATCAAGGGGCAGCATATTGATGAGATACAGGACGAGAAAGATAACAAGAACTGTTATCAGAAGGCTAATGAGGATAGACATAGGCAGTCGAACCCTTCCCGGAACGGCGGTTTATGAACACTCTCGACGGCCGTTCCATCGCGATGCCGAAAGTGCATATAATATGGGAAGTGCGGCTCATGTGAGAGCCTGAAACTGTCCCCGATCTCCATCATCCCAGATGCAGAGATGATATGCCGGTTAACGTTCAAATCAGAATAAGGTTCCACAAAATCGGCGACTTACGCCGCCGATCCAAATAATTTTCAAAGCGTCGATCTCGCTTTTAGTCGCCCAACCTTAGCTCTTGTCGCGGCTTTTGCTAAGCCTGCATTGAGCCAGTCTCTTTGCGGCGGCTATGCCAACTGAATGCTTCTTCAAGCAGGTGAGGGGTATGCCCCCCGCGCTGGCACGCACGATCAAAATAATCGTTCAATTGACCGCGATAGTCTGGATGCGCACAATTATTTATGATCTGCTTAGCGCGTTCGCGCGGCGCAAGTCCACGCAGATCTGCGAGCCCCTGTTCGGTGACAAGAATATCAACGTCGTGCTCGGTATGGTCAACATGGGTAACCATCGGTACAATTGAAGAAATTGCGCCATTTTTCGCTTCAGACTTGCTGACGAAAATCGAGATATAGGCATTGCGTGCAAAGTCACCGGAACCGCCAATACCGTTCACCATGTGCGTTCCATCCACATGTGTGGAATTCACATTGCCGTAGATATCGAATTCAAGCGCTGTGTTGATACCAATAATGCCAAGGCGGCGAATGACTTCGGGATGATTGCTAATTTCCTGGGGGCGCAAAATTAGCTTGTCCCGATAGCGGTCAATGTTGTTAAACACTCGTTCGCCACAAGCTGGGCTCAAAGTGATTGAGGAACCCGATGCGTAGTCCAACTTGCCAGCATCAAATAAATCAAAAGTGCTATCCTGCAACACTTCGCTATACATACGCAGATTATGGAATGGGCTTTCAGCAAAACCATTCAGAACTGCATTTGCAATTGTGCCGATACCGGCCTGCAAAGGATTAAGTGTCAGATCAAGACGACCAGCTTCGACTTCATCAAGAAGAAACTTTATCAGATGGGAAGCAATCGCAATCGTTTCGCCATCGGCAGGCTCAACCGTAGATGCGCTATCATTTTCATGGGTAATAACGATGCCAGCGATCTTCTCTGGCGGAATTGGAATATAGGGCAAACCGACACGACTATCGCAAGCCGTCACAGGGATCGGATCTCGGGAAGGGCGCTTCGTCGGAATATACACATCGTGCAGTCCTTCCAGCGCCAATGGCTGATTGAGGTTCACCTCAACAATCACCTTCTCAGCAAGAATTGCAAAACTTGCAGAATTACCGATGGAGGTAGTCGGGATTATCCCGCCATTCTCAGTGATCGCCAGAGCCTCCACAACCGCATAATCAATCGGGCCAATCTGGTTGGAACGCAGTTGCTCGACAGTCTCCGACAGATGCTGATCGATGAACATCACTTCGCCGCGATTGATCGCAGCGCGTAACGTGCGATCCACCTGAAACGGCATACGTCGTGCCAGAACATGGGCTTCTGTCAGTATCTTATCAACGTCATGGCCCAAAGAAGCACCAGTAATCAGAGTGATCTGAAATGGGTCTTCCGCAGCGCGCGCTGCCATTGCGAGAGGAACGGCCTTGGCGTCACCTGCGCGGGTAAAACCGCTCATACCGACAATCATGCCATCTTTTATCAGGCTTGCTGCTTCCTCCGCGGTGATGATCTTATCACGCAGAGATGTATTCCTGATACGAGCTTCCAACATGTAAATTACCTTCCTTGCAGACCAGTCCAAAAGACCGGAAACAACGTTCTCCGTGCAGGGATATTCACACTGGCATTCGGAGTCGGCGCATAGAGGTAATAGCCTAAGCAGTCAGCTATTACACGCATGCTTTCGTCTTAGATCAACTCACAGCAGCTATATCAAAATACACCAGCCGGAAAATGATCTTAATCAACACAGACGAGTTCCAAAGCAAATGAAAACAAAGTAGGAGTAGGGCGTTGGCACCGTCCTTCTCATAAAAACAATGAAGCGCATTTCTTTCAGCAGCACCGTCTTCCTGAAGGCAAGGCCTTCGCAAACAGAGGTTATGCGATGAACAATGTCGCTAATCAGAATGTCGGTTTCGGACGAATTGCAGTTATGATTCCCGTTAAAGATATGGACCGGGCCTGTAGTTTTTACATGAATGTATTGGGCTTTGAAAAAGTCTTTGAGAACGGAAATCCGGTGGGTTTTATGATCCTGCGCCGTGAGAACGCCGAATTGCATTTATCGCTGCAAAAAGAGCATAAGGCGGCAACTTTCAACATCGCTCATATGCTGGTGGAAAATGTCGACGCTCTACACACAATATGTAAGCAGAGCGGAATGCGGATCATAAAAGGCTTGCAGGATAAGGACTATGGATTGCGAGCCTTTGTTTTTGAAGACCCGGACGGCAATCGTATTGATGTAGGCCAGAAAATCTAGAGCTACACCGAAACCGGATGAGCAACGCTTATTCGGTTTTGTTTATTTGACGCTGAGTTGCGCAGCAAAGTTCTATTCTGCGACGTCCATCCAGATCAATATGCGAATAGGTGCGGTCCATGACAGGTTCCTTGCATTCGATAACTCATTGTTATCATTTGCAAGTCGCACTTCAAACTAGAACCCACCCGGCTACATAGGATAATCGCATAATCTATCTTATGGAACTAAATTATACCGACCGTTCTAAGATCAGTTGCGTTTGGCGATATAAAGATGCCCAGGCACTGGCGAACCTTGCTCACTACGCACAACGATATCTTCGCAGCGGATGCATTCAATACCGTGCTTAGATAGAAGCGAACTTACATATGTCTGAGCATGTGCAAAGCGCTGATAATCGCCGACCATGAAATTACGTCCGGCAAATCGCTTTTCAGACTGTGTTTCGCTTGAGAAGCTGAAGTAGCCGCCAGATGTCAAATGTGCAGCCACGCCAGCGAAGAACTGCTCAAGATCACCCATGTAAGGCAGCACGTCTGTGGCGACGATCAGATCCCAGGCGTCCTCCTTGGTCTCTTCAAGAAAGCGTACAGCTTCGCCCACAAACAGTGCATCATAATCACCTTTTTCATAGGCGACTTCGATCATGTTTTCGGAGATATCAACACCGGTTTTGTGGTCAGCCATGTCATCCAGCGCATCAGCCGAAAGTCCAGTTCCGCAGCCGAGATCAAGCATTCTCTCAGCCTGAAACTCTTCATCCATTTCCAGAAGCATTTCACGCAATTGCAACGGCACATCATAGCCGAGCTGATCGACAAGAATTGTATCAAACATTTCAGCATGCTGATCAAACAACGTCGATACATACGCATCCGGCGCTTTGGACGGGACAGCGCCACGTCCCATGCTGGCGAGACGCACAGCAGCGCCACCGTGATCCTCGGGATCGATTTCAAGAACGGCCTGATAAGCCAGCGCGGCAGCATCCAAATCGCCAGCTTTTTCCAGCGCAAGTGCCTGATTGTAAGCTTCTGCTAAAGCCTCCTGATCAAATGACTCTGTATCAGTGGATTTGCCGTTCTGCTCGGACATATGCATTGCCTTTTCTTGAGACCTCCTGCCCTCCTAACCTTATAACGCTTTGACAGCAAGAACAGTTCTATTCTGCTGCCGACGTTACCGTGTTGGATGCGGGTTTATGATCGGCAAGTTTTCGCGCGATCACAGCACAGGCCATGAGCTGTATTTGATGAAACAGCATTAGCGGCAATACGATGCTACCCACATCAGCGCCGATGAAAATAGCGCTCGCCATCGGCGCTCCGCTGGCAAGGCTTTTCTTGGAGCCGCAGAACATAATCGTAATCCGGTCGGCGCGATTGAAACCAAGCCATTTACTGCCATACCAGGTGGCGAGCATGACGATAACCAGAAGCAGGATATTGACGCCAATCATCACGCTGAGATCGTTCCACGAAACCTTGTGCCACAAGCCTTCAACAACCGCTTCACTGAATGCGAGATAGACGACCATCAGGATTGAACCGCGATCGACAAGGCCCAACGACTTGCCGTGACGACGCATAAAATTGCCGATCCATGGCTGAAGAATCTGGCCAAGTACGAACGGCGCGAGCAATTGCAGCAAGATTGATTCAAGTGCATCTACGGAAATTCCACCGCCGCCCTTAACTGCAAACAACAGGCCAACAAGCAAAGGCGTTAAAAACATGCCGAAAATGTTGGATGCGGATGCTGAAACAATGGCCGCTGATACATTCCCACCCGCCATCGACGTGAAAGCAATCGACGATTGCACAGTCGAAGGCAGAACACAGAGATAGAGAATGCCCAGATAGAATGGCGATTGCGACAGTCCCGGAATGGTCCAGCCAGCAAGAAGACCCAGAATTGGAAAGAGCACAAATGTTGAAAGCGCAACGGCCAGATGTAAACGCCAATGCGTGACGCCAGCAACGACAGCTTCACGCGATAGACGTGCACCATGCAGGAAGAACAGGAGCCCAACAGCGATTTTGGTCGCTATGCCAAACCACTCGGCAAAATCACCCTGCACTGGAAGAAATGACGCAAGCACAATGGTTGCAATCAACATACAGGTGAATTTGTCCGGTAGAAAACGCATTATCTCGATAGTCCTTAATAAGCTCGCGTAGAACCTTCAGGCCGCAAACTGGTCAGCTCTCTTCCCTGTTGTAATAGTCCAATCAGACTTTGGTACAATACTAAAGGATAGGCAAAGCAGCTGATCGGTTCACATTTGCGGGAAGCCGAGCATAATCAGTCTGGTTCGTATCCATTTGGATTCTTGGACTGCCAGTTCCACATATCCCTGCACATTTCACGCAAATCCTTCTGCGCAGTCCAGCCTAGAAAATCGCGTGCAAAGGCCGGATCGGCATAGCATTCGGCCACATCGCCCGGACGACGAGGAGAAATTTCATATTTGATTTCGCGGTTTGAGACGTGCTCGAAAGCTTTGACCACATCAAGCACGCTATAGCCCTGCCCGGTCCCAAGATTGACTGAAAAGCACTGAGGATCATCAAGTTTTTTCAATGCTTTGAGATGACCCGCAGCCAGATCAACGACATGGATATAATCACGAACGCCAGTTCCGTCTGGCGTCGAATAATCATTGCCCCAGACATTGAGTTTTTCCCGGCGACCAGTCGCCACCTGCGCAATGATCGGCATCAGATTGTTGGGAATTCCCTTTGGGTCTTCGCCAATCAGACCACTTTCATGCGCACCAACAGGATTGAAATAACGCAAAATCGCAATTTTCCAGCTGTTATCGCTGTTATAGAGATCGCGTAGCATATCTTCGACCACGAGCTTTGTGCGGCCATAAGGGTTAGTTGCAGAAAGCGACTGATCTTCAGTAATCGGCAGCTTTTGCGGATCGCCATAGACTGTCGCTGACGAACTGAACACGAGAGTCTTTACGCCGGTCGATTCCATTGCCTGCAAAAGACGCAAGGTGCCCAGCACGTTACAGTCATAATAATGCAGCGGTTTTTCATTCGATTCACCCACGGCTTTCAATCCAGCAAAATGGATGACTGCCGAGCATTTGTGCCGTGTGATGATCTTTTCCAGCAAGGCACGATCACGGATATCTCCAGGCTCACGGATCGGCGCACGCCCTGTAATTTTCTCCACCCGATGAAGCGATTCCGGACTACTATTTTCAAAGTTGTCGACCACAACAACGTCATGACCTGCTTCGATCAACTGAACGCATGTGTGCGAACCAATGTATCCGGCACCACCTGTCACAAGAATCGTCATTGTTTAAATACCTGCTTGTTGAACATGCCGCACCGATGTGCGATCCCATGGGCGTTTAGCTTTGGACTATGCAAAAACACGATTGACCGCAACCCAAACCATTTGATTTTGGCAGCTTGCATCAACAATGCGACATCAATTCTTACGGAGTGAAGATGGAACCCTCGCAAAATATCGACCGTCTTCTCGAAATCATGGTTGCGCTGCGTGATCCGCAGACTGGTTGCCCTTGGGATGTTGAGCAGACATCTCAATCTATTGCGCCCTATACGCTCGAAGAAGTCTACGAAGTACTCGACGCGATTGAGCGCGACGATATGGATGACTTTCGCGAAGAACTGGGAGACCTGTTGTTACAGGTTGTTTTCCATGCACGCATGGCAGAAGAAGACGGCAAATTCGGTTTCGGCGATGTCGTAGAAGCCATCACCCGCAAGATGATCCGGCGCCACCCACATGTTTTTGGTGATGCAGAAGCCAGAAGTGCTGGCATGGCAAAGGGTTCATGGAACCGCATCAAGGCCGAAGAAAAAGCCGAGCGTGCTGAACGTCGCGCTAAGCTTGGTTTGGAGACGGTCGAGAAAACCCGCTATCTTGACGATATTCCAAATGCATTCCCTGCCCTTCTTCGTGCTCTGAAACTCCAGCAAAAGGCTGCCAAGGTTGGCTTTGACTGGTCGGAGGCAGAACCGATCTTCGACAAGATCGCTGAGGAAACGGCTGAACTTAAAGAAGCGATGGCATCGCAGGACAAGGCGCATATTGCAGAAGAATATGGCGATCTGCTTTTCGCGATGGTCAATCTTGGACGTCATCTCGAGATCGACGCAGAAACTGCACTGATTGCGGCGAATGACAAGTTCAAGCGTCGGTTTGACTTCATCGAAACATCATTGAAGGAATCAGGAAGTAGCCTTGAAGCGGCCCAACTCGACGACATGGAAGCGATCTGGGGCGAGGCAAAGAAAAAGGGGCTGTAATCAGCCCCGTCCCTCAAATCTTATCGTCCCATTTGGGGCGGAACATCTGATAAACATCATCCGTTGTCGCAAAGTCCATATAGCCAAGGCGGGTCACCGGCTTGGCTTTTTTAATGTCAAATAGCCCATCGGTCAGCACGCTTTCATCGATGTGAACGCCGACGACTTCACCAATCACCATGTAATTGTCGGTTGGCCTGCCTTCTTTGTCCTGCAAACGCTTGATCTCGACCAGAACGCATTCCAATGCCGCATAGGCCTCTTTGACAAAAGGTGCTGCAATCAGTTTGCTATGCGCAACGGTCAAACCTGCATAGTCAAATTCACTCACGCCGCGCGGAGCATTTACTGAAGACGCATTCATCTGCTCCTTGAGATGGTCGCTGACCAGACTGGCCGTAAACTCGCCCGTCTCTTCGATGAATGAAACACTGTCTTTGAAACCGCTGGATGAAAACATAATCATTGGCGGGGTGTCACTGACCACATTGAAGAATGAGTACGGTGAAAGGTTCACCGCACCGTCTTTCGAGCGCGTACCAATCCAACCGATAGGACGCGGTGCGACAATCGCCTTGAATGGGTTATGAGGAAGATTATGACCAGATGAAGGTTCATAAAACATCAGCGTTTTCCGTCACTTATAACTTATTTTAGAGGAGAACGATTAGGATACCCATGGTCCGCTGTAATCAGAAACAATCTTATCCATATCCGCACGCGGACGCTCTGGCATTTTGTTTGCTGCCGTACCGATGTGGATAAATCCAGCAACGCGCTCTTCAGGTGCAACACCCAAAAATGCACGCGCTGGCGCATCATCCGAATACCAGTTGGTAATCCAGTTGGTTGCATAACCAAGTGCATTGGCTGCGGTGCAAAGATTCATAGCGACGGCACCTGCCGACAAAAACTGCTCCCACTCCGGAATGCGTTCATGGGCGACTGGCGAAGAGACGACGCCTATGACCAGTGGTGCGCGCGCAAAACGCGCCCTCTCCTGATCCTTGCGGCTTTCATTAAGCGGCCCTTCCCGCTCTTCAGCGCGTATAGCCAAATATTCACCAACCTTATGACGCACATCACCGCGATAGAGAATAAAGCGCCATGGCGTCAGACGGCCATGATCAGGCACACGCGCGGCAACTTTCAGCAAATCATCCAGCTCAGCACCTTGCGGAGCAGGCTCTGAAATTGCGGAAATAGGCGTAGAACTGCGCTGCGCCAAAAATTCAAAAACCGGATGCGTCACGGGGGAAACCTCATCGCTGAAATTTGTATATGTCACTCCAGTTAATATGGAGGCAGCTCCTTCTCGCCCGACGTGATCTGGGTGTAAAGTCAAAAATCCATGACTGTGCACGCTGCGTAAATATAAATTTGCAAAGGTGTCGGTCAATTTAGCCTTGAATTCGCCACCCGCTTCGGTTCAAAACAACAACATGTCAGATAGTCTGGGTCCGTATAGGGCAAACAGTGCAAAATCATCGCGCCGCAAGACCCTTGCAGCAACACTCTCGTTTGTCCTGATTGCATCGTCGGCTTTAGCGCAGGGTCCAGGTGGCCCCGGTGGTGGACCGAGTGGTGGACAGGGCGGGCCCGGCGGCGGATTTGGTGGCGGCCCACAAGGTGGTCCAAGTGACAGTGGCTTCAAATTGCCGAGCTTTCAGCTCGAATTACCCGCACCGGCAGCAGCACCCGTCATACAATCCCCTTTGGGAAATAACGGACCAACCCCGTCTAACAATGCAATTGGCTTGCCTAATTTCCCGGATCCAAAACTGAATTTACCATCGATCAGCCCCTATGCCGGCCCGACAAGCCCAGATAATAATCCACTGATCAAAACGAGTGAGCTCGATCTGAAGGCTCGCCTCAATCAGGATGGACCGGATATTTCTTCGGGAATCGTTTGGCGGGTTTTTGCGCCGGAGGTTGGCGCAGACGGACAACTGGCTCTGATTGCATCAGCCAAGGGTGGCAGCACAGTTTTCAACCTGCCAGAAGGCAGTTATCTCGTTCACGCTGCCTATGGCCGCGCTGGTGCGACAAAGCGCATTACGCTCAATAAAAATACACGTCATGAAGTTATGACGCTTGATGCTGGCGGAATGAAACTGAGCGCCGTTTTGCCCGATGAAGGCAAAATCAAAAGCGATCTCGTGCGCTTCTCCATTTATGCAGACGAAGACAACAGCGACCGTTCGCTCATCGTGCCAGACGTAAAGCCAGACACAATCATCCGGTTGAATAGCGGCACCTATCACGTCGTTTCTAACTACGGGACCGCAAATGCTATTATCCGCGCGGATATCCGTGTGGAAGCGGGCAAGCTGACAGAAGCGACGGTTCAGCATCGTGCAGCCGAAGTCTTGCTCAAGCTTGTAGCGAAAAAAGGCGGCGAAGCCCTCGCCGACACTTCATGGTCGATCCTCAATGCCTCAGGTGATGTCGTTCGTGAAAGCGCTGGTGCTTACTCGTCCATGGTTTTGATTGAAGGTGACTATGTTGCCGTCGCAAAAAACAAGGATCGTATTTATCAGCGCGACTTCAAAGTGACCTCTGGTGCCAATGAAGAGGTTGAAGTGGTCGCAAACCGCGAATCCGAAGCACTCACGGACGATGATGCCGCGCAAGACTAATTAAATTATATCTGAAATGAAAAGGCCCGCTTCAAGCGGGCCTTTTGCTATTATACGTTGCGCAAACGCAGCAAATCTGGCGGCGTTGCTTCTTCTGCGAGACGAGCAATTGCTTCGTCCAGCGTCATCGATTCCTGATCACGTGAACCCAGACGGCGCATATTGACCGTCTTTTCTTCCGCTTCACGCATACCGCAAACGAGAATGACCGGAACCTTCTGAACCGAATGTTCGCGGACCTTGTAGTTGATCTTCTCGTTGCGAACATCAGTCACAACCTGCAAGCCAGCTGCCTTGAGCTTAGCCGCAACTTCAGCAGCATAACCATCGGCTTCAGACGTAATCGTTGCTACAACCACCTGAATTGGCGCGAACCAAAGTGGCATATGACCGGCAAAATTTTCGATCAGAATGCCAAGGAAGCGCTCCATCGATCCGCAGATCGCGCGATGGATCATAACAGGCTGGGTCTTTTCCGAATTGCTGTCGATATAGAATGCGCCAAAACGTTCCGGCAAGTTGAAGTCAACCTGTGTCGTTCCGCACTGCCATTCACGACCGATCGCGTCTTTGAGCGTATATTCGAACTTCGGACCGTAGAAGGCACCTTCGCCCGGCAAAATGCCAGTCTTTATATCGTCTGACTGTTCCGCGATTTGTTCCAGAACGGTCATCATCACGCTTTCAGCGCGATCCCACAATTCGTCCGAACCCACACGCTTTTCGGGGCGTGTCGAAAGCTTGATCGTGATCCCTTTGAAGCCGAAATCCTTATAGACCGACAGAATGAGATCATTGATACGCAGGCATTCGGCAGCCATCTGCTCTTCAGTGCAGAACACATGCGCGTCGTCCTGTGTGAAGCCGCGAACACGCATCAGACCATGCAAAGCACCTGATGGTTCGTAGCGATGCACATTACCAAATTCTGCAAGCTTTATAGGCAGATCGCGGTAAGACTTAAGACCATGCTTAAATATCTGAACGTGACCCGGGCAGTTCATTGGCTTCAACGCAAACACGCGGTCGTCGTCGGTATCATCACCGGCAACCGTGACCTTGAACATGTTGTCGCGATACCAGCCCCAGTGACCGGAAGTTTCCCAAAGCGACTTGTCCAGCACCTGTGGAGCATTGACTTCCTGATAGCCATGGCTGTCGAGACGACGGCGCATATAGGCCACAAGCGTCTGGAACATGCGCCAGCCTTTGGCGTGCCAAAACACAACGCCCGGACCTTCTTCTTGAAAATGGAACAGGTCCATTTCGCGACCAAGGCGGCGGTGATCGCGCTTTTCGGCTTCTTCAAGCATATGAAGATAAGCGTTGAGATCGGCGTCATTGGCAAATGCTGTTCCGTAAATGCGGGTCAGCATTGGGTTGTTTGAATCGCCACGCCAGTAAGCGCCAGCAACCTTCATCAGCTTGAATGAATTGCCGATCTGACCTGTGGAGGCCATATGCGGACCACGGCAAAGATCGAACCATTCGCCCTGATTATAGATCTTGAGGTCCTGACCTTCAGCGATCGCATCGACGAGTTCGACCTTATAGCTCTCGCCCTTATCGGCAAAAACCTGCTTGGCCTTTTCACGCGACCAGATCTGCTTGGTGAACGGCTTGTTGCGCTGAATGATTTCGCGCATTTTCTTTTCGATCACTGGCAGATCATCAGGCGTGAAAGGTTCATTACGCGCAAAGTCGTAATAAAAACCATTCTCGATCACCGGACCAATCGTAACCTGTGTACCCGGGAAAAGCTCCTGCACGGCTTCTGCAAGAACGTGTGCCGTATCATGACGGATCAGTTCAAGCGCGCGCGGGTCTTCGCGGGTCAGAATTTCAATTGCACCGGAAGCGCCAAGCGGATCAGACAGATCGCGCACGGTGCCGTCTACGGCGTAAGCCACGGCCTTTTTAGCGAGTGATTTGGAGATTGATTCAGCTAACTCGAAACCGGTTGTTGCGGCATCATATTCGCGCACCGATCCATCAGGAAACTGCATGGAAACATTCGACATCATATTATCCTTATCCAGTCCCGCCAACGATTGCGGGTGGTTAGTCATGAAACGATCCTGCTTTGAATTGGCAGAACGATCTATATGTTGCTTACACAACAGGAAATGAAGGCCAGCTATTAATCTTTTTTGGCCATTACGTAAAGCAAAAGCACCGTGGCAAACTGCATCACGGTGCTTTCAGGGCATCTTAAAATCTGGCTGAAATCAGTTGCGGATAGCCAGGCAAGGAACACCCTGCAATTTAAGCTGCGTGCAGGTCTTTTGCGCAGCATCCGAGTCTTTAAAGCCGGTAAAGCGAACGCGATAAAGCTTGCGACCACGCGGCGCTGCCGAAATCTCTGCTTTGGTGCCCGGCACCAAGCGGTCTACGACAGGCATATATTTCGCCTGCAACTCGTCCGCACCTTTGCGCGATGGCGTCATACCGACCTGAACACGCCACGGTGACGCTGCAGGATTGACCAGAAAACCACCATCGCCCTGCTCGATCTTGGAATCATCAATCATATCCGAGACGGCATCTTCTTTTGGTTCAGGCGTCTTGATCTGCGTGACGATTGGCAGAGCATTTTCAATAGGTGCTGCAAAGGCGGTCAGTTCACGTCCTGCGAACCCGGCACCTTCTGTGCCAAAGCGCGTGAGTAGCTTTGACATGCGGTCATCGCGTTCACGTGACGATCCAGCGCCGAGAACGACACCAACAAGATGCTTGTTGTTAATGATTGCAGATGAAACCAGATTATAGCCCGAGACATCGGTATATCCGGTCTTAATGCCGTCAACGCCCTGATAGCGATACATCAGATTGTTATGGCCGTTAAATGGACGACCGTTATATTCAAAGGAGCGCTGCGAAAATAACGCGTATTCCTGAGGAAAATCACGGCGAAGAGACATTCCAAGCACTGCCATATCGCGTGCAGTTGTCAGCTGTGGCAAATGCCCTGTCAAACCCGATGGATTGACGAAATAGGTACTCTTCATGCCAAGATTTCTGGCTTTCTGCGTCATCAGACGGCCAAAACCTGCTTCAGAACCACCGAGATACTCGCCCATAACGGTTGCAGCATCATTAGCAGAAACGACGATCATACCATTAACCGCATCACGAACAGAAATCGTCGTGTCGGGTTTGAGATAAAGCTTCATACGAACTTTTGCAGAAGCATTTTTTGTCACAGGCATTTCATCATCCCAATGGATGCGACCTGTTTTCAATGCTTCAAACGCCAGATAAAGCGTCATCATTTTGGCTAGCGATGCTGGCGCGTGTTGCTCAGTCGCTCCGTCCTGCCCCACCACAACGCCCGTATCCGCATCGAAAACGACCCATGATACGTTGGCCATAGCGCTGGTTGCACAGAGAACACTGGCACCAAGCGCAACACCGGCAATAAGCTGGGAGATGCGGAACGACGATTTATTCATGATGGCTCGCAAGACTAGAAAACACGATGCAAATGCAGCTGAAATGCGGCGTCAAAAAGACGTTGGCTCAAACTGATTTGCGTTTCCTGATAAAACAGATTTATCATTAACGAATTCTAATCAGCATAGAATTGATCAACAGTTTTTTATAAAAGAATTTAGTTTTTCGGTGATGAAACGCGCCAATAACGCCACGGCAAATACCAACGATAATGGTTAGATAATTCTCTCGGCACTGGATCAAAGCCGTGCGTGCCCATCGGTCCACAACGCATGATCCGGAAAAGCCCCATCCAGCTACCATTCCACAGGCCATATCGTGCTACAGATTCGTAGGTATATTCGGAACAGGTTGGCATATGGCGGCACGAATTGCCGATGAAAGAGGAAAGTGTGAGCTGATATAATCGTATCAAACTTGTACCCAGCACCCTGCCCGGCGTTTTGCGCCACGGATCGCTGAAGTTGCGGGTCTGACGCTTTTTGAGTGCCTCGGCATTACCCGCGTGATCTTTCCCGCAACCACACATCAGGCGGCTTGCACCTTTTCCTCGATTTGGCGAATGCAATCGACCACCGCATCAAACGTTAGAAGTGTCGAGGCGTGACGGGCCTTATATTCGCGAACCGGCTCGAAATATTTTAAATCCTCGAAACGTCCTTCCGGTGCAGGACCGTTTTCCTTCAGCATTGAATACATCGAATCGCGCACTGCCCGCAGTTCTTCGGATGAACAGCCGATGATATGCCGCGCCATAACTGACGATGATGCCTGCCCCAATGCGCAGGCTTTTACTTCATGCGCAAAGTCGGTAACCACACCATCATGCATCTTGAGATAGACCGTGAGGGTAGAACCGCACAATTTTGAGTGAACGGTCGCCACCGCATCCGGGTCAGCAATGCGGCCAAGCTTTTCGATATTCCCTGCAAATTCAAGGATACGTTTATTATAAACATCGTCGATCATTGAGACGAACCTTCTGCCTTGCCGGATAAAAACGTAAAATTGTCGCCCGGTTACGGTTTGAAGTTGCATTTTGATGTCTATATAATAGGCAAGTCGCGACGACGCCATGGTCAGATTATCACATGGTTATGAAGTCGCAGGAATAACTGTCCGGCAGCTCAGTGTTGTTGGATCAATACACCGCACGCTCACAAGCACAATCGCCGGGCGCATCGTTGTATTGTCCGTTTAACTCGTCTCCTCTTTGAAGGAGGCTACTGGAGAATAACGATGGACGCGCGCATCAAAAAAATCCGTGACGAATCTATTGCTTCTGCACAAGTGCAGAAGCCAACGCAGGCTGAAGCAGAAGCCGCAGTACGCACACTTCTTTTGTGGGCGGGAGATAATCCTGATCGCGAAGGTCTGCTGGATACGCCAAAGCGTGTGGCAAAATCTTATAGCGAGCTTTTTGGGGGCTATGCCGAAAGCCCTGAAGATGTACTCGGCACCACTTTTGAAGAAGTGTCCGGCTATGACGACATGGTGCTGGTGAAGGATATTTCGTTCTTCTCGCATTGCGAACATCATATGGTGCCGATCATCGGCAAGGCGCATGTCGCTTATCTGCCGGACGGCAAGGTGCTTGGTCTGTCGAAAATTGCCCGCGTTGTTGATATTTTTGCGCGTCGCTTGCAAACGCAGGAAAGCATTACCGCACAAATCGCTGACAGCATTCAGCGCATTTTGAAGCCACGCGGCGTTGCGGTGTTGATTGATGCTGAACATATGTGCATGGCGATGCGTGGCATCCGCAAACAAGGTGCAAGCACAATCACCACGACCTTTACGGGCGATTATAAGACAGACGTGAATGAACAGGTTCGCTTCATGTCTCTTATTCGTAAGTAAGTATATTATCAGGCGCAAAAATGAGCAGTTTTCGAGCACAGCCCTCAGACAAAAAGTCGATAGAAGAAGGCGCTGTTTTCATGCCGCGTTTCGACGCTTCCGGCCTTATCACAGCGGTCGTCACCGACGCGCAGGATGGTGAGTTGTTGATGGTCGCTCATATGAACGATGAAGCATTGCGTCTGACGCTTGAAACCGGCATTGCGCATTATTGGTCCCGCTCGCGATCCAAACTTTGGAAAAAGGGCGAAACCTCTGGCAATCTACAAAGCGTGATCGAACTGCGTACGGATTGCGATCAGGACGCGCTGTGGCTGAAGGTCCGCGTGGCGGGTGATGGTCCAACCTGCCACACAGGACGCCGCTCGTGCTTTTATCGGCAGGTTCAGTCCGATAACGGTCAGGCTAGCCTGTCGATTGAAGACACCTGCGACCGTAACCATTAGAGCGCATCCAGAAAACCGTTTCGCACTTTTCGGGATGCGCCCCAATTTTTCATACTGTTACTTTTAACATTTATTGTTTCGCTACAGTGTTTTGATAAACTCGCCGAAACAAGAGGTGTTGATCGATATGTTCCCTTGGGGTCAAAAGCGTAAAGCAGCCAGTTCACAGCCTTTGAACCTCGAAGGTGTTGAGACTGCCCGGCCTCAAGCCCGACCTGAGCCACGAAGAATCGCACTCGCATTAGGCGGCGGCGCAGCGCGCGGCTGGGCTCATATCGGCGTGCTTCGCGCTCTTGATGAAGCCGGCATTGAAATCGAAATGATTGCCGGCACATCAATCGGCGCGCTGGTTGGTGGCTGCTACCTTGCAGGAAAACTGGACGAACTCGAAGAATTTGCTCGAAGCCTGACGCGGCGACGCATGTTCAATCTCCTAGACATAACCTTACGCGGCAGTGGTCTTTTTGGCGGCATGAAGCTTGATAGCCGTATGCGCGAACACCTTGATGGTCTGCGTCTCGAAGATCTTGACCGGCCTTTCGTTGCCGTCTGCACCGAACTGCGCACAGGCCATGAAATCTGGCTCTCTACTGGCCCGCTGGTCGAAGCAATGCGTGCATCTTATGCCCTGCCCGGCATATTTGAGCCCGTCCGTTGGCAGGAACGTGTTCTCGTTGATGGAACACTCGTCAATCCTGTGCCCGTCTCTGTCTGTCGCGCTTATGAACAGCGCCTCGTACTGGCGGTGAACCTGCATTATGATCAGTTTGGACGTGCTGCTGTAATCAAACACGCGCAATCGCATCCAGATACGTTAAGCGAGATGATACATGGCGGAAATGAAGGTCGTCTTGGTATTACTGGGGTAATGATGGAAGCTTTCAACATCATTCAGGACCGCATTTCCCGCGCCCGTATGGCTGGAGATCCACCTGATGTATCCCTTATGCCAACGGTGGGGCAAATCGGTCTCGCGGACTTTCATCGTGCATCCGAAGCAATCGACATTGGCTATGCCGAAACGGTGAAGCGACTGGAAGACATACGGCGCCTACAGAGCATAAGTGCTTAATAATTTGATATTTCACCGATAATTCAAAAAAGATTGAAACTAGCTAAAGAATAGGCTTGTGCCTGTCGGATCGATTTGCTAGATGGCTCCTCGCTGACAGTGTTCAGCTTCTACCACACAGTGCGGTCGTGGCGGAATTGGTAGACGCGCAGCGTTGAGGTCGCTGTGGGGCAACCCGTGGAAGTTCGAGTCTTCTCGACCGCACCATTCTCTTCCCAAAATATTTTATCTGTTCTTGTTAAAGCTTTGCTATCTGGTTTACTCCAGATGACGCGAAGCTTTTTTGCATTTCAAATCATGTATTTAAGCGCAATGTGAAACAATTGTGCTCAAGTCAAAAAATGGTCTTGTGCAGTCCAAATTGATTTGCTAAATGCCGTCTCGCTGACATTGTTCAGCTTCTACCACACAGTGCGGTCGTGGCGGAATTGGTAGACGCGCAGCGTTGAGGTCGCTGTGGGGCAACCCGTGGAAGTTCGAGTCTTCTCGACCGCACCATTCTCTTCCCTGAAAAATATAATTTTTTGCGCGCTAACTGTGAATAGCTTCTCGAATTTGGGATGTTATCCCAGTCGCTAAAATGCTTTATTGCATCATGTAGACGCCAATTGATAACGGGAAGACACCATGAAAATCAGCGCACGCAATCGCCTCAAAGGCACAATCGTCGATGTTACCAAAGGCGCAACCACTGCGCATATCCGCATTGATATCGGAAATGGTGTCGTTGTTACCTCGTCTATCACCAATGAAGCAGTAGATGAACTTGATCTTAAGGTCGGCAAGACGGCCTATGCGGTCGTTAAAGCATCCGACGTGATGGTCGCCACCGACGACTGACCCATTAAAAAAACCCGCTTAAAGCGGGTTTTTTCTTACTCATTATTTTTATGCTCGCCGAGCTTTGGTGATCGCTTATCCAATTTCAGTTCTGCGTCCGAGAATCGGATTGGCGTACGCAAGCCCGGCACACCATCGGGATCGATTCTCATCTGTCGCGCGATGAATTGCGGATCAGCAAATACATCCTCCACCGTGTTGATCGGCCCGGCAGGCACTCCTGCTTTGGCAAGTGCTGCCAGAAGGTCATCGCGCACCCATTGCTTCGTGCGCTCTTCCAGCAAAGACGTGAGTGCATCGCGATTAGCAACGCGCAATGCATTGGTGAGGAAGCGAGAATCGCGCGCGATTTCACCAATCCCCAGCAAAGCGGTCAGTTTTGCAAACTGCCCGTCATTGCCACAAGCGATAATGAAATAACCGTCCGATACAGGCAGCGTCTGATAAGGCGCAATATTGGGATGCGCATTGCCCATACGCTTGGGCGAAATGCCGGATGCCAAATAATTCATTCCCTGATTGGCAAGAACTGCTGACATGCAATCAAACAGCGCCATATCGATATGCTGGCCCTTGCCTGTGCGCTCACGCATGATAAGAGCCGACTGAATAGCAATGACGCTGTAAAGCCCGGTGAAGATGTCTGCGAACGCCACACCAATCTTCTGCGGTTCACGATCCGGCTCGCCAGTCAGGTCCATGATGCCGCCCATGCCCTGGATCATGAAATCATAACCCGCACGTTCTGCATAAGGACCCGTGTGGCCAAAACCCGTGATTGAGCAATAGATCAGCCGTGGATTGATCGCTTTCAGGCTTTCATAGTCGAGGCCATATTTATCAAGACCGCCGAGCTTGAAATTCTCAATCACCACATCCGCGTCAGTAACGAGCTTGCGCACAAGCGCCCGCCCCTCATCCGTACGAAAATCAGCGATGATGGATTGCTTGCCACGATTACAGGCGTGGAAATAGGCTGCCGACTTTTCGCCTTCAACCTCGATAAATGGCGGCCCCCATGTGCGAGTATCGTCACCTTCAGGGCTTTCGACCTTAATGACGTCGGCACCAAGGTCGGACAGTGTCTGTCCGACCCATGGACCTGCCAGAATGCGGGCCAGCTCAATGACTTTAAGACCAGCAAGCGGTGTATTGTGCATTTCTCAAATCCCTTCTGAGTGATTAGAAAAATGCCTGAATGCCGGTCTGCGCACGTCCGAGAATCAGCGCATGAACATCATGCGTGCCTTCATAGGTATTGACGGTTTCAAGATTCTGCGCGTGGCGCATGACATGATATTCGATCTGAATACCGTTGCCGCCATGCATGTCGCGAGCCTGACGCGCAATATCGAGCGCCTTGCCGCAATTGTTGCGCTTAACGATCGAAATCATCTCAGGCGCCATTTTGCCTTCGTCAAACAGACGACCAACGCGTAAGCTTGCCTGTAAGCCCAAGGTGATTTCAGTCTGCATATCGGCGAGCTTCTTCTGGTAAAGCTGTGTGCCAGCCAGCGGCTTGTCGAACTGCTTGCGATCAAGACCATACTGACGCGCACGGAACCAGCAATCCTCTGCCGCACCCAGCACACCCCAGGAAATGCCATAACGTGCACGGTTGAGACAGCCGAACGGACCCTTCAGACCCGATACATTTGGCAACAATGCATCTTCCGATACTTCCACGCCATCCATGACGATTTCGCCAGTGATCGAAGCACGCAACGAAAGCTTTCCGCCAATCTTGGGGGCAGAAAGACCCTTCATGCCCTTTTCAAGCACAAAGCCACGGATCGCACCGTCATGGGCAGTCGATTTGGCCCAGACCACGAAAACGTCGGCAATCGGCGAATTGGAAATCCACATTTTTGAACCGCTGATGCGATAACCGCCATCGATCTTATCGGCGCGGGTTTTCATGCCAGCAGGATCGGAACCGGCATCAGGCTCGGTCAGACCAAAGCAACCGATCAACTCGCCCGAAACTAGACCCGGCAGATATTTCTTGCGCTGTTCATCAGAGCCATAAGCATAGATTGGATACATTACGAGTGACGACTGAACGCTCATCATCGAACGATAGCCGGAATCAATACGCTCGACTTCGCGCGCCACCAAACCATAAGAAACATAACCAGCATTTGCCGCGCCGTATTCTTCAGGAAGCGTTACGCCAAGAAGACCGGCCTGTCCCATCAGGCGAAACAGATCTGGATCAGTCGTTTCATCGAGATAAGCTTTTTCAATGCGCGGCAGCAAAACATCACTAGAGAAAGCCTGTGCCGAATCGCGGATCATCCGCTCATCTTCGGTCAGCTGTTCATCAAGCAGAAACGGATCTTCCCAGTTAAATGCGGCACGCGACATCAATCATCTCCTCAAATTCGGTTGGTGAGACTATGGCGCAGCATTATTCGACATGCAATTTACGTTTACTCATCGATCTATTCCATTTAGTAATAGATAATGATTTCACTTTCGAGACGCCTGCTTCCTTCGACAAGTGCACTTGCCGCCTTTGATGCAGTCGCGCGCTATCAGAGCTTTTCGAGCGCTGCGGAAGAGCTGTCTTTGACGCAAGGTGCTGTCAGCCGTCAGATTGCCTTGCTGGAAGAACAGCTCGGCGCCGTCCTGTTTGATCGCACCAGTAGACATGTCATGCTGACCGATGCCGGACGCGCCTATCTTCAAGCAATAAGCCCTGCGCTTGCTTCCATTCGTGCGGCGTCATTACAGGTCATGTCGCAAATGCGGGGGACAACGCTCAATCTCGCATTTCTGCCTACCTTTGGCACCCGTTGGCTGATCCCGCGCATCCCGCGCTTTGTCGCGCAATATCCGGATATTATTCTGAATTTTGCCACGCGTATTGGCCAGTTCGACTTTGAACGCGAAGGCCTCGATGCGGCAATCCATATTGGCCAGCCAGACTGGCCCAATGCCGACTGCACATTTCTGATGGAGGAAATGGTTGCGCCTGTTTGCAGCCCAGCTTTTCTGAAACAGCATCCGATCAACGGCCCCACAGACCTTTTGCGTCTACCGCTTTTCAACATGGCATCACGCCCCGGCGCATGGAGCCACTGGTTCAAAAGCCTTGACATTGCAGCACCTGTTGCAGGCGGGATGCGCTTTGAGCAGTTCTCAAATGTTTCTCAGGCTTGTGTTGCAGGTCTTGGGATTGCGCTTATGCCGCTATTTCTGATCAGTGCCGAAATTGAGAGCGGCCAGCTTGTCGTGGCTTATGAGCACACGGTAAAAAGCCCGAGCAGCTATTACTTTGTAACACCGCAGGCGCGCGCAAACACGCCTGCGGTTAAAGCTTTCCGCGATTGGCTTCTTACCGAGGTCAATCGCGAGTTCGATCCTCATGCCATCGAGTTGCTGACGATCTCATAAGAGCGAAGACGCTTCTGATGGTCATAGATCATGCCCGTCACCATCAATTCATCTGCGCCGGTGCGTTCGGCAAATTCGCGGATGCCCTTGTCGACTGTTTCGGGGCCACCCACGACACGACATGAAAGCATCTGGCGAACCAGTGCCTGTGCTGACGGATCGAGCTGTTCCTGGTACCCCGCTACAGGCGCAGGTAACTTGCCCGGACGGCCGCTGCGCAAATTTACAAATGCCTGTAATTGGGACGTGAACAGGTGATGTGCTTCTTCGTCCGTATCCGCTGCAATGACATTCAGCCCAAGCATGACATAAGGCTTCTGCAGATATTCGGACGGCTCAAATCGCTCGCGATAAAGGTCTACAGCGCGTTCCATGTCAGCCGGTGCGAAATGGGAGGCGAAGCCATAAGGAAGCCCCAGCATCGCAGCCAGTTGCGCGCCAAACAGGCTCGAACCGAGAATCCAGACTGGAACATTCAACCCAGCCCCGGGAACTGCTTGTACGCGTTGAGCAGGATCGGCGGGCTTGAAGTAATTGAGAAGCTCAACGACATCACGCGGAAAATCATTGGCGCTGCTTTCCAGATTGCGGCGCAGTGCATGCGCTGTCATCTGATCGGTGCCCGGCGCACGACCAAGTCCGAGATCAATACGACCCGGAAACAGCGAAGCCAGCGTACCGAATTGTTCAGCGATTACCAATGGAGAATGATTGGGCAGCATGATGCCACCGGCGCCGATGCGAATGGTGGACGTGCCCGCTGCCACATGGCCGATAACGACCGACGTTGCAGCGCTGGCAATGCCGGGCATGTTGTGATGCTCGGCCAGCCAATAGCGCGTGAAACCAAGCTTTTGTGCCTGTTGGGCGAGCTCCAGCGTATTACGCAGAGACTGACCAGCATCGCTGCCTTCAGGGACGGGTGATAGATCAAGTACGGATAAAGGTATCATGCTTGCTCATATGGTGTGAAAAATCGGGGATGCAACAGAGCATAATCCGACCGGAGTAAAACGAGGATCGATAAGATTATGCTGGAAATCGCTCGACTCCCAACAAAAAGGGCGGCCCACATGTGGCCGCCCTTAATCTTATTATTCAATACAAGTTTCAGTGATGGACAAGTTTCAGTGATGGGATGCGGTCGCCGGTTCTTTTCCATCTTCTTGCGATGGTACAAACTCACCTTCCACGTCCTTCTTAGCGATGAAGGTGTAGAACATCGGCACCACAAACAGCGTGAAGACCGTTCCCACGGTAATACCAGTGAAAATCACCAGACCCATCGAGTAACGTGCCGCTGCACCCGCGCCGCTTGCAATGATCAGCGGCACAACGCCAAGTGCCATCGCAGCCGTGGTCATCAGAATCGGACGCAGGCGTGTTTCGGCAGAGAGAATAATCGCTTCACGACGTGAATGACCATGCAGACGACGTTGCTGATTGGCAAACTCGACCATCAGAATGCCGTGCTTGGTTATCAGCCCCACAAGTGTAATGAGACCGACCTGCGTGTAGATGTTGAGCGTTCCAAGACCGAGATTCAGCGGAACAATCGCACCGAAGATCGAAAGCGGAACCGACATCATGATGATGAACGGATCACGGAAGCTTTCAAACTGTGCCGCAAGCACCAGATAGATCACGATAACGGCAAGGCCGAAGGCGATCATGATCGTGTTGCCCTGCTCGACTTCCAGACGTGACTGGCCGGAATAGTCGAGGAAGAAGCCTTCTGGCATCTTCTGCTGCGCCAGATTGACGAGCGTTTGCAGGCCCTGACCTGTTGTGACACTCGGCATTGGCAGAGCAGAGATCGTCGCTGAGTTGAGCTGGTTAAACTGCTCAATAGCGGCAGGAGAAGCATTCTGTTTGATCTCAATTACTGATGACAGTGGAATCATTTCGCCAGAAACACTGCGAACAAAGAATTCGCCGAGTTTTTCCGGGGTGGAACGATAAGCATCCGGCACCTGAGTAATGACGTCATAGCTGTTGGAATCACGGTCGAACTGAGCAATTTTTGCACCGCCCGTCAGAAGACCAAGCGTCGAACCGATATCGCTGACCTGAACACCGAGCGTCGCAGCACGATCACGATCAATAGTGATCGTGGTCTGCGGTGCATTAAAGGACATCGAATTCTGAACGACGATGAACTGACCCGATGCCTGCGCTTCGTTCTTAATTTCTTCGGCCAGTTCAAACACCTGACTGGATGGTCCCGTTGACTGAAGCGCAATGGAAATCGGCAGACCACCGCCAGCACCCGGCAGCGACGGAGGCGCAAAAATGAATGCGTCAACGCCCGCAACTTTGGTCAGTCGAGCAGTCAGATCTTCCTGAATTTGCTTTTGCGAACGTGTACGTTCGGACCAGTCTTTCAGAACCCAAAGAGCGATGCCAGATGTTGTACCGCCATCCATACCAACGATCTGGAAACGTGTATCCAGCTCCGGCAGATCTTTGGTCAGACTATCAATCTCTTTTGCATAGAGGTTGGTATAGGCTGAAGTCGCGTATTGCGGAGCCTGGAACATCGAGAACAATGCGCCTGAATCTTCTTCAGGGGCCAGTTCACTCGACGTGTTGACGAACAGAAAGCCTGTCAGACCAACCAGAGCAATAACGATCATCAGCGTAATCGGACGATAATTCAGCGAACCGGATACCATGCCATGGTACCATTTTTCGAGCTTCTTAAAATTCCGGTCAATGAACTGCTGGAAACGTGACGCTTCACCGTGCTTAAGCATACGCGCACACATCATCGGCGAGATCGTCAAAGCTGCGATGCCCGAAATGATAACTGCACCCGCAAGCGTGAAGGCAAACTCGCGAAACAGCGATCCGGTCAAACCACCGGTAAAGCCGAGAGGCGCGAACACCGCAGCAAGCGTAATCGTCATCGCGATAATCGAGCCGGTGATTTCCTTCATACCCTTGAAGGCCGCATCCATCGGACGCAATCCTTCTTCGATATGCCGGTGGATGTTTTCAAGCACCACAATCGCGTCGTCGACCACCAGACCAATCGCCAGAACCATCGCCAGAAGTGACAGAAGATTGATGGAGAAGCCGAGAATATAAAGGAAGAAGCAAACGCCGATGAGCGAAATCGGGATCGTCACAATCGGAATAAGAACCGAACGGAACGAGCCGAGGAAGACGATGATAACCAGAATAACAATCGCGACAGCTTCACCGATGGTTGTGAACACTTCACTGATTGATGAGCTGATCTGCTCGGTCGCATCATAAACGAGATCAAGCGTCATGCCTTCAGGCAGGGAAGCCTGAATGGCCGGCAATTCCTTTTTAAACGCAGTTGCAACATCAATCGGGTTGGCTGACGGCGTTGGATAAATTGCAAGGAATGTACCGGCAGAACCGTTGAACGAAACAATCGTGTCTGTGCTTTTCGCAGCAAGTTCAACTTTTGCGACGTCGCGCAGACGAACAATCTGATCGCCAGTCGATTTGATTGGCATTGCGCCAAACGCTTCAGGCGTTTGCAATGTCGATTCAAGCGTGATCGAGGATGCAACATACTCGTTCTTCGTTTGGCCCGGCGCGGACAAGAAGTTAGACGCGTTGATCGCATTCAACACTTCAGAAGCCGTAACTTGGCGCGCTGCAAGCTGAATCGGATCGATCCAGACACGCATCGAATAAACTTGTCCACCAAGAATTTCAGCCTTCGCCACACCCTGAACGGTAGAAATGCGCGGCTGCATGACGCGTTCCAGATATTCAGTGATCTGTTCGCTGGTCATGTTGGGGTTCTGCGCGGCCAGATACATGGTCGCAAAGCTCTGCCCCGTTCCCTTAACGATCACCGGATCATCAGATTGTGTTGGCAGATTACCGCGAACCTGATTGACCTTGGCAATCACCTCGGTGAGTGCTGCGTCAGGATTAGCGCCAAGCTTCATCTGAACCGTCACCGTGCTGGACGATGGGCGGCTGGACGATGTGACGTAATCAATGTTTTCGGTCGTAGCCACCGATTCAGCAATCGGCGACGTGATGAAGCCCTGAATAAGCTCCGCACTCGCTCCGGCATAAGCGGTCGAGACGGTGATTACAGTTTCATCGACCTTCGGATATTCACGCACAGAAAGCTGCGCGATACCCAAAAGGCCGAGGAGAATGATCATGAGGGCGACCACTGTAGCAAGTACGGGTCGCCGGATGAAAATATCGGAAAAACTCATCTCGCTTGCCTATTACTTGTCAGCTGCAGGGATAGGATTGACGGTGTTGTCAATCGTTACTGGTGTCCCCGCTGAAAGCCGGTTTTGGCCCGCCGTGATCACAACGTCTCCAGCCTTGAGGCCATCGTTAATCTGGACGACACCGCCATAGCTGCGGCCAATTTTGACGAAAACCTGCTGTGCGACCTGTTTTGCAGCATCACCTTCAGGAGCCTTTTCGCCTTCTTTTGGCTGTGCAGGGCGAACAGCGTAAACATAGTCGCCGTAAAGGCTGCGAACAACGGAAGTCATCGGCAATGCCAGCACATTGTCTTCTTTTGGAAGCTCAACGCGAACCTGAACGAATTGTCCCGGTGTGAGGCGTGGCTCATCATTCTGCACTTCAGCACGCACCGAAACCAGACGGCTGGATGGGTCGATTTTTGGATCGATACCGACGATGGTGCCGCTATAATTGAGCTGCTCCATGCTTGGGCCAACCTTCACCGGCTGACCGAGTTTGAGCAAAGGCAGCGATTGCTCCGGCACAGTGAAATCGATACGCATCTTATCGGTTTCCTGTAAGGTTCCGATAATCGTTCCTGGCGTCAGATACTGCCCAAGATCAACCTTAGGAATACCAATAACGCCTGTAAACGGAGCCGTTACAGTCTTCTGATCGAGTACAGCCTGCATCTTGGCAACAGCAGCCTCCTTGGCACTTGCCGCCGCCGCTGTTGTATCAACGTCAGAAACTGCACCTACACCACGCGTCCGAAGCGTTTCAGCGCGTTTGAGATTTTGGTCTGCAAGCACGGCTTCAGCCTTGGCAGCCACCAGATCAGCGGTTTCAATACTGTTTTCGAGCTGAAGCAGGACCGTGCCCTGCTTCACTTCCTGATTGGCTTTAAAGTCGATCTTATCAACAATTCCGCTGACCTGAACTGTCAGATCAACACCATTGATAGCATTGGCAGAACCGATCGCTTCAATACCCGGCGTCCAGGTCGTCGGCTCAAGGGTGATCGTAGAAACCGTCTTTGCCGGCGGTTGCATATTGGCGAAGAAATCTTTGATCGCCTGCGTCCTGAACAGGTTAAAACCGACGAGCCCCCCTACGACGATCACGAGAAAGATTATTGCCAGAATAAGGCGTTTGATCATTGCGGCTGCACTCCAGGGCGGCTCAAGCGCGTTTCTGCCACAGCAAAAATCGCGCGTATTTTACTTGAATGTTTGGATCAAATAACTGTACCGTCTGGACGGTATTGTCAACTATTGAACTGTCAGGAGACCCATAGAATTGAACACAAAAAAGAAGGTCTCTTCGCGTGAACGTATCCTTAAAGCGGCTGTTGAGCTCGCTCAGGAGGTCGGACCCGCACATATTTCACTCGACGCAGTGGCTGCACGCGCTGGGCTTTCAAAAGGTGGATTGCTTTATTCTTTTCCAACCAAAGCTAAACTTTTGGAAGGTGTGGTTGAAGAATATATGAAAGTGCATGAACACGCGATGGAGGTTCAGGAGAACCTTCAAAGCGGAGGCAAGAATCAGGTCGCGCGTGCGTTTTTTGATGTTTTTCGCGTTCAGGCAGATGATGAACCACCAGCAAGCGGCATTCTAGCGGCTCTGGTCGAAAACCCGGATTTCATGATCCCGGTCAGACATTACCACCGTAGTCTGCTCGACCGCATGCTCAAGGATGCTTCGGATCGCAACCTTGTACTGATTACGTATTTAGCAGTTTCCGGGCTCGAATGTGGTCGATTGCTTGATTGTGATATTGTCAGTGACGAAGAGCGACATTCATTGATCTGTCGATTGGAAACGCTGTTAGAAGCCGGCTAATATTTTTTACTTAAGTAAACCTACAAAAAACGCGCCCTGTGAGGCGCGTTTTTATTAGATTAAAGAGCGGGTATATCGCCCCTCTCCCATCCGGCTGTTGTTTCAGCCGCGAAATCCTCAAAACGACCTTCCGCAATAGCGGCACGAATGCCCTGCATGAGATATTGGTAATAGGCAAGATTGTTCCATGTCAGCAGCATGCCGCCGAGTGCTTCACCCGATTTGACCAGATGATGCAGATAGGCACGGCTGTAATCACGCGTTGCCGGACAGTTTGATTCTGGATCAAGCGGACGATGATCATCAGCATGGCGTGCATTGCGCAAATTCACCTTGCCGAAGCGGGTGAAAGCCAAACCATGACGGCCAGCACGCGTCGGCATCACGCAATCGAACATGTCGATACCGCGAGCCACAGATTTCAGCATGTCATCTGGCGTACCGACACCCATCAAATAACGTGGCTTTTCTGCAGGCAGGATCGGGCAAACCACTTCCAGCATATCGAGCATAACACTCTGTGGCTCACCCACAGCCAGACCACCAACGGAATAGCCTTTCAGGTCCATGGCTTTGAGCGCTTCTGCCGAGCGTTCACGCAGACGCGCATTGTCACCGCCCTGTACGATGCCGAACATCGCTTTACCCGGCTGTGTGCCGAAAGCAACCTTGCAGCGTTCAGCCCAACGCAACGACATTTCCATGGCGCGCTCGGTGTTCTTTTCAGGGGATGGCAGGGCCACGCATTCATCAAGCTGCATCTGAATATCACTATCGAGCAGGCCTTGAATTTCGATAGAGCGCTCTGGCGTCATTTCATAGGCTTTGCCGTCGATATGCGAACGGAAAGTCACGCCGGTTTCATCAATCTTGCGCAACTGCGCGAGCGACATAACCTGAAAGCCGCCAGAATCCGTGAGAATCGGGCCTTTCCAACCGCCAAATTCATGCAGACCACCAAGGCGAGCTACGCGTTCCGCACCCGGACGCAGCATCAGATGATAGGTATTGCCGAGGATAATATCCGCACCAAGATCCTTCACCTGATCCATATACATGGCTTTGACGGTACCGGCTGTGCCAACCGGCATAAAGGCAGGCGTACGCACCACGCCGCGCGGCATGGAGATTTCGCCCTGACGGGCTGCGCCATCACGCGCAACCACTTTGAATTCAAAATTTTCGCTGGTCATGCCGTGTCTCTAAATAATTTTGACTGAAAAGGAAACCGTTTCGGCTAACCTCGTTCGAGCAAGCTTGAATCGCCATAAGAATAGAAGCGATAGCCTGTCTCAATAGCGCGCTTATAAGCTTCATGCATGGTTTCAAAACCACTAAAGGCCGAAACAAGCATGAACAGTGTTGAGCGCGGCAGATGGAAGTTGGTCATCAGCAGATCAACGGCACGGAACTTGTAGCCCGGCGTGATGAAAATATCGGTCGGGCCGGCCCATGGGCGAATAATACCGTCTTCACCGGCTGCGCTCTCAATGAGGCGCAGCGAAGTTGTACCGACGCAGATCACGCGGCCACCGCGCGCATGAACTGCAGTGAGTGCATCCGCCGTTTCCTTCGAAACATAACCAATCTCGGAATGCATCTTGTGATCGATTGTGTCGTCAGCTTTGACTGGCAAAAAGGTGCCTGCCCCCACATGCAGCGTCACGAAATGTTCTTCGATACCGCGTTCGCGAATTTTCGCGAGCAGTTCAGGCGTGAAATGCAGACCAGCCGTTGGTGCCGCAACTGCGCCCTCTTCACGCGCATAAACCGTCTGATAATCGCTGCGATCGCGCTCATCTTCGGTACGTTTCGATGCGATATAAGGTGGCAAAGGAATATGGCCGACGGCAGCAATCGCTTCATCCAGCATTGCGCCAGAAAGGTCAAACACCAGCAACACTTCGCCTGCATCGCCTTTTTCAGCAACGGTTGCATCAAGCGTACCCAAAAAGCAGCTTGAACCCGAATGACCGAAACGGATGCGGTCGCCCTCCTTCACACGCTTGGCAGGGCGCAGGAATGCCTTCCAACGATCAGCACCAGTACGCATATGCAGCGTCGCACTCACTTGAGAAATATTGCCTTCGCGCTCGCGCATGCCTTCAAGCTGCGCTGGAATAACCTTTGTGTCGTTGAAAACGAGCGCATCGCCCGGCTGCAACAAATCAGGCAACTCGAACACCTGTCGATCTTCGAACGGCTGGCCCGGACGCACACACAACAGCTTAGCATGGTCACGCGGCTCGGCTGGACGCAAAGCAATGCTCTCATCCGGCAAATCGAAATCAAAAAGATCAACACGCATTTTAAACCTCATTAAAGCATTTCAACTTTCAGAAATGCGTCAAAGCAAGAGCGGCCCCGGCAAAACCGGAGCCGCTATATTTCTATCGTAAATACAGAATTAGATGTCAGCAGCGATACGTGCGGTTACGATCGTGTCTGGATCGGTAACTGGTTCGCCGCGCTTGATCTGATCAACATTTTCCATGCCTTCGATAACCTGACCCCAAACGGAGTACTGACGGTCAAGGAACGATGCATCGCCAAAGCAGATGAAAAACTGCGAGTTAGCCGAATTTGGGTTCTGCGAACGCGCCATCGATGCCGTGCCGCGCTTATGCGATACGTTCGAGAATTCAGCCTTCAAATCAGGCTTGGACGAACCGCCCATGCCAGCGCGCGAGCCATTGAAATCCGCACCGCCCTTTTTACCGAACTTCACGTCGCCAGTCTGCGCCATGAAGCCATCGATAACGCGGTGAAACACAACGCCATCATAAGCGCCTTCGCGTGCCAGTTCCTTGATGCGTTCCACATGGCCAGGAGCCAGTTCGTTAAAGAGTTCGATAACAACATTGCCCTTGGTGGTTTCAAGAACGAGTGTATTTTCCGGGTCTTTATAAGCCATCGGGCCTCTCCTATTGAGCGTATCCCAAAAGTTTAAATGAGTTTTGGGACAGGGATACGCGTTGAATCTAAAACTTATTTCGTGTCGATTGTGGCTTTGACGATCTTGTCAGGGCTTTCAACCGAACCATTGTCGGATTCGCTGCCCTTTTTGATCTTATCGACGACATCCATACCACTGACAACCTTGCCAACAACAGTGTACTGGCCGTTCAGGAATGCGCCATCATTGAACATGATGAAGAACTGCGAATTGGCCGAATCTGGCGACTGGCTGCGTGCCATACCAACCGTACCGCGTACGAATGGTTCCTTAGAAAACTCAGCCGGAATGTTTGGCATGTCAGAACCGCCGGTGCCGACGCGCGATGCATTGTAGCCCTTATCGACATTGCCGAACTTCACATCACCAGTCTGTGCCATGAAGCCCGGAATCACGCGATGAAATGCGACGCCATCATAAGCGCCTTCCTTCACAAGCTTTTCAATCTGCGCAACATGCTTTGGGGCAAGCTTTGAATCGAGTTCAATAGCGACATTGCCGTCTTTGAGCTGCAAATTGAGAGTATCAGCAGCAAAAGCTACACCCTGAGAAAGCGCAACAATGGTGGCAGCGGCGAAAGCCGAACGAATGAAGGACATAATCGAGAAACTCCCTAAATCAGGATTTGAATTTTGCTTCCAGAGCGGAAGCAACAGAGGCGGGAACGAAGGGCTTTATATCGCCACCCATTGAGGCAATCTGGCGAACCAATGTGGCAGTAATTGTGCGCACAGCCGGATCGGCGGGCAAAAAAACGGTTTGCAATTCCGGCGCCATCGTTCCGTTCATGCCTGCCATCTGCATTTCATAGTCGAGATCGGTACCATCGCGCAGACCACGCACCATCAGCTTCGCACCGTGCTCGCGTGCCGCATCAATCACGAGCCCATCAAACGAAATCACCGAAACGCGCTTTGCATCCTTGCCAAGCAAAGCCTCCGCACTCGCATTGATAAGCGCGACGCGCTCTTCAAAACTGAACAGCGGCTTTTTACCGGGATGCATGCCAATCGCGACAATAACCTTGTCGGCAAGGCGGAGCGAGCCTTTGAGCACATCCATATGGCCGTTTGTTACCGGGTCGAAAGAACCCGCATAAATCGCGATTGTCATTTCTTCCAGCTAGCCTTTTCTCGTCAGTTTTTCAACAACAACCACAATTGAAAGAAATCAGAAACCAAGAAAACAAATTGAATGAGCAATGAAACACGATTTCACGACAGATTCACAACCAGTTTACCAGCATGGGTGCAAGTTCGGTGCAACCTTTTTGCTTCTCAAGCGTATCTATAATGAAAGGATACAGCGATGATGATATTTCTTCTGGCATTATCCATGATGGTAGCAATGGCTGCATCGGCGGTTATTCTGCTTCTGGAAGAGAATGAAGCAAAGCGTAACCGAGTTCGTCCCGCAGCATTCAGTTTGAGTTCTATGAGTAAATTGCGTTCACATTAATTGCTTATTTTAAAGATCGTCAGTTCCCTCCAGTCCTGACATCTCAAAAAGGCCGATGGCTTCCGCCACCGGCCTTTTCATTTGTTAAAAAGACTAACCTGATTATTTTGTGCTTCAGGAAACTCTTTTAATCTTCGCCACCAGCTACAGGCGCTTCACCTTCCGAAGTCGATCCCTCAACTTCAACAGCGCCATTTTCTTCATCGCTTTCCGTTTCCGAAATGCGCTCGACCGAAACGACCTTTTCGCCGTCAGCCGTATTGAAGATCGTGACACCCTTAGTCGAACGTCCGGCAATACGAATGCCGCCAACCGGCACGCGGATCAGCTGGCCTTTGTCGGAAACGAGCAAAATCTGATCGCTTGCTTCGACTGGGAATAGTGCAACCAGTTCACCAATTTCGTCGGTCTTCGAAGTATCCGTTGCACGAATGCCTTTGCCGCCACGACCAGAAACGCGGAACTCATAAGACGAGGAACGCTTACCGTAACCATATTCGCTAACAGTCAGAACAGTCTGCTCACGTGCTTTCAGTTCCTGATAAAGCTCTTCCGTCAGCTCAGCCTCAACCGCGACTTCTTCGCCGACAACAACAATATCATCCGCATCATCCGCACCCATCGCACGACGCTCGGCAATAGAGCGCTTGAGGTAAGCGGCACGCAGCGGTGCATCCGCATCAACGTGATGCAGGATCGCCATTGAAATGACCTTATCGCCATCTGCCAGATTGATGCCACGAACACCAATCGAGTTACGGCCCGCAAAGACGCGAACATCAGTAACCGGGAAGCGAATACACTGGCCGCCAGCACAGGTCAGAAGGACGTCATCAAATTCGGTACAAGTATCGACCGAAAGGATTTCATCGCCTTCTTCTTCCAGCTTCATCGCGATCTTACCGTTACGGTTGACCTGAACGAAGTCGGAAAGCTTGTTACGGCGCACCGTTCCACGCGTTGTCGAGAACATGACGTCGAGGTTTGCCCAGGATTCTTCATCCTCCGGCAATGGCATAATGGTGGTGATGCGCTCACCCTGCTGCAATGGCAGCATATTAATGAGTGCCTTGCCGCGCGATTGCGGATTACCGACTGGCAGACGCCATACTTTTTCTTTGTAAACGATACCACGCGAAGAGAAGAACAGCACCGGCGTATGCGTATTGGCAACAAACAGACGGGTTACGAAATCCTCGTCTTTCGTGGCCATGCCGGAGCGACCCTTGCCGCCACGACGCTGCGCACGATAGGTCGCCAGAGGCACACGCTTGATGTAACCCGCATGGCTGACCGTGACGACCATGTCTTCGCGGGCGATGAGGTCTTCATCGTCCATTTCCGCGCCACCAAGACCAAACTCAGTGCGGCGTGGCGTAGCAAACTCGTCACGAACGGCAATCATCTCTTCTTTGACGATTGTCATCACGCGAATACGCGAGCTGAGAATGTCTAGATAATCACGGATTTCTTCGCCGATTTTGTTCAGTTCATCCGCAACTTCGTCGCGACCCAGTGCAGTCAAACGCTGCAAGCGCAATTCAAGAATTGCACGTGCCTGCTCTTCGGACAGATTATAAGTGTTGTCTTCATTGATCTTATGACGCGGATCATCAATGAGACGGATCAGCGGGGCAACATCAGCGGCAGGCCAGCGACGTTCCATCAACTGCTCACGAGCCGTTGCCGGATCTGGCGCACGACGAATGAGAGCAATGATCTCGTCAATATTGGCAACAGCGATGGCCAGACCAACCAACACATGCGCGCGATCACGAGCCTTGTTGAGGAGGAACTTGGTGCGGCGTGTGACGACTTCCTCACGGAACGACACGAATGCGCGCAGCATATCGAGCAGAACCATCTGCTCTGGCTTGCCGCCATTCAGCGCAACCATGTTGCAACCGAACGATGTCTGCAAAGGCGTGTAACGATAAAGCTGGTTCAGCACGACATCGGCAACCGCATCGCGCTTCAGCTCAATCACAACGCGATAACCATCACGGTCAGATTCGTCACGCAGATCGGAAATGCCCTCAATACGCTTATCGCGTACCAGTTCGGCCATTTTCTCGATCATCGAAGCCTTGTTCACCTGATAAGGAATCTCGGTGATGATAATGGCTTCACGATCGCCGCGCATTGGCTCAATTGCAACAACACCGCGCATAATGACGGAGCCGCGACCTGTGCTGTAAGCAGAGTTGATGCCAGCGCGGCCAAGGATGATACCGCCGGTCGGGAAATCCGGACCGGGGATAATTTCCATGATTTCTTCCAGCTCAATGGCCGGATTTTCAATCAGCGCTACGCAACCATCAATGACTTCGCCAAGGTTATGCGGTGGAATATTGGTGGCCATACCAACCGCAATACCGCCCGAACCATTGACGAGAAGATTTGGAAAGCGCGCAGGCAGAACCATTGGTTCGCGCTCGCGGCCATCATAGTTGTCCTGAAAATCAACCGTATCCTTGTCGATATCCGACAGAAGGGATTCAGTGACTTTTTCAAGACGGCATTCGGTATAACGCATTGCCGCTGGCGGATCGCCATCGATGGAACCGAAATTCCCCTGCCCATCCACAAGCGGATCGCGCAGCGAGAAGTCCTGCGCCATACGTACGAGGGCGTCATAAATGGATGCATCGCCATGCGGATGGTATTTACCCATCACTTCACCGATCACACCTGCCGATTTACGGTAGGGGCGATTGTAAGCGAGGTTCATCTCGTTCATGGCGTGGAGAATACGACGATGCACAGGCTTCAAGCCGTCGCGCACATCAGGCAGCGCACGGCTAACGATAACGCTCATCGCGTAATCGAGATAGGAGCGCTGCATCTCCTCAATAATAGAGATCGGCTCGATACCTGTAGGGCCGCTCGGGCCGCCATTCATATCTTCGGAACCGGGTGGTGGCGTTAGATCTGACACTATTCAGATATCTTTCTCAACAGAATCGATAAAGTCACTTTATAGAGCAAACTAGCACAAAAGGCCAATTTGACCGCCATTTCGCGGCGTGAAATTCCATTACCTTATCAACGGCTTGAAAGATATTCACATAAACATCGCGCAATGATGTTGTGTGAGCGCACGCTTTGCATCGACCGTGTGCCACTGATCGGCTACAATCCCTTTAACAAATCAGGTAATCATTACCAATAAAAGAGGCGAGTTTAACATGGGGTTCTACGATACGGTTTTCAGCGCCTTCGTCACCCTCCTTGTAACAATCGACCCGCCCGGTCTGGCACCACTATTTCTGGCGCTCACGCCAGGCATGGATCGTAGCCATCGCAGTCAGGTTGCACTGCGCGCTTCTATAATTGGCTTCATTGTCATGGCACTGTTTGCGATTGCTGGAGCACAGATACTCGGCATGTTCGGCATCTCCATCGGGGCTTTCCGCGTTGCAGGTGGTCTGCTGCTCTTTTGGATCGCTTTCGAAATGATTTTTGAAAAGCGAACAGAGCGCAAGGAAAAGAGCGCGGAAGTCGCGATCACCAAGGATCATATCCGCAATATCGCTGCTTTCCCGCTTGCCATTCCGCTGATAGCTGGTCCGGGCGCGATCTCAGCCATCGTGCTGACATCGGATTCCTTTGACGGTATCGGGCCGCGCGCAGCCCTGCTCGGTGTGATCGCAGTCTGCCTACTGATTACCTACGTCGTATTGCTGCTCGCAGAACGCGTAGACCGGTTTCTGGGTGAAACCGGTCGTTCTATTCTAACCCGACTGCTCGGTGTCATTCTTGCAGCACTTGCAGTTCAGTTCGTAGCAGACGGTGTGCGATCGCTGATTAGTGGCTAGGCCGTAAAAGCACTCAGCTCGTTATTAAATATACCGCGAACGGGCTGAGAAAAGGCAAACTACTTTGCGAGGAGTATAATTTAAATAATTAGCTTAATTATATTTTTTCAAATTTTTTAGAAAAATATCCGTAGCAAAGGCGATATCTCCAGAATTATCGATGATGAAAACATCTTCAGCGCCATCATCAAAATAGACTTCACGGGAAAGTCGTCTGATAATTTCTTCCCGGCTCTCGCGACCGCGCGCAGCCAATCGCTCTGCCAATACCTCTGGCTTTGCAGAAATCACAACTATGGACCGCGAGGCATAAAGACTGCGTATTTCACCCAGCACGCGGCGCGAAACATTGGCAATTATGACCGAACCTTTTGCAATCTCCTCGTTTAGCGACTTTGGCAGACCATAGCTTAACCCATGTGCCTGCCAATGCAGAGCAAAAGCACCATCGTTAGCGAACCTAACAAAAGCATCTTCGGTCAGGCTGTCATGGTCTTCCGTTCCGGGCATTTGTGGGCGAGTGATTATGCGGCGAACGAAATGAAATCGATGATCATCAGCGAGTGCGGCACGCGCGGCGTCCATGATTGTGTCTTTGCCGGCACCGCTAGGGCCGACAACCGCCACAAAGCAACCTTTCGGCGCCAATCTCCGACTAACATCACTCATATCTGCACTCGATGCATTTCAAAACGATGTACCAAAAGGGACGCAGCGGATGGGCCACTTCGCCCTCGGTTCCTCATGCTTCATATGTTCGCTCACTCGCATGAACTTCATAAGCTTTGCGGATATGAAGATCAACGAACAGATATATAAATTATATGTCACAGACCGGTAAAAATCGGCTTTTTCAAAAAACCGTACACTTGGATAACAGGCACTAAGCAACGAAAGTGAACATGATTTTATTCAACCAAAGCCGATAACTTTTAAGAACAAAAATGCTTCAAAGCTAATGCAGGTAGCTGAAAATAGAGCGATAAATTGATATGTTAAAATCTATAAAAACATCAATTAGAACAAGTTACTATTCTTGTATCTCAATTATTCAATTTAATTAAAAAAGCGGGCGTTTAATGCGCCCGCTTTTTTCATCAAAATGGAATTTCGTCGTCGAGATCGCGGGAGAAACCGCCGCCACCGCCGCCCTGACTGGATGGGCCGGAGGAACCGAAATCATTACCGCCGCCCGAGTAATCTGACATCTGGTTACGATTGCCACCACCACCGCCGCCGCCAAAGGAACGACCCTCACCGCCGCCTTCGCCACGGCTATCGAGCATCTGCAGTTCGCCACGGAACTTCTGCAACACGATTTCGGTGCTATAGCGGTCGTTGCCGTTCTGATCCTGCCATTTGCGTGTTTGAAGCGCGCCTTCGATATAAACCTTAGAACCCTTCTTCAGGTACTGTTCGGCAACCTTAGCAAGATTTTCATTGAAAATAACAACGCTGTGCCATTCTGTGCGATCCTTGCGCTCACCGCTCTGACGATCACGCCAGCTTTCCGAGGTCGCAATACGCAGATTGGCGATCTGGTCGCCTGAATTAAGGCGACGAATTTCAGGATCGGCACCAAGATTGCCGACCAGAATGACTTTGTTGACGCTACCAGCCATCGAAAACTTACTCCGGGTCTCGCAAGCACAACCTAACCTACAGTTTCATCCGAATTGGATCGGACTGATCTGGCAAGACGTGCTTTCCACAATAAAGATCAGGCGCAAATATGCGCCATCACATAAAACTCTGAACACACACTACAACAGTCATTCTCGAAGCGCGCTGATTGCAGAGATTATTTTAAGAATGTTCCACAGATGATTATGTTCTTGTTTTGTTCAAAATGCAACAATATTCATAAATCATGACCGCGTTGACGCATTTAAAAGTCATACTCCGAGGATATATGGCACTCTAATGATTTGAAATCGTATTGCAAAGTTAAGCCCTGCCGCTCACTGTTTCTTTGGCGCGCAGGGCTTGGATTTGAGCAATGCTCTTATATCGACAATGCTTCGCCGATAAATGTTTTCGGAAATCTACTGCCTGGAAGCGGACGATCTCCGCGCATATTTCAGGTTTTCTGCAATCAGCTAACACGATCAATTATGCATTTGTCCGAAAAGACGATACAGAATGACGTGAAGTGATTGTGCTTTCACAATCGTGAAAGCGAGGCAACTTAGTCAGGTGGACTCATGCTCCATTTCCTCCTGTTGCATTAACCCAACCGTTTGGACCTCTTGTCGATATCGAATAATCATCCCGATATCTCTCCATCCAGCGAGTAGGTGCAGTCTGCGCCTGTCAGGAGTAACAGTCAACGCTCTTGCGTTCACATTTCGTATCGCATATCAGAAGTTCAGTTGTTCGATCTTTGTTCCGGTGTTATTTAAGCCCGGAATGATTGAACGCCCCTTTCCTTGGAAGGGGTTCATACCCATATTGTGGAGCGGCGCGGCATTGAGTTCCACGCCCGACAATCCATGACAGGACCAAACAGGCAGGACGCGGAATGAGCGATCAGAAATTCATTTCCATACGTGGCGCGCGTGAACACAATCTGAAAAATGTTGACCTTGATCTGCCGCGCGACAAGCTGATCGTCATGACCGGTCTTTCGGGCTCCGGCAAATCATCGCTGGCTTTCGATACGATTTATGCAGAAGGCCAGCGTCGCTATGTCGAAAGCCTTTCGGCTTATGCGCGCCAGTTTCTTGAAATGATGCAGAAGCCAGATGTGGACCAGATTGATGGTCTTTCCCCGGCTATTTCCATCGAGCAAAAGACAACGAGCCGCAATCCGCGTTCGACCGTCGGTACTGTAACCGAAATCTACGACTATATGCGCCTGCTTTTCGCACGCGTAGGTGTGCCTTATTCACCTGCGACGGGCCTGCCGATTGAAAGCCAGACTGTCAGCCAGATGGTTGATCGCGTTCTCGCATTTGAAGAAGGCACCCGTCTTTATATTCTGGCTCCAATCGTTCGTGGTCGTAAGGGCGAATATAAGAAGGAACTGGCAGAGCTTCAAAAGAAGGGTTTCCAGCGCGTAAAGGTCGATGGCGCCTTCTACGAAATCGCTGATGTCCCTGCCCTCGATAAAAAATACAAGCACGACATTGATGTGGTTGTGGACCGTGTTGTTGTGCGTGGTGATCTTGCAACCCGTTTGGCCGACAGTCTTGAGACCTGTCTGAAATTGGCCGAAGGTCTGGCGATTGCCGAATTTGCCGACAAACCTTTACCAGCAGAAGAGACAGCCTCCGGGGGTGCAGCGAATAAATCGGCGAACGAAACGCATGAACGCGTGATGTTCTCGGAAAAATTTGCATGTCCTGTTTCAGGTTTTACAATTCCTGAAATCGAGCCGCGTTTGTTTTCGTTTAACAATCCGTTCGGTGCCTGCCCGACCTGCGATGGTCTAGGCACGCAACAGGCAATTGATCCTAATCTGATCATCCCGGATCATTCCGCTTCTCTGAAAGATGGGGCAGTTGCGCCATGGGCGCGCTCGTCATCGCCCTATTACAACCAAACGCTTGAAGCGCTTGGCAAATCCTATGGCTTCAAACTGAGTGCCAAGTGGACTGATCTCCCAGAAGAAGCTCAACAGGCCATTCTTTACGGCACCAAGGGCAAAGAAATTGCCTTTAATTATGATGATGGTTTGCGCGCCTATCAGACCACCAAGGCATTTGAAGGTGTTATTCCAAACCTTGAGCGCCGCTGGAAAGAAACCGATTCAGCATGGTCGCGAGAGGAAATTGAGCGCTTCATGTCGTCAACGCCCTGCCCGGCATGTCGTGGCTATCGCTTGAAGCCAGAAGCACTGGCCGTCAAAGTTGGCATGAAGCATATCGGTGAAATCACCAGCATGTCGATCCGCAACGCTGACCAATGGTTCCGCGATGTCGATGGTACGTTCAACGACAAGCAGCGCGAAATCGCAGCGCGCATTCTCAAAGAAATTCGCGAGCGTCTGGACTTCCTCAATGATGTTGGGCTCGACTACCTGACGCTCGCGCGTAATTCAGGCACGCTTTCAGGTGGTGAAAGCCAGCGCATTCGCCTCGCCTCGCAGATTGGTTCCGGCCTGACTGGCGTCCTTTACGTGCTGGACGAGCCATCTATCGGCCTGCATCAGCGTGACAATGCGCGCCTTCTGGATACGCTTCGTCACCTGCGCGATCTCGGCAATACCGTGATCGTTGTCGAACATGATGAAGATGCGATCCTCACCGCCGACTATGTGGTCGACATTGGGCCAGCAGCCGGCATTCATGGCGGCCATATCATTGCGCAAGGTTCTCCTGATGACGTGATGTCGAACGCCAATTCGTTGACCGGCAAATATTTGTCAGGTGCGCTTGAAGTTGCAATTCCTGCTGAGCGCCGCGAAATTTCCAAGGCAAAGCGCATCAAAGTTGTCGGCGCGCGTGGTAACAATCTGAAAAACGTCTCAGCGGATATTCCGCTTGGCACATTTACAGCCGTTACCGGCGTATCGGGCGGCGGCAAATCGACGTTCCTGATCGAAACGCTGTTCAAAGCTGCATCGCGCCGCATCATGGGTTCCCGCGAACATCCTGCGGAACATGACCGTATTGAGGGCCTTGAGTTCCTTGATAAGGTGATCGACATTGACCAGTCACCGATTGGCCGCACGCCGCGTTCCAATCCCGCAACCTATACCGGCGCTTTCACGCCGATACGCGACTGGTTCGCAGGTCTTCCCGAAGCCAAGGCACGCGGTTATCAAGCCGGACGTTTCTCATTCAACGTGAAGGGTGGACGCTGTGAGGCTTGTCAGGGCGATGGCGTCATCAAGATCGAAATGCACTTTCTGCCAGACGTTTATGTGACCTGTGATGTTTGCCACGGCAAACGCTACAACCGCGAAACGCTCGAAGTGCACTTCAAAGGCAAATCAATTGCCGACGTACTGGATATGACGGTCGAAGAGGGCGCTGAATTCTTCACAGCCGTTCCCGCTGTGCGTGACAAACTCGAAACGCTTGTCAAAGTTGGACTGGGCTATGTGAAGGTCGGCCAGCAAGCCACAACACTTTCGGGTGGTGAAGCGCAACGCGTGAAACTTGCCAAGGAACTGTCGCGCAAAGCTACAGGCCGAACGCTCTATATTCTTGATGAGCCAACGACAGGTCTGCATTTCCACGACGTCGCAAAGCTTCTCGAAGTGCTGCACGAACTGGTTGAGCAGGGAAATACGGTTGTGGTGATCGAACACAATCTTGAAGTCATCAAGACTGCTGACTGGGTGATTGATCTTGGTCCAGAGGGCGGTGATGGCGGCGGCGAAATCGTTGCCGTTGGGCGTCCTGAAGATATTGCCAAGGAAAAGCGTTCCTATACCGGCCAGTTCCTCAAGGAGCTGCTCGAACGCCGTCCAAGACGTAAAGCAGAAGCTGCTGAATAATTTTAAAGCCGGGCATTGCCCGGCTTTTTTTATTCAAAAAAACCGACAACAGGCCCATATCCACCATGCCATGAAATGTCGTTGCGACCCATGGCAGGACTATAAATTCCAGCGCCGCCCCCGCCATCAAGGAACAGTGCATTCGGGCACTTCAGCTCGTCTCTAAACAGTGAAGCGAAATCATAGAAATTCACAGCATCTTCGCTAATTGCAAAGCGGATCGATTGATCCTCACAGATACCCACGCCGCTTCTACGAGTTCGGTCTGTGGATCCTTTGATCAGGATAGGATTGAGCTTGTTCCCTATGATCAGCATAGGCCCGGATTGCGTTGCAAAATTCGCCCGCAGCTTCTGCTTCAGAAACTGGTCAGTTGAGACAATTCCTGCGCTGTCATTATCAAAATAGAAAACACCATTCGGCTTTTTATAGAAATTTGGAATCGGACCCGAGACACGCTGCGGTGTTTTCGTATCTGGAGGCACCAGTTCCTGTCCATTCTCGATATATAAGCCCATCGGCGTAAAATCGACCTGATACATCCCGGCATTAAAAGCAAATGATAGTGTTTTGCCCACGCCAGCTACAGCATCTGCTACTTTTGAAAAATTGCGATATGGCTGGCCATCAGCACTTTTCCAAAACAGCCGCAGATTTTGTTTGTCCTTCACCGTGCAGACAATGAATTTCATATCTTGAAAAATCTGCGGTTCACACGCTTCGGCTCGTGCTGATTGCGTTGCGAAATAAAGTCCGGCAAACCCCAGAGCTGTGTGTGCCATTGTCGATTTAAACAAGCGCAAAGCAAAACCTCCCTCGAAAAATAAAAAAAGCCCGGCTAAACCGGGCCTTCTCGTAGTACTGTCCGCGATTATCGCGACAGTTACAGCATCAACCCAAAAATCAAAATCGATTTCAGAAAGCACGATGCTTAACCTAAAAAGTCAAAGCGTGCCTCGTGCGCCAATTATGACGCACAGCGCTCTAACGATTAGCCGTTAACGGCATCCTTAAGGCCCTTGCCGGCCGAGAACTTCGGCACGTTACGGGCAGGAATTGCAACTTCTGCGCCAGTCGACGGGTTACGACCTGTCGAAGCTGCACGATGCGACACGGAGAAAACACCAAAGCCTGGCAGACGTACTTCTTCGCCAGCCTGAAGTGCACCGGTTACAGCTGCGAGTACTGCGTCAACTGCAGTTCCTGCGTCGGCCTTTGTCAAACCGCCCTTTTCCGCTACTGCGGCGACCAATTCGTTCTTGTTCATAGGCATTTCCTTTCTTTATCTACCGGCGCGATTTACGCGAACGGATTGCGTGCAGTTTATTCAAATTGAATGACAAACCAAGCCTGTCAACACGAAAAAAGCCCAGAAAACCGGGGTTAAACACAGAAATGCCGGGCTTTTGGCCCGGCATTGTTAGTATATTAGCCACTGTGAACGATTAATGCGCTGTAGAAACGCCCGCGTCATCGTCTACCGGAGCAGATGCAACTGGTGTTGCAGGCTCTGTCCATTCGATCGGCTGTAGCTCACGAACCAGCGCATGCTTAAGCACTTCACCGACTCGCGACACCGGAACGATCTCAAGATTGTTCTTCACATTGTCCGGAATATCCGCCAAGTCCTTGGCGTTTTCTTCTGGGATCAGAACTTTCTTGATGCCGCCGCGCAATGCAGCAAGCAGCTTTTCCTTGAGACCACCGATAGGCAATACGCGGCCACGGAGCGTCACTTCGCCGGTCATTGCAATGTCCTTGCGAACCGGAATACCGGTCATCACAGAGACGATTGCCGTAACCATGGCGATACCAGCCGATGGGCCATCCTTGGGCGTCGCACCTTCTGGTACGTGCACGTGGATGTCGCGCTTGTCGAACAGCGGAGGCTCAATGCCGAAATCAACTGCACGCGAGCGAACATAAGATGCCGCCGCAGAAATCGATTCCTTCATAACATCACGGAGATTACCCGTAACGGTCATGCGACCCTTGCCGGGCATCATGACACCTTCAATGGTCAGCAACTCGCCGCCCACCTCAGTCCACGCAAGACCTGTGACAACGCCGACCTGATCTTCACCGTCGATCTGACCGAAACGATAGCGCTCGACACCGAGATAATCGGAGAGATTTTTGTCAGTGATTTTCACCGACTTCTTCTTCGACTTTAGAATCTCAGTCACGGCCTTACGTGCCAAAGTCATCATTTCACGTTCAAGACTACGCACACCGGCTTCACGTGTGTAAAGGCGGATAACATTACGCAGCGCATCGTCTGTGACCGAAAACTCTTTCGGCTGCAAAGCATGATCCTTGATCGCCTTTGGCAACAAATGCCGTTTAGCAATCTCGAGCTTTTCATCTTCGGTGTAACCGGCAATACGAATGACTTCCATACGATCCAGAAGCGGACCCGGAATATTCAGCGTATTGGCGGTCGTCACGAACATGACGTTCGACAGATCATATTCAACCTCAAGGTAATGATCCATAAAGGTCGAGTTCTGTTCTGGATCCAGCACCTCAAGCATTGCTGACGACGGATCACCACGGAAATCCTGACCCATCTTGTCGATTTCATCGAGCAGGAAGAGCGGGTTGGACTTCTTTGCCTTCTTCATCGACTGGATGACCTTGCCGGGCATCGAACCGATATAAGTGCGGCGGTGACCGCGGATTTCAGCCTCGTCACGCACGCCGCCAAGCGACATACGAACATATTCACGGCCGGTAGCCTTGGCAATCGAACGGGCAAGCGAAGTCTTACCGACGCCGGGAGGTCCAACGAGGCAAAGGATCGGGCCTTTGATCTTGGTCGAGCGAGCCTGCACTGCGAGATATTCGACAATGCGCTCTTTGACCTTTTCGAGGCCAAAATGATCGTCACCAAGCACGCCTTCGGCAAAGTTAAGATCCTGCTTGATCTTGGACTTCTTGCCCCACGGAATCGACAGCAGCCAGTCGAGATAGTTGCGAACAACGGTTGCTTCTGCCGACATCGGGCTCATGCTGCGCAGCTTTTTCAGCTCAGCCTGTGCCTTTTCGCGGGCTTCCTTGGAAAGCTTGGTCTTGTTGATGCGCTCTTCGAGTTCAGCCGTTTCATCACGACCGTCCTCGCCATCACCAAGCTCCTTCTGAATCGCCTTCATCTGCTCGTTGAGGTAATATTCGCGCTGGGTCTTTTCCATCTGGCGCTTAACGCGGCCACGGATGCGCTTTTCTACCTGCAGAACAGAAATCTCGGATTCCATGAAGGCCAGCGCCTTCTCAAGACGCTCACGCACCGAGAGAATAGACAACATTTCCTGCTTTTCAGGAATCTTGATCGCGAGATGCGAAGCGACCGTATCAGCAAGCTTAGAATAATCTTCAATCTGCGTGGCTGCACCAACCACTTCAGGCGAAATCTTCTTGTTCAGCTTGACGTAGTTTTCAAAGTCAGAAACCACGGAACGCGATAGCGCTTCAACTTCAACGGCATCTTCTTCGGGTTCAGGAAGAACCGTAGCAAATGCTTCGTGATAATCTTCGCGATCAGTGAACTTAGAAACCTTGGCGCGCGCAGTGCCTTCGACGAGAACCTTAACGGTGCCGTCTGGCAGCTTCAAAAGCTGCAACACATTTGCAATCGTGCCGATTTCATAAATAGCATCAGGTGCCGGATCATCGTCTGCCGCATTCTTCTGCGTTGCGAGCAAAATCTGCTTATCGACGCCCATCACTTCTTCAAGTGCTTTGATCGACTTTTCACGTCCAACAAACAGCGGAACGATCATATGGGGGAAGACTACGATATCGCGCAACGGCAGAACGGCATACAGCCCGTCTTCGCCATTCGCTTCCGTCTTCTGTTCAATATCCGTCATGTCAGTCCTTTCTCAGGTCATTCGACCCGACTGCCAAAGGTTGTGGCCCCTTTCATGATGAGGCAGTCCACAACCAGTGCTTCGGTCCATAATTGGAGTGTCGAACTCCTAAATTCAAGCTGCTTTAATGGCAGCATTCATAGAATCGTCATCTATCCTGCGCCGTCACAGAAATTTGTACAATAACAACTGCGCGATGTATCCAGACTGCGCCAACAGATAGACAAGAAAAAGGCCGCTTTCGCGGCCTATTCTCATTTTATTCAACAGCTATCAGGCTGAGGCATTGCCTTTTTCGTCCTGGCGCTCGGAATAGATGTAGAGCGGACGGGCGCTGCCATCCACAACATCTCCGGAAATAACCACTTCCTGAACGCCTTCCAGCGTTGGCAGCTCGAACATAGTGTCGAGCAGGATCTTTTCCATGATCGAACGCAGGCCACGCGCGCCGGTCTTGCGCTCAACTGCCTTATTGGCAATCGCACGCAGAGCGTCGTCGTGGAAGCTGAGTTCAACATTTTCCATGTCGAACAGACGCTGATACTGCTTCACAAGCGCATTCTTTGGCTCAGTCAGAATCTGCACAAGTGCGTCAACGTCCAGATCTTCCAGAGTGGCAATCACTGGCAGACGACCAACGAATTCCGGAATAAGACCGAATTTCAGCAAGTCTTCTGGTTCCAGTTCACGGAACACTTCACCAATACGACGATCTTCAGCGGACTTTACATTGGCGCCAAAACCAATCGAGGTCTTTTCACCACGTGCCGAAATGATCTTATCGAGACCAGCAAACGCACCGCCACAGATGAACAGAATGTTCGTCGTATCCACCTGCAGGAATTCCTGCTGCGGATGCTTACGGCCACCCTGCGGCGGCACGGAAGCAACAGTGCCTTCCATGATCTTAAGCAGCGCCTGCTGAACGCCTTCGCCCGATACGTCACGGGTGATAGAAGGATTATCCGACTTGCGGCTGATCTTATCGACTTCGTCGATGTAAACGATGCCGCGCTGTGCGCGTTCAACATTATAATCAGCCGACTGGAGCAGCTTCAGAATGATGTTTTCAACGTCTTCACCGACATAACCGGCTTCTGTCAGCGTCGTTGCATCAGCCATTGTGAACGGAACATCGATGATGCGTGCAAGTGTCTGGGCAAGATAGGTCTTGCCGCAACCCGTTGGACCAACCAGCAGAATGTTGGACTTCGCTAGTTCGATGTCGTTGCTTTTGCTCTGATGTGCAAGGCGCTTATAGTGATTGTGTACCGCAACCGAGAGAACGCGCTTGGCGTCTTTCTGACCGATGACATAGTCATCGAGTACGTCTTTGATTTCCTGCGGCGTAGGCACACCTTCGCGCGACTTCACCATCGAGGTTTTGTTTTCCTCGCGGATGATGTCCATGCAAAGTTCGACGCACTCGTCGCAGATAAATACGGTCGGGCCTGCAATCAGCTTACGTACTTCATGCTGGCTTTTGCCACAGAACGAGCAATAAAGCGTATTCTTTGAATCGCCGCCGCTGTTGCTGACTTTGCTCATTGCAGTTTCCTTTCAATAAACCGAGTTGAACAACAGCCCTCTGCGTCCATCTCGATCGTTTCTTCCGGTTCGGAGCCATTGAGGAAGCACAACACAGCTTCTTTCCGGCTCCATCAGCAGTTTTTACGCACTGCCAGTCATTTTGGATCTCGCGCACCCAAGGCTTTCCGACCGAATAAGCCTTAAGTGGCGACTTTTGCAGAACCTAAAGCGGGGAACAATTGAAAAATCATGTTCCCCAGCGAGATTCGGCATAATCTGAACTATTTTAACGCCGTGAACCCCAACAGATGCTTAACGCGATGCGTTAACCTTTAGCTAGGACCACGAAATAAGCCGCTTTTGTGGCAAAAGGCGCTAAAATATGAAGAGGCAGACAAGCTGCCGCTCCAGATTACTTGGTTTCTTCAACAGCCACTTCACGCGATTCGATGACCTTATCGATCAAACCGAACTCAAGAGCTTCCTGCGCGGTCATGAAGTGATCACGATCAAGCGTACGTTCAATGGTCTCATAATCGCGACCTGTATGCTTGACGTAGATCTCGTTCAGGCGGCGCTTCATCTTGATGATGTCCTGCGCATGACGTTCAATGTCGGACGCCTGCCCCTGGAAACCACCAGAAGGCTGGTGAACCATGATACGCGCGTTTGGTAGCGCGTAACGCTGGCCAGTCGCACCGGCAGTCAGCAGCAGTGAGCCCATTGAAGCGGCCTGCCCCATGCAAAGCGTGGATACTGGCGGCTTAATGAACTGCATCGTGTCATAAATCGCCATGCCGGACGTAACAACGCCGCCGGGCGAATTGATATACATGTTGATCTCTTTCTTCGGGTTTTCAGACTCGAGGAAGAGCAACTGCGCACAGATCAGCATCGACATGCCGTCTTCGACAGGACCGTTGACGAAGATGATACGTTCTTTCAGCAAACGCGAAAAAATATCATAGGCCCGCTCGCCACGGTTGGTCTGCTCGACAACCATCGGCACAAGGTTCATGACGGTTTCAATTGGATCTCTCATTATGGGCCTCTGCATATTTATAACGAATATGAATCGTATGGATGTTCCATACATAGGGCTTTGCAGCCCTGTTCCGCAAGATGCCGATCAATCCCAATCGGAATCCTGCTCGACAGGCTTAATGCCGCGTTTCTCATCGAGCATTTTGCGTGCTGTTTCTGTCAAGCGAGCTTGAATACGAACCGAGCCATCCTCGAGGTCTTCACGCTTCACATCGCTGCCATGCTGGTAAATCCAGTCAAGAATACGAAGCTCTGAAGGTGGAAGCACCACATCTACTGAGCCGAGCGCACCAGCAATGCGGCTCTCGATCAATGACAGCAACCTGTCAACACCTTCACCTGTCCAGGCAGAAAGCGGGATTGGTCGACCTTCGTCACCGCCAGCCGCGGCCAGACGCAGGGCAGCCTCACGGCCAGCCTCGTCGAGATTATCGATCTTGTTCCAAATCTGGATCACGCGCTTATGATCATGCGGATCGACATCGAGGCCCGTCAAAATGCTTTCTACGTCTTCTGCTTGCGCCGCATTATCCGGATCGGAAATGTCGCGCACATGCAGAATCAGATCCGCTTCGACCACTTCTTCAAGCGTCGCACGAAATGCTGCAACGAGATGATGCGGAAGATTTGAGATGAAGCCCACAGTATCCGAGAGAATAACCGTTTCGCCGTGCGGCAGGCGAATACGGCGCAATGTCGGATCAAGCGTCGCAAACAGCATATCTTCGGCCAGCACATCGGCGCCCGTCATACGGTTAAACAATGTCGATTTTCCCGCATTGGTGTAGCCAACCAGCGCGATGACCGGATGCGGCACTTTGCGCCGCTTCTGACGGTGCAATGTGCGGGTGCGCACAACCGTTTCCAGTTCGCGTTTGATCTTCAGAATCTTGTCCTGAAGCATGCGCCTGTCGGCTTCGATCTGTGTTTCACCCGGACCACCGAGGAAGCCACCGCCACCGCGCTGACGCTCCAAGTGTGTCCAGCTTCGGACAAGACGACCCTTTTGATAATTCAGATGTGCAAGCTCAACTTGCAGCGAACCTTCTTTGGTGCGTGCGCGCTCGCCAAAAATTTCCAGAATAAGCCCGGTACGGTCGATAACCTTGACGTGCAATGCTTTTTCGAGATTACGCTGCTGCACCGGCGTCAAAGAGTGATCAACGATCACGAGACCAATTGACTTTTCTTCCAGAATTTCAGCGATTGCCTCAATCTTACCCGTACCCAACAGCGTTGCTGGACGAGGTTGGCTGACAGTCACATTTTCAGCATGGGCAATTTCAAGGTTGATAGCGCGCGCAAGACCAATAGCTTCTTCCAGCCGTGCTTCATTTGAACGCTGAAACTGCGCTCGTTCGCCTTCTTCGCTTGCTGTAGTGGTATTATAACGTTCCGGAAGAATTGGAACGATGACCGCCGCTCTCGTTGGTTCTGGCTCAGACAGGCCAAATCCTTTTTTTTCATCGGCAGGCGAAACATTCGCGTCTTTGAATTTCGACAAATATACTTACTCCGGGATACGGAACCTAACTGCACCCGCAGATAGGTCTTCGCATAAGCGGTTTCAAATAGAAGACGCCCCGGCCAATCAAATCATGATCCTGAATACCCGACATACGGGATCGGAATCGAAAAAGCTGGAGCAGAGTGACGGTTTCAAGAGATCACCACGCTCCAGCATAAACTGGTCAGTTAAAAACTGAGAAGCGTCAGACTTCCTCACCCTCGAACATCTGTACCGGCTGGCTCGGCATGATGGTCGAAATTGCATGCTTGTAAACAAGCTGCGAATGACCATCGCGACGCAGCAACACACAGAAATTGTCAAATGACGTCACGATACCTGTGAGCTTCACACCATTGATAAGAAAAATGGTCAGTGAAATTTTCTGCTTGCGTACAGAGTTAAGAAAAAGGTCTTGAAGATTTTGCGATCGTTCAGCCATTGTTTTTATTCCTTTAATCGATCAGCAGTTTGTTCGTTTATGCCAGACGAACACGCGCACACACATAAATCAAGCTCCCGGGTTGCGCAAAACCAGTCGCTAAAAGCAATTGCTGTGGAAAGACAACTGCTTCGCTCTTAATCTTCGGTTAACAGGATGGGAATCTTTCCGCAACCAACAAATTCAAAACCCGACATGCAAATCTTTGCAGGTATGAATAAATCAACCTTATTTGAGGTCACTTGAAAGTGGTTTGCTAAGCAATGGTCTAACCCGATCAATAGCCCACATATAGAAGCTTCCCGGCTGCATGGAAACGACCTCTTTATGTTTCTTATGGATATGAAAACCAATGAAATCAGGGTGTTTGGTCGGCTCTATCCCATACACTGGGTCGTAAATCCGAGTAGCCTCTTTCCCTACCCAATAATAGAAATTCTCCTGCGGTGCCGCATTTTTAAAGATGCCATACTTGCGTGCGAGCCGTGATATGCCGTCATTTCCGAAAATTGTAATCCCGATAGCGGCAGGCGTAACTTCTTTGCCCGTAAGACGATAGTATAACGGCCGCAGCTTGCCGCGTCGTACTCCCAGCCAGCGCGGGAGAGGATAGGTGGCCGCAATATAGTGTTCAAATTCGCGAATGATCGGATGGTCATGCGGCAAATAGAGAGCCGAGACACCGACACGAAAGCGATTCTCTCGTGCCAGATATGGCTTCGTAGGATCGGGATGAAATTGCTTGAGCAAATAGACATCCGTATCAAGCCACACGCCCTGCCTATGCTTCATCAGCATAATACGGAAAATATCACTGAACTGAACTATCGTCGTTCGACTGCGCAACTTCGGGTAATTCGGATCGAGACGCTTAAATACCTGCTCAGGCAGAATAGTGCTGGCGTCGTGGATTTCGACGCCCTCAGGGACATTCTCGATTGGCGCATATGAAAACAGCTTCACGCGTTGGCCAGTCATCACCATGGATGCAAGGCATATGCGGTCGACGTCCCGTAGGCTCGGCCCATACCAGAAAGTGCAGATATCCATCAGAGATACCGGATAAAAGAGGTTGCCATTTTTGAAAACTCAGAAAAATTCGAGGCTAACGCGGAACATCTGTTCAACATGTTTGATTGCATCAGCAGTCGCGAATATCACAACACGATCTTTCGGCTTAATACGCACGTCACCATTTGGTTGAATAACCTGCCCTGCACGGTAAATCGCACCAATGCGCAAGCCTTCCGGCAAATCGAGATCACGCAAGGGTGCACCGACCAGCGATGATGTCTCAAGTGCTTCCGCCTCAATAATCTCAGCCATATCACGATAGACGCTGTAAACTGCGCGAATACGACCACGTCGAACATGCTGCAATATCTTCGAGACCGTAACAGCCTTCGGATCGATATACGCATCGATCCCCACCATGTGGGTAAAATCCTGATAGCCGGTCGTGTTGATCAGCGCCATATTGGCCTTACACCCAAGCCGCTTGGCCATGATGCTTGAGAGAATATTCACCTGATCCTGATTGGTCAGAGCGACAAACAGATCAGCATCCTCAATGTCCGCTTCCTGCAAAAGCTCCTGATCCAAAGCACTGCCGTGCAGAACCATGGTACGTTTCAGCTGATCTGCAATCATGAAAGCACGCTCATGCTCGCTTTCAATCATCTTTATGCGCGTTTGCCATTTGCGCTCTTCAATGGCTTTCGCAACATAAAGGCCAATATTGCCGCCGCCAGCAATGACAATGCGATGTGCCTCTGGCTTTTCATGACCAAACAATGAAAGCGTTCTGCGAACCTGTTCGCGGGTTGTCACAACATAAGCGAGATCACCGGCATTGAGCTGATCGGTTGAACGCGGAATGAACAGACTGCCATTGCGCACAACACCCACGACCGTTGCAGCGAGATCAGGAAACAGGTCAGAGAGCTGTTTTAATGGCGTATTGATAACCGGGCATTCTTCGAGACATTCGATTGCAAGACCGATGATCTTATCATCAGCAAACCGCAAAACATCGGTCGCGCCCTGCAATGCGATGCGCCGCAAAACCACTTCACCGACTTCAAGCTCAGGTGAAATAATCACGTCAATCGGCAGATTTTCGCGCAGAAACAAGTCCTGATATTCAGCCTTCAAATAAGACTGTGCACGAATACGGGCGATCTTGGTTGGCACATTGAAAACCGAATGCGCAACCTGACAGGCCACCATATTGACTTCGTCAGACAATGTGACTGCGATGATCATATCGGCTTCATTGGCACCGGCAGCAGCCAACACATCGGGTTGCGAACCATGACCAACGAACCCGCGCACATCCAGCGTATCGCGCACAATCTCGATATGGCGCGCAGATGTATCAATGACGGAGACGTCGTTTTCTTCAGCAGCAAGCCGCTCGGCAATACCGTAGCCAACCTGTCCTGCACCGCACACGATTACGCGCATGATTGTCCCGCCTGCCCTGAATTCGTTTAACTATTATACGCCAAGCGACTTCAGCTTGCGATGCAATGCCGAACGTTCCATGCCAACAAACTCAGCCGTACGCGAGATATTGCCACCAAAGCGATTGATCTGCGCAATCAGATATTCCTTTTCAAAGCGCTCGCGTGCTTCACGCAAAGGTAGAGCCATGATGTGCTGATCGGATTCAGTTGGCGCACGCGGCAATGTATCGCCAATTTCTGCTGGCAGAAGATCGGCTGTCACTGGCGCATCCGGATCATCACCGCGCGCCAGAATCATCAGTCGCTCAACATTATTCCGCAACTGACGGATATTCCCCGGCCAGCTATGCGATTGCAAAACTGCCATTGCATCAGAACCGATCTTGCGCGGCTTGATACCTGCCTGTTCCGCAATCTGCGTCATGAAAAATTCGACCAGCGATGGAATATCCTCGCGGCGTGATGCAAGCGCTGGCACATGCACAGGCACAACGGACAGGCGATGGAACAGATCTTCGCGGAACGTACCTTCGGCAATCATGCCTTCAAGGTTCTGTGCGGTCGAAGAGATGATGCGGACATCAACCTTCACACGCTTGGTTCCACCCACACGTTCAAACTGCTGATCAACCAGAACGCGCAAAATCTTGTTTTGCGTTTCACGCGGCATATCGGCAATTTCATCAAGATAAAGAATGCCGCCATGTGCTTCTTCCAGCGCGCCAACCTTGCGCTCACCGCCATCCATTTCCGTGCCAAAAAGCTCAATTTCCATACGCTCAGGCGTAATTGTTGCAGCATTGACCGTCACAAACGGACCATTAGCCCGACCTGAATGTGCATGGATAGCACGCGCTGCCAGTTCCTTACCCGCCCCCGAAGGTCCGGTGATCATGATACGGCTGTTGGTTGGCGCAACACGCTCAATCGTCTGGCGCAGCTGGTTGATCGCAAGCGAAGCACCGATCAGTTCCATGCTGTTGCCGCCGCGCTTGCGCAGATTGGAAACTTCGCGTTTCAGCTTCGATGTTTCCAGCGCACGTTCAGCAACCAAAATCAGACGATCCGCCTTGAACGGCTTTTCGATAAAATCATAGGCACCGCGACGGATCGCCGAAACAGCCGTTTCGACATTGCCGTGTCCAGAGATCATAACGACCGGCAGATCAGGATGCTGCTTCTTGATTTCGTCAAGCAGCGCAAGACCATCAAGGCGACTGCCCTGCAACCAGATGTCAAGAAACACGAGCCTAGGCACACGATCATCAATCGCAGCGAGCGCGCTATCAGCATCGAAAGCCGTACGCGTTTCATAGCCTTCATCGCTCAGGATACCTGCAACAAGTTCCCGAATATCCACTTCGTCATCAACAACAAGAATATCGGCTGCCATATCAGTTCACCTGTCCAACTATCTCGTTTCCGGGATTTCCCTCTTCCGCACCAGCAGAGCTGGTGGAAACCTCAGGAAAGATCATACGTATCATTGCGCCACGTCCACCGTGGAAATCTGCTGGCGCATCATGCAATTCCAACTGTCCGCCGTGGTCTTCCACGATTTTGCGCACTATCGCGAGACCAAGGCCAGTGCCCTTTTCGCGCGTGGTCATATAGGGCTCTAAGAGCTTCTGGCGATCATCGCCCGGCAAGCCCTTGCCGTTATCGATGATATCGACCACCAGATGCCCCTCGGCTTTACTTGAGCGAACAAGAATATGCCCTTCGCCGCGCTCTTCTTTCGGCACAGCATCAATTGCCTCGCTGGCATTCTTAATGACATTGCCAAAAGCCTGACCAAGCAGACGACTATCAAAAGAACCAATCAGTTTTTCAGAGCCATATTCATTGGTAAACTTTATATCCTGACGGCTGACTTCAATGAGGAACGAAGCCTCACGCAACGCCTCACGCATATCCATCGCCTTCATTTCAGGCTTAGGCATACGCGCAAATGCTGAGAATTCATCGACCATGCGACCAATATCACCGACCTGACGGATGATTGTATCAGTGCACTGATCGAACACTTCGCGATCTTCAACAATTACCTTGCCGTAGCGACGGCGAATACGTTCTGCAGAAAGCTGGATCGGCGTCAGCGGATTTTTGATCTCATGTGCGATACGACGCGCAACATCGGCCCATGCGGACGAACGCTGCGCCTGAACCAGATCGGTAATGTCATCAACCGTAACGACATAGGAATGATCGTCAGATTCTGAATCTTCGACGGTCACCTGCACGTTAAAGGTTCGTGCAACACCATTACGCGTCATACTGACCTGTTCACGATGCATCGCACGATCCGTTGTACGCGCAACTTCAAAAGCTTGTCCGATTTCAGGCGCAATACTGCTCAAGCTTTTGCCAATTGCATCTTGTGAACTGACACCGAACATATGCTCAGCCGAGCGATTAAGGATCGAAATTGAGCCATCAGTCTCGATACCGATAACACCCGCATTGACGCCAGAAAGAACCGCTTCAGAGAAGCGACGACGCTCGTCAATCTGATCTTTCGCTGACAAAAGCTCGTTGCGTTGGCTATTTAGCTCAGCAACCATGTTGTTGAACGTGTCGGACAGAGCGCCAACATCGCCATCAGATGCGCGTACTGGCACAGAGATATTCAGATTACCGGCAGCAACATCGTCAGCTGCACCAATCAAAAGCCTGATCGGACGCACAAGACGGTCCGCCACGGCAATACCTGTCCATATGGCAGACAGAAGAACAATCAGAGTCAGACCGAAATAGAGCAGCGCAAACGCAATCTGGGTTGGTATGCGGTTGGCATCCATCTCTTGATAGCGCGCCGTATTGGCTTCCATCAGGCGCATAGAATCCAGAATTTGCTGATCAACCGCCCGTACCGTGTAGAGATAAAGGTCCGGTATCTCGCGCATCTTGATGACAGCGCCAACAAAATTACTGTTGCCCGGAGGGATAATAACCGGCTTACCATCGACAGCTGTTTTCAAAGCGTCTTCGGTTGGCGGCGGCAAGCGCGTTTCAACGCCTGTCTCGCTTTTGACGACAACATCGCCGTTTTCACGCACCAAGAATGCACCAAGCAGTCCGCGTCCACCAGCCTGAAGCGTCATGTAGCGGATGAAGCCACCCCTATCGAGGCTATAGACCGTGCGCTGGGCATCAAGCTCCTGCAACATCGAAAATGACGTGCTTTGCAGGTTTAACGCAGTTTCCCGAATATAGGCGGTGGTCAGGTTCTGTGATGAACTGACAATATCGCGTGTGTTGGTATCAAACCAGCGATCAAGACCAAGATTGAGGGTAACGGAAGCAACAATCGCAACTACGATTGCAGGCACCGCAGCGATCAGTGAGAACAGCGCAACAATTCGCACATGCAGTCGAGATGCAGCTTTCCCGGATCGACGCGCCGAGATAATACGGTAAATCTCGCGGCAAATCAGCAGGATCAGAAAGATGATGAGCGCGACGTTGATAATGACCAGCGCAAGCGTGACTGCACGATCAGGCGTAATCGGCGTAATGCCAATGAGAATGCAAAAAGACAGTGACGCGGTAATCAACGCCAGAACAACGGTGATAATACCCGGTAACGCAAGAAGCCTGCGCCCCTCACCGCCGCGCGATGGTCGCTCTGCCTTATCCATATCCGTCGTCAGATTCGCTGTATGCATGTTAACCATATTACCCAATAGCGTTGCATCTATGCAACGCATTGTGGCGAAAATGCAACGATTGTTTACAGCTTAAATAGGGTTTCGCGAAACTGAGAGCGGCTTATCGCTCATTTTCTATTGCTTGGCGCCTCGATAGATATTCACGCCAAGCTCTCTGATCTTCTTACGCAGTGTGTTACGGTTAAGACCCAGAATTTCTGCGGCCTTAATCTGGTTACCGCGCGTAGCCGTCAAACATGCAAGGATAAGTGGGTATTCAAGTTCTGCCAGAACGCGATGATAGAGGCCGGGCGGTGGCAAATCAGAGCCGAACGATCCGAAATAACGCTGCATATTCTGCTCAACGACCTGCGAAATCGTGATGTTTTCGAGATCACCCGTCACGATGGCAGGGGCATCGGGCTTTGAAAGCTCCGACTTAAGTTCAGCTTCGATGATTTCGGGCGAAATCTCGTCTTGCGGATAGAGTGCTGAAAGTCTGCGCACAAGGTTTTCAAGCTCGCGCACATTGCCCGGCCATGGATAGCGGCGCATCATATCAAAGCCGGTCGCAGTAATGCGCTTTTCAGGCAGACCTTCTTCGGCGGCGCGCTTAAAGAAGTGGCGGACCAGATCAGGCACGTCTTCACTGCGTTCACGTAGTGGCGGCAGACGCAACGGCACGACATTCAGACGATAATACAGATCTTCACGGAACAGACCCTGCGCAATAAGCTGGCGCAAATCCTTATTGGTTGCAGCAACAATCCGCACATCAGTCTTGATCGGTGTACGACCGCCGACCGTCATATATTCGCCCTGCTGCAAAACGCGCAGCAAACGCGTCTGTGCTTCCATCGGCATATCGCCAATTTCGTCGAGGAAAAGTGTTCCGCCATTGGCCTGTTCGAAACGTCCACTGGACCGGTTCTGTGCGCCGGTAAAGGCACCTTTTTCATGGCCGAACAGTTCAGATTCAATCAGGTCACGCGGAATAGCCGCCATATTAATGGCAACAAATGGCCCTTTGCGGCGACGACCATATTCATGCAAGGCGCGCGCGACGAGTTCCTTACCCGTACCCGACTCGCCTGTGACCATCATGGTGAGGTCCGTCTGCATCATGCGCGCCAACACACGATAGATTTCTTGCATTGCGGGCGAGCGCCCGACCAGTGGCATGTTTTCAGCCTGCTCATCCGGCAGAACCGCAGCGGGCTTATGCTTTGGTTCTGAGAGCGCACGACCAACAATATTGATTAGCTCTGTGAGATCAAACGGCTTTGGCAAATATTCATAAGCACCGGCTTCCGAAGCGCGGATCGCGGTCATAAACGTATTTTGCGCGCTCATAACAACAATCGGCAAATCAGGCCGCATCTTCTTGATACGCGGAAGCAGATCAAACGCATTCTCGTCGGGCATATTGACGTCGGTAATCACCAGATCACCATCCCCGGCAGCTATCCAGCGCCAGAGCGAAGCACCATTGGATGTAACCCGCACATCATAGCCTGCGCGCGACAATGCCTGATTGAGCACTGTGCGAATTGCAGCATCGTCATCCGCAACGAGAATCGTACCTGTCGGACGTCCGGCAATCATGCTTTATCTCCTGTCTTTACAGACATATTTTCGGCTGAACTTTTCCATTGCGGCATGAGAATGCGAAATGTAGTGCGCGATGGGTGGCTATCGCACTCGATCACACCGCCATGATCGCCAATAATTTTGGCAACCAGCGCCAAACCAAGGCCGGATCCATTTGTTTTGGTCGTCACGAACGGGTCGAACAAATGCGGCAGCATATCGTCGGGCACGCCCGGACCATTATCATGCACGCAGAATTCCAGCGGCAATGCCACACGGTCGCTTGCACCCGGGACTTGTAAGCGAATGCCAGGGCGATAGGCTGTCGAAAGCGTGATTTCAGCGCCATCACGATCGCCAAGCGCTTCGGCTGCGTTCTTCACCAGATTAAGGAAAACCTGCACAAGCTGATCGCGATTGGCATAAACTGGCGGCAATGATGGATCATATTCTTCGACAAAGCGGATATGCCGCGCAAAACCGTTGCGTGCCAGTGTCTTCACATGATCGAGCACCGAGTAAATATTGACCGCCGTGCGCTCAATCGGACGCTCATCGGAAAATACTTCCATGCGATCGACAAGCTTTACAATCCGGTCCGTTTCATCGGTAATCAGTCGCGCCAACGCACGATCTTCATCACCAACCACTTGTTCCAGCAATTGTGCTGCACCACGAATGCCCGAAAGCGGATTCTTGATTTCATGCGCGAGCATTGAGGCAAGCCCCGTCACAGAACGCGCCGCACCGCGATGAGTCATCTGACGGTCGATTTTCTCAGCCATGGACTTTTCCTTAAACAGGATTACCACGGCACCCGGCGTTTCGATCACCGGAGCAACATAAAGATCGACAATGCGCTCGGCACCGAGCTTCGGCGATGAAATATCGACGCGATATTCATTAACCGGCACCTGAGCCGTGCGGACCTGATCGACCAGAGCCAGTAATGGGCTGCCAAATGGAAGAAACGATTCAAGACGGTTGCGTGCCAGAATAGACGAACCAGACCGGAAGAATTGCTCGGCATCCATATTCGCATAAACGATGTGATTATCGGCGCTCACCATAATCACAGGCTGATTGATCGCATCCAATATGATTGCTGGAATGCCGTTTGTTTCACCTCTACCGCCCATCACGCGACCTTTCTGTCTGCATCACGCAGAAAAACGCGGGTTAGCGCCGCGATAACCGCTTCGGGATCAGTGAGCGTCATGATTTCAGCCTTATCTGCCTGCGAGATTGCTTCGCCCGCATGACGATCCAGATACCAGCCGAGATGTTTTCTTGAATGGCGGATACCAGTCTTGCTGCCATAATGGTCGAGCATATCTTCGTAATGTCTTATAATATAAGAAAGAATGCCATCAGCTGTACGCGGTGCGAAATCACTGCCTGCGATCAAGCCTGCAAGCCACGGCTGACCATAGGAAGCGCGACCAACCATCACGGCGTCGGCCCCTGAACGACGCAGCAACTCTTCCGCATCTACGCGTGACAACACATCGCCATTGGCTACAAGCGGAATTTTCACGACATCACGCACCGCATGAATGGCATCCCAGTCGGCTTTGCCTTCATAGAACTGACAGCGCGTGCGTCCATGAACCGTCACCATGGCAATACCCGCACCTTCGGCGCGTTTAGCTAATTCAGGCGCGTTGATGCTATTCTCATCCCAGCCAAGACGCATTTTCAGCGTAACCGGCACCTTGACCGCATTCACAGTTGCCTCAACCAAAGTCATGGCGTGATCAAGATCGCGCATCAGCGCAGAGCCGGAATAGCCGCCCGTCACCTTCTTGGCAGGGCAGCCCATATTGATGTCGATAATATCCGCACCCTCGCCTTCGGCGATGATGGCCGCTTCGCCCATCCAGTGTGCTTCGCGGCCTGCAAGTTGGACGACATGCGTGCCAAGCCCTTCACCGGACAGGCGCAACATGCTTTCCTTATGACGATTGCAGAGCTCAGCACTCGCGACCATCTCCGAAACAACCATGCCAGCACCTGCTTCCGCAGCGCGCTTGCGAAATGGAAGATCAGAAACGCCCGACATAGGCGCAAGAAAGACGCGGTTTGGAACGACCACGTTACGTATGCTTAAAGGCAGTTCAAGATTAGCGACCAAAAGATGCTCATTTGATGTGCACGATGCAATTAGCACACAGTTTAATCACTCACTGCATTGAACGCAAGGAAAAGCGCGTGCGGGTAATGATAAATTGATTGCGGTATGGCAATTATTTACGCAAGGCGTTATTCGGCAAATAGCAATTTGAATCTCTGACAAAGGCGACCGATATTTTACGGGCAGCAGCAGTCATCGTAGCCGCAGGACGTGGCGAACGGGCAGGACAAAGCACCGAAGGACCGAAGCAATATCGGCGGATCGGCGGCGAAGCCGTGCTTTCGCGCACATTGCGAGCTTTTGCGCATTGTCCCGAGATTGCTGAGATTATTGTGGTCATCCATGCCGATGATGCAACCCTTTACGATAACGCTATCATTGAGCAATATGAAAATGTGCGTGTCGTCACGGGTGGACCGACGCGACAGGAATCCACTCGGCTTGGATTGCTGGCGCTCAACAAAAACGCGCCTGACTATGTGCTTATCCATGACGGCGTGCGTCCGTTCATCGAGCAGGAACTGCTTGCGCGCATTTTCGACAATCTGACACCGCAGGAGGGCGTTTTACCTGCGCTTGCCGTATCCGACACGCTGAAACAATCAGCAAGCGACGGCACGGTCAAAATGACGGTCCCGCGCGCTGGTCTTTTCGCAGCGCAAACACCGCAGGCATTTCCCTTCGCGCCAATACTCGACGCGCACGAGAAAGCATTTCTAAGCGGTCGTTCGGATTTTACCGATGACGCGTCGATTGCAGAAGCCTTTGGCCTGTCCGTGCGCATTATCGAAGGTTCGGCAGACAATACCAAACTGACATGGGCCAAAGATATCGAAATGGCCGACAAACGTTTGAGGCATGGCATGACTTCTTTTCCAGATATCCGCACCGGCAACGGCTATGACGTTCACAGTTTTGAGCCGGGCGACCACGTCACGCTTTGCGGCGTCGCCATTCCCCACAACAAAAAGCTCAACGGTCATTCCGATGCAGACGTGGCACTTCATGCGCTAACCGATGCCCTGCTTGCCACACGCGGTGCAGGAGATATAGGCACGCATTTCCCGCCATCCGATCCGCAATGGAAGGGTGCAGCATCGCATATCTTCGTTGAACATGCGGTTCGCATTGTTCGCGCAGCCGGCGGTCGTATCGCCAATGCTGATGTGACAATCATCGCGGAAGAGCCGAAAATCGGCCCGCACCGTCCGGCAATGACAGAAGCCATGGCCAATATGCTCGGCATTTCTCAAGACCGAGTGTCAGTTAAAGCCACCACCAATGAAAAGATGGGCTTTGTTGGCCGTGGTGAAGGCATTGCTGCTATTGTGACGGCAACCGTGATTTATCCCGGTGAGGTTCCAGAATGACATTAATCGCTGAAGCGCAAGTCATCGCGGTTCTCAATGCATGCCGCAAACATAGCATCATGATCGTGACGGCCGAATCCTGCACAGGTGGGCTTATCGCGGGTGCACTCACCGATATAGCCGGTTCTTCCGATGTAGTGGATCGCGGCTTTGTCACCTATTCCAATGAAGCCAAGAATGAGATGATCGGCGTCCCTATGGAACTGATCATCCAAGTGGGCGCTGTCTCAAAAGAAGTGGCAATCGCCATGGCAGAGGGCGCACTTGCCAACTCATGCGCAGGCATAAGCATTGCCGTGACAGGCATCGCAGGACCCGGCGGCGGATCAGCGGAAAAGCCAGTCGGTCTCGTGCATATTGCGAGCGCACGCAAAGGCTTTGCTACGCTGCATAGAGAATGCCGTTTTGGAGAAAAGTCCCGCGAAGCAATACGCCATGAGACTGTGCTATCTGCACTGGCTCTCGTGCTTGAAGGGCTTAATTCTCAACCGTAAATCTGATCGGCGCGTTTCTCGAATGCTTCCGAGAATTTGCGGAAAGCAAGATCAAACATTGATCCCATCAGCATACCGAGCATGCGGCTTTTGAATTCATAATCGATGAAAAACTCGACATCGCATTCCGAACCATCGCCAACCGGCTTAAAAGTCCAGCGATTATCGAGATAGCGGAATGGGCCGTCGACATATTTCACGTCGATCATGCTTTCTTTCGGCTTCAAAAGCACCTGACTGGTGAATGTCTCGCGGATCAGCTTATAGCCAACCGTCATGTCAGCGACGAGCAAGGTCTTATTATCGCGTTCTTTGCTGGAGCGGATTGAAAGCGCCTCGCACATCGGCAAAAATTGCGGATATTTTTCAACATCTGCAACCAGGGCAAACATTTCGTCTGCCCTGTGATGAACGCGTCTGACATTAGTAAATTGCGGCATGCGAGTTTAAGCCTGTGCTGCGACCTGCGCTTCACGCGCAGCCTTGAGCTTTGCAAAATCATCACCGGCATGGTGCGACGAGCGCGTCAGCGGGCTGGACGCAACAAGAGCAAAGCCTTTCGTACGACCGATTGTCTCAAACGACTTGAATTCGTCTGGCGTGATAAAACGGACAACCGGATGGTGCTTGCGGGTTGGCTGAAGATACTGACCAATGGTCATGAAATCCACGTCAGCCGAACGAAGATCATCCATCAGCTGAAGAATTTCGTTCCGCTCTTCACCAAAGCCAACCATGATGCCGGACTTCGTGAAGATCGTCGGATCGAGTTCCTTCACGCGCTGCAACAAGCGGATGGAATGGAAATAGCGCGCGCCCGGACGAACCTTGAGATATTTCGACGGAACAGTTTCCAGATTGTGATTGAACACGTCAGGACGTGCCTTAACAACGATTTCAAGCGCGCCTTCCTTGCGAAGGAAGTCTGGCGTGAGAATTTCAATCGTTGTCTTTGGTGTTGCTTCACGAATCGCGCGAATAACGTCAGCAAAATGCTGTGCGCCGCCGTCAGCGAGATCATCGCGATCAACCGAGGTAATAACAACGTGGGTAAGACCCATCTGCTTGATGGCGCGTGCGACACTTTCCGGCTCGTTCGGATCAAGAGCTTTCGGAATACCGGTCGAAACGTTACAGAAAGCACAGGCACGGGTGCATATTTCACCCATAATCATAAAGGTTGCGTGCTTCTTTTCCCAGCACTCGCCAATATTCGGGCAACCAGCTTCTTCGCAAACGGTAACAAGCTTGTTCGACCGGACGATTTCGCGTGTTTCACTATAGCCACGCGAAACAGGAGCCTTGACGCGAATCCAGTCTGGCTTTTTCAGAATTTCATTATCCGGACGATGTGCCTTCTCCGGATGACGAAGACGTCTCTGGTTCACCGTGTCGAGAACTGTAACCATGCTGTTTCCTGCCTATCCGAAGTTTTCACAAACTTGAAACACTTCTAAATTGGGTCCGGTTCGTAATCTCTGGTCTGTACCCTGTCAACTTGGCACACCCAAAGACATCGTCAATATGCTGCGGCTTACCGTCTCGCCGCCATTCCTAATGCCCTGAAAACGAGTGCCCAGATAAGGCCAAACAATAGCCCGCCAAATCCAAGTGCAAAAGCCAGTGTCCAGACGCCATACCAGCCAGCAATCGCCATTCCATTGACCGATATGGTGTTTCCGCCGATCAGGCTCAAGCTCCCGGCCATAAAGCCAAGCGCTAAACCACCAACGGTACACCATTTAATCATGGGCCATGCGGCACGCCGCCATGGCCCTCCATTATCGATCAGTGGAATATTTTTGCTCCTAGTTTAAGCGTTCAGCACGCGGCCATAGGCATCCAGAACACTTTCCTTCATCATTTCGGAAAGGGTCGGATGCGGGAAGACCGAATGCATCAGTTCTTCTTCTGTCGTCTCTAAGTTCATCGCAACGACAAAGCCCTGAATAAGTTCGGTCACTTCTGCGCCAACCATGTGAGCACCGAGCAGCTGTCCAGTCTTCTTGTCAAAGATCGTCTTAACCAGACCCTGATCTTCGCCAAGCGCAATAGCCTTACCGTTTGCCGAGAAAGAATAGCGACCGACACGAATGTCAAAGCCCTGTTCCTTCGCCTTGGCTTCAGTCAGGCCAACAGATGCTACCTGTGGATTGCAGTAAGTGCAGCCCGGGATCATGCCCTTGTCGAGCGAATGAACATTCGGCAAACCAGCGATCTTTTCAACGCAGATCGTGCCTTCATGCTCAGCCTTATGAGCCAGCATCGGAGGACCAGCAACGTCACCAATGGCATAAATGCCTTCGACATTGGTCTTGCCATAGCCGTCGATCACAACGCAGCCACGGTCTGTCTTCACGCCAAGCGCTTCGAGACCAAGGTTCTCAATGTTACCCTGAACGCCAACAGCCGAAATCAGACGATCAACAGTCAGCTTTTCAACCTTGCGGTCCTTGGTTTCGATATGAGCGGTCACGGAATCCGCGCCTTTCTCAACCTTGGTAACCTTGGCTTCGGTGATGATCTTGAGGCCGAGCTTTTCCAGACGCTTACGAGCGAAAGTGGAAATTTCCACATCTTCAACCGGCATGATGTTCGGCATCAGTTCAACAACCGTCACATCAACGCCCATGGCATTGTAGAAGGATGCAAACTCAATACCGATCGCACCGGAGCCCATGACCACCATCGACTTTGGCAGCGCCGGTGGAACCATGGCTTCGAAATAGGTCCAGATCAGCTTGCCATCTGGTTCAATACCCGGCAGCGAACGCGGACGTGCGCCGGTAGCAACGATCACATGCTTGGCCTTGTAGCCGCCCTCGCCCAAAACGCCCTTCGGCACTGGGTTCTGCGGGAGCATTGGCTGCTTCGATGATTTACCGACCGAAATCTCCGCAGGCGTATTGCCAGAAGCGCCCTTAACAAGCTTAGCTTCGCCCCAGATCACGTCGATCTTGTTCTTCTTCATCAGGTAGGCAACGCCGCCATTCAGCCGCGCCGACACACCACGCGAACGCGCAACAACCGCATCCACATCAGCACTGATCGAGCCTTCAAGCTTAAGGCCGTAATCCTTGGCATGTTCGCCCAGATGCAGCACTTCCGCCGAACGCAGCAGCGCCTTGGTCGGAATGCAACCCCAGTTAAGGCAAATGCCGCCCAGATGCTCGCGCTCGACAATGGCAGTCTTGAGGCCAAGCTGCGCTGCGCGGATAGCGGTGACATAACCGCCCGGTCCCGATCCGATGATAATAACGTCGTAGATGTCGGCCATAGTTTCCTGCCCTTAAAACATCAGAAATACGAGAAGCAGCATCTTACGCAGATTTTCTTGCGGTGCGCATTCTCGAATTGCCGACTTTCTGTCGGCTTATAAATAGGAAACGCCGCGTGTCAGATAACACGCGGCGTATAACCATATCAGACCAGCATACCCATCGGGTTTTCGATGTGACGCTTGAAGGCCTGTGCAAGTTCAGCAGCCAGAGCGCCATCAACGGCGCGATGATCGGTGGAGAGCGTGACAGACATAACCGTCGCAACCTTCACTTCACCATTCTTGACCACTGCACGCTGTTCACCTGCACCAATTGCGAAGATCGTCGCATGTGGTGGGTTGATGATTGCTGCAAAGTCCTTCACGCCGAACATGCCAAGGTTGGACACAGAGGTCGAACCACCCTGATATTCATCAGGCTTAAGCTTTCGATCACGCGCACGCTTGGCAAGGTCCTTCATCTCATTGGAGATGGCGGACAGCGTTTTGGATTCAGACTGACGCACGATTGGCGTAATCAGACCGCCCGGAATGGAGACAGCAACGCCCACATCCGCACGCTTGTGCTTGATCATGCCGCCTTCAGTCCAGGAGACGTTGGCTTCAGGAATATCACGCAGCGCAAGAGCAACAGCCTTGATCACCAGATCATTGACAGAAAGCTTGTAGGCCGGAACCTCTCCCTTCTCTGTCTTGGTAACGGGTGCTGCGGAATTGATCTGCGAACGCAGAGCCAGAAGCGCATCGAGTTCGCAATCAATCGTCAGATAGAAATGCGGAACAGTCTGCTTCGATTCAACCAGACGGCGAGCAATGGTCTTGCGCATACCGTCGTGAGGAACGATTTCGTAGGTGCCTTCTTCAAAGAGCTTGAGGATGGCATCATCTGACTGAGGCTTCGGAGCCGACGCAGCCGTCGGTGGTGCAGCAGACGCAGCTTTCGTACCGCCGGATTTGATTGCAGCTTCAACATCACGCTGAACAACACGGCCATGAGGACCAGTGCCTTTAACAGCGGAAACATCAACGCCTGCATCCTTCGCGATGCGACGCGCAAGCGGCGATGCGAAAACGCGATCTCCCTTGTTTTCGGCGCCACTATTAGTAGCAGGAGCAGCCGCTGGAGCTTCAGCTTTTACAGGAGCCGGGGCTGCTGCGGGTGCAGCTTCCTTCTTTGGCTCTTCCTTAGGCGTTTCAGCCTTAGCTTCCGCCTTTGGTGCAGGAGCAGCGTCGCCACCCTTTGCTGCTTCTGCGACATCCTCACCGTCTTCGGCGAGGATTGCGATCAGCGCGTTGACCTTGACGCCTTCGGTTCCGGCAGGAACGACGAGCTTCGCAACAACACCTTCATCAACAGCTTCGACTTCCATCGTCGCTTTGTCGGTTTCAATCTCGGCGATCACATCGCCGGACGTAACCTTGTCGCCTTCTTTAACCAGCCACTTGGAAAGATTGCCTTCTTCCATGGTTGGTGAAAGTGCTGGCATGGTGATTTTAATCGGCATGTCCAGTAACTCCTCAGGCGGTGTAGGTCACGGCTTTCACCGCTTCCACCACTTCAGCTACAGTCGGCAGAGCCAGCTTTTCGAGGTTGGCCGCATATGGCATCGGAACGTCTTTGCCAGCAATCGTCAGGATCGGCGCATCGAGATAATCGAAAGCCTGCTGCATGACGCGGGTAGCAATTTCAGTACCAACGGAAGACTGTGGGTAGCCTTCTTCAACAGTCACAAGACGACCCGTCTTCTTGACCGATTCCACGACCGTTGGAATATCCATTGGGCGGATGGTGCGCAGATCGATAATTTCAACATCGATGCCCTGTGCAGCCAGTTCTTCCGCAGCCTTGACCGCATAGGTCATGCCGATACCGAACGAAACGATGGTCGCGTCCTTGCCCTGCTTGTGAATGCGGGCCTTGCCGATTGGCAGAACGAAATCGTCAAGCTTCGGCACATCGAAATGATGACCGTAGAGAATTTCGTTTTCAAGGAAGATAACCGGATTTGGATCGCGGATAGCCGCCTTGAGCAGACCCTTCGCATCAGCAGCTGAGTAAGGCATGACGACCTTGAGGCCCGGGATCTGGCTGTACCATGCGGCATAGCACTGGGAGTGCTGAGCAGCAACGCGGGCAGCGGCACCCGAAGGTCCGCGGAACACCATAGGTGCGCCCATCTGGCCGCCCGACATATAAAGCGTCTTGGCAGCCGAATTGATGATCTGGTCAATCGCCTGCATGGCGAAGTTGAACGTCATGAATTCGACGATTGGCTTCAGGCCAGCCATAGCAGCACCAACGCCAACACCAGCAAAACCATGCTCGGTGATCGGGGTGTCGACAACGCGGCGTGGGCCGAACTCATCGAGAAGACCCTGCGTGATCTTGTAAGCGCCCTGATATTCGGCAACTTCTTCACCCATGATGAAGACATTGTCGTCGCGGCGCATTTCTTCAGCCATGGCATCGCGCAGTGCTTCACGCACAGTCATCGAAACCATTTCTGTACCAGCTGGAATGTCCGGATCGGAAGCAACTTCAACTTTCGGAGCAGCAGGCACGCTATCGGCCTTCTTTTCTGCGGCCTTTGGCGCTTCTTTCGCTTCTTCCTTTGGAGCTTCCGCTTTTGCAGCAGGAGCAGAACCGATGTCGGATGCACTTTCGCCGTCACCGAGCAGGATTGCGATTGGCGTATTTACTTTTACGCCTTCCGAACCTTCTTCAATCAACAGCTTGCCGATTGTGCCTTCATCAACGGCTTCAACTTCCATCGTCGCCTTATCGGTTTCGATTTCAGCGATCACGTCACCAGACGTAACCTTGTCGCCTTCTTTTTTCAGCCACTTGGACAGTTTGCCTTCTTCCATCGTCGGGGAAAGGGCAGGCATGAGAATTTCTACGGGCATGACAATACCTTTCCTGAATTAGAGCAGAATATCCGTGTAGAGCTCGGAAACATCCGGCTCTGGATCGTTTTGAGCGAAATCGGCCGAATCAGCGACGATGTCGCGAACATTCTTGTCGATTTCTTTCAGCTCTTCTTCAGTGGCCCAGTTGTTTTCAATCAGGCGCAGTTTAACCTGTTCAATCGGGTCGTGCTCCGAACGCATTTTCTGCACTTCGTCCTTCGAACGATATTTCGCAGGATCGGACATGGAGTGACCGCGATAACGATAGGTTTCCATTTCGAGAATCAATGGGCCCTTGCCCGAACGCGCCCAATCGGCAGCAAATTCGGCAGCAGCCGCAACAGCACGAACATCCATGCCGTCGACCTTGATGCCCGGTACGTTGAACGAAACACCGCGCTTGGAGAAATCTGTTTCAGCGGAAGAACGCGAAACCGATGTACCCATTGCATAGCGGTTGTTTTCGATCACGTAGATCACCGGAAGCTTCCACAGCGATGCCATGTTGAAGGCTTCATAAACCTGGCCCTGATTGGCAGCGCCATCGCCGAAATAGGTGACGGAAATATTGTCATTGCCGCGATATTTGTTCGCAAAGGCAAGACCGGTGCCAAGAGGAACCTGAGCGCCGACGATACCATGACCGCCGTAAAAGCCCTTTTCCTTCGAGAACATGTGCATGGAGCCGCCCTTGCCCTTGGAGTAACCTCCACGGCGGCCAGTCAGCTCGGCCATAACGCCACGTGCTTCCATGCCAGTTGCCAGCATGTGACCATGGTCACGATAGGAAGTGATGATCTGATCACCTTCCTTGAGCGCTGTCTGCATACCGACGACAACGGCTTCCTGACCGATATAAAGGTGACAGAAGCCACCGATGAAACCCATACCGTAAAGCTGTCCGGCCTTTTCTTCGAAACGGCGGATCAAAAGCATTTCGCGGTAAGCACTCAGTTCCTGCTCTTTATTAAACTTTGCAGGCGCTGGCGTCTTGGGGGTGGTGACAGAAGACGTCTGCGTTTTTCCAGCAGGCGCCTTATTAGCCCTCGGTGCCATATCTCGCTCCCTATAGCATGCACCCAAAATCAGAGGTGATTTTGAAAGCAACATGCGACGATTCAAATTATCAGAGCACCTTTCACGCACACGAAGGACGCGCGGCGCTCTACGATTGTCGTTCTATTGTGACGTTATACGGGCAATTTACAAGATACAATATGCACGCAAAGCATAGCTGCTATGCCGCCAAGCCTTTAAAAACATATCACAAAAAGACAATTAACCTGAATTTGGTTAATTTGACCGATCTTCGCGAGAAATGATTATCGTCATTTCATCGGAATGGGAGAGATTAAGCGCCCTGCGAGCCTGCTCGTCAAGCATGTCCTTTTCAATCGAGCCATCGCGCAGAAGCGTGACTCGCTTTTCAAGTGCAGCTCTGTCGGCAGTCACCTGTGCAAGTTGATCGGTCAGCAAGCTTTTCTGCTGTTCCAGCTGGAGACGGGAATAGAGCCCAAATTCGCCATGATAGGCGTGGAAACCAAAATAACTCAGAAACGCAGCTGTCAAAACAGGCAGCACAAAACGGCCACGGATAGATTTACGTTTCTGCTTGGTCCACATTTCGGCTTCCTTCCCGGATACTCACGAGGGCTTCGATGCTGATTTGAAGCCGTCAATCCGATTTCCACCATAAAACATAATTCTGCTTAACAGAGCTTTACCGCAGGGCGATGACAGTGGCTCTAGCGTCAGATTTTTTGGAGCCCTACCCCAGCACGAGAGTAAGAATGGCGACGACAGCCGCCATCCCATTAATGAATGCTGCGCCGTTCAAACATCAACAATCGTTGAAAAACCACCCATGATCATGCGCTTACCGTCAAAAGGCATGGTTTCACCCATTTCCTTCATGCGCGGATCACTCATCATTTTTTCATTAGCAGCGTCGCGTGTGGCTTTGTCAGGATATTCAAACCACGAAAAGACCACCTCTTCATCGTCCTTTGCCTGCACAGCACGGCGAAAGTCTGTGACCTTACCATTGGGCACATCATCGCCCCAGGCCTCGACCATACGCGTCACGCCAAACTCTTTGAATAATTCCGCAGCTTTAGCGGCATGTTGCCGATAGACCTCTTTATTGGCCTTTGGAACCGCAACGACAAATCCTTCTATGTAAGCCATTTTTCTCTCCCAATTTTTCGCCCTCCACCAAGTGATGATATTTTTCTTATTATTCACCTGAGACACAGGAAATTAGAAATAGGCCGCTAAGTCGCTAAAGCAATAGCACTCGTGCTTTGCCACCAACACGCAAAATTGAAAAGATAGAAGGCAAATAAAACAGGCTGAAAATTAGCCAAAATCGAGTAGGTAGATAATATTAATATTTATGACGAAATATAAACATCGATTACTTCTTAATATAATTACATAGGAATATAATATTATGAACGAAAAAATAGTGAAAAGAATAGCATGTATCGTTATGGCACTATTTCCTGCATTGTGGGGCTTATTCAGTTTTCTGAATAACACAGCTGATTTTCCAGGCACTGCTCAACATGCTGTTGCACCACTTTTGTCCATGGCTGACACTTATGGAAATCCCGCTTTAACTTGGCGCGCTATTACAGCGAGCTGGGCGCCTTACGTAGGGCTTGCTGGAATTACAGCGATGGAAACGCTGGCAGGCATTCTAGCCACGATCGGCGTCATCAAGATGATTGCAAACATTGGGAAAGACTATTCTGCTTTCTCCAACGGCAAAGCATGGGCGATGCTCGGAGCCCTGTGCGCAATCGCAGTCTGGGGCATCGGCTTCATGGTCGTGGCAGGTGATTGGTTCATGGCGTGGCAAGCCAAGGAAAACCCGCTCAATACACAACTAGGGGCGCTGATATACGCGCTTCCAAGCATGATGGCCGTTGTGATTATGATGCTTCACAAAGAAGAAGCATGAAGCCAATAAAAAACGGCGGCCTTTAAGCCGCCGTTTTCAAATTTTGGTAAGACGTCTTAGAGGAACTTCAGAGCGCTACGGCCTGCATAGCGAGCCTGCTTGCCAAGTTCTTCTTCGATGCGGATGAGCTGGTTGTACTTTGCAGTACGATCCGAACGCGCCAGCGAGCCAGTCTTGATCTGACCGCAGTTGGTTGCAACTGCGAGATCGGCAATGGTCGAGTCTTCTGTTTCGCCCGAGCGGTGCGACATGACAGAGGTGTAACCAGCCTTGTGAGCGGTTTCGACAGCATCCAGCGTTTCGCTGAGCGAGCCAATCTGGTTGACCTTAACGAGGATCGAGTTGGCAACGCCCATCTTGATACCATCGCGCAGACGTGCCGAGTTGGTGACGAACAGATCATCGCCAACGAGCTGGCACTTGTCGCCGATCAGGTCGGTCAGGTATTTCCAACCTTCCCAGTCGTCTTCAGCCATACCGTCTTCAATCGACACGATTGGGTATTCAGCAGCGAGCTTTGCGAGATACTCAGCCTGCGCCTTTGGATCACGGGTCTTGCTTTCGCCTTCATAGACGTAGTTGCCGCCCTTGAAGAACTCAGTTGCCGCGCAATCAAGACCAATTGCAATGTCTACGCCCGGCTTGAAGCCAGCTTTTTCGATCGATTCGACAACGAAATCGAGCGCTGCTTCTGCACTGAGCAGGTTTGGCGCAAAACCGCCTTCATCACCAACATTGGTGTTGTGGCCAGCATCTTTCAAACGCTTCTTGAGCGTGTGGAAAACTTCCGCACCATAACGAACAGCTTCACGGAACGACGGAGCGCCAACCGGAATAATCATGAATTCCTGAAAATCGATTGGATTATCAGCATGAGCGCCGCCATTGATAATGTTCATCATTGGAACCGGCAGAACGTGAGCGTTCGCACCGCCAACATAACGATAGAGCGGCAGGCCAGAAGCCTGTGCCGCAGCCTTAGCAACAGCAAGTGAAACGCCGAGAATCGCGTTTGCACCGAGATTGCCCTTGTTTGGTGTGCCATCAAGTTCGATCAGCGTCTGATCGATGAGCAACTGATTTTCAGCGTCGAGACCAGCGATTGCATCAAAAATCTTGCCATTGACTGCTTCAACAGCCTTTTCAACGCCCTTACCGAGATAACGGCTGCCGCCGTCGCGAAGCTCTACAGCTTCATGCGCGCCTGTCGATGCGCCCGATGGCACAGCAGCGCGGCCAAAAGAGCCGTCTTCGAGGTAAACGTCGACTTCGACGGTTGGGTTACCGCGGCTGTCGAGAATTTCGCGACCAACGATGTCGATGATTGCAGTCATAGGGGCAAGTCCTTCCCTGTAGGTAGCCCCGCTTTGTTGCAAGGCACATTGAAGAAATTCAATTTCAGGTCTTCATTACAGACATTTAAGGCGGAGGAAAATCCCCCGCCTGTGAATTCTTGATGAATTTTAAATCGATTTAGCAATTCTGTCGAATGCCATGAGCTTTTCAAGCAATGCAGGCATTTTGTCGATGGGCACCATGTTGGGGCCATCGGACGGCGCATTGTCTGGGTCTTCGTGCGTTTCGATGAACACACCAGCCACACCAACAGCCACAGCAGCGCTTGCAAGCGTTTGAACAAACTCACGCTGGCCACCTGACGAGCCACCCTGACCGCCCGGCTGCTGCACAGAGTGAGTCGCATCGAAAATCACTGGTGAACCAAAACCAGCCATGATCGGCAGCGAGCGCATATCGGACACCAGCGTATTGTAGCCAAAGGATGCACCGCGCTCAGTTGCCATCACATTTGGATTACCATTTTCGGTGATCTTCGCCAGCACGTTCTTCATGTCCCAAGGCGCCAGAAACTGGCCCTTCTTGACGTTGATCGCGCGGCCAGTCTTGGCTGCTGCAACCAGAAGATCAGTCTGACGGCAAAGAAATGCCGGGATTTGCAGAACATCGACAACTTCGGCAACTTCCGAACACTGATGTTCATTGTGAATGTCTGTGAGAACCGGAAACCCAAATTCTTTTTTGAGGTCTGCAAAGACTTCGAGCGCTTTATCCAGACCAATGCCGCGCTGTGCGCTCAGCGACGTGCGGTTGGCTTTGTCAAAGCTCGACTTGTAAACGAGACCAATACCAAGCTTGCTGGTGATTTCAACCAGACGCCCAGCCATCTCAAAAGCGTGTTCCCGTGTTTCCATCTGACAAGGCCCAGCAATCAATGCCAGCGGCGCAGTGTTTGAGAACGTTACATTGCCGATTTTTACAGCAGGATTGGCGGTCGTCATGATTGGAAACCTTCAACTATTACAAGTGCCTCAGAGGCACCTTATCTGGCGTGCGAATTGATCAAAAACAAGGCGCGGGTAATTGCCGCACAAATGAAACGCGCCACGACAAGCATGTCTCCAAAAAGTGGGAACCGGTTTTTGGATAAAGACATGCGAAAAACAAAGGCGTATCGCGCGTAAAGTAAAACGCGCCCCATAAGGGCGCGTAAGAGCTTTAAACCAGTCTGCCCTGCTCCATCGCGGCTGCGATGAAGGAGGCGAAGAGTGGGTGCGGTTCAAATGGGCGAGACTTCAATTCCGGGTGATACTGAACGCCAATGAACCAAGGATGATCGGCATATTCGACTGTTTCCGGCAGAACACCGTCCGGCGACATGCCTGAGAAGATCAGGCCGCTTTCTTCAAGGCGATCCTTATAGTCAACATTCACCTCATAACGGTGACGGTGACGTTCGGAAATATCGGTCGAACCGTAAATCTCAGCAATACGCGTTCCAGCCTTAAGCGTGGATTCATATGCGCCAAGACGCATCGTTCCGCCAAGATCGCCTGATTTGGTGCGCTTTTCGAGCATATTACCCTTGAGCCACTCAGTCATCAGACCAACGACTGGTTCTTTGGTCGGGCCAAACTCGGTCGAAGATGCATTCTCGATACCAGCGAGATTACGCGCTGCTTCAAGACATGCCATCTGCATACCAAAGCAAATGCCGAAATAAGGCACCTTATGTTCGCGTGCGAACTTGGCCGCAAGAATCTTGCCTTCTGCACCACGCTCACCAAAGCCGCCCGGCACCAGAATGCCGTGAACTTTTTCGAGATATGGCGATGGATCTTCGCTTTCAAAGACTTCCGCTTCGATCCAGTCGAGATTGACCTTCACCTTGTTGGCAATGCCGCCATGCTGAAGCGCTTCGATCAGCGACTTATACGCATCTTTCAGCTCGGTATATTTGCCGACAACGGCAATGGTGACTTCGCCTTCAGGATTGTGAAGAAGGTCAGAAATACCTTCCCAACGCTCCATGCGCGGCTTTGGTGCAGGCTCAATGCCGAATGCTGCAAGAACTTCGTTGTCGAGACCTTCTTTATGATAGGCAATCGGCACATCATAAATGGTCGAGACGTCGAGCGCCTGAATAACTGCGCTTTCACGCACGTTACAGAACAACGACAGCTTGCGACGTTCAGAAGCCGGAATCTCACGATCTGCACGAACCAGAAGAATGTCCGGAGCAATACCGATTGAGCGCAGTTCCTTGACCGAATGCTGTGTTGGCTTGGTTTTGAGTTCACCTGCCGCAGGAATATACGGCATCAATGTCAGATGGATATAGACCGCGCTGCTGCGTGGCAGTTCGTTGCCAAGCTGACGAATCGCTTCAAGGAACGGCATGGCTTCGATATCGCCAACCGTGCCGCCGATTTCGCATAACACGAAATCATATTCGTCATTGCCTTCAAGGATGAAGTTTTTGATTTCATCCGTAACGTGAGGAATGACCTGAACCGTCGCACCGAGATAATCGCCGCGGCGTTCTTTTTCGATGATATTGCGGTAAATACGACCCGTCGTAATATTATCCCGCTGATTAGCAGGACGACCGGTGAACCGCTCGTAATGGCCCAGATCAAGGTCTGTTTCGGCACCATCGTCAGTGACGAACACCTCACCATGCTGGTAAGGCGACATCGTGCCGGGGTCGACGTTCAGATAAGGGTCGAGTTTACGGATACGCACGCGGTAACCACGTGCCTGAAGGAGTGCAGCCAATGCTGCTGCGGCAATGCCTTTTCCGAGGGAAGAAACCACGCCGCCTGTGATGAATACATATCGCGCCATGGGCTTATGTCGTTAGACCCTTCTGATTGATTCCGCCACTAAAAAAATGGGAATCAATGTTTTTTCCATCAAAATCGCGCCCGAACTGCATTGCATGCGAGAAAATCGGACGCTTCCACCGAGTTTAGTTCTGTTCGTAACATGTTATCTAAATTGATACGCGCACGAAAAAAGGCCGGGAAAATCCCGGCCTTTCGGGTAGTTTACAAAAAAATCAGAGGACGACGACTTTTGCGCCCATACCAACGCGGTCATAGAGATCCATGACGTCTTCGTTGGTCATACGGAAACAACCGTTGGAAGCAGGGCTTCCGATTGTCCATGGCTGAGTCGTGCCATGAATACGGATGTAAGTATCTTTGTTGCCCTGAAACAGATACATGGCGCGCGAACCCAACGGGTTGCCCGGACCGCCATCCATGCCATTTTTATAACGACCGTACTGCGTAGGATTACGCTCAATCATTTCTTTGGTCGGAATCCAGCGTGGCCATTCGCGCTTAGCGTTGATGTTCGCAGTTCCCTTGAATTCGAGGCCAACTTTACCAACAGCAATCCCGTAGCGGCGTGCACTGCCCGAGCTTTCGACGAGATAAAGGAAATACTTCGACGGATCGATCACGATCGTACCTGGCTCATAGCCAGTGAACGAAACGGTCTGCGCCTGATAGCGTGGATCGATGTTGTAGCGATTAAGGCCAACCTTTTTCGCAGCACCTGCATTCGAAGCGGTTTTCTTTTTCTTCTTGGCAGGCTTTGCAGTGGTATCGCTTGCAACAGCAACCTGTTGCACAGCAGTCGCAGCAGCATCAAGCTCAGCTTCTGCGCCAGCAGCACCAGCGGCGAAGCTCTGGCCTGAAAGACCGATGCAGAGGCTTGCAATACCAGCCATCAAAATAAAACGTGGAGACATGATTAGTTCCCGAAACCAGACGTAAGCGGAAAATACCTGCCGCAACATCGCGTTCAGGTTTTTCAACCCAATACGTTAATCAGCAAAATTACTCAATTATCCAGACCGCCAATACATCACGATTCGATGATCGCTATTGCCTGTGTGCAACACTTTGGGTGCTTATTACCAAAATAAAAAGGCCGATCTGAAAACAGACCGGCCTTTTAAAAAATCTGGAAACTCAGATGATCTTACTGGGAGCTTGGAACCTGCGGTGCCTGTGGCTGGGTGCTGTCAGGCTGAACGGGTGCAGGAGCTTCGCCCGAAGCAGGTGTTTCCGCTTCATTGGTACGCGAAGATTCGCCACCGAGCTGATTAAGGATGCCGCCACCCGTACCAGTTCCACCAGCAGGCGCATTTTGCGTGCTACCAGCGGCAGGGATACGGTTCAGAATGTCGGTCGGCTTTTCGCCATAACGCGCCATAATGCCGAGCGCCAGCGAAGTGATGAAAAAGCCAATCGCAAGAATAGCTGTTGTGCGGGTCAGCGCGTTTGCCGCGCCGCGAGCCGTCATAAAGCCCGAACCACCGCCGATACCAAGGCCGCCGCCTTCGGAACGCTGGATGAGCACAACGCCAACAAGCGCCAAAACGATCAACAAATGAATGACAATGACTATGGTCTGCATAGGTTAAGGTCTTTATATCTCTGGACTTATGCTTAACCGAAACGGCACTAAAACAGGCGCCCGGTTAGCGATGATACAAATAGATAGAGCGGCTCTTTACACGCTATTGCGTCATAAACCAAGCCCCGCGCCCGATATTGATTAAAGGACGCAAACACTTGTCACAAATTGCGATATGTTTCGCATATGGCGAGAAAGTCTGTGGCTTTCAAGCTGGCTCCACCAACCAAAGCACCATCAACGTCTGGAACGCTCAGCAATTCCAAGGCATTTGATGCTTTCACCGATCCGCCATATAGAAGACGGAGATGTGCACCGTTTGCACCAAAACGTTCGGTCAGCTTTTCACGCATGAATGCATGAGCAGTCCGAACATCTTGAACAGTTGGTGTCAAACCTGTGCCGATAGCCCAGACAGGCTCATATGCAACAATCGTATTTTCAGCATTTACACCTTCAGGAAGAGATACCGCGAGCTGTCCGCCAATAATATCAAGGGTCCGCTCTGCCTTGCGCTCATCAGCCGTTTCACCAACGCAGACAATCGCAACAAGACCGGCTGCCCATGCGGCTTCCGTTTTGCTGCGCACTAGCTCGCTCGCTTCACGGTGATCGGTGCGGCGCTCCGAGTGACCAAGAATGACATGGCTTGCACCAGCTTCTTTGAGCATTTGTGCCGAAACATCGCCCGTATGAGCGCCAGATACCTTCGCATGACAATCCTGTCCGCCGAGACCGACTGTCTCGCCTTCAAGCGTTTCCGCTGCGCGTGAAAGCAACGTTGCTGGAACACAGATCACGGCATCCAGTTTACGGCCAAGATCAGAACTCAAACCCGCAGCAATCGCGCGCAGTTCGGTTAGAGATTCTCCCGTACCATTCATTTTCCAGTTGCCAGCAACCAGCGGACGGATTCCCGGAGTCATGTCATTCTCCTCGCCTTGAACGACAGCAAACCGCTCAACTTTATGTAAGCAGCGCCAAATTTTGCCACTGACTAAGCGTATTCGCACAGCAATGCAACGTTCTTGGTGCTCTGCGCACAATGAGAACTTGCATCGGAACCTTTGTTAAGGTTATCCCCTCACAAGGCTTATCTTTACAGATAGCCGGGCTTTGTTTTGTTCTTAAAGGGTTTCCAATGCTCGACAGTATGCGTGATGCCGCCAAATCCTGGGTTGCTAAGCTTCTTCTTAGCCTGCTCGTCCTCAGCTTTGCGGCTTGGGGTATTACGGATGCTTTCCAGGGCGAAATGGAAGTTGATTCAGCCATCAGCGCTGGCAGTTCAAAAGTCAGCACGACTGACTATCGTTTTGCCTATGAACAGCAGCTGATGCGCCTTTCACAGCAGTTCCGCCAGCGGCTCAATCGTGAACAGGCTCAGCAGCTCGGCGTTGACCAGCAGGTTCTGGCACAGCTCGCAGCCGGTGTCGTTCTTGATGAACAAGCCCGCAACATGCAGCTCGGCCTTTCCAAGGATGGCATCGCACGTCTGACCGGCGAAGATCCGTCATTTCAGGATGCAAGCGGCAACTTCAGCCGCGCCCAGTTTGATGCAGTTCTACGCCAGTCGAACATTCGCCCACAGGATTACCTCGATAACCGCGCGAAAGTTGCTCGTCGCCAGCAAGTTGTCGAAGCTTCCACCGACGGCCTGAAAATGCCAAACACCATGCTGAAGGCATTGGCCCTTTATCAGGGTGAAAGCCGCAGTGCCGACTACATTACTATTCCAGCAGAAAAAGCCGATGCGGTCCCTGCCCCTTCGGATGAAGCGCTCAAGACTTATTTTGATGCGCACAAGGACGAATATAAAGCACCAGAATACCGCAAGATTACCTATGTGAAGCTTGAGCCTTCAGATATTACCGATCCGGCGGCCGTCACGCAGGACGAAATTAAAGAATATTACGAAAAGAACAAAAGCCGTTTCAGCACAACTGAAACCCGCACAATCGAACAGCTTAACTTTGCAGATGAAGCAGCTGCCAAAGCCGCGCACGAAAAAATCGCAGCTGGCACCAGCTTTGTCGATATCGGCAAAGAACAGGGCAAGAGCGAAAGCGATCTCGTACTCGGCACTTTTGAAAAAACTGCTCTTCCTGATTCCGTCATTGCGGATGCAGCATTTGCACTTAACGAAGGTGGCGTCAGTGATGTTGTAAAGGGTGCATTCGGCCCTGTTATTCTTCGCGTTACGACGGTTAATCCAGCAAGCGTCAAAGAACTTTCGGAAGTCGAAAAAGAAATTCGCGACACTGTAGCGACCAATATCGCAATCAGCAGCATCGGCGGCATTCACGACTCATACGAACAGCAGCGCTCCGAAGGTGGCAGCATGACAGATGTTGCCAAGGCTCTAAGCCTCAAGGCTGTGACGATTGAAGCTGTTGACGACGAAGGAAATGATCTGGCTGGTAAAGCTCTTGAGTTGCCAAACTCGGAAGCGCTTCTTGCTGCTGTATTTCAGGCCGATCAGGGTTTTGACAATGATGCGCTGACGCTCGGAAACTCTGGTTATCTCTGGTATCAGGTTGATGGAACCACACCAGCGCGTGACCGCACACTTGATGAAGTCAAGGAAAAGGTTACAGCGGCATGGAAGGGCGAAGAAGCAGTTAAGCGTCTCAATGATCGCATGGCGGAATTGAAAAAACGTCTTGATGGCGGTGAAACACTCGACGCCATCGCAGCAAGTGCAGGCGTCGAAAAGCAGACCAAGCGCGGCATCACACGCAATACCAATGATGCGGATTTCGGCTCTGCCGCAACCGCACAGGTATTCCGCGGCCCGCTTAACCACACAGGCACCGCGGGCGCTGTTTCCAATGACGGACAGCTTCTCTTCAAAGTGATTGAAGTGACCGAGCCGACCGCTGCTGGCCCAGAAGCCATTCCGGAAGACCAGCAGACCTATCTTGCAAGCACGCTGACCGACGATGTTCTCGAACAGCTGGTTGGTGAGTTGCAGAAGCAGTATCCGGTCAAGATCAACCAGACTGCCATCAACAACGCACTGGCATTCTGATAAGCGGCGGACATAAGAGAATGGCTGACTTAAAACCCTATATCGCCAAGGCTGCCACCGGCACACCACTGTCGTTCGAGGATTCTAAAGCAGCCTTCAACATTATGATGTCCGGTCAGGCCACTCCTTCGCAGATCGGTGGCTTCCTGATGGCCTTGCGTGTTCGTGGTGAAACAGTGCCGGAGATTGCCGGCGCTGTTGCTTCCATGCGTTCCCGCATGCTGCCTGTTTCAGGATCAGAAGATGCGGTCGATATTGTTGGCACCGGTGGCGATCAGTCCGGCTCCTACAATGTTTCGACCTGCTCTGCCATCGTCGTTGCGGGCGCAGGCGTGCCAGTTGCAAAACACGGCAATCGCGCACTTTCATCAAAATCAGGTGCTGCCGACGCTTTGGCAGCGCTGGGCGTCAACATCGAGGCCGATGCAAATACTATTGGGCGCAGCATTAATGAAGCTGGTCTCGGGTTCATGTTCGCGCCGATGCATCATTCTGCAATGCGGCATGTGGGGCCCTCGCGTGTCGAACTTGGCACCCGCACAATTTTTAATCTTCTCGGCCCGCTTTCAAATCCGGCTAGCGTAAAGCGCCAACTCGTTGGCGTATTCTCTGCCGAATGGGTAGAGCCACTGGCGGAAGTCCTCCAAGCTCTGGGTTCAGAAACCGCTTGGGTCGTCTATGGCGATGGCCTTGACGAAATGACCACCGCTGGCACCACAAAAATTGCAGCGCTTGAAAACGGTACGATCCGCACATTTGAGCTTCAGCCGGAAGATGTCGGGCTTCGTCGCGTCGATATGTCTGAACTCAAAGGTGGCGATGCGGAAGTTAACGCCAAGGCACTGCTTGCAGTGCTTGAAGGCGCACAGAATGCCTATCGTGACATTGTACTGCTGAATTCCGGTGCAGCTCTGGTGATTTCCGGTAAAGCAAAAGACATTAAAGACGGCATCGCACTCGCCGCGCAATCAATCGATAGCGGTGCGGCGCTGGCCGTTCTGCAAAAAGTTATCGCTGTATCAAACGACAAGCCGCTCTGACGGAGAGGATCACATTATGTCCACCGACATTCTGCGGAAAATTGAAGCCTATAAGCGCGAAGAAATCGCTGCTGCAAAGGCGTGCCTTCCACTTGATGAAGTAAAGGCACGGGCCAAGGATCAACCAGCAACGCGTGGTTTTCTCAAAGCACTCGAAGCAAAGCGCGCTGCCAACAAGTTTGCTCTTATTGCCGAGATCAAGAAGGCAAGCCCGTCAAAAGGTCTTATCCGTCCGGATTTTGATCCACCCGCATTGGCAAAAGCCTATGAAGATGGTGGTGCGGCCTGTCTTTCAGTTCTGACAGATACACCTTCGTTTCAAGGCGCACCGGAGTTTCTTACCGCCGCACGCAACGCTTGCTCACTGCCTGCGCTGCGCAAGGATTTCCTGTTCGACACTTATCAGGTCTATGAAGCGCGCAGTTGGGGTGCGGATTGCATTCTGATCATTCTGGCAAGCGTGGATGACAATGTCGCCAAAGCGCTTGAAGAAACCGCCTTTGAGCTTGGCATGGATGCGCTGATTGAAGTGCATGACGAAGAAGAAACCGAACGCGCGTTGAAACTTTCATCGCGTCTTGTTGGTGTCAATAACCGCAATCTGCGTACCTTCGAACTCGACCTCGCCGTTTCAGAGCGTCTTGCAAAAATGGTACCTTCGGACCGTCTCCTCGTCGGCGAAAGTGGCATCTTCAGCCATGATGACTGTCTGCGCCTCGAAAAGTCGAATATTGGCACATTCCTGATTGGCGAAAGCTTGATGCGCAAAGATGATGTGGCCAGCGCCACCCGCGAACTTCTGACTGGCAAGGCATAAATAATGACGGCAAAGCTCACCCATATCGACCAGACTGGTGCCGCCCATATGGTCGATGTTGGCGACAAGGCAGAGACAGACCGCGTGGCGACTGCCGAAGGTGCTGTCAGAATGAAGCCAGAAACGCTGGCGCTCATTCTGGACGGCAATGCAGCCAAAGGCGATGTCATTGGCACAGCACGGTTTGCTGGCATTATGGCGGCGAAAAAGACCGCTGATCTTATTCCGCTCTGTCATCCGCTGATGCTCACCAAAGTGTCCGTCGAGATCGAACCCGACCAAACCCTGCCCGGCTTGCGCGTGTCTGCGACCGCAAAACTAAAAGGTCGTACCGGCGTTGAAATGGAAGCACTGACTGCCGTTTCGGTCACCTGCCTGACAATCTATGACATGGCCAAAGCTGTGGATCGCCATATGGAAATTACCGATATTCGCGTTTCGGCAAAAAGCGGCGGCAAGTCGGGCGACTGGAAAGCCTGATTATCCAGACAAGAGGAAACCCCATGTCGCTGTTACCGGTCGATGAAGCCCTTGCACGCATTCTGAGTAGTGCTCAACCGCATGGAACAGAGACAATCTCGCTTTTTGAGGCGGGCGGACGGGTCGTTGCAGAAAACGTTCAGGCTAAACTACAACAGCCTCCCTTTGATTGCTCGGCGATGGATGGCTATGCGATAATCGCGCCCGAACGCATCAACTATCCCCTTGAGTTCATTGTCATCGGCGAATCAGCTGCCGGCAAACGCTTTGAAGGCGCGCTCAAACGAGGCGAAGCCGTACGCATTTTTACCGGCGCACCCATGCCCACTGGTGCTGATAGTATTGTTATTCAGGAAGATACTGAACGATCAGGTGAAAAGCTCAAGATTCGTGAGGGATTAGACGTAGGCCGCCATATCCGTCGCGCTGGCCTCGATTTTGCGCCCGGCGACGTGGTGCTACCAATCGGTCGTTCTCTTGATGCGCCAGCGCTTTCGCTTGCAGCAGCGAGCGGCAATGCAAAAATTTCAGTGTTTCGTCAGCCGCGTATCGCAATACTCGCTACCGGCGATGAACTTGTTCGGCCCGGAATAATCCCCGGCCCTGACCAGATCGTCGCCTCTAACAGTGTCGGCATTGCGGAAATCGTTCGTCGTGCAGGTGGTGAGCCGAAAGATATGGGCATCATCATTGATGATCCGGCCAAAATAGAAACAGCAATCAGCGAAGCTTTTGCAGATGGCATCGACATTCTGGTGACGATTGGTGGCGCATCCGTTGGAGATCGCGATTACGTTCACGGCGCTTTAAAGAATTGTGGTGTTGATCTCGATTTCTGGAAAATCGCAATGCGCCCCGGTAAACCGCTGATGTATGGGCGCAAAACAGTTTCTGACAAAACAGTGCATGTTATCGGGCTTCCGGGAAATCCGGTTTCCAGCCTTGTATGCAGCCTTGTTTATCTGCGCCCACTTGTCGCCAAACTTTCCGGCACGCAGCTGAACGCAGATATACGCCCAGCCAAGCTCGGTGAGGCGATGAAAGCCAATGATCACCGGCGCGACTATGTACGCTCGACCGTTAGTCAGGCATCTGACGGCACACTGATTGCAACACCTTTCCCCGTTCAGGATTCGTCGATGCTTTCGGCACTGGCTCGCTCTCAAGCATTGCTAATCCGGGATGAGCATGCCCCGGCAGCAGACGCTGGCGATGCCTGCACAATCTTGATGCTGTAAAGAACTCAGCCCCTTCTCTCGACCATTAATCATTTTAAAACCATTGCGGAACAAGACTGGAACATATAGGGTTCGTTCTGGTTTTGTTTTTATTTGATTCTGGTCCGGAGGGTATAGCGCATGTTGACCCGTAAACAGCACGAGCTTCTGCTGTTCATTCATGAACGTCTTAAAGAGACGGGCATCCCTCCGTCGTTTGACGAGATGAAAGAGGCTCTCGATTTGGCTTCAAAATCGGGCATTCATCGCCTTATTACGGCGTTGGAAGAGCGTGGTTTTATCAGACGGCTTCCCAACCGCGCTCGTGCGCTGGAAGTTCTTCGCCTGCCAGATTCAATTGCTCCGGGCTTGAACGCGCAAAAGAAGTTCGCCCCAAGTGTCATCGAAGGAAGCCTCGGCAAAGCTCCACCACCGCCGGTACGTCCTGCCCCTGTTACGGCAAATGATGACGCTCCCGCGACTGTTTCCATACCGATGATGGGGCGAATTGCAGCAGGTGTGCCAATCTCAGCAATTCAAAATCAAACACATTCTATCAGCCTGCCACTCGAAATGCTGGGCGCTGGCGAGCATTATGCGCTGGAAGTCAAAGGCGACTCGATGATTGAGGCCGGAATTTTTGATGGCGACACCGTCATCATTAAGCGCGGCGAGACAGCCAATCCGGGAGAAATCGTTGTCGCACTCGTCGATGATGAGGAAGCAACATTGAAGCGCTTCCGTCGCAAAGGTGCGTCTATTGCTCTGGAAGCAGCTAACCCCGCTTATGAAACACGCATTTTCGGTCCAGATCGTGTGCGGGTGCAGGGTAAGCTAATCGGTCTCATCCGGCGCTATTAAATGACTGCATTTTGAGGAAACGTGCAGCTCACTGTGATTCCTCTTAAGCAGTGCGATGAATTAAAGCGGCTCTGAGAATTCTGTAAGGTTTTGTGTCGCGTCGTAAGCTTTGCTTTTCTCAATGCCTGCTCTCTTTTGATATTCGCGATCAGGAAGCCCCCTCGCCGCTCGCGAATAGAGACGATGCAAATGCCACGGGCGCGTTGGCGCATCGACCGAAAAGGTCAATTGATCAGTGTAGCCGGCTAAATTAGTCGTCTTGGTTCGGGCGAAGCGGTAAATTTTATTCTCTTGCGTAATACCGTTTTCGTCATAGTTGATCGCAGAAGCGCTTACACGTAGCAGCTTATACCCCAGCCTGAGCTCCAAGGTGCCTTTTAAGGCTAGTTCCTGTCGGTCAACCATCAAAACATTGGAACGCTCACAGCTCAGTTCCTTTCCGGCTATAGCAAGAATGACGACATCACCAATGTTGCAGGCAACCTCTTTCATTCCTTCATCTGCGGTATAAGACAGCATTCTACCGTCCCGCAGCGGGATCGTGCACAAGCCTTCTTCGCAAACAAAGGCTTCCTCAGCTGATATTGGGCTCTGTTTTTTTACCACCTGCGGCGGAATAAACTCTTTAATCAGATAGGCCGTCTGCCAGTTTTGCGCAGTAAATTTTGGAGGCCTGCTACGGTTGACCGCAAAATTTCCATCGGGCAGCCGAACAGCCACAAATTTCGCATCTTCACTCACAAGAACATCTGGCAGCGGTGTTCTTATAAATATGGCAAGTCCGATCACTACGAACGGTAACGCCAACCATCGCATCCTTGTTGTAAACACAACCGCTATAACAAGCGCCAGTGTCCAGAGAATAAGCGTGCTTGCTGGCATAACACCCGGATTACCATCTGGCGAAAAGCTGGCGACAAAACTTGCAATATGTCTCACCAGTAAAACGCCAAAGCCCATAATCTGCAATGGTAGCCAATCGAGATGCAGCGGCATCAATAACAGGCTCAACACTGCGAATGGCATAACCAATATAGAGATAACGGGTAGCGCCAATACGTTGCCAACGAGTCCAAACGGAGCCGTATTATTGAAATGATAGGCTGCAAAAATTCCGCTGGCCACACCGGCAACAATAGACGTCGCTCCCGTCGCGACAGCTGGTATAAGCATTTTTGAAACGATCCCGCGCGGCTTGGCGCGACGATCTTCAATCGCTGTTTGTTTACGAGATTTCCTATCGCTCCACCAAGCAAATGCTGCAATCAGGCCTGCGGTGGCTGAAAACGACATTTGAAAGCTTGGCCCCAGAATTTCATGCGGGGAGATTGCAATCATTGCCACTGAGGCAATCGCCAAATTGCGCATACTGATCGCCGCACGGTCCGCCAACAACGCGCAGAGCATCACAACAATCATCACATAGCTTCGTTGTGCAGCGACGTCAGCACCTGACATTGCCAGATAGAACGTGCAGCTTAGAAGCGAGAGAAATGCAGCGATTTTTTTGACCGGATATCTGGCACTAAACGCTGGCGCGAGTGCGAATATTGATCGCAATGACATCATCACGACACCCGCAGCCAACACCATATGTAAACCGGAAATGGACAAGATATGCGCGAGACCCGCTTTGCGCAGATCCTCATTTGTTTCTTCACTTATCCCCGCTCGTTCTCCGGCGATCAGCGCGGCAGCAACACTCCCATCCTCGCCTGAAAGCACTTCCGCAATACGTTCAGAAACATGCACCCGTAATTGGGCGATAGCGCCCGAAATTTTAGCAAATATCTCACTTGGCGCTGGCACATCAGCGACTTTCGGTGTTCCCAAAAAGAAGCCATTCGCTCCTATCCCTCCGAAATAAGCATGAAAGGCAAAGTCGTAGTTTCCTGGTCGAACAGGGCCAGAAGGTACACGCAAGCGAGCGAAACCAGTCAAGCCGCTGCCAATTTCCGTTTTGGCTGGTATATCACGCGCGGTAATCCGGATGCGTTGCGGCGAATAGCGAAGTTTGGGTCTTTGCGTTTCAAGCAATTCGAGCGTCACACGCCAACTGCCGTTATCGCGATATTCTAAGCCGACAACTCTGCCAGTGATACGCGTTGCGACCTCAGAACCTAACAATTGCGTACTTCGTCGTTCAGTCTCGAACTTTCCCGCAACTATCCCCAATAATACCGCCAACACGAGTGTTACTGCTTGTGATACGAGGAAATATTTTCGGAATAAAAACCGTATTAAACAAACAGCCACAATAACAGACAAAATGGGCAACCATTCAGGCTCATAAGAGAGCGTGAAATAGACGACAGCTCCCAAACCCATAAAAACGGGAAAAAGAAGAAAAAATATTCCGCGCCCTATTTCACGACTGAGCGCTGCAATGAAAAGCTGACGTGAACTACTCGGCAGTTCCCGCACACGCTCGAAAGGTGTCAGTTTCCTTCCCGGTAAAGCGACGGGATAAATGTCAGCTCGTTCGTTTGGTAACCACGGTTCGGGAAGCAAGGCACGCGCAAGACCTTCAGGCATGTCTTTGACAAATGCCCGCTCGCTGACCTCTTGTCTTTCCCTTATGCCCGTCATGCCCCCGCCTGACTGCAAAAGTGCCCGCGCTTCATCTAAAGAAGCACGTCCCAACGGTGCGAAAGAATTGGGAAACGCTTGCACACCGTGCTGCCTATGCTACATGAACCACAATCAAAATCGAGAGGGTTCTCGCAATGAGAGTCCTTATCGCCCGTGGACTGTGAGAAAACGGGCACTACATATTCAAAATTCTGCCTCGCGCTCGGCTTCCTGCCGCAATTCAACGAGGCTCTGACACAGTGGAGCTGTTATGTCGAAACCGGTCGTCACCCGTTTTGCCCCTTCGCCCACGGGTTATCTGCATATTGGCGGAGCCCGCACGGCTCTTTTCAACTGGCTCTATGCGAAGCATACGGGCGGCAAGATGCTGCTACGCATCGAAGATACAGATCGTGAGCGTTCTTCCGAAGCAGCCACCGCCGCCATTCTTGATGGCCTGACCTGGCTTGGTCTGGATTGGGACGGTGAACCAATTTCACAGTTCAAGCGCGCACCGCGTCACCGCGAAGTAGCAGAAGAACTCGTTGCGACCGGCAAAGCTTACTATTGTTACGCAACACCCGAAGAACTTGAAGACATGCGCGAAAAAGCACGCGCTGAAGGCCGTCCACCACGCTATGATGGCCGCTGGCGCGATCGTGATCCATCGGAAGCACCTGCAGGCGTAAAGCCAGTTATCCGAATTAAAGCCCCTCGCGATGGTGAAACCGTCGTTCGCGACGCGGTGCAGGGCGATGTCCGCTTCCCAAACAAGGATCTCGATGATTTCATCATTCTTCGTTCCGATGGCAACCCAACCTATATGCACGCGGTTGTCGTTGACGATCACGATATGGGCGTTACGCACATCATCCGCGGTGATGACCACCTGACAAATGCTGCCCGCCAGACCGTGATTTATGACGGTATGGGCTGGGAAGTCCCGCAGATGTCGCACATTCCGCTCATTCATGGTGCGGATGGCGCCAAGCTTTCGAAGCGTCATGGTGCACTTGGCGTCGATGCTTATCGCGCGATGGGCTACCTGCCGGAAGCACTGCGTAACTATCTCGTTCGCCTTGGCTGGAGCCACGGCGACGATGAAATCATGTCGACCGAGCAGATGATTGAATGGTTCGACGTGACCGACATCAATAAGGGTGCTGCGCGTTTTGACTTCCAGAAGCTGGAAGCCATCAACGGCGTTTATATGCGCGCCAGCGATGATAAGGCTCTGTTTGACGCATTGATCGCTGTACTGCCTGAAATCGAAGGTGGCAAAGAACTGGAAGCGTCGCTTGACGAAAAGGGACGTGCACAGCTTCTGACAGCCATGCCGGGTCTGAAAGATCGTGCGAAGACACTGGTCGAGCTCGCAGATGGCGCGAAGTTTATTTTCGCCAAGCGTCCTCTTGCATTTGACGAAAAAGCGGCATCCCTGCTCAATGATGAAGGTCGTGAAATTCTTAAAGGTGTCCTACCGCATCTAGAATCAGTCGGCGAATGGACTGTTGAAGCGCTCGATGCAGCGGTTCGGGCACACGCAGAAACTATTGGCCTCAAACTTGGGAAGGTTGCGCAACCATTGCGCGCAGCGCTCACTGGCCGTGCGACATCTCCGGGTGTATTCGATGTTCTGTTCGTGCTTGGTCGCGAAGAGTCGCTTGCACGTGTAAAAGATCAAATCGTTTGAACTGTTAGCATTCACGCTGACGTGACAAAACTGGCTTAATTAGACCAAAATACGCATTGCATCGCGAAATCATTGGGATAGTTTGGCGGTCGAAATCGTTTGGATAATGCGTTGAAAAATCGGTTTCGTGCGAAAGTGCGAAACCTGTAGAAGTTGAGAAGACAAGTTATAGAGACGATTAAAATTTCAGCTGCCATGGGCAGCAAAAGTGGACACGAAAGGAAACACGATGTCAGATAAGACAGCTAGCTTTACCCTCGACGGCAAAACGTTCGACCTGCCTGTACGACAAGGCACTGTCGGGCCGGACGTCGTTGACATCGGTCCACTTTACAAGAATGCGAATGCCTTCACCTACGATCCAGGTTTCACCTCGACTGCTTCTTGCGAATCCAAGATCACCTATATCGATGGTGATGAAGGTGTGCTGCTCTATCGTGGCTATCCGATTGATCAGCTTGCTGAACATGGTGACTTCCTCGAAACTTGCTATCTGCTGCTTTACGGCGAACTGCCAACAGCGACCCAGAAGGCTGATTTCGATTATCGCGTGACACGTCACACGATGGTGCACGAGCAGATGACGAAGTTCTTTAGCGGCTTCCGTCGTGACGCGCATCCAATGGCGGTTATCGTGGGCTGCGTGGGCGCAATGTCGGCGTTCTATCACGACTCGACCGATATCACCGATCCGCATCAGCGCATGGTTGCTTCGATCCGCCTGATCGCAAAGGTGCCTACCCTTGCTGCAATGGCCTATAAGTACCACATCGGCCAGCCGTTCATGTATCCGAAGAACGACCTCGATTTCGCAGCAAACTTCCTGCATATGTGCTTTGCAGTGCCTTGCGACGATTACAAGGTCAATCCGGTTCTCGCTCGCGCTATGGACCGCATCTTCATCCTGCACGCCGATCACGAACAAAACGCATCGACCTCGACCGTTCGTCTTGCTGGTTCGTCGGGTGCAAATCCATTTGCATGTATCGCTGCTGGTGTTGCTTGCCTTTGGGGACCTGCACATGGCGGTGCGAATGAAGCAGCGCTCAACATGCTTGCTGAAATCGGCTCTGTTGACCGCATTCCAGAATTCATCGCACGCGCTAAGGACAAGAACGACCCGTTCCGTCTGATGGGCTTCGGTCATCGCGTTTACAAGAATTACGATCCACGCGCTAAGATCATGCAGAAGACCTGCCATGAAGTTCTTGGCGAACTCGGCATCAAGGACGATCCGCTTCTTGATGTTGCGCTGGAACTGGAACGCATTGCTCTGACCGATGAATATTTCATCGAGAAGAAGCTCTATCCAAACATCGACTTCTACTCGGGCATTACGCTGAAGGCACTCGGTTTCCCAACCGAAATGTTCACTGTTCTGTTCGCACTCGCACGCACCGTCGGCTGGGTCGCGCAGTGGAAGGAAATGATCGAAGATCCTCAGCAGAAGATCGGCCGTCCGCGCCAGCTTTACACAGGTGCGCCAGAACGCGACTACGTACCAACTGCAAAGCGCAAGTAATCATTGTACAAAAGAAAACCCCGGCAAATCGCCGGGGTTTTTGTTTGTCTTAATTTTAATAACTCAACGTTTCCTGCCGTTTTCAGCCAAATCAAGCAATACCTTCGCACCGATCTCGCCAGAAGGCCGTTCGGTCGCCATAATCGACGTCACCTTATCAAACCCATCAATCTGAGCCTGTCGCGATGCACTCTTTTGCATGAGCTGTTCAATGTAGCGCGCCAGATTACCCGGCCTCACGGATTCGTTGAAAAACTCAGGCACAACTGGCGCATCAGCAATGATATTTGGAAGAGCGGCACTCCAGATTGTAATTTTAGATGCCAAGAACTGCCGCACAAACCAGTCAGCCTTATAAGACAGAACTGTCGGAATATGAGACAGAGCCAGCTCTAGCGAAACTGTACCGGACGCAGCCAGCGCTGCATCGGCGCGTGCAAAAGCATCCCACTTGGCTTCATCACCAGTGACGATAAGCGGCTTGACTGGCCAATCCTTAGAAAGCTCACGCACCATTTCTTCAATGCGTGGCAACGTTGGCAAAATAATTTCAAGCTTTTCGATACGTGTAGAAAGTTCTGCAACTGCTTTGCCAAATGGCTCCATCAGCATTTCAACTTCACCACGGCGCGAACCAGGCATCAGCAATAAACACCGTGAATCGTCACTCCAGCGATTCACCTCGAGTGTACGCTGCGCTGCCTGCACCTTTAAAATAGGCGCGTAACTACTCAACCGATGGCCAACATAAGTCGATTGCGGACCATTAAGCCGCTTCATGACCTCAACTTCGAACGGCAAAATCGTCAACACGTGATCGACATAAGCACGCATCGCTTTTGCACGTTGCGGACGCCATGCCCAAACACTGGGCGCGATATATTTGACAATCGGGATAGATGGATCGGCAGCACGTATTTTCTTTGCTACGCGATGTGTAAATTCCGGGCTGTCGATCAACAAAACGCAATCAGGCTTCTCTGCAATAATCCGCTTTGCGGTTTGCCGAATGCGGAGCAGAAGTCCCGGAAGATTTTTTAAAATCGCACCGAGGCCCATAAGTGCGATCTCATGAGGATCGAAAAATGTCTTTAGGCCGCGCTCGCCCAAATGCTCGCCACCAACGCCAATGATATCGACAAGCTTGTCCGTCTGTCTGCGCAGAGCATCAACGAGATCAGCACCAAGAAGGTCGCCGGACTCTTCTCCGGCCACGATTGCTATTTTCAATGGCCGGCTGGTTTTACTCACCCTGTCGTGTCCTTTGTGCTTCGACTAATCGTTTCGATAAAGAGGCCTTTTTCATTGGCTGCAGCCATGGTTTCACCAAGACCCAGAATGAAGGTTCGGCCTGCTTCAATCACAATTCCCGAAAGTCCTGCCCTCGCTGCATTCTCAACCGTTGATACGCCGATAGCCGGCAAATCAGCCCGCTCATCTTGCCGTGGCTTCGCCATTTTAACAAGCACGCCGCCGCGTTTAGAGATACGTCCCGCCTGACGAAGTTCACGCACGCGCTCGATCATCTGATCGGTACCTTCGGCACCTTCGAGAGCCACGACACGTCCACCGGCAGCAATTGCGCCCTGCCCGACATCTAATTCACCAAGGCGAAGTGCTGCTTCCATCGCAAGCGCTATATTTCTCCGCTCGCGAGCGTCAGGCGTGATACGCGTAATGTTGCGCGGCGGTATCGGTGACAACAATTCCGGCACAACTTCGTGTGCGCCGACCATGCTGAAACCATAGCGCTCAAGCAAACGCATGAAAGCGCGCAACAACGCATCATCGCCCTGTCCCAGAGCAACGAGCACATAACGCATCGCTCTTATCGTTGGCAAATTCAGCTTCAAATCGCTCAGATGTGGGCGGTTGCGAAGTCCGCCTGCGAGTACGACCTGGCTTACGCCAGCAGTTCGCATCGCACGAATAAGCATGCCAAAATCAACCGCAGCGATTTCCTGATGTTCATACTCGTACAGCGAGGCATCAGCTTCGCCACGCAGTGGAAGCAGAAAAGGCGGATTTCCATCCGCCTTTAAAGCTTCAGCCACTTTGATTGGCAAAAGACCGTTACCAGCAATGATGGCAGTGCGCTTACTCGTTATAGGACCAGCCCCGCTATCAATCGTCGTCACCGTCATTCATGGCTCCGCCTATGGATGAACCCAGCGGTGGCGTGCAATAAGCGCGCTTATTTTCCACCATGATGAAAGAAATAAGATCTGCCACGCCATCCGAATCAGGAAACGCGTTCAACACATCCTGTGCGCGCTCACGCACCGGTTTGCTGCGATCAAACAGCATATGTACGGCATGGCGCAGATTATGGATGTCTTTGCGCTGCATACCGGAACGCTTCATGCCGATAATATTCAGACCGCCAAGATAAGCGTGATTACCAATTGCGCTTCCGTAAGGAATGAGATCATGCGCGAGAGCGGCCATACCGCCAACAAAAGCATGATGGCCAACGCGCGTAAACTGGTGAACAGCAGAACCGCCACCAAGAATAGCATGGTGACCGATTTCGACGTGACCGCCGATCATGACATTGTTTGCAAACGTAACGTGATCACCCACATCGCAATCATGTGCAACATGCGCATAAGCGAGAAACTGGCAGTTATTGCCAACGCTTGTGAAACCACGGCTGCTATCCGAACCGCGATGCATGGTGACGCCTTCGCGCACGAGGCAATTATCACCAACAACAAGCGTGGTTGGCCCACCCTTGTGCTTACCGTTCTGCGGGTCGCAACCCAGAACTGCATGCGGATAGACCTTGGCATTCGCACCAAGACGCACAGCATCACTAATAACAACATGGCTCATCAGTTCAGAGTTATCGCCAATAACGGCGCCAGTCTGAACATGACAAAAAGGGCCGACGGAAACGCCCTGCCCCAGTTCCACACCCTGCTCAACCAGAGCTGTAGGATGGATGAAAGTTTCTTTCATTGAGGTACTCATGCCTTTTCTTCAGCTACGCCAACCATTGCGGCGACTTCAGCTTCGGCAACCTTTACGCCATCAACTTGAGCTACGCACTCAAATTTAGAGATATTTCCGCGCTGTTTGATCTTCTTCACGTGAAGGTGAAGCTGATCGCCAGGAACAACCGGGCGGCGGAACTTCGCTTTGTCAATTGTCATGAAATAAACAAGGCTAGGCTTATCGGAACCGTTTTTAAGAACCGTAATAGCACCAGCTGTTTGCGCCATAGCTTCAATAATCAAAACGCCCGGCATAATCGGCTTATCTGGAAAATGACCCGTAAAATGCGGTTCATTCATCGTGACATTCTTGATGCCAGTTGCAGACTGATCACCATCAATATCGATGATACGGTCGATCAGCAAAAATGGATAACGATGTGGGAGCGCGCCCATAATAGTCTGAATGTCTGCAGTTTCCAGCTTCTGGTTAGCTTCACTCATCAGAGGATTGCTCCTTTCTTGGTTTCCCGATGCTCCGGATATTCGCGATATCGCGGAACCATTGTTTAATAGGTCGAGCGGGGACGCCGCCCCAACGCTCGCCATCGGGTATGTCATTCATTACGCCGCTTCCAGCAGCAATCTGCACACGCGATCCGATGACCACATGATCGGCAAGCCCTACACTACCGCCGATCATCGTCTGATCGCCGATAACAACACTTCCCGAAATGCCGCAAAGTGCGGCCACAACGCAAAAGCGACCAAATCGAACATTATGTCCAATCTGCACGAGGTTATCGATCTTGGTGCCTTCGCCGATAAAAGTGTCGCTTAAAGCGCCACGATCAATCGTTGTGTTTGCACCAATCTCAACATCATCCTGAAGAATAACACGGCCAAGCTGCGGTACTTTTTCAAGGCCACGTGGACCCGGAACATAACCAAAGCCGTCCTGCCCGATACGAACACCGGGATGAAGCGAGACACGATTGCCGATCATGGCAAATTGGACAGCCACGCCCGGAGCGATATAGCTATCGCGACCAATCTGGCAGCCGGCACCAATAACAGCAGTTGCCGCGATCAGCGTGCCAGAACCGATGGTTACATCTTTGCCAATCGAAGCACCGGCTTCAATTGTCACGCCATCTTCAATTTTAGCTGAAGGATGAATGAAAGCAGCTGGTGAAATACCTGTTTCACCAAGCCAGCTTTGCGGACGTACAGAAATAGGAAACAGCATCCGGCCAACGGATGAAAAGTCACGCTGTGGATACTTTGTTACGAGAACAGCAACATCGGAAGGAACGCTATCAGCAACATCTTCTGAGCACAAAACAGCGGCGGCTTTTTTGCCTGCCAGTGTTGCAGCATTCTTTTTACCATCGACGAAAACGAGCGCGTCCGCACTTGCATCATTGATCGAAGACAAGCGAGCAACAGCACGCGGTGCAAGCTTCGGGTTACGAAGGCTTGCACCGGTGAAATCTGCTATATCGCCGATCGTGAGTTCACGAGAAGGCTTGAAGAAAATTGGATCTGCCATCTAAGCACTTTCTTGCCCGGGGCATGTCTGCCCCGGGAAAAGGCAAATCTATTAGAACTTGGTCGAAACGCCGAAGTTGAAATTCTGAACCTTATCGGAATCAGCCTTCGAAACAGGAAGCGCATAATCAAAGCGCAGAGGACCAAATGGCGACGCCCACATCAGGCTGACACCGACAGAAGAACGGATCTTCTTGTCGTCGCCCGAAATATCTGGCGTGTTGTTACCATAAAGTGTTGCGGCGTCTGCAAAGAATGCACCACGGATGCCAAGGCTATCTGGAACGAGTGGCATTGGGAACTGCACTTCAGCTGTCGCATTGAAGTACGTTGTACCACCAAGCCAATAACGGTTGCCGTTAGTTCCGTTAGCATCCTGATAAGGACCAATGCCGTTGAACTTGAAGCCGCGGATCATATCAGAGTTGTTCTTGAACAAATCAAAGATACGGACACCATCATTGCCAAATTCGTGGATATAACCACCACCTACACCCAGCATACCGACGATATCGGCTTCCTGAGCAAGAGTCTGGTAGTAGTTACCCTTGAAAGTCGTCTTGATGTACTTTGCGTCGCCACCGAGACCAGCAAATTCCTGATTGAACTTCGCATAAATACCATCATGCGGGTTCTTCATATCATCGATGGAATTATAGGTCAGCGAGTAGCTGATTGAAGAACGAATCCAAGGACTATGATCAGCAGCTTCAATCAGTGCTGGCGCATAGTAATCACTTAGAACGTTACCGTCGTTATCCGTGTAAAGCTTATACTTTTCCTGCACGAGGTTGTACGCCAGACCAGCCGAGAAGTTATCGGTGATCGGCAGGCCGAAACGAATCGTTCCACCTGTCTGCTCAACATCGTAACGACCACCACTGCTGACGCGGTATGAACGACGGAATACGTCGAAACCGGCCGACATGCGATAACCGAGGAAATAAGGCTCAGTGAACGAAAGCGCGTAGTTACGCATTTCATCCTGACCAGCACCCGCGCTGATACGAACGAACTGGCCACGACCGAGGAAGTTACGCTCGGTAATCGCAGCTTCAACCTGCGCACCTGGCGAATCACCACCTGTTGTATAGCCACCACCGATGGAGAATTCACCGGTCGACTTTTCGACGACATCAACAATCAGAACAACCTGATCAGGCTCTGCACCCGGAGCGGTCGAAACGTTGACTGTCTGGAAGAAATCAAGCGCTTCAAGACGACGCTTTGCGCGCTGAACCATGACCTGATTGAAGGCATCGCCTTCATTCATGTCGAATTCGCGACGAATGACGTAATCACGAGTCTTGTCGTTGCCGCGGATCTCAATGCGCTCAACATAAGCGCGCGGACCCTGATCAACGCTATAAACAACCGAGATCGTGTTGTTCTCAAAATTGCGATCGCCGCGTGGCTCAACCTTCGCGAAAGCATAACCGCTGCCAGCGACGTTTTCAGTAATCGCAGTCACTGAGTCTTCGACTTCCTTAGCGCTGTAAGCCTTGCCGGAGCGGGTCTTTACGAGGCCATTGAGTGCCTGCGTATCAACACCTTCAACGGTGCTTTCAACCGAAACGTCACCAAAGTTATAACGATTACCTTCATCAACATTGATGGTGATCGTGTATTCATTGGTCGAAGGATCAAGCGTCGCATTGGAAGACAACACGCGGAAATCGGCATAACCACGGTTATAATAGAAACGACGCAGTGCTTCTTCGTCAGCCTGCAAACGGCCTTCGTCGTAAACGTCATTACGGGTCAACCACGACAGCGGGTTCGAACGCTTAGTGGAAATAACATCGCGCAGACGGCGCGAACCGTAAGCATTGTTACCGACAAAATTAATGTCAGCGATCTTAGTGCGGCCACCTTCAGTGATCTCGTAGACCACGTTGACGCGACCCTGACCGAGATCAACGGTACGTGCATTCACGATCGCATCGCTGCGTCCGATATGCGCATAGGCACCCTTGATGGCTTCCTTATCGGCTTCCATGGTTGCAGCATCATAAGGCGAACGCGCCTTGAGCTGAACTGCACGCGCCAGATCGGGATCCTTGATCTTCTTGTTGCCCTGGAACAGGACGTTATTGACGACCGAGCGCTCATCAACATGAACAACGAGCGTGCTGCCGGACTGGTTGATGCGAACATCAGAGAACAGGCCCATGGCATAAAGACGCTTTACAGCTTCATCAATGTCATTGGCGTTGAAAGCTTTGCCCGGCTGAATGCCGATATTATCACGGACCGTCTGCGCATCAACACGCGCGTTGCCGCGCACTTCAATGCGATTGACAACAGCAGCATGAGCAGCAGTGACCGATGCAAGAGAAAGCGCAGCCGAACCTGAAGCTACCAGAGCAACTGACATGGCGAGCGCTGAAGCGGCACCAAAGAATTTAGAACTTGCCGTCATGGGCTTTCCGAACCTTCGTTTTTTCTGTCCCCGGGGCGAATTTCCCAGAAATGCACGTACAGATACAACCGTAATAGCCGGTTTTTCTATACAAGCAAGCGTCGCGGTTAAAATCTGTTTACTTAAGCAACCAGCGTGGCATCCATGCCACGCGATTTAATACTTATGGTAAACAAAACACTACGCTTTTCCAGTCCTCACTCCAAAACTTCATTTCTGATTAACACCTCTACACAGCTTTTGGCCAGTGAGGTGCTTATGCGGTAGAGAGCCTCGCCAAATTCACAGCGCGACCCAGTTTCCCGTCAAATATCCGGGAAGTGATCTAGCAGGCAAAGAGGTCGTTGAAAAGTACAAACCCCATAAAACCCATAACTACGAGGAAGCCTACGCGATAAAAAAGTTCCTGCGCGCGAACCGACACCGGACTGCCCTTAATTGCTTCCACAGCATAGAAAACGAGATGCCCACCATCGAGCGGTGGCAGCGGAAACAGGTTCAAAAGCCCGATACCAATGGAAAGCATGGCTGTCAGCTGGATAAGCCAGTCAAAACCCTGACTTGCAGCCTTACCCGCCATATTAGCGATCTTTACCGGACCACCAAGCTGACACTTGTCTTCACGGCCAACAGCGAAGCGCTGAAAAAACTCACCCGTGCGACTGATAATATGTCCGGTTTCTACAATTGCCTGTCCCACTGATTCGAGGGGACCATATTCAATACGGCGAAAATTGCCGACCGCTTGCGTGGTTTCAACACCGATAGCGCCCATCTTAACATTGTTGCCAAGCGGGTCTGTGCGTTCAACAAGCGCAGGCGTTGCTTTCAGGTCCACCATCTTGCCATTGCGTTCGACGGTGAAATCCAGCTCATCACCGGAGCGACCAGACACAATCCGCTGCACGTCGGAAAAAGTCGTGACCTTCTGGCCTTCAACGCTGATAAAACGGTCGCCCGGCTCAAAACCTGCCGCAGCCGCAGGACTGTTTGGCTGCACGCCCGCGACTAGCGGATCAGCAATTTGTCGGCCATACATCGCGAAAAACACGCTGAAGATGACAACGGTAAGAATAATGTTGAATGCAGGGCCTGCGAAAACGGTCGCGGCACGCTTCCAGACAGGTTGTCCAGGAAACGCCCTGCTCTGCTCATCTGGCGAAAGCTTGGAAACATCCACACCAACCGGAGAACTCGTGGCGTCTTCATCGCCGATGAATTTCACGTAGCCACCGAGAGGAATCGCCGATAACTTCCAGCGGGTGCCATGCTTATCGGTAAAGCCGATAAGTTCGGGGCCAAAGCCAATGGAAAACGCACTCGCGCCAATGCCGCACCAGCGACCGACGAGATAATGCCCCATTTCATGCACAAAAACGACGACCGTCAGCACAAACAGAAATGGAATTATGGTTCCCACAAGCAGACTTTCGCTGCCGATAAAAAAGGCGAGAGCCTCCTGCAAATTACCACTCCTACAAATTTACTCGCGGTCAGAAACTAAAAAAGATAGCTGATGGCACATCTGGCTCGGCCATGATGGCTCCAAAAAGATATAAGAGAGCTGCGGCCGCAACCAAACCATCGACACGATCCAGCACTCCGCCATGTCCCGGCAAGAGACGACCCGAATCCTTAGCGCCAAACTGTCGCTTTACCCACGATTCTGCCAGATCACCGATCTGGGAAATGATGGACAACAACAATGCCAATAATGGCACAATCCAGCTGCCCGGCGCTGCAACAAGCGATGCAACCAGAATGCCGCCCGCAACGGCTGCTGCTGCTCCACCAAGCGCACCAGACCATGTCTTATTCGGCGAAAACCGTGGTGCAAGCTTAGGACCGCCCAAAGCGCGCCCATTGAAATAGGCTGCAATGTCGGTCGACCAGACCACGGCGAAGAGGAAACAGATAGCTGTGAAGCCAAACGGTTCATCGCCGCGCAACAGCGAAAGTGAGATTGCAGAAAAGCCAGCATAGAAAAGGCCAGTTGCAGGCCATCCGCGACCATTCTTCCACTGTGTAATCAGCAGAACAATCGTCCCAAATGCCAAAACGCCAATAGTCAGCAAGGCACCGCGATCAAGAATCAGAAGAACCGACGTGATTATCAACCAGCCCCAGCCAAACAGGCGGGAAAACGTTGTCTGCTTCGTCGCACTCAACTCGGTCCACTCGTAAAACATCGCGAGGCCAATAGCGATTGCAAACAGGGTGAAACCCAGCCCGCCAACCCAAGTCAGCCAAAGAGCAACAGTTCCAAGAACAATCGCGGTCAGAATACGAGTTTGCAGATTTGACATTGATACCTTTCGATATAGCGGGCAAGCCGCATCACACAGCTGCACCATTGGTCGAAGGGCATGCATATTCTTCGGATTGATCCAATACGTCTACGCCACCAAAACGACGTTCGCGCTGGCGAAAGACCTCATATGCCGCATCAAGATCAGCTGGCCTGAAGTCCGGCCAGTGCCCTGGCACAAAGAGGAACTCGGCATAAGCCGCCTGCCAGAGCAGAAAATTCGATAAACGCATCTCGCCGCTGGTGCGGATGATCAAATCAGGATCAGGAATGCCAGCTGTATCAAGATTTGCAGAAATCAATTCAGCTGAAATAGATGATGGATCAAGCAGTCCCGCAGCGACATCGCGCGCAAGACTTTTGACCGCTCTGGTAATCTCATCACGAGAGCCATAATTGAAGGCGATGATCAGATTGAGGCCTGTATTCTGGCGGGTGAGCGACTCTGCCTCGCCAAGCAAGCCGCAAATATCTGCCGCCAATCCTTCGCGTTCGCCAATAATCCGTACACGGACATTGTTGCGATGAAGTTCAGCCAGATCGCGCCGTATGAAGAGCTTCAGCAATCCCATGAGATCGCCAACTTCACCGCTGGGACGTGACCAGTTTTCGGACGAAAATGCAAATAGCGTGAGATAGCCAAGGCAGCGATCACCCGCGCCCCTTACCGTTTCACGCAAAGCTTCGACGCCGGCCCTGTGGCCAGCGCTACGCGGCAAACCACGCGCCTTAGCCCAACGGCCATTACCATCCATGATAATGGCTATGTGGCGCGGATCAGACATGTCGAAGCTCCCCTTGATGGAAAATCATGTCAGGCCTAAACCTGCATGATTTCTCCTTCTTTGACCGAAACGATCTTGTCCATTTCTGCAATGGTATCGTCAGTCAGCTTCTGTACTTTTTCCGAGAAGCCACGGCTATCATCCTGACTGATGTCGCCGTCTTTTTCGAGCTTCTTCAACGTATCCATACCGTCACGGCGAACGTGACGCGCAGAAATACGGCCCTGCTCCGCATATTGATGAGCGATCTTGACCAGCTCCTTACGGCGCTGTTCGTTCAGCTCTGGAAGCGGAATGCGCAACGTCATGCCATCGGTAATTGGATTGAGACCAAGACCGGAATCACGAATCGCACGCTCGACCGCGCCAACCATTGTCTTGTCCCATACAGAGACCGACAACATGCGCGATTCAGGTACAGTGATATTCGCAACCTGATTGATCGGCATTTCCGAACCATAGGCCGTAATCGTGATTGGTTCGAGCAAGCTTGCAGAAGCGCGGCCCGTACGCAGACCACCAAGGTCGTGCTTAAGGGAACTGATCGCGCCTTCCATGCGTCGCTTCAGGTCGTTGATGTCGAAAACATCGCTCATGCAAATTCTCCTTCAGTGCTTGGCAAAATCAACGATCATTTATCGGAAACGATCGTGCAGCGTCCTTTGCCTTGCAGAATTTCGGCCAAACCGCCGCTTTCATGGATAGAATAGACTATTATCGGAATGTTGTTCTCACGCGCAAGGGCAACTGCCGTGGTATCCATGACAGCCAGTCCACGATCCAGAACTTCCTTATGGGTAAGCGTATCAAAACGGGTCGCTGTCGGATCTTTCTTCGGATCGGCGGTGTAAATACCGTCAACCTGTGTACCCTTCAGAAGAGCATCCGCTCCAACTTCCGCCGCGCGCAGTGCAGCAGCAGAATCGGTCGTAAAGAACGGGTTACCCGTGCCGCCTGCGAAGATCACAACCTTGCCCTCATCCATATAAGCAGTTGCCTGCCGCTGAGAGAAACTCTCGCAGATTTCAGGCATTGCTATAGCAGAGAGAACAACGGCGTCCACGCCAATCTTGTGCAATGAGGTACGCAGCGCCAGTGAGTTAATTATCGTGGCAAGCATGCCCATATGATCGCCAATCACACGGTCGCCACCCTTGGATGCGACGGCCACACCGCGGAAAATATTGCCGCCACCGATGACAACGCCAACTTCAACACCAAGTGCACGTGCCTGCTTAATGTCATTGGCAATACGGTCGGCAACCGAAACATCAATGCCAAACCCCTGACTGCCCATCAATGCCTCGCCTGAGGCTTTCAGAAGAACGCGTTTGTAGGCGGACTTAACGGACATGGAGTGTTCTCCGCAGATAGTGATCAATGAATAATAGACGTTGCGATACACGAAGGGCACCGCGTTGTCACGCGATGCCCTTCATAATCAAAAGCCTTTTGAGCATTTCCAGCAAAAGTAATTTGGACTTTTGCGCGGGTGAATGCGGCAGAAAAATCTTAAAGCGCATTCTGAAAAGAGCGCGCTGAAAGATTATTAGCCCTTGGCAGCAGCAGCAACTTCAGCAGCGAAGTCGCTTTCTTCTTTTTCGATGCCTTCACCGAGAGCGATACGTGCAAAGCCAGTGATCTTTGCAGGCGCGCCGATCGACTTTTCAGCTTCTTTAAGAGCAGCTTCAACAGTCAGATCAGGATTAATAACGAAAGCCTGCGAAAGAAGAACAACTTCTTCGTAGAACTTGCGCATGCGGCCTTCGATCATCTTTTCGATGATTGCATCTGGCTTGCCCGATTCACGGGCCTGCTCGATGAAGATTGCCTTTTCGCGTTCAGCAGCAGCTGGATCAACGTCAGCAGCAGTCAGAGCGAGCGGGTTGATAGCAGCAACGTGCATTGCAACCTGACGACCAAATGCGGCAGCAGCTTCTACGTCGCCATCGGTTTCGATTGCAACGAGAACGCCGAGCTTGCCGAGGCCATCTGCAACGCCGTTGTGAACGTAAGTAGCAACTGTACCCTTGGAAACTTCAAGAGCTGCCGAACGACGGAAGCTGATGTTTTCACCAATGGTTGCAACTGCGTCTTTTGCAGCCTGCGTAACAGTCTTACCGTCGATGTTTGCTTCAGCAACAGCTTCCGACGAACCATCGGTGGTGACTGCTGCGTTTGCGATCTGACGAACGAGATCCTGGAAAGCGTCGTTACGTGCAACGAAGTCGGTTTCGGAGTTAACTTCAACAACAACAGCCTTGTTGCCGGAAGCCACAACGCCAACCAGACCTTCAGCAGCCGTACGGCCAGCCTTCTTGTCAGCTTTAGCCATGCCCTTAGCGCGCAGGTAATCAACAGCGGCTTCGATGTCGCCATTGGTTTCAGCAAGCGCTGCCTTGCAGTCCATCATGCCTGCGCCGGTCAGTTCGCGGAGTTCTTTAACCTGTGATGCGGAAATGCTCATTGTGTCGCCTTTCACGAAAGCGAAGGCACACCGGATGGGTGTGCCAACTTTTAACCGACGCTGATTGCATCGGAATGAATGAAGTTATCCACCCGTCATGTGACGGATGGATGAAAATCATAAGCGCTGATTATGCGCTTGCAGCCGGAGCTTCGAGAGCTGGCTCAACAGGAGCTTCAACCTGCGCACCAACGTCGATGCCCATAGCGCCCTGCTGACGTGCAATGCCGTCAAGAGCAGCACGAGCGATCAGATCGCAATAAAGCGAAATAGCGCGAGCAGCATCGTCGTTGCCTGGAATTGGGAAGTCGATCTGATCTGGGTTACAGTTCGAATCGATAATCGCAACAACTGGAATGCCAAGACGCTTGGCTTCCTGAATAGCAATTGCTTCCTTGTTGGTATCAACGATGAACATAAGATCAGGAACCGAACCCATGTCCTTGATGCCGCCGAGAGCGCGATCAAGCTTTTCGCGTTCGCGTTCGAGAGTCAGGCGTTCCTTCTTCGAGTAACCCTGAGCGTCGCCAGCGAGAATTTCGTCGAGCTTGCGCAGACGCTGGATCGAGTTCGAAATCGTCTTCCAGTTGGTCATCATGCCGCCGAGCCAGCGTGCATTGACATAATACTGAGCCGAACGTGTTGCAGCATCAGCAATAATGTCAGAAGCCTGACGCTTCGTACCAACGAACAGAACGCGACCACCGCGAGCAACAGTGTCTGAAACGAGCTTCAGAGCATTGTGCAGCAGAGGAACGGTCTGGGACAGATCGAGAATGTGGATGTTGTTGCGTGCGCCATAGATGAATGGGGCCATCTTTGGGTTCCAGCGGTGAGTCTGGTGACCGAAGTGAACACCAGCTTCAAGAAGCTGACGCATGCTGAATTCTGGCAATGCCATGTGTATTTTCCTTTTCCGGTTTAACCTCCACGGGCTGAGGCGATTTCTCGCCACCGGAGGCTGAGGCCGGATTTCTCCCGGCAAAAGCCCAATCCCGTGTGTGGAATAGGCGCGCTGTTAAACCAACACGCCGATAAATGCAAGTCTTGCGCCGATTTTAACGCATATAGCTTCGGCAAATGCCTCACTTGCAGTCAGCGCTTGCAGCCTTATCATCGTATAGATCGAGCTTAACCAGCTTGCCGCGCATCGAGAAATCACCATAGTCCATGGTCAGGTCGCGGGTGATGCCATTCTTATAAAGCTTGAAGTTGATGCGATAGATCGGCAGGCCATCCTGCTTTTCTTTGTCATCGAAGTAGGAAATCGTCACCGGCCAGACATTGTCCTGCGTGAACTTGCCCATAGCCTTGGTTTCGTCGTTCTTGGCTTCCTGTTCTTTGCCGACAACAACGGTGGTCGCGACAACACGATCCGCATCTTCGGAAGCATCATACAGTGTCGTCTGATAGAATTTTTCGCCAGCTGCTGCCTTTGCAATCAACTCTTCCATATGCGTTGTCGGGAACTGCGTGGCTTTCAGATCAAGCTTATCTTCTTTGGGCTTAGACAATGCGACAACGGTTTTCCCGTCTTCGACCTTGGCATCGCCACGCACTTCCTTAACCAGCTCTTTGTCGACAAAGGTCTTATTGGCAAAGCGGAAGTCTTTTCCATCAGCACTCTCAAAGCTTGTCGTCTGCTGGTCGGTCACACGCTGTGGCTGCTCATCCATATCGATACGCGTTACAAAACGGAAATTCGTCGTATAGCCTTCACACGCAGAACCATTGAACTCATAGACCATGCGCCCTGTAAGCCCGCTGATCCCAGACTTCTCATCGGCACGATCCAATGTGAGATCATAAACGGCGCGATGCGGAATCAGCGACACTGTAGAAGCAGCATTGGCAACGCCACCCCAAACACAAACTGCCGCTCCACTCGCCGCAAACGCCATTCTCAAAAAATGCATATAAGAATCTCCCGAACTGTTGAGCAGCATGATAAAAAAACTCGTGGCGGAAGCGAGGCAAAAAACGCACCTTTCCCAAAAGCTTCACCGATTCTATCTATTACGGCACTAAGTTAGCAAGGATTAATGGAATGACCGACACCATCGACAGCCGCCTGCAAAATTTGGGTATAACTTTGCCAGAAGCTGCGGCACCAGCCGCAAACTACGTACCTTTCGCACAAACTGGTTCGCTGCTGCTGACTTCAGGTCAGCTTCCGCTGGAAAATGGCAAACTCGTTCATACCGGCCAGGTCGGTGATGTACTGACGGTTGCCCATGGTCAGGCTGCGGCACGCGCTTGCGCGGTCAACATTCTTGCACAGGCGAAAGCAGCGCTTGGCGACCTGCACAAGATCAAGCGTATCGTAAAAATTACCGTATTCGTTTCTTCGACCACCGATTTCGTGGAACAGCATCTGGTTGCCAACGGCGCATCTGACCTTCTCGTTGCTGTTCTCGGCGATGCAGGCAAGCATGCTCGTTCGGCTGTCGGCGTCGCAAGCTTGCCGCTTAATGCGCCAGTTGAAATCGAAGCCATTATCGAGGTTGCATAATGTCATCCCCGGAATGGCTCAAGAAGCAGCCGATTGCACATCGCGGCCTCCACGACCTCAACAATACGCGCTGGGAAAACACGCTTGCAGCTTTCGACGCAGCTGCAAAAGCAGGGTTTGCGATCGAGTGCGATGTGCACCTGACCAAAGACGGCAGCGTGATTGTGTTCCACGATGACGATCTTGAACGCCTCACAGGTCAGAAAGGTCGCATTAGCGATCTGACACTTGCGGAAGCAACAGCTCTGAAAATTGGCGGCACAAATGACCACGCGCCATCATTGCGGGAGATGCTTGATCTGGTTGCCGGTCGCGTGCCGGTCGTGATTGAGCTGAAAGGTATAGAAGGCCGCGATGACGGTCTTGTTGCAGCGGTTGCTAAAGACCTCGCCTCTTACGAAGGCGAAGCTGCAATCATGTCGTTCGACCATTATCTGGTCAGGCTTTTTCCAAGCGATGCTCCGGGAATTCCGGGCGGGCTCACTGCAGAAGGCACACAGATGAAGCACTTCGAAGCGCACTTCTCGATGCTCGCGCATCAGATTTCCTTCGTGTCCTATAATGTGCATCACCTGCCAAACCCGTTTGTCAGCTTTGTGCGCGAAAAGCTCGACCTTCCGGTCATCAGCTGGACAGTGCGCAATCCTGAAATGAAAACACATAGCGATCTGAACGTGGATCAGATCACCTTTGAGGGTTTTGATCCGCGCACTTTAGTCGCCTAGCAGGACACTTCGCCATGAATGACGACGAAAGGCAGACTGAACAAAGCTTCGCTCTCCGGGTTGTCGAAAGCGTTGGCGATTTTTCTGAAGACGAATGGAACCGCCTTGCCGGGACATCCCGGCAAGGCGGCTCCTATAATCCCTTCATTTCCCGCGCTTTTCTTCTGGCACTGGAACAATCAGGCTCTGTGTCACAACACGCTGGCTGGCTGCCGCACTATCTGCGTCTTGAAGATGACAAAGGTTTTCTTATTGGTGCGGTCCCCAATTACTTAAAAGGGCATAGCCAAGGCGAATATGTTTTCGATCATGGCTGGGCAGATGCCTTTGAGCGCGCGGGCGGACGTTACTACCCCAAGTTTCAGGCATCCATTCCGTTCACACCCGCAACCGGGCCACGTCTGCTTCATCATCGCGATTTTGAACCAGAGGCCATTCAGGTCGCGCTGGGAACCGGGTTACGTCAACTAACCGATCAGACAGGCGCTTCTTCTGCTCACGTTACATTCGCGCCTCAGACCGAGATTTCATCGCTCGAAGCAGCCGGATTTCTGCATCGAACCGATCAACAGTTTCATTTCATAAACAATGGCTTTTCAGAATATAATGATTTTCTGAATGAGCTTGTTTCCCGCAAACGAAAAGCGCTTAAAAAAGAACGTCGCGACGCGCTTTCAGAAGGTATTGAAATCGATTGGCTAACCGGCAAGGAGCTGACTGAATCGGTCTGGGATGACTTTTACGAATTCTATGTCGATACCGGCAATCGCAAGTGGGGACGCCCCTATCTCAACCGTAGTTTTTTCTCGCTGATTGGCGAGAGCATGGCCGACGACATTCTGCTCGTGATGGCAAAGCGTAATGGACGCTATATTGCAGGCGCGATCAATTTCATTGGCAGCGACACGCTATATGGTCGCCACTGGGGCTGCATCGAGGATCACCCATATCTGCATTTTGAGGTTTGCTATCATCAGGCAATTGATTTTGCGATTGATAGTAAACTGCGCGTTGTCGAAGCCGGAGCGCAAGGCGAACACAAACTTGCACGCGGCTATGTTCCGGTGACAACTCATTCCGCGCATTACATTGCGCACGAAGGTTTTCGCCGAGCCGTCAGTGATTACCTTGAGCGTGAACGCCGCGAGATCGATCAGATACATTCAGCACTGGAAGAGCACACGCCTTTCAGGCAAACGTAACGACTACTATAATTGACTAAACCGGAGAGACCAGCATGTCCGCCACCTATGATGACAACAACATCTTCGCAAAAATCCTGCGCGGCGAAATCCCATCCATCCGCGTCTATGAAAACGATGACGTTGTGGCTTTCATGGATGTCATGCCGCAAGCAAACGGCCATACACTGGTTGTTCCAAAAGCGCCGTCACGCAATCTACTGGATGCAAAGCCCGAAGCTCTGGCCGAGACAATCAAGGTCGTTCAGAAGATCGCAAATGCCGTGAAGACGGCCTTTGATGCCGATGGCATCACCGTCATTCAGTTCAATGAGCCTGCTGCCGGACAGACAGTTTACCACCTGCATTTCCACGTCATCCCGCGTTTTGAAGGCGTAGAACTGAAGCCTCATACGGGAAATATGGAAGACGCAGCCGTCCTTACAGCAAATGCTGAGAAAATACGCGCAGCACTTTGATAAGAGTGCGCTTTATAAGCTTAGAAGCCCTGTGACGAGCAGGGCTTCTGTCACTATGATGCCAACAAGCAAACGCTTTCCGGCAATGAGATAAGCAATAAAGCCCGCTGCTGCCGAGCCGACACGCAGCCACATGGGGGAGTTTGCAAGTTCCCCGTTCGGATAAAGTATAAGCTGCGCAATAACGCCCGCAACAAGTGCCGTCGCAACGCAGCGCACGAATACCAGAACTTCCGAATCTTCACGGACCCGCCCACCGACAATTACACCCATGACGCGGAAAAGATATGTTGGAAGCGCACCTGCAAGCAGGATGAAAAGAAGCGGCCACCACCAGTCTGAGTAACTATCCCAGTTCATTGGACGGGCTCCGTTGGCTTGCGCGCACGATGAACGGCGAATGCGATCACGCCACCAACAATTCCGGTCATGAGAAGATCATAGCCGGGTGCAAACTGGTGAAAGATCGGGAAAAGCACAATCCCGGACACCATGGCAATCTGCCCTGCCCGTTCACGCGCCGATCTCCAAAGCGACGTTAGAAAATACATCGGTGTGAGCATGAAAAGTGCTGCAAACACCACCGGCGGAAATGACGCCGACAGCGTATATACCAAAGCGACCACAAGCGCGTTCGTACCGACAAGCACTGTGCCAATACCTGCAAAATAGCTCGTTCGCATATTGCGCGGTACGTTGCGCAGCTCGTCCATCGCCATTACCCAGGCTGTCACCGCCACAAAATGGCAAAGGGCAGCAAGTGTCAGCTTACGTGTTTCAGGCCCTTTCAATTCAGGAAGAAGCGCCACCACCATCGGCATCAGACGCACAGAAGACAAGCCTACAGCCAAAGCAGCGGCTGGGATCGACGCTCCCGCACTGATTGCGCCGATCAACACCACTTTTGCAGGCAAAGCCCAGATGGTCAGTGTCATAAACACCGCTTGCCCAACTGTTATGCCGCTTTCAATTGCCAGCCCTGAAAAGCCGATGAACGAACTCATTAGCAAAATAGCGGGCACGCTCGCGATGCGGCTCGTACCACGGAAAAACCAAGCAAGATGGCTATTTTGTTCAGGCGATGATGAACCGGGAATGGTGGAGCGACTCGAAGACATGGTTGAGATTAGGCCATTTACACGGAAACTTGCACCATGAAAAAAGGCCCTTCGTGAGAAGGGCCTTTTGCAGTTGTTATTTCTTACGCGGCACTTTCGGTACCGAGGACTTCGTCGCGGAAGCCTTTGCGGCGGGTTTTGGTGCGGCCTCGTCCTTGCCAGCCAAAACCTTTTCCTTCTCGACCTTCTTCGGTGCTGCCTTCTTGCGCACGGGCTGCTTCTTTTCAGCCGGAATATCCTTCTTAGGAACAACCGTGGTGTCAGAAACAGTCTCAAGAGCAAGATCAGTCTTGCCGTCGTCCTTCGTGATCACATCGACCCGCACCGTACCGCCATGCTTGAGCTTGCCGAACAGCACTTCATTGGCCAGTGGCTTCTTGATGTGTTCCTGAATGACGCGAGCCAGCGGACGTGCGCCCATGCGCTCGTCGTAACCCTTGTCAGCAAGCCATGCGATGGCAGGCTCGGTCAACTCAAATGTCACGCCACGTTCAGCAAGCTGCGCTTCAAGCTGAAGCACGAACTTCTGCACGACCTGATGGATGACCGGAACTGGCAGCGGGCCGAATGGAACGATTGCATCGAGACGGTTGCGGAATTCCGGCGTGAACAGCCGGTTGATCGCTTCCATGTCGTCGCCTTCACGCCGTGTCGAACCAAAACCAATCGCCGCCCTTGCCATGTCGGAAGCACCGGCATTGGTGGTCATGATCAAGATCACATTGCGGAAATCGATCTTCTTGCCGTTGTGATCAGTGAGCGAGCCATGATCCATAACCTGCAACAGAATGTTGTAGAGATCTGGATGCGCCTTTTCGATTTCATCGAGCAACAACACACAATGCGGATGCTGATCGACTCCATCGGTCAGAAGACCGCCCTGATCGAAGCCAACATAGCCGGGAGGTGCACCGATCAAACGCGATACGGTGTGACGCTCCATATATTCCGACATGTCGAAACGAAGCAGTTCGACACCCAGCGACGAAGCAAGCTGCTTGGCAACTTCCGTCTTACCGACACCAGTTGGACCTGAGAACAGATAGGAGCCGATTGGCTTATCTGCTTCACGAAGACCAGCACGCGCGAGTTTGATTGCTGACGAAAGCGCTTCAATCGCCAGATCCTGACCATAGACGACACGCTTAAGCTCGGCATCAAGATGTGCGAGCACCTGCTCGTCATCCTTCGAAACAGACTTAGGCGGAATCCGTGCCATTGTGGCAATCGTTGCTTCGATTTCTTTGACGCCAATCGTCTTCTTGCGCTTGTTCTGCGGAAGAAGCATCTGACTTGCGCCCGTTTCATCGATCACGTCGATCGCTTTGTCAGGCAATTTGCGGTCAGAGATATAGCGTGCCGAAAGCTCCACAGCCGACTTGATAGCATCAACCGTATATTTGACCTTATGGAAGTCTTCAAAATACGGCTTCAGCCCCTTCATGATCTCAATCGCATCCGGGATCGATGGCTCATTAACATCGATCTTCTGGAAACGACGCACCAGTGCGCGGTCCTTTTCGAAGAACTGACGATATTCCTTATAGGTCGTCGAACCGATGCAACGGATCGCACCCGAAGACAGAGCAGGCTTCAACAGGTTCGATGCATCCATCGCGCCGCCGGAAGTCGCTCCGGCACCGATGACTGTGTGAATTTCGTCGATGAACAGAACCGCGCCCGGATATTCTTCGAGCTCTTTAACAACCTGCTTCAAGCGCTCTTCAAAATCACCGCGATAGCGTGTTCCAGCGAGCAGCGTACCCATATCAAGCGAGAAGATCGTGGCGTCAGCAAGCGCTTCCGGCACATCGCCTTCAACGATACGCTTTGCAAGACCTTCGGCAATCGCGGTTTTACCAACGCCAGGATCGCCCACATAAAGCGGGTTATTCTTGGAACGGCGGCAAAGAACCTGAATGGTCCGGCTGACTTCACTATCGCGACCAATCAGTGGATCGATGCGGCCTGATTTGGCTTTATCGTTCAGATTGACGCAATAGGCGGTCAGGGCATCTTGCTTTTTCTTCGCGCTTTCTTCCGGTTCTACGCTTGTGCGCTCTTCGCTCGCACTTTCAGCACCGCGCGGGGTGCGTGGTTCGCTGCCCTGCGTGCGCTTGGAAATGCCGTGCGAAATATAGTTCACAGCATCATAACGCGTCATCTGCTGCTCTTGCAGGAAGTAGGCAGCATGGCTTTCGCGTTCAGCGAAAATAGCCACCAGCACATTTGCGCCGGTCACTTCTTCGCGGTTTGACGACTGAACATGGATGACAGCGCGCTGGATCACGCGCTGGAAAGCCGCCGTCGGCTTGGAATCCTCGTCGTAGCCGGTGACAAGGTTGTCCAGTTCACGGTCAATATAATCGGTAACGATCTTTTTAAGATGCTCAAGATCGACGTTACAAGCGCGCATCACTGCGCCCGCATCCTGATCGTCGATCAGGGCAAGTAAAAGATGTTCGAGCGTGGCATATTCGTGATGCCGCTCGTTCGCGATGGTAAGCGCTTGATGCAGCGCCCTTTCAAGGCTGGGAGAAAACGATGGCATATGACCTCACTTTTTCTCCATTACACATTGTAATGGATGCTGGTTTTGGCGGGCAAAATCCATGACCTGACTAACCTTGGTTTCGGCAACCTCGTATGTGAATACGCCGCACTCACCGACACCATGATTATGGACATGCAACATGATACGCGTCGCGTCGTCCATGTCTTTTTGGAAAAAACGTTGCAGGACATGAATGACAAACTCCATAGGAGTATAGTCATCATTGAGAAGCAGAACACGATAGAGACTTGGCTTCTTGGTTTTGGTCTGCGTGCGCGTGACCACAACGGTCCCATTATCTGGTCCGTTCCCGCCGTTTGCTTTGCTTTGCATGACTGGATTTAAATGCCGCATGTAACCTATCACCCGATGCCCAACTCTATGGCCTGCTTGCCCTTTTATGTAGGGCGTCATGCGATGATTTTAAGCCCTTCCTTGCCACTTGCAACCGAGACTTCTTGCAAGGTGCCGCATTGGCACAATTATCTTGGCCAGTTTGCATCAATAACGAAAATTTGAACGCCCGGCGCAGAAGGCTTTGCTCACCGAATTGCGTATTTGTTGCGCACAACTTCACAGCTTGCCCATCAACTTTTTTTTAGAAATTATAAATAATGCGGTTACCATAAACGGATTGGTAACGCTGATGACAGTAAGGTTCCCGAATTAGATTGCTGTGTGCCCTTTGTGCCGCAGCTAAAAAAAACCGGGATACAGGCAGGTCATTATCGTGCGTATAGCATTCAGTAACGTAGCATATGCCTTGAAAAGAGCGGCGCAAGCCACCCTTCTTCTAGCTGTTGTAACAGGCTGCTCTACGGCCTCGACGACCGTTCCAGCTGTCGCCAATGACAGATATGCCGCCATTGTTGTCGATGCGAACACGGGTAAAACCCTGTTTGCCTCAAGCGCAGATGCAAAACGCTATCCGGCGTCGCTGACAAAGATGATGACCATCTACATGCTACTTGAAGCAGTGCAGACCGGCCGCATCAACAAAGACACGCGTATTCCAGTTTCAGCCTATGCAGCGGCTCGCCCGCCGACAAAAATCGGGTTCAAAAAAGGCCAGACCATTCGCGTTGAAGATGCAATTCTTGCGATGGTGACAAAGTCCGCCAACGACGTTGCAGCAGCATCCGGCGAATTCCTCGGCGGTTCAGAAGAGCGTTTTGCCCAGATGATGACGGCAAAAGCGCGTCGCCTTGGCATGAGCAACACCACATTCCGCAACGCCTCCGGCCTTCCAAACATGCAGCAGGTGACTACTGCGCGTGATATGGCGATTCTCAGCATCGCCCTTCGTCAGCATTTCCCGCGCGACTTCGCTTATTTCTCGCGCAGCAGCTTTGACTATCGCGGTCAAACCATTCGCGGTCACAACCGTCTTCTTGGCCGTATTGAAGGCGTTGACGGAATCAAGACCGGTTATACCAATGCATCCGGTTACAACCTTGCTTCATCAGTCAATCTTGATGGTCGTCGTATCGTAGCAGTCGTTATGGGCGGCAACACTGGCGCAAGCCGCGATGCGCATATGGCACAGCTTATCAAGCAATATCTGCCAGCAGCAACGCGTGGCCGTGCATCTGAGCCTCTCATTGCGATGCGTAGTGAAGTGCCGCAGGTCGTAGCCTCTGCCGCATTGCCAAAGGCACGCAACGCGCCTGTTCCAGTCGCCCGTCAGGTCGTCGCCGTTGAAGACGTGATCAACAATGAAACTGGTGAAGGTGACAATGAGCAGCCACAGGTACTGGCGCTTGCAGCTCCTACCCAGCGTCCCGCAGCAATGGCCGCGCAGGCAGCAGTTCGCCCAACGCCAAAGGCAGCTGTTCCTTCCGCACCAGTGCCACATGAAATTGATCCAGTAACGACAGCGTCTGCACCTGCATCTGGTGGCTGGGCTATTCAGGTCGGATCGCTACCAAGCGAAGGTCAGGCCCGCGATATGCTGACCAAGGTTTCGTCGTCGGTTGGCGCGCCGCTGCGTTCGGCATCGCCATATACCGAGACTTTTGTGAAGGGTAACGCGACTTTCTACCGTGCCCGTTTTGTCGGCTTTAATTCAAAACAAGCCGCATGGGATGCATGTGCATCGCTGAAAAAGAAGAACTTTGGCTGCTACGCAGTCGCAAACTAACAAACGTGGGAGAGTTCGCTTTCCCGCATAGCTTTAAACCCGAAATTTGTATTGCGTAGAGGGTTTCGAGATGTCGAATATGAACGAGACACTGACACAACATGCTTTGGCACCCAACCTGTGGACAGATGAGGCACACCGCCCGTCCACACTCGGGTCGCTGTTTTCAGTACAAGCCTTGAAGCAGGCCGCACTTCGTATTGCTGACGTGCGCCATGGCAAGGCGTTTCATACGCGCGATCTGGTAGGCGTGCTGGTCAGCCACGCCGCCCGCAATCGCCGCATGGTTAAGCCGCGCACAATGATGCGCATGACGTTACCCGTTACGGCTGATAAGGTTTCGGTACGTCTCACAATCGAAAACTGATTTAAAAAAATTTCATCAAAAAAGCCTGCCGGTTCGGCAGGCTTTTTTATTTGCTCACAGCAAACCCAAGGCCGCTAGTTCTTGTCGCAATTCGGAAGGCAAAGCAGCCCTTCCCGATTTGCCTGCAGCTTCATCGAGCGGAACTTCATTTTCATTAAGATAGCGCCACCCCTGAAAAGCACGACGTGGCTGCCAATCCGTCGGATGAATTTTTGGCTCCAGCACCAGATGGCAACGATTGATGCCCTGCTCATCCGTAAACGGTCGTATATCCAGAAAACGCTGTCGACATTGCACATTGCCTTTGATCACCCAATAGAGTGAGCCACCGTCGAGCAATTCATCGGCACGCTTGGGAACCATACGTGTCGTATGAAACTGTTCCGGGACCAGTCCAGCAGCACGTTGTTCCGCCAGCCGAAAATCGATCCAGGCTGCGAGATCTTCGATACTGTCGCAACCGACGCAAAGTTTTACGAGATTGAGTGCCATGGCGATGATTTAGCCAAGCCGAATGCAGTCTTCAAGTCATAAGAATTTTATCTTCAGCAGGCGACCACATTCACGGCCAAACCGCCCTGACTGGTTTCCTTGTAGCGCTCGCTCATATCGTGTCCGGTCTGACGCATGGTTTCGATACAGGCATCGAGCGGCACGAAATGCTGACCATCGCCCTTAACTGCAAGCGAGGCAGCGGTGACGGCCTTAACCGCACCCAGCGCATTGCGTTCAATACATGGCACCTGCACAAGACCGGCAACTGGATCGCATGTCATGCCAAGATGATGCTCAAGTGCTATTTCAGCAGCATTTTCGATCTGCTCAGGTGTACCGCCCATAACAGCAGCGAGACCCGCTGCCGCCATAGCAGAAGCCGAACCGACCTCACCCTGACAACCAACTTCCGCGCCTGAAATCGAAGCATTATGCTTGATCACACCGCCAATTGCGGCAGAGGTGAGCAGAAAATCACGAATACCCTTTGCATCTGCATCATCATGGAAATGCAGATAATAGCGCAAAACCGCAGGCACGACGCCAGCCGCACCATTGGTTGGGGCAGTCACAACACGTCCACCGGAGGCATTCTCTTCATTGACCGCCATTGCATAAACAGACAGCCAGTCATTTGCTAGCAGCGGGTTGACCTTGTTGTTACGCCAGTCGTCTTCAAGCCGTTCAAAAAGCTGACGCGCACGGCGACGCACTTTCAGGCCACCCGGCATAATACCATCGCGGCTCAAACCACGCTCAATACAGCCACGCATCGCGCCCCAAATGCGGTCCAGCCCTTCATCGAGATCAAGGCATGACATATGGCACTCTTCGTTGGCGCGTTTCATATCGGCAATAGAGAGGCCGCTTTTATTCGCCATGGTGAGCATTTCAGCCGCATTGTTGAACGGATAAGGCACATCAGCCTTTTCCTCACGCTGGCCACCGCTGGTCTGCACGCGGCTTAATTCCTCGGCTGTAACAACGAAGCCGCCACCAATCGAGAAATAAACGCGACGCAGCAACAACCGATCACTTTTATCGTAAGCTTCAAACGCCATGCCATTGGCGTGGCCCGGCAATGGCGTCTTACGATCCAAAACCAGATCGGTTTTCGGATCAAATTGATAAGCAGGATGACCAGCGGGCTGCACGGTTTTTGCGCGAGAAACCTTTTCGACTTCGCTATCCATAATATCAGGATCGATCGAATCGGGCGTGAAGCCACAAAGGCCGAGAATCACTGCGCGATCTGTGGCATGCCCTATGCCGGTATAGGCCAGCGAGCCATGGAGGCTGGCTTTCAGTCGATATACTTTGGCATTGGCAGGTTTTGGCCAATCGCCACCGATCAGTTCTTTAAGGAACATATGTGCGGCAGTCATCGGGCCCATCGTATGTGAACTCGAAGGACCAATGCCAATTTTATAAAGATCGAATACCGACAGAAACATTCTACACCTATCCAACCCAAAACGGGCTGCGCAATTCCACATGCCAACCACGCAAAGCAGGCAGCAAAATGATATTACACCATATAGATAGTTTAAGTGCGGAACAACGCAAACCGATTGCCGAAATGCGGCATTAAGTTTCCGCTTTACGCATCCTTCTCGGCATCAGACCGAGAAGAGGTAAGCCATAAGAATGATTGTAGCGAGGCCAACGACTGCCCAGAGCGTAACGCCCCAGCAGGATTTTTGAACGGTTTCGTCCATGGAGATTTTTTACAACCTTGTTGTGCAACTCTTGCAAGCAGCGTCCTTCACAACGCTGTTACCTGAGATATAGCCCTGACACATATGAAACGCAACTGTGAAAAATGGCAGAAATACGGCGCGTAAATCCACCCCATCGCAGCACGTTTCAAAAATCCATTTAGTATCAAAACGTTAACAAGGCGTATGTTTAACAAAAGCTTTAAAGTCACGGCAGAATTGGGGCATCAGGGTTGTGGAAGGAGCATATCTGTCTTGCCCGTCAACCAGTAAGCGGTAAGGCCAACCCATTCACGCATGGCTACGCTAAAGCGTGACAGACCTTCATTGGGCGATTCAAAGTAAAGTGAGAAATTCTGTTTGGCTGGCGTTTTGTAATCTACCGGCCAGGCAACGACATCGAATCCGGCCTTACGGAAGCAGCCGATTGATCGCGGCATATGATAGGCTGAGGTGACAAGCAGCCATGTCTCACCAGGCTTCGGTTGAGCCAGCTCTTTCGAAAACTCGGCATTTTCAACGGTGTTGCGCGACTTATTCTCAAAAATGAAACGATCGCCGGAAAAGCCTAAATCAGCAAGCATCATGCGCGTGCTCTCAGCTTCGGGTACAGCTTCTTCAAAAAAAGCACCATCACCACCGGACACAATCACTTTTGCGTCTGGGTAAAGCTTAGCAAGCCGCATGGTTTCAAAGATGCGATCTGCGGCGCTATTTAACTCAAACCCCGGCCTTCCCGCATTAATATCGCCATTCATATAGCCACCAAGCACCACAATCCCATCCACATGGGACGGCAGTTCTGCCTGCTTCGGAAAGCGATCCTCCAGCGGCACGAGAAGCAAGCTTCCAAGTGTTGTATATGCACTGAAAAACAGAACAATCGCGGCGCTTATCGTCGCCGCAAGACCGAGCTTTCGGAAGCCGGTCCATACCAATATGAGTGCGAGCAGCAGAAATACAAAGATGATCGTCAGCGGCTGGAAAAACAGCCAGAAAAGTTTCGAAACACTGAAAAACAAACTGATCTCCAACAAACGCTGCTGATTTCAAACGGGTCGGACGAATCCGGTTCTTCGACATACTATAGCCATTGAATGGCTTGTGATAAGAATCTTCGCGACTCTCACTGTCAAAGCCCGGGACGCATTATGCAGAGCAATGCCGAAATCAAACTGACGTCATCAAGCCGCCCACGTCTCGAACGTATCGATATAGCGCGCGGTTTGGCGCTGGTTGCGATGGCGATTTATCATTTCGGCTGGGATCTCGAGTTTTTCGGCTACATGGCAGCGGGAACTACCGGACACGGCGGCTGGAAGCTCTTTGCACGCTGCATTGCGTCAAGCTTCCTGTTTCTGGTCGGTTTCAGTCTGGTTCTGGCGCATGGCCGCGCTATTCGCTGGAACGCAGTCAGAAAACGCTTTCTACAGATAGCCGCTGCCGCTGCTGCGATTTCCGCCGTCACCTATTACATGTCGCCGGATAACTTCATCTTCTTTGGCATTCTGCACCAGATCGCACTGGCGAGCTTGCTCGGGCTCTTATTCCTGCGCGTCCCGCCAGTGATAACGCTGATCGTGGCAGCATTCGTCATCACCGCGCCGCTATATGTACAGGCCGATTTTTTCAATCAGATGTGGCTTGCATGGGTTGGGCTTTCAACAATCCCGCCACGTTCAAACGACTATGTGCCGCTTTTTCCGTGGTTTGGTGCGGTGCTCATTGGCATTGCAACAGCCCGCATCTTTGAGCGGTTCAACTGGCTATCAACACTCGCAGGCGGCATTCAACCGCATCTGCTGCAAAAGCCATTAACCTTCATTGGTCGCCACAGCCTCGCATTCTATCTGATCCACCAACCTGTGCTGATCGCGCTCGTTTATTGCTTTGCGCAAATCTCGCCGCCCGACCAGCGCCCCGTCTTTACACAATCCTGCGTCGCATCATGCCTGCCAAGTGGCAGCGAAGCGCTGTGCAATGCATTCTGCGGCTGCGTGGTCAGTGAGCTTGATAAAGCGAAACTTTTTGATGATGTCTTTAGCGGCAAGGCTGATCAAAACAACAACAGTACGGTTCAGCAAATCGCGCAGATGTGCTCACCCGTACCGGATAATCAATAAAAATCAGGTAGAAACGCCGAGTTCTGCAAGACGTTCGATGCAAGCTTCTTCCACCTGATCAAGCTCGGTGAGCGTCTCGTCAATATCCCGGCGCTTCTGACGAAGATCGGCACGCTTTTCTTCCACGCGCTTCATCAAGAGCTTGAGCTGCCCGGTCTCACCGGGCGGCTCACGATACATCTGCACGATCTCATGGATTTCGGCGATTGAGAAACCAAGGCGCTTGCCACGCATGATTTGCTTGAGAAGATGCCTGTCAGAAGGCCTGAACAAGCGTGTGCGACCACGCCTTACAGGCGCAATCAAACCCTCATCCTCGTAGAAACGCAAAGTCCGGGTAGAAATCCCGAATTCCCGTGTCAGCTCTGTGATCGTATAATATTCGCGCACAACTATATCCCGGCCTTGCAGTATGCAGGCGATTGTTGTGCAGCCGGACTTACGTAAAAGTCAATATTAAACCGTCACAATTAGTCATAATGATTATAAGTTGCAGGTACATTTGGTGATGCACTTGCCATTATCATGCCGCTCATGCGTTATAAAATGATAACAGTATCAATAATTGACAGCGATTCATGCGGCGCTCCATTAAATTTACGATCATCGGACTGGTCATTATTGCACTTGGCGGTGCTGCACCTTTTGCGATTGAGCCCATTGTCAAAAAGATCGGCGAAGGATCAATCCGCCAACTCGCAAAAGACGGTAATTTCTGCACAACAGATAATTGCGAAGAAGGCATGACCTATGCGATTGGCTTTTTAGAAACCAATTACGGCCTCTCTCCAGACAATGTGAAATGGTGCATGGGCGTCGATGTTATCGCAAATTATGAATTGCCATTTGGCAATGCACTCAAAAAGTCGATAACCGACCAGATGTATTCTCGGTGTGGCGATCCGGCTCAGGATGAACCTGTCGGCAATTATACGGCAGAATAAAAGGCCATACCGAATGACACGACTTTTTCGCCTTGCCGCATGGCTGGTACTGGCTCTCATCCTTATCGTGACCATCAGCCCGATTCAGTTTCGTCCCATAACGGGTGAACCCGCCGATCTTGAACGCTTTGCAGCCTTCTTCCTCGTGGGCTTTCTATTCGCACTTGCTTATCCCCGCCATTGGATCGCTGTGCTGCTGCTCACGATCGGATGCGCCGGCATGTTTGAACTGCTGCAACGGCTGGCACCCGGACGGCATGGCGAGTTTGCCGATTTTGTCTTCAAAGCGGTCGGCGCAATGGCTGGCGTATGCATCGGGCGCGGCCTCAGCTTACTTCCCATCTTTACAGAAAAATCGAAATAAAAACTTTTCCTCCAACGGAACCAAAAGGTTGCATGATCGTTTTATGTTCATCAATTCCAATGGAGGTTTGAAATGGCCGATAACAAGACAGCTAATGACGTTCAGCAGGCTTTGGAACAGCAGGTTGCTGATTTGCGCGGTGAGCTGAAGCGCCTGTCTAAGTCTTTGGCTTCCCGCTCGAACGATTTGCGCGATAGTGCAGAAGATGCATTCGATGATGCTTCGGGTCGTTTTCGTCATGCAGCACAGGTTGTTCGCGAACGCGGACAGGCCGTCGCCGAAACGGTAAAAGAAAATCCCGGCACAGCGACCACGCTGTTTGGCACGGCTGGTCTTATCGGCATTGCAATTGGCGTGGCAATTGGCTGCGTATTGTCCGACCGCCGCTAAACACTATTCGTTTTACGCAAAAGCCCGCGCCCTCCCAGCGCGGGCTTTTTCTATGGGGTTTACCAGCCATGCCAAGACTGCTACTCGGAGCCATTGGCAATCTGCCACCGGTCGCAGCCTACCCGGTTAAAACAAGGACAAGCGCTTTATCTTTAAGCGTTAAGACTGCACCGTGGCTTTAAGTAAAGGCACGTAAATGTCTGAAAAGACGATATATTCTGATCTTAAGCAGCTCGGTTCAAACACCGCTGCCCCGCAGTCTCCTGAAGAAGCAATTCTCGAACGAGTTGCAAACCCGCAAGCAGGAACGCCTTACTGCGTTCGCTTCACCGCACCGGAGTTCACTTCACTTTGCCCTATGACCGGACAGCCGGATTTCGCGCATCTGATGATTGATTATGTGCCGGGCAAGTGGCTGGTTGAAAGCAAGTCACTCAAGCTGTTCCTGTTTTCATTCCGCAATCATGGCGCATTCCATGAGGACTGCACCGTCACTATCGCTAAGCGGCTTGTTGAACTGCTAGAGCCAGAATGGTTGCGCATTGGCGGCTATTGGTATCCGCGCGGCGGCATTCCGATTGATGTATTCTACCAGACTGGCGAAACACCGAAAAATGTCTGGATTCCTGAACAGTCTGTACCCAATTATCGCGGTCGCGGCTAATCGCAAAAACCTGTATCTATTGCCGCACAAATCACATTGCCTATATCCGAACCAGACACCCAACAGGAAACCCAGATGAATAAAGTTGTCCTACTTATGTCGCTGGCAGTTCTTTCGGGCTGCGGAGCAGGCAAAGCGGCGATGGATGCAGGCAAAGGCTTTGACCGATTTGGCTGCATGTCCCGCAATATGAAGGGCGAAACGCCGTGCCCTTCGCCAGACAATCCGAACCAGACCCCATAAACAAAGCGAGCCGCCATGACCATTCAACCAAAAGACGTCCTTGATTTCTGGTTTTCAGCAAAAATGCGCGAAAACTGGTTCACCAAGAGCGATGAAATCGATGCGGAAATTCGCGAAAAGTTTCTGGCAGCCTATGAAGATGCGCGTGCCGACAAATTTGAAGACTGGAAGCAACAGCCAGAAACCGCACTCGCGCTGACGATTCTGTTTGACCAGTTTCCGCGCAACATGTTCCGCGGTTCGCCACGCTCATTTGAAAGCGATGGCCTTGCTCGTGATGTGGCGACACGGGCGCTGGACCACGATTTTGATCGCAATCTTTCTGCTGATGAGCGCCAGTTCTTCTATCTGCCTTTCATGCACAGCGAAGATCTGAGCGATCAGAAGCGCTGCCTCGATCTTTATGAAAAGCTCGGCAACGAGTTTTCACTGGGTTTTGCCCGCCAGCACCACGATATTGTTGAGCGTTTTGGTCGTTTCCCGCACCGCAACAAGGTTCTGAGCCGCGAAACAACAGCGGAAGAAGCCGAATTTCTCAAAGAGCATTCCGGATTTTAATTTTTAAAGAAGTTTATATGGCAGGATTCCACGGCGGTCGTGATCGACCGCCAGCCTGCTTTTCAGCGGTGGCACGGCACGCTGAACACATTCCGCCCGCTCGCAAATTCGGCAGGAAACGCCAATCGGATCGAATGCCGAGCGTGTGGCAATGTCCAACCCATCCGCATAGACAAAATCCTGCGCATGCGTGACTTCACAGCCCAGAGCAATGGCATAGCGGCGCTGCGGCGCGTGAAAGCCGCCCTCACTCTTGGTCAGTTCGGTTGCAACGCAGAGATAACGCGCCCCATCCGGTGTCTCGGCAAGCTGGCGGATAATCCGCCCCGGCGTCTCAAACGCCTGATGCACATTCCACAACGGACAAGCAGCACCATAACGCGCAAATTGCAGCTTGGCGGCACTGTGCCGCTTAGTGATATTCCCGGCACGATCAATACGTGCAAAAAATACCGGCACACCGCGCTGACCAGAGCGTTGCAATGTACTCAGACGATGCGCGACCTGCTCCAGACTGGCTCCAAAGCGCGATGCCAGCAATTCCAGATCATGCCGCAGCTCTTTGGCAGCCGACAGAAACGTCTGATAGGGCAAGACCAGCGCACCAGCGAAATAATTGCGTAGGCCGATTTTGCAAATCTCGACTGCCTCGGCTGAGCGAAAATCAGCACGTTTTGCTATTGCGGTGACAAGCTCTTCCATTTCCAATTCGGCAATCTGAAACGCAATCTGGAAATTGCGCGTCGAGGCTGGCGAATAGGGATTGAGATAAAGCACCCGGGCAACGGGATCGAATCGCCGCAAAATGGCTTCATCGGGATCAGCGCGTGCTACACGGACACGATAACGCTCTTCCATATATTGCGGCAGTGCCACGCCGATGTCGCGAAATGGAATCCTCAACTCGTCTGCAAGTTTTTCTGCAGCGATATCAAGCTCGTGCACGTAATTATCGATAAAATGGAAAAAATCGCGCACCTCTTCATAAGGCGCAGGTTCTGCCACTGACGACGGCGCACGACCAAGCTGGTGATCAAGGCTCGCGAGCTGCTCACTGTTACGTCGATAAGCCTGATGACAGGCAATCAGCGCATGAGCCAGCCCAGGCGCATTCTGCGTGATCAGCTTTAATTCCTGCAAATTCGGCTTGTAATTATCGAACACCGGATCGGCCAACGCTTCCGATACAGCCGATAACAACCGATCATCATCGCCCAGCGAAATGGCACCAATATCAATCTGATAATTTTCTGCCAGTGCCAGCAGCACAGCGGCAGATACAGGCCGCTGATTGTTTTCAATTTGATTGAGATAACTCGTTGAAATACCTAAGCGTTCAGCAAAACCAGACTGGGTTGCCTTGTGCTGCTCGCGTATGTCGCGGATCTTCCTGCCAACATAGAGTTTTTTGGGTGCCATAACAGGGTGCCATATTTGCAAATTTGCATTTCGCTATTTGCAAATTTATAAATTACACAATCGCACCTTTTCAAGCTTTCAGAATGCGGCATACTGGCTCTAAGCATTGAGACAATAATTCCGTAATTTCTTAGCTTTCCAAGGTCATAGCGAATGCAGGAACTTCTCGAACAGCTTGAAGCCCGTCGTGCCGAAGCCCGTCTTGGCGGCGGACAGAAGCGCATCGATGCGCAACACGGCAAAGGCAAGCTCACCGCCCGCGAAAGATTAGACGTGCTTCTCGACGAAGGATCGTTCGAAGAGTTTGATATGTATGTCACCCACCGCTGTACTGACTTCGGCATGGAAAAGCAGAAGATCGCGGGCGATGGCGTGGTGACAGGTTGGGGCACCATCAATGGCCGTCAGGTCTATGTGTTCAGTCAGGACTTTACCGTTCTTGGTGGCTCGCTTTCTGAAACGCACGCACAGAAAATCTGCAAGATCATGGATATGGCCTTGCAGAATGGCGCTCCAGTCATTGGGCTGAATGATTCTGGCGGCGCACGCATTCAGGAAGGCGTGGCGTCCCTTGCAGGCTATGCCGATGTTTTCAAACGCAACGCCGATGCATCGGGCGTCATTCCGCAGATTTCTGTTATCATGGGCCCATGTGCGGGTGGCGCGGTCTATTCACCAGCTATGACCGATTTCATCTTCATGGTGCGCGACAGTTCCTACATGTTCGTAACTGGCCCTGATGTGGTGAAAACCGTCACCAACGAAATCGTCACGGCAGAAGAATTAGGCGGCGCATCGACCCATACAAAAAAATCATCCGTTGCAGATGGCGCTTACGAAAACGATATCGAAACGCTTGAACAGGTTCGCATGCTTTTCGACTTTCTGCCGCTGAACAATCGCGAGAAAGCGCCGACCCGTCCGTTCCATGATGACCCGGCTCGCCTTGAAATGCGCCTTGATACGCTGATCCCAGACAGCGCCAACAAACCTTACGACATGAAAGAACTGATTCTCGCTCTGGCGGATGAAGGCGACTTCTTTGAAATTCAGGAAGCTTTTGCCAAAAACATCATCACCGGCTTCATCCGCATGGAAGGGCAGACGATCGGTGTCGTCGCCAATCAGCCGATGGTGCTCGCAGGTTGTCTCGATATTGATTCATCGCGCAAGGCCGCACGCTTTGTTCGCTTCTGCGACGCATTCAGCATTCCGATCCTGACACTGGTTGATGTTCCGGGCTTTCTACCGGGTACCGCACAGGAATATGGCGGCGTGATCAAACACGGTGCCAAGCTGCTCTTCGCCTATTCACAAGCCACCGTCCCGATGGTGACGCTCATCACACGCAAAGCTTATGGCGGCGCTTATGACGTGATGGCATCAAAACATATCGGCGCGGATATGAATTATGCGTGGCCGACAGCGGAAATCGCAGTGATGGGAGCCAAGGGAGCCACCGAAATCCTGTACCGCTCGGAGCTAGGCGACGCGGAAAAAATCGCCGCCCGTACCAAAGAATATGAAGAGCGCTTCGCCAATCCATTCGTTGCTGCCGAACGCGGCTTCATTGATGAAGTAATCATGCCGCATTCTTCCCGCCGCCGTATCGCCCGTGCGTTCTCTGCGCTTCGTAACAAAAGCCAGAACACGCCATGGAAGAAACACGACACCATTCCGCTGTAAGATTGCTACGGGTACGATAGAGATGATCAAAAAAATCCTCATTGCCAATCGCGGCGAAATCGCATGCCGGGTTATCAAAACGGCGAAGAAAATGGGCATTGCGACGGTCGCAGTCTATTCGGACGCAGACCGCAATGCGCTGCATGTCAAAATGGCCGACGAGGCAATCCATATCGGACCAGCGCCCTCAAACCAGTCTTATATCGTCATCGACAAAATTCTCGCGGCAATCAAAGCGACTGGCGCAGATGCGGTGCATCCGGGCTATGGCTTTTTATCAGAGAACCCACGCTTTGCCGAAGCGCTGAAAGCTGCCAATGTGACCTTCATCGGCCCGCCAGTGAACGCTATTGAAGCAATGGGCGACAAGATCACTTCCAAAAAATTGGCAAGCGAAGCCGGTGTCTCTACTGTTCCCGGCCATATGGGGTTGATTGAAGACGCGGAAGAAGCCGTGCAAATCGCGCGCAAGGTCGGCTATCCAGTAATGATCAAAGCTTCCGCAGGCGGCGGCGGCAAAGGCATGCGTATTGCATGGAATGATGACGAAGCCCGCGAAGGCTTCCAGCTTTCACGCAACGAGGCGAAATCCTCCTTCGGCGATGACCGTATATTCATCGAAAAATTCGTCACCCAGCCGCGCCATATCGAAATTCAGGTTCTGGGCGATCAGCACGGCAATGTCATTTATCTTGGCGAGCGCGAATGCTCCATTCAGCGCCGCAACCAGAAAGTGATTGAAGAAGCGCCCTCGCCGTTTCTGGATGAAGCAACCCGCAAGGCGATGGGCGAACAGGCGGTCGCACTCAGCAAAGCGGTTGGCTATTTCTCCGCAGGCACCGTCGAATTCATCGTCGATGGAGATCGCAACTTCTATTTCCTGGAAATGAACACACGGTTGCAGGTCGAGCATCCAGTGACCGAACTCATAACTGGCATTGATCTGGTCGAGGAAATGATCCGCGTCGCGTCTGGCGAAAAGCTGCGACTTAGCCAAGCCGACGTGAAACTCAACGGCTGGGCTATTGAAAGCCGCCTTTATGCCGAAGACCCTTATCGCAATTTCCTGCCTTCCATTGGCAGACTGACTCGCTATCGCCCACCCGTCGAGGGACGTAATGCAAACGGCACTGTCATTCGTAATGACACCGGCGTCTTTGAGGGCGGTGAAATTTCCATGTATTATGATCCCATGATTGCAAAACTATGCAGTTGGGGACCGGATCGCACCAGCGCAATTATTGCCATGAGCGGCGCACTTGATGCATTTGAAGTCGAAGGCATCGGCCACAATCTGCCTTTTCTTTCAGCCGTTATGGAGCATCCACGTTTTCGTGCTGGCGCACTGACAACGGCTTTCATCGCAGAAGAATATCCAGATGGATTTGCGGGCGTTTCCGTTTCGGAAGATGATGCGCATGTACTCGCCACCGTCGCCGCCCAAATCAACATGGTTGTCGAACAACGCAACGCGCAAATTTCTGGTCGTATTTCGTCACAAGCACAGTCCGTTGCGACTGAATGGGTAGTGACGCTTGGCGGCCACTGCCTGCCGATCAAAATCTCAGAAGGCGAAGGCGGCACCGTCATCAGCTTTCCCGATGGTAAAAGCCTGCCTGTTGCCAGCGACTGGCATCCCGGCAAACAGCTTGCCTCTTTCACCGTTGACGGCAAGGCAATAGCCATGAAGGTTTTGCGTTCAGGGACGGGCTGGCGACTGCGCTGGCGCGGGATCGATACAATCGCCCATATCCGCAAACCACGTGTGGCGGAACTTGCAAAGCTTATGCCGGTAAAACTGCCGCCGGACACATCAAAAATGCTGCTCTGTCCGATGCCCGGCGTGATTACATCTGTTCTCGTCAAAGATGGTGATACGGTCGAAGCCGGTCAGCCACTGGCAACCGTAGAAGCCATGAAAATGGAAAACGTACTGCGCGCCGAACGCCGTTCAACGGTTAAGCGCATCGCTGCGGAAGAAGGTGCAAGCCTTGCCGTTGATGAGCTTATCATGGAATTTGTGTGAGGACCGATATGAGCGAGCGCCCCACAAAACAGGATTGGTCGAAACTGGCCGAAAAGGAACTGAAGCGCCCTGCAGATAGCCTTGTCTGGCACACACCGGAAGGCATTGACGTAAAGCCGCTTTACACGGCTGATGATTTGACTCCAATCGAGCATCTCGACACCCTGCCCGGCTTTGAACCGTTTCTGCGTGGCCCGCGTGCCACCATGTATGCAGGACGTCCGTGGACCATCCGCCAATATGCGGGCTTTTCGACTGCCGAAGCATCGAACAACTTCTACCGCAAGGCACTCGCAGCTGGCCAGCAGGGCGTATCGGTTGCTTTTGATCTTGCGACGCATCGCGGCTATGACAGCGATCATCCGCGCGTTGAAGGCGATGTGGGTAAGGCAGGTGTGGCGATTGATTCAGTTGAGGACATGAAAATCCTCTTTGATGGCATCCCGCTTGAAAAGATTTCCGTCTCCATGACGATGAACGGCGCTGTCATCCCGATCCTCGCCAATTTTATCGTCGCGGGTGAAGAACAGGGCGTTTCGCGCGATCTGCTGTCCGGCACCATTCAGAACGATATTCTGAAAGAGTTCATGGTCCGCAACACCTATATCTATCCGCCGGAACCGAGCATGCGGATCATTGCGGACATCATTGCATATACCGCAACGGAAATGCCGAAATTCAATTCGATTTCCATCTCCGGCTATCACATGCAGGAAGCCGGTGCCACGCTGGTACAGGAACTGGCCTTCACGCTGGCCGATGGGCGCGAATATGTGCGAGCGGCGCTCAACAAAGGCCTGAATGTCGATGAGTTTGCAGGGCGTTTGTCGTTCTTCTTCGCCATTGGCATGAACTTTTTCATGGAAATCGCCAAGCTGCGCGCAGCCCGCCTGCTCTGGTCGCGCATCATGAAGGAATTTGACCCGAAAAAGCCGGGATCGCTGATGCTACGCACGCACTGCCAGACATCGGGCGTGTCATTGCAGGAGCAAGACCCTTACAACAACATCGTGCGCACAGCTTTTGAGGCTATGTCGGCAGCGCTGGGCGGCACGCAATCGCTGCATACCAATTCTTTTGACGAAGCCATTGCTTTGCCGACAGAATTTTCTGCGCGCATTGCCCGCAACACACAGCTTATTCTGCAAAATGAAACCGGCGTTACTAAAGTCGTCGATCCACTTGCAGGTTCCTACTACATTGAAAGTCTGACCAACGAGCTGGCCGAAAAAGCTTGGGCGCTGATTGAAGAAGTGGAAGGCTTAGGCGGCATGACCAAGGCCGTTGAAAGCGGCTTGCCAAAGCGCCTGATCGAAGAAGCAGCCACCCGAAGGCAGGCCGCAGTCGATAAGGGCGAAGAAGTGATTGTCGGCGTCAACAAGTTTCGTCTCGAACAGGAAGACAATATCGACATTCTCGAAATCGATAACACCGCCGTGCGCAAATCGCAGATCGCGCGGCTCAACCGCATCAAAGAAACCCGCAACAAAGCTAAAGTCGAAGCAGCACTTTCAGAACTTGAAAAGGTCGCGAAGACTGGTGAAGGCAATATTCTCGCAGCAGCTGTCGAGGCCTCGCGCGCACGCGCAACAGTTGGTGAAATTTCAGATGCGATGCGCAAAGCATTTGGTGATCATGCTGCGGTGCCCAAGGTTGTCAAAGACGTCTATGGTGCGGCTTACGAGAATGAACCGGAATATTTGACGCTTGTGGAGCGACTTGAAGAATTTTCCAAGCACACAGGCGACAAGCCTCGTCTGATGGTGGCAAAGCTCGGTCAGGATGGGCATGACCGCGGCGCAAAGATTATTGCCTCCGCCTTTGGCGATATTGGCTTTGAGGTGCTGGCTGGCCCGTTATTCCAAACGCCCGATGAAGCAGCTGACATGGCAATCAAGGCAAAGGTGCATGTGCTGGGCGTGTCATCGCTGGCAGCCGGGCACAAGACACTGCTTCCGCAGCTTGTCGAAACACTTCGCAAAAAAGGCGCCGAAAATATCATCGTCGTTTGTGGCGGTGTGGTTCCGCGTCAAGACTACCAGTATTTGTTTGACCATGGTGTCTCGGCAGTCTTCGGTCCCGGAACAAACGTGCTTGATTGCGCGCGCGCAGTGCTTGATCTCATGGAAGGCAAGCGTCGTAATCTCTGAATAATATCAGCAAGATATAACGCATAAGAGACTCTTTTTATGAGCAACTTAACAAGCCGGACTAACAGTCCGGCTTCATCATTTGGAGACCAGTCAGTTCTTGGGTCCCGCAAAACCGGCAATGGCCGAACTTGTCACAGAGACAGGATCGCTTGCCGGAAAACTATCTTCCAAGCCCTCATCCAGCTGACGCTCAAGTTCTGAACGATCCCCAGCCCGGCGCGCACTTGGAAGCGTGATCTGGTTTGCTGGCTCAATGCCGCATTCAAGACATGCCACGCCGAGCGCCTCACCCAGCTTTAGCGCGGCTTTGCGTATCACTGCATCGCGAGGAAGCTCTGCTCCGGTCTCATTCTCGACTTTAACCGAAATGCGCTCTTCGCCCTCGGTTACAAACTCGACCAGATAGGTTGCAAATCCACCAAGGGAACTCACACGAGTTTCAACGATATCCATGATTTCACCTCCGCATTTATCTGTAATGAAAACGGAGCATCGCGTGGATTGTTCCCTCAAAAACTGCGGCGCTCACCTTTCCCTGCAACTTCTGATGCCTATATCAAAAATGCACCTGCATTTATTACAACCAGAAAGGACATCTCATGGCCATCACACGAAAGGAAGAAGCCCGCGCGTTGAATGCAGAAGAACGCGAACTGGTAGAAAAATCCCACCACCCAATTCTTCAGGAAGTTCCCGACTCTGAGCTCTCGCAGCTTGCAAAGCTTTTGCGCGACCGCCGCAGCAAAGCCCGCGATCAGGCCCATCAGCGCCGCCGCGAAATGCGAGGAAAAGGAACTGCACGAGGCGCATCTGCATCAAAAGCTGACGAAGGCTCGCATCTGAAAGTTTCTGTTCTAGCCATGGCTATGCGCCGCATCAATGCAGAAGTTGATCGCCGCCGCAGCATGTCGTCAAGCAACGATCTTATCGCTAATGCGAAAAAGGCTTTGGCAACGAAGAAAGCCAGCGAAAAGAGCGAAACGACTTTCAACACGCGGCACGCGCGTCATGGAATGCGCAATATTCCCAATGAAAAAGCCGATAGCCTCATTCGCCCCATGGAGCGCGGTCGTTTGAAAAAAGCCGCCAGCGTAGCGCAAGCAAAACGCGATTCCCGACAGGAAGCAGCAAGCTAATCAACTTTCACAATCACCCGAAAATGCGTTTCATTTTCGGGTGATTTATTTTTAAAAACAATAATTTATAATATTTTATTAGATAATAGCTTTATGATTTTATTCTGAAAACTGCAATCCAAAGCCCTGCATCAAACGACGAATGGCATAATCCGGCTTATTCGATGTGAACACTGCCAGATCATCGTGATGATGCAGCGCCTCATCAATCTCGCGTGGCGACAAAAGTGAAACCGTGCGTCTTGCAATCGCTTCGGCAGGGTCGAGCCAATCAACCGGCCATGGTGCCAGCCGGCGAAAAACATTGACGAGAAACGGATAATGCGTGCAGGCAAGCACGATAATATCCGTGCGCTTACCGTCCATTTCGACAAAACACGGCGTGATCTGGTCAACGACCAGCGCCTCATCAATCTTCTCGCCGCGAATATGTGCTTCTGCAACACCTGCAAGCCGGTCAGCTCCAACAAGCCGCACATGACATTGTGAGCCAAATGACTGGATCAGATCACGCGTGTAAGCACGCTTGACAGTCCCCGGTGTTGCCAGAACAGAAACAAGCCCCGACGACGTGCGCTCGGCAGCAGGCTTTATTGCCGGAACTGTTCCGACAAACGGCACTAATGGATAAGCGCGGCGCAAATCATCCAACACCAGCGTTGAGGCCGTGTTGCACGCGATCACCGCAATTTCAGGATTATGCTCGGCGATAAACTTACCGAACAGTTCGACAATGCGCGCGCGTAACGCTTCTTCTTCCCAATCCCCGTAGGGAAACCCGGCATCATCAGCGATATAAACAAATCGCCGATCCGGCATCATCACCCGCAACTCGCGCAAAACCGTCAGACCGCCGATACCGCTGTCAAAGACCAAAATCGGTCTTTCCATCACGGTAAAAGACTTGCTGAAATGCTCTGCTGCGGGTGCTGGTTTCATTCAGCCTTGTCCTCTGTTGCGGGCTTACGTGCACGACTTTCCGGTGCGCCAGAACCACGCGGCTTTTTTGGTGTAAACACATCAAGCGAGGTGATCACGCCGCGCAGAAGCTTCAGTTCTGCCGATGCAAAACCTGCGCGCGTCAACACCGAACGCAGATTATTGACCATGATTTCTTTCTTGGCTTCGGGGCGGAAATAACCCCGAATATCAAGCGCTTCTTCCAGATGATTGAAAAGACTCTGCAATTCGAGCTTGGGTGCTGCTTCCATTTCCGGTCCACGGAAAACCGTATCAGTCTCGGTTGCAAGACCCGATTTCATCCACTCATAAGACATGAGCAAAACGGCTTGGGCGATATTGAGCGATGCAAAGGCTGGATTAACCGGGAACGTCACCAGTTCATCCGCAAGGCCAACTTCCTCATTGCTAAGACCAAAACGCTCGCGCCCGAACATGATGCCGGTCTTTTCGCCTGCCGTGAAACGACGACGCAATTCGCCATTCGCTTCCACAGGGCTGCGCACCTGTTTAAAACCATCGCGCTCGCGTGCTGTAGTGGCATAGACGAAATTCAGATCTGCGAGCGCCGATGGGAGATCATCGTAAACCACTGCATTATCGATGATGTGATCGGCTTTACTGGCTGCCGCACGTGCTTTCTCGCTTGGAAACTCTTCACGCGGCTGCACGAGACGCAATTCGGCAAGACCAAAATTTGCCATGGCGCGCGCCACCATGCCGATATTCTCCGGCAATTGGGGATTAACCAGAATGATCGCCGGGCCTTCGGTGATCAACGGGCGCTGTTTGTCTGTTCCTGCCATGATAATTTCCGCTTATGCTTTAGGATCGTGGCGTTTCCCTGACATGTTTGAAAGAAAATCGCAAAGATTCCCCTTACAAACATCGTCAAAAATCGCGTGTAGTAGCGGAATAACACCAGTCTCCCGGCCTTCCATGCCAGACTACTGCTACCTACATCATATCTGACAGGGAGGAAAATCATGTCCGGCAAAAAGATTCTCATGATCTGTGGTGATTTCTGCGAAGATTACGAAACCATGGTTCCGTTTCAAACGCTTCTGGCCGTTGGACATAAAGTCCATGCCGTATGCCCCGGCAAAAAGGCTGGCGACGCGATTGCGACTGCTATTCACGACTTCGAAGGCCACCAGACCTACACTGAAAAGCCCGGTCATAATTTCACTCTCAATGCGACATTTGCAGATGTGAAAGCCGAGAGCTACGACGCGCTGGTCATTCCCGGCGGACGCGGACCGGAATATCTGCGCCTCGATGACAAAGTCATCGCCATTGTTGAGCATTTCTTTGAAGCAAATAAGCCTGTTGCAGCCGTATGCCATGGGGCGCAACTACTCGCCGCCGCTCGTGTACTCGAAGGCCGCACCTGCTCCGCTTATCCGGCCTGCCGTCCCGAGGTTGAACTTGCAGGCGGAACCTATGCCGATATCCCAGTCGATCAGGCCGTAACAGACGGAAACCTCGTGACAGCTCCCGCATGGCCTGCGCATCCTGCATGGCTTTCGCAGTTCCTCGCAGTTCTCGGAACAAAAATCACGCATAGCTGAGCAAACGCTGAAACCACGCCTTTCATCATGCAAGGCATTTCGCTAAAAATGCCAAATCAGAACCTTTCCGGCAAAACTGTCGGAGAGGTTTTCTTGAAGTATGATGGAAGCCTTGATGAAAACCACCAAATTCCTCGCTCTCTCTTTTGCTGCATGCATCAGCGCAATTTTTGCTAACGCATCAGATATGGCCCAAGCGCAGGAAGCCGCTGGCGCAGAAGTGGCGGCCATTTCAGAGCAATATCCGGCACCCTCGCCCGATACTTTCGGCAAAGCTCAGTTCGTGCTGTCCGGCAACCCAATCGTTCCTCCGCGCGACTACAGCAAAGGAACCGGGCTCCCTTCCAAAGACGACTACCAGTCTAATGAAAGCGGAAGAATCTATGATGTTGTTTTTGTCGGCGTTCAAGCAGACCAGATGCAATTTGAAGTCAGAGGCTACTCAATTGATAGCCTGGAATTTCCAGCAAGTGGTCAGACGATAGAATTCCCCGCTGATCAACGGCAGGTCACAATCCGCGACCTCACCTTCAACATTGATGAAGCGACAGCTGGAAGCATCACTTATACGGTTCAACCGTTGAAGTAAGTTGCAGGCAGCTAAAATCTGCGCGACACTGCCGGAAGAGATTTTTGGGAGGAAGTCATGTGCAGATTGTTCATCGGGGCAGAACCGCAGCTTTGGCAAAGCGTCACGCGTTCACTGCGCATTGATGGCGTCGTGACCAGTGTACGGCTGGAGAACTTTTTCTGGTCAGCACTGGAAGATATTGCCGGGCGTGATGACATGAGTGTCAGCCGTCTGCTGGGCAAACTCTATGAGGAATCGCGCGCAGAAGGCCACGACCTCGACAATTTCGCATCATTTCTGCGTGTGTGTTGCGGGCGCTATCTCGCACTTCAGGTCAATGGACTTATTCCGACCGACAGAACAACCGCAATATCCACACTTGATACGGAAGAAATATTGCGGCGCGAAAAGGAAACCTATCGCGATCCGCATTCCAGCTGGCAAAAATCTGCACACCACGCGGCATGAAAAATCGCCTATAGGCCAAAGAATAAGCCTCTGACACTTTGCCTCAGCGCTTACCGATGCTATACGGGCGCGACGCATTCAATGAGAGGCATTATCAATGGCAAAAATCAAGGTTGCAAACCCGGTCGTTGAACTTGACGGCGATGAGATGACCCGCATCATCTGGCAGTTCATCAAGGACAAGCTGATCCATCCTTACCTCGACATCGATCTGAAATATTACGATCTGTCGGTCGAGTACCGCGATGAAACCAACGATCAGGTTACCATTGATGCTGCAAACGCCATCAAGGAACACGGCGTTGGCGTAAAATGCGCAACCATCACGCCAGACGAAGCACGCGTTGAAGAATTCAAGCTCAAGAAGATGTGGAAGTCGCCAAACGGCACAATCCGCAACATCCTCGGCGGCGTTATTTTCCGCGAACCAATCATCTGCAAGAACGTTCCTCGCCTGGTTCCAGGCTGGACACAGCCAATCATCGTTGGCCGTCATGCTTTCGGTGATCAGTACCGCGCGACTGATTTCAAATTCCCGGGCAAAGGTACACTGTCGATTAAGTTCGTAGGTGAAGACGGCGAAACCATCGAGCATGAAGTCTATCAGGCTCCTGCTGCTGGCGTGGCCATGGCCATGTATAACCTCGACGAATCAATCCGTGAATTTGCGCGCGCGTCGCTGAACTACGGTTTGCAGCGCAAGTATCCGGTTTATCTCTCGACCAAGAACACAATTCTTAAGGCTTATGACGGTCGCTTCAAAGACATCTTCGAAGAAGTCTATCAGGCTGAATTCGCAGACAAGTTCAAAGAAGCAAAGATCTGGTACGAACATCGCCTGATCGACGACATGGTTGCATCGGCTCTCAAGTGGTCGGGCGGTTATGTTTGGGCTTGTAAGAACTACGACGGCGACGTGCAGTCGGACATCGTGGCACAGGGCTTCGGCTCGCTCGGCCTGATGACCTCAGTTCTGATGACGCCAGATGGCAAGACTGTTGAAGCAGAAGCTGCACACGGCACCGTGACCCGTCACTATCGCCAGCATCAGAAGGGCGAGGAAACCTCGACCAACTCAATCGCTTCGATCTTCGCATGGACCCGTGGCCTTGCACATCGTGCAAAGCTCGACAACAACGAAGAACTGAAGCGATTTGCTGACACGCTGGAAAAGGTCTGCGTGGACACAGTTGAAAGCGGCTACATGACCAAGGATCTGGCGCTGCTTATCGGTCCAGATCAGCCATGGCTCTCGACAACTGGTTTCCTCGACAAGATCGACGAAAATCTTCAGAAGGCAATGGCTGTGTAAGCCAACCTGAATAAACAAAGAAAACGGCGGGAATTTCCCGTCGTTTTTTATTTGCGCGCCACTATTTATCCCTCGCAAGCACAATTAGTCCTCGATAGTCTGTTGTTACAGAAACAGGGAGGATTGATATGTCGACAATTCGGGCTTTGACGCCACAAGACCGCGCTGCATGGGAGCCGTTATGGAAAGCCTATCAGGTCTTTTATGAAGTCGATATTCCATCCGATACCACCGACATAACATGGCAACGATTCCACGATAGCGCGGAACCCATGCACGCTCTTGGTGCATTCGATGACGATGGAAGCCTTGTTGGCATCGTGCATGCGATCTTTCACCGCTCGTGCTGGCTGCCGAAATGGACCTGCTATTTGCAGGACCTCTATGTTGAAAACAGCCAGCGCGGAAAAGGTACAGGCGCCGCTCTGATCGAAGCGGTCGCCGATCTCGCTCGCGCAGAAGGTGCAGGACGTCTCTACTGGCTCACGCATGAAAGCAACGCCACTGCACGGCGTCTATACGACAACATCGCGCAAGCGTCCGGCTTCATTCAATATCGTAAGGCGCTTTAAGGAAGTGAAGTTCCCACTTCTTGATATGTAGAGAAGGACTAATATCAGAGCTGAAAAGCTTTTGTAAAAGCTTGAGCGCCATTGGGTGAGAAGGCAATAACACGACCTTCTTCCCGTCGCGCCCAACCTTTGTCGATAAAGCTTTTCAATAGGGCAGCACCAAGCGCACCGCCTAAGTGATTGCGTCTCTCGCTCCAGTCAAGACAATGACGGCAGAGCGGTCTCTTGCCTTTCTGCAGCGCATCGACATCAATGCCAAGGCACGAGAAGAATGTTTTTCCCTCATGGGTCAATGCTGGCTCACTGGTCTCGTCAATCAAACCAAGCCTGTGAGAGGCGTCCAGCATTTCCACGCCGCGCTCGCCCGCGAGATGATCATAACAAATGCGCGCCTTACGCAGAGCATTGTCTTTCGGACCAGTGCGAACACGAACAGCACCTGTACGTTGCGCAAGCCCCATCAGCCCTTCCAGAACCTGCGCTACATCAGCCCCTGACAGCCTGAAATACCGATGTCTGCCCTGCTTCTCAGCCACCAGCAAATTGGCTGCATCAAGTTTTGAGAGATGTCCGCTGGCGGTCTGGATCGTCACGCCTGCCGCGGCAGCGAGTTCGCTTACCGTCAAAGCGCGCCCATCCATAAGCGCGGTTAACATGTTGGCGCGCGCCGGATCGCCCAATAAGGCTGCAACAGATGCTATGATTGGTCCATCTTTCATACTTCGATGCTAACCGAAGCATGGATAACATTCAATAAGCTAAAACCATCTCCAGAAACTTCAACAATCAGGAGATATGAATGATTACCTGCTTCATCCGCTATCAAATCGATCCATTCAAAGCCGATGCTTTCGCCGAATATGCATGCAACTGGGGACAAGCAAGCCCACGTTGCGGCGCAAACCTCATTGGCTATTTCGGTCCGCATGAAGGCTCAACCACGACCGCCTATGGCGTCTACTCTGTCGAAAATCTCGCCGCCTATGAACAGTTTCGTGCACGTCTGGCCGCTGACCCAATCGGTCGGGCAAATTATGAGTTTGCGAAGCGCGAACAGTTTATCCGCTCAGAAGAGCGCATATTTCTTAAGCTGCAATCAGCTCCACATGCGGAGTTTATCAAACCATGATCGCTGTCATATTTGAAGTTTGGCCTGCGGATGATGAGCGGCGCGACCAATATCTCGATATAGCCGCAAGCCTTCGTGCCGATCTGGTTCAAATCGATGGTTTTATATCCATTGAGCGTTTTCAAAGTCTGGTTGAGCCAGAAAAGCTGCTGTCTCTCTCCTTTTGGCGCGATGAAGAGGCGGTAAAGCAGTGGCGTAATCTGCCAACTCATCGGATAGCGCAGACGAAGGGGCGTGGCGGCGTTTTTGAAAACTACCGCCTGCGTGTTGCGAATGTGGCACGCGATTATGGGCTAGATCAACGCGAAGAAGCACCTGACGATAGTCGCAAGATGCATGCTGCATGAAAAAGGCCGGGAAAATCCCGGCCTTTTTCATTTCTATATGCAACTTATCAGACGATCAGCGCTTTTACAGCCGCTATGGCGTCATTCGCCTTAGTGCCATCTGGACCGCCTGCCTGTGCCATATCAGGACGACCGCCGCCGCCAGCGCCACCAAGAGCGCCCGATGCCGCACGTACCAGATCAACCGCACTAAACCGACCAACCAGATCTTCGGTCACAGCAGCAACTGCACTCGCCTTGCCATCTTCGCTAACACCAACGAAGAGAACAACGCCGGAGCCAACCTGCTTTTTGCCTTCGTCAGCAAGCGGTTTGAGATCGCGCGGTGAAACACCAGTCACAACCTTGCCGAGGAAATTGACACCGTTGACTGTTTCAACAGCGCTGCCACCATCCGATGAACCACCACTTAGCGCGAGCTGTCGACGTGCTTCGGTCAGTTCGCGTTCGAGCCTCTTGCGCTCGTCAACCAGAGCATTCACGCGATCTAGAGCTTCCGATGGCGAGGTTTTCAACACACCGGCGATTGCCTTAACGCGCTCGTCCTGTTCTTCGAGGTAAAGGCGAGCTGCCTCACCAGTCAACGCTTCCATACGACGAACACCGGCAGCAACACCACTGTCCGCGAGAATACGAACGAGACCGATATCGCCAGTCTGGCGAACATGCGTACCGCCGCAAAGCTCAACCGAATAAGGCTTGCCAGCCTTTTCACCATGCTTGGCCGTGCCCATCGAAACAACACGCACTTCATCGCCGTATTTTTCGCCAAAAAGTGCCATCGCACCTTCAGCAATCGCATCATCCACAGCCATCAGGCGCGTGGTAACCTGCGCGTTCTGCAAGATGATCTCATTGGCGAGATTTTCAACAGCCGTCAGTTCTTCAGCCGAAATCGGCTTAGGATGCGAGAAGTCGAAACGCAGACGATCAGGAGCAACGAGCGAACCCTTTTGGGCTACATGCGAGCCGAGTGTTTCACGCAGCGCTTCATGCAGAAGATGGGTGGCCGAGTGGTTAGAGCGAATGCGCGTACGACGCTCACCATCGACCTTCAGCTCAACCGCATCGCCGACCTTAGCCGAACCCTTGGTAACTTCGCCGATATGGACGAAAAGGCCTTCACCTTTTTTGAGCGTTTCGCGAACAGTAATGACAAAGCCTTCGCCGGAGATCGTACCCGTATCGCCCTGCTGACCACCGGATTCGCCATAGAATGGCGTCTGGTTGACAACCACGGATACGGTTTCACCTTCCGCAGCTGAAGAAACTTCGGCACCATCGCGCACGAGAGCAGAAATAACGCCTTCTGCACTTTCGGTTTCATAGCCGAGGAACTCGGTCGCGCCGACTTTATCCTTGATACCAAACCAGATAGTTTCGGTTGCGGCTTCGCCCGAACCGGTCCAGTTGGCACGAGCTTCGGCCTTCTGGCGCTGCATAGCCGTGTTGAAGCCATCAGTATCGACCGTGACACCGCGCTGGCGCAGAGCATCCTGCGTCAGATCAAGCGGGAAACCATAGGTGTCATAAAGCTTGAACGCGGTTTCGCCATCAAGGCGATCACCTTCAACGAGATTTTCCGAAGCATCAGAAAGAAGACCGAGACCGCGTTCCAGGGTTTTACGGAAACGAGTTTCTTCAAGCTTCAGCGTTTCGGAAATCAATGCTTCCGCACGGATAAGTTCAGGATAAGCCTGACCCATTTCACGCAGCAAAGCTGGCAACAAACGCCACATCAATGGCTGGCTCGCGCCTAGCAACTGCGCATGACGCATGGCGCGGCGCATAATGCGGCGCAGCACATAACCGCGACCTTCATTCGATGGCAAAACGCCATCAGCAATCAGGAAGCTTGATGCACGCAGGTGATCGGCAATCACGCGATGGCTAGCGCGGAAATCGCCTTCAGCCTTAACGCCCGTTGCTTCTTCCGAAGCACGGATCAGTGCCTTAAACAGATCGATGTCGTAATTGTCATGCACGCCCTGTAGCACAGCTGCAACGCGTTCAAGGCCCATGCCGGTATCAATTGACGGACGCGGCAGATCAATGCGCTGCTCCGGAGAGAGCTGCTCGAACTGCATGAAAACGAGGTTCCAGATTTCGATGAAACGGTCGCCGTCTTCATCAGCCGATCCGGGAGGTCCACCCCAGATATGATCGCCATGATCATAGAAGATTTCCGAGCACGGACCACAAGGACCAGTATCACCCATCGCCCAGAAATTATCATTCGTGGCAATGCGGATGATACGATCATCAGAAAGACCGGCAATCTTCTTCCAGAAATTCGCGGCGTCATCGTCGGTATGGTAAACCGTGACCAGCAGCTTGTCCTTATTCAGGCCAAACTCCTTGGTAATCAGGTTCCAAGCATGCGTGATTGCTTCTTCCTTGAAGTAGTCTCCAAAGGAAAAGTTACCAAGCATCTCAAAGAAGGTATGGTGACGCGCGGTATAGCCCACATTGTCAAGATCGTTATGCTTGCCGCCAGCACGCACGCATTTCTGCGACGTGGTTGCACGGCTGTAAGGGCGCTGCTCAAGACCAGTAAAAACATTCTTGAACTGCACCATGCCCGCATTGGTGAACATCAGCGTCGGATCGTTACGCGGAACGAGCGGACTCGATGAAACGACTTCATGTCCGTTCTTACGGAAATAGTCGAGGAATGTGGACCTTATCTCGTTGACGCCAGCCATAATTCACCCTTGGACATTTTCTGCCCTGCATGAGATGCGCAATCGAACACGCATCAATTTTATAATCTCCACCCGCAGGAACGCGTCAACTTACGGCATATTCTGCCGCCACGCTTCGACTGCCCTATAATGGAAAGCCCGTGAGGTGGAATTTCGGTTGTCCGCTTTTAACGGGGCACTGCTTTTCTGTCCAGATAAGCAGTGTGCGCTATAAAAGCAATTTCTGCCGCAAACGCAGAAAACGGCAACTATGCAACAGTATTGAACCTGAAAAGCAAAAAGCCCCACACTTTCGTGCAGGGCTTGCTTTGCTTCATATCAACACGAAGCTTATGCTTCAGCTGCATCCGGACCGTCGTCAGCTTCCGGGCCACCATCTTCGATGAACTTCTCAGCGATGAGCCCTGCATTTTGACGAAGTGTGGTTTCAATCTCTTTTGCGACTTCCGGATTGTCTTTCAGGTACTGCTTGGCGTTTTCACGGCCCTGCCCCAGACGCTGCGAATTATAAGAGAACCAAGCGCCCGACTTTTCAACAATACCAGCCTTCACACCAAGATCGACCAGTTCGCCGGTCTTAGAAACACCGGCACCATACATGATGTCGAACTCGACCTGCTTGAACGGAGGAGCAAGCTTGTTCTTAACCACCTTCACGCGGGTCTGGTTGCCGACAACTTCATCGCGCTCCTTGATCGAGCCAATACGGCGAATATCCAAACGAACCGAAGCGTAGAATTTGAGAGCATTACCGCCAGTTGTCGTTTCAGGCGATCCGAACATGACGCCGATCTTCATACGAATCTGGTTGATGAAGATGACCATGCAATTCGAACGTGAAATCGAAGCAGTGAGCTTACGCAGTGCCTGGCTCATCAAACGAGCCTGTAGACCTGGCAGAGAATCACCCATCTCGCCTTCAATTTCAGCGCGCGGGGTAAGGGCTGCAACCGAGTCGATAACCAGAACGTCAATCGCGCCAGAACGCACGAGCGTATCCGTGATTTCAAGCGCCTGCTCACCCGTATCGGGCTGCGAGATCAGAAGGTTTTCAAGATCAACGCCCAGCTTACGCGCATAGACTGGATCAAGTGCATGTTCCGCGTCCACAAATGCACAGATACCGCCCTTCTTCTGTGCTTCTGCAATTGTATGCAGCGCAAGCGTGGTTTTACCCGAGCTTTCAGGTCCATAAATTTCGATGATACGTCCCTTGGGCAGACCGCCGACGCCCAGAGCTATATCGAGAGAAAGCGAGCCGGTTGGCACAGTCTCAATATCAACGACCTCGTTCTGACCGAGCCGCATGATAGAGCCCTTGCCGAACGCACGTTCAATTTGCGACAACGCCGCATCCAGAGCTTTAGTCTTATCCACTGAATTATCCTCAACGAGTCGCAATGATTTCTGAGACATCTTACACCATCCTCTTGCCTCGCTAGAAGCCCATCGGGCTTATCGCCAATATCTATTTGTATCTGTTTTGTTCTCATTTTGCAATAAGGTTAAATTATTGTTTTTAAACAATTAAGATTTTTTGTTCTTTTATTGTTCTTATATATTAGAAAACTATAATCTTCAAAACTGTCCACGCTTTAGTTGCAAAAAGCATGGAAATTTACCGCTCGATTCGCTGCTCACAAATGAAAACGCAGCCCTTCTTTCGAAGGGCTGCGCCAAATTGCTTAAGAATGCCGAACGAGAATTACTGCTGTGCGCCGCGCAGCGGGGAAATCTGGATTTCTACGCGACGATTCTGTGCACGGCCTTCCGGTGTTGCGTTGCTGGCAACCGGCTGGCTTGCACCGTAACCGATAACAGCAAAGCGGCGTGGATCAATGCCCTGCGAACCAAGATAGCTTGCAACGGAGGCTGCACGGCGCTGCGACAGACCCTGATTGTAGCTTGCACTACCGGTCGAGTCGGTGAAGCCATACACATCAACCAGTGTCTGATTGAATTTGCGCAAGACAATCGCTACCGAGTTCAGCGTCGAATAGAACTGGCTTTTCACCTGATCCTGATCAGTGTCGAACGTAATTGCCGAAGGCATATTCAGGATAATCTGATCGCCATTACGGGTGACGGAGACGCCTGTGCCCTGAAGCTGATTTCGAAGTTCGGATTCCTGACGGTCCATGTAATTACCGATAGCACCGCCACCAAGCGCGCCAATACCAGCACCGATCAAGACAGCATTACGCTGTGCGCGGCTCGAACCACCGACCATCAGACCACCGAGAGCACCAACGGCTGCGCCGATAGCGGCACCACCTGCGGTGTTCGACATCTTTTCCTGGCCAGTATAAGGGTCAGTCGATGTACAGCCTGCCAGAAATGTGGCTCCGATTAAAACAATTCCGAGTTTCTTCAGCATAAAAAACGTCATCCTCAATGTTCGATTCGCCGCGAATGATAACTTCGATTGCGGCTGGATGGTGGCTTTAAATCCTTTTATCGCCAATTTTAGAGCACACTCCAAGACATTTTAGCCTATTCGCCCGCAAGAGCGCAGTTGCGAAGCATAGCGGCTGGCCATATTTTGAGCGCGCTTTGCACCATTTAATGCTGTGGAATTGTTACGCCAGACACCGCGCGAATAGCCGCCATGACCCGAATAATATGCAAGATAGAGGCTGTAAGCATCATTCCGATTGATACCATTTCTCCGGCTGCTTTCATTATGATACCAGCCGATGAAATGAATGGCGTCGCCAAAATTGCTGCGTGATGCCGTCCAACGGCCCGTCTCGCGCTTGTAACGATCCCAGGTTCCATTAAGTGCCTGCGAATAGCCATAGGCAGTCGATGCACGCTTCCATGGAATAAAGCCGAGTAGCTTTGTGCGCGGCGGACGTGCATAGGGGCGGAAGCCGGATTCAGCGTAGATCGTCGCCATAAGGACGTGAACCGGAACTCCATACTCACGAGAGACACGTGTAGCGTCCTTCTGCCAGTTATTTATCCAGCCATCCCGTTGATCAAAAACAGCGCATACATTGCTGATCTGCCGTGGGGCGGTCGCGCAGCCACCAAGAATAACGAGCGCGACGAGCAACAAAACGCGCGTCATGAACAAACCTCGTAGGATCTATAAAATTTGATGAATTTTAAACATTAAGTGCAACTCAAGCTAAGTGCCTGATCTGTATATGGTTACCAGATTGTTTAAGCATACCGCTTTGGGTTGCCGGACCATTGTATTTATTAGAGAATAAATAAATGACGCCACCTGTGGACTAAATCCATAGGTTGCAGTTTTCTTCGCTCTAAGCTGATAGATGAAGGCCGAAATGTGACTTTAAGGCCGCACGAATAGTATTAAATATAGCGATCAGCGTTCATCTGCGACCCTGACGTTCGGCACGTAATCGCGACCAGTAATCTAATCGCTTACGAATTTCACGCTCAAAACCGCGTTCCGGTGGATCGTAGAAAACCTGACGACCCATCGCTTCCGGGAAATAGTCCTGCCCCGAAAAAGCGTCCGGCTGGTCATGATCATAGGCATAGCCATCGCCATAGCCTTCGCTCTTCATAAGCTTGGTTGGCGCATTGAGGATATGCTTAGGAGGCAATAGAGAACCATTCTCTTTGGCGGCACGCATAGACGCTTTATAGGCCATATAAACCGCATTGGATTTTGGAGCCGTTGCCAGATAAACGCAGGCCTGCGCCAAAGCCAGTTCACCTTCCGGTGAGCCGAGATAATCATAGGCATCCTTGGCAGCATTGCAGATAGCCAGCGCTTGCGGATCTGCAAGACCGATGTCCTCTACCGCCATGCGAACGAGACGTCGCCCGAGATAAAGCGGGTCTTCACCTGCATCAAACATGCGACAGAGATAATAGAGTGCCGCATCCGGGTCAGATCCACGCACCGATTTATGCAGCGCGGAAATGAGATTGTAGTGGCCGTCCTGCCCCTTGTCATAAACAGGCGCACGACGTTGCACGACATCCTGCAACTTTTCCGCATCAAATATCTCGCCCGGTCGGGCGGCGCGCCAGACTTCTTCTGCGAGCGTTAATGATGCGCGGCCATCGCCATCCGCCATGCGGATAAGGCTTGCGCGCGCTTCCTCATCGAGCGGCAATGGACGTTCTTCTTGCTCTTCGGCGCGTGTCAGAAGGGTCGCGATGCTCAACGCGTCGTGCGAATGGAATGTCAGCACCCTCGCCCGCGACAGCAAAGCGGCGTTGAGCTCAAAGGACGGATTTTCCGTCGTCGCACCAATGAGAATAACGGTGCCATCCTCCATAACGGGAAGAAAACTATCCTGTTGCGCGCGGTTGAAACGATGAATTTCGTCCACAAACAGCAATGTCTGACGGCCCGACATGCGGCGCGCTCGCGCAGCCTCAAATACCTTTTTAAGATCGGCCACACCGGAGAAAATTGCCGAAATTTGCTCAAAGGCTAATTCAGTTTGGCCTGCAAGTAGTCTGGCGACAGTAGTTTTGCCAGTTCCCGGCGGCCCCCAGAAAATCATCGAGCCAAGCGAACCAGAGGCAATCATCCGTGTGAGAATGCCTTCCGGTCCCGTCAGATGTTCCTGCCCTGTAACTTCTGAAAGTTGGCGCGGGCGAAGGCGGTCAGCAAGCGGCCTGTTACGGTCGGCATTGGGATCAGCCGCAGTGGAAAATAGATCGCTCATTACGCTTCGCTCAATGCCATAAAAACAAATGTCGTTTCAGGCATAGTCCCGCCTGAAACGACATGCAACTTTAAATGCTAAGATACGAGATCAGCGCACAAACTGGCGAATCAACGCACCATTACGCTCAACCTCAAGACGCCATGCCAGACCCCGTCCGCCATTAAGCGCCGTCGTCAAATCATTAATCGTACGGATCGGATTGCCGTTAATCCCGCGAATGATATCGCGCTGGCGCAGGCCAAGCTGAGCCGCTTGCGAATTAACAACAACATCGGTGACGATCACGCCGCGCGAACCTTCACGCAGTCGCATCTTCGAAGCCATTGCAGGGGTAATCTCTTCAACAACAGCACCCTCGAATGGGTTATCGCCCTTAATCGTCTGCTTCTGTTGTGGCTTGGCTTCAGGCTCTTTTGCCAGTTTCACCGGCAGCTTGCTGTCCTTGCCGTTGCGAACGATGTCGAGCGTAACAGTATTGCCGATGCCAGCCGTCGAAAGGCGATAGCCGAGGACATCGATATTGTCGGCGCGAACATCCTGAACCGAAAGAACAACATCACCAACTTTCAGGCCCGCCTGCTCCGCTGGTCCGCCCTTGGTAACGGCCGTGACGAGAACGCCGAAGGATTTATCCATCCCAAGGCCTTCGGCGACATCAGGTGTGATGTTTTGGAAGGTTGCACCAATAAAAGGACGCTCGAAACTCGTGCTTCCGCTCAATGCTGCATCAACAACCGCGCGAACCATATTCGATGGGATAGCAAAGCCGATACCCACGGAGCCGCCCGAGCGGGAGTAAATAGCGGTATTGATGCCTATCAGGCGGCCTCGCATATCAATCAGACCGCCACCCGAATTACCGGGATTGATCGCTGCATCTGTCTGAATGAAGAAGTCAAAATCGGAAACACCGACCTGCGTCCGGGACTGCGCCGACACAATACCGCTGGTGACAGTCTGTCCGACCGCAAATGGGTTGCCGATTGCCAGTACAAGATCGCCAACTTCAACATCGTCAGAGTTACCGAGCGAAACGACTGGGAATTTCTCTTTTGCTTCAATCTTAAGAACCGCAAGATCGGTGGTCTCGTCACGTAGCAAAACCTTGCTTTCGAGCTGACGACCATCAGACAGAGCGACCTTGATCTCGTCTGCGTCCTTAATGACGTGGTTGTTGGTCACGACAATTCCCGATGAATCGACGATCACACCAGACCCGAGCGATTGCTCCGTGCGTGGTTTGCCGGTGCCGCCAAATTGCTTCCCAAAGAACTGCTCGAAAAATGGATCACCCGCAAACGGGGACGCTTGCTGCTGCACCTGGCGCGCAGCATAAACATTCACCACAGCCGGCGCGGTCTCTTTGACGAGCGGCGCAAACGATAGCTGCATATCGCCACGGCTTAGCGGAATCTGTTTTCCTTGAACCGGAGCAGGATTGTCCTGAGCCAACGTCGGCAAAACCATCATACTGACAGAAGTTAGAACAACACCAGTAATTCCCAAACGCCGCAAATTCATCCGCTCACTCCAGCTTTCTTTCCGAAACCCGATTCATCAGGTTGAAAATAGTATGGAGGCAACAAGGCCAAGGATAAAGGGCTGTATTGTGGCAAACAGCATTACGGCTTTGTAATGCTTGGCTTGAGCAAGGCTGAAAAGCAAAAAGGGCCGCACAAGGCGACCCTTTTTAATCATTACGAAGCGTGAATTACGCTGCGTCTGCTTCTGCTGCAAGCTCAGCTTCAACGCGTGCGCGATCAGCTTTGCCCTTTGCATCGACATCGCGTTCAACGAATTCGACAACTGCCATCGGTGCATTGTCACCGGTGCGGAAGCCTGCCTTCATGATGCGGATGTAGCCGCCGTTACGGGTTGCGTAACGTGTAGCAAGTGTGTCGAACAGCTTAGCAACCAGCTGTACGTCGCGGATGGCGGAAATCGCCTGACGACGTGCATGCAGATCACCGCGCTTGCCGAGCGTGACAAGCTTTTCTACGATTGGACGGATTTCCTTAGCTTTAGGAAGCGTGGTCACAATCTGTTCATGCTCGATGAGCGAAGCCGCCATGTTGGCGAACATTGCCTTGCGATGCGAGGCAGTGCGGTTCAGCTTACGCTGTCCATTACCGTGGCGCATGGCCTTCTCCTTTAATTCAGTTCAGCCGGAATTTTCCGGTCTTAATATTGGTCTTCGTAGCGCTTGGCGAGATCTTCGATATTTTCAGGCGGCCAGGCTGGGATTTCCATACCAAGATGGAGACCCATCGACGCCAGAACTTCCTTGATCTCGTTGAGCGACTTGCGGCCGAAATTCGGAGTCCGCAACATCTCGGCTTCCGTCTTCTGGATCAGATCGCCGATATAGACGATGTTGTCGTTCTTCAGGCAATTTGCCGAACGTACTGACAGCTCGAGTTCGTCGACCTTCTTGAGCAGAGCCGGATTGAAAGCGAGTTCCGCAACTTGTTCCTGCGGAGCTTCCTTCTGCGGCTCTTCGAAGTTAACGAAGACAGCCAGCTGGTCCTGAAGAATACGCGCTGCATAAGCAACTGCATCTTCACCGCTCACCGAACCATTGGTTTCGATGTTGAGCGTCAGCTTGTCGTAATCAAGAACCTGACCTTCACGGGTGTTCTCAATCTTGTACGATACCTTGCGGATCGGCGAATAAAGGCTATCAACCGGAATAAGGCCGATTGGAGCATCTTCCGCACGATTACGATCAGCAGGCACATAGCCCTTACCGGTGTTAACGGTGAATTCCATGCGGATTTCAGCGCCTTCATCCAGCGTGCAGATGACGTGATCCGGATTAAGGATCTCGACATCGCCGACGGTCTGAATGTCACCAGCCGTAACAACGCCCGGGCCTTCCTTACGGACAACCATGCGCTTCGGGCCCTCGCCTTCCATACGGATGGCGATTTCCTTGACGTTCAGAACAATATCCGTGGTGTCTTCGCGGACGCCCGGAATAGAAGAGAACTCATGCAGAACGCCGTCGATCTGAACAGCGGTAACTGCTGCGCCGCGAAGCGACGACAGAAGCACGCGACGCAGAGCATTACCGAGTGTCAGACCGAAACCGCGTTCCAGCGGTTCAGCAACAACGGTTGCACGCGTGCGGGAGCCGTTGGTGATGAAATCCACCTTGTTCGGCTTAATAAGTTCCTGCCAGTTTTTCTGGATCATGTATTTTTCCTCTATCAACTGTCGCTACTATCCAATCGTAGCGATCCTGTGAAGAACCGCAGAGGAACCCCGAAGTCACCTTCGGGGTTCATGCAGCATATAAAAGAAATTAGACCCGGCGCTTCTTGCGCGGACGGCAACCGTTGTGCGGGATCGGCGTAACATCGCGGATCGACGTGATCACAAAGCCAGCAGCCTGAAGGGCGCGCAGCGCAGATTCACGGCCTGAACCCGGTCCGCAAACCTCGACTTCGAGGGAGCGCATGCCATGTTCCTGAGCCTTCTTGGCGCAATCTTCAGCAGCGATCTGTGCGGCAAACGGGGTCGACTTACGCGAACCCTTGAAACCCTGAGCACCTGCAGAAGACCAGGCAATCGCATTGCCCTGTGCATCCGTGATGGTGATCATGGTGTTGTTGAACGTCGAATTTACGTGGGCAACGCCCGACGAGATGTTTTTGCGCTCGCGACGGCGAATACGCTGGGCTTCCTTAGCCATGATAGTCCTTTCAAAACTCGATCTCGACACCGCCGTAATTCCAGCGGCTCCACCAGTCCTTTGAAAAGGACTAGCACCGAACCCACCCAATCAAGGGCAAGCCCGGCAGAACGAATGGTTCTGCCGAAAATTACTTCTTCTTACCTGCGATAGCCTTTGCAGGACCCTTGCGGGTACGTGCATTGGTATGCGTGCGCTGACCACGAACTGGCAGCGAACGACGATGACGCAGACCGCGGTAGCAGCCAAGGTCCATCAAACGCTTGATGTTCATGGAAACTTCACGACGCAGATCACCTTCAACGCGGTAATCAGCATCGATTGCTTCACGGATCTGAAGTACTTCAGCATCCGAAAGCTGATTTACACGACGGTCGTCAGCAATCCCAACTTTCGTTACGATCTGACGAGCAAATTTTGGTCCAATCCCATGAATGTACTGAAGCGCAATGATAACGCGCTTGTTCGTTGGGATGTTGACGCCAGCTATACGTGCCACGTCTGTTCTCCTTGGTTATATAAAAATCCATCTGGCAGATGCGATCAACCAGACAGCATTGTTTGACCGGTCCCGGCCTCTTACTATTTCCGCCAGAACCGACCATTCAAAACAAATTGAAGTGGCGCAGTCTTTGACGGAATCGCCCGAAAAAGTCAACTCTTAACTGTCCGTAACGTCACCGCAGTAACCTTGCAGACATTAAAAGCAACTTTTGGAAGCAATAAACGGGCAGAAAAACATAAAATGCTTCTCTGCCCGTAATCCTTGAAGGCTCATGTGAGCCTTATGCTTGACCGCTTATGCGGGAACGAGAATTCTCTCGATTTCAGCAGTAACTTCTTCAACAGGTGCCATACCGTTCAAAACACGCAGTTCACCAGTTCCAGCATAATATTCCGAAAGCGGCGATGTTTTTTCACGATATTCGACCAGACGCTTGCGGAAAGCTTCAGGATTATCATCAGAACGAACCTGACCACCCTTAGCAATCGTCTCAGCCACGCGGCTTTCAATCCGGCTGACCAAAGCGTTTTCGTCGACTTTCAGCTCAATGACCGCATCAAGCTTCAGGCCTTTGCCGCGAAGCATTTCACCAAGCGCTTGCGCTTGTGGAACCGTACGCGGGTATCCGTCGAGAATGAAACCACTTGCGCAATCCGGAGCATCAATGCGCTCCGAAACGATCTGGTTTACGATCTCATCAGAAACGAGCTGACCAGCATCCATGACGGCCTTAGCGCGTTTCCCGATTTCGCTCTGCTGAGCGACTGCTGCACGCAGCATGTCACCAGTCGAAAGCTGAGGTATTCCATGCTTCTTGGTAAGAAGTCCAGCCTGCGTCCCCTTACCTGCTCCGGGCGGCCCAAGAAGTATTAGTCTCATTTACTGCGTTTCCCACCTCTGAGTTTGGACTTCTTGATCAACCCTTCATACTGATGGGCGACAAGATGTCCCTGAATTTGCGCAACCGTATCGAGCGTAACGCTGACCACGATCAGCAGCGAAGTACCACCAAGATAGAAAGGTACACCGGTCGCAGAAATCAGGAATTCCGGCAGAAGGCAGACAAGCACGATATAGATGGCGCCGACAACCGTAATGCGGGTCAACACATAGTCTATGTATTCGGCTGTACGCTCACCCGGACGAATGCCCGGAATAAAGCCGGAGTGCTTCTTAAGCTGGTCAGCAGTGTCCTTAGGATTGAACACGATGGCCGTATAGAAGAAGCAGAAGAATGCCATCAAGCCCGCATAGAACAGCATATAAAGCGGCTGACCATGGCCAAGAGCGTTGAGGATAGTCGTGCCCCAAGCAGGCATTTCTGCCGTATTTGCAAAACCAGCAACAGTCGCAGGCAAAAGCAGAAGCGACGAAGCGAAGATCGGAGGAATAACACCCGCAGTGTTCAGCTTAAGTGGCAGGTGCGATGTATCGCCCTGGAACATGCGGTTGCCGACCTGACGCTTCGGATACTGGATCAGAAGACGACGCTGAGCGCGTTCAACAAACACGATGATCGCAATCAGCGCCACAGCAAGAACGATAACACCGAGGATCAGGCCAGTCGACAAAGCGCCTGTACGGCCCAGTTCCAGTGTACCGGAAATAGCATGCGGAAGGTTTGCAACGATACCTGCGAAGATGATCAGCGAGATACCGTTACCAATACCGCGCGCTGTAATCTGTTCACCAAGCCACATCAGGAACATCGTACCGCCAACAAGCGTGATGACCGATGAAACGAGGAACATTGGGCCCGGGTTCGTAACAATGCCGTTACCAGCCTGCAAACCAACGGAAATCGCATAAGCCTGAACGATCGCCAGAAGCACAGTACCATAACGTGTGTACTGGTTGATGATCTTACGGCCCGATTCGCCTTCCTTTTTCAGCGCTTCAAGCGTCGGAACAACCGACGTCATAAGCTGCACGATAATGGAAGCGGAAATGTAAGGCATGATGCCAAGCGCAAAAATGGCCATACGACCAACAGCACCACCGGCAAACATGTTGAAGAGTCCGAGCACACCCTGGCTATGCTGCTGGAAAGCCTGCGCAAGCGCATCAGGATTGATGCCGGGTAGCGGGATATAGGTACCAAAACGGTACACGAGCAAAGCGCCCAGTGTGAACCAGATACGCTTCTTGAGTTCTTCAGCTTTCGAGAAAGCAGAAAAATTAAGATTGGAAACTAGCTGTTCAGCAGCCGATGCCATTAAATTACTCCGGTGAAAAGTATCCGGCCCCCTACCCCAACAGCACGCATTAAAAATCCGCATGCCTTCGGACAAAAGACTCTACCCAGATATGCGCATTGGCATAAATGTGCAAGCGGCGGCACTAAGGCCGCCGCTTTTATTTTTATGTCGATGCTTTATTCAGCAGCTGCTTCAGGAAGCTTTACGCTACCGCCAGCCTTTTCGATCTTTTCGATCGCAGCCTTGGAAGCACCAGCAACATCAAAAGCTACCTTAGCCTTCAGTTCACCGTCAGCAAGAACGCGAACACCGTCAAGCGCACGGCGAATCACGCCAGCAGCCTTGAGGGTTTCAATGTTCACCACAGCCTTCGCATCCAGCTTGCCTGCATCGATCGCAGCCTGAACACGGCCGAGCGATACAACATTGAAGCTCTTTGCGAAGATGTTCGTGAAACCGCGCTTTGGCAAACGACGGTAAATTGGCATCTGGCCGCCTTCAAAGCCATTGATCGCTACGCCAGAACGGGACTTCTGTCCCTTGACGCCGCGGCCAGCGGTCTTGCCGGTGCCGGAGCCGATACCACGGCCAACGCGCTTGCGCGCTTTTACTGAACCTGGCTTGTCACGCAGATCGTTGAGTTTCATGTCTCTGTCCCCTGCGTTATCAGACCTCGTCCACAACGCGGACGAGATGCTGAACCTTGGCGATCATACCACGAACTGAAGGAGTATCCTCCAGTGTGCGGCGGCGGTGCATTTTGTTAAGTCCCAGACCGATCAGCGTTGCGCGCTGTTCGGCTGGACGACGGATAGGGCTTCCGATCTGTTCGACCGTAACCGTCTTACCCTTCTTCTCAGCCATCACTCAAATCCCTTGTCTATGGCGTATCCGGTGCTCTCGCACCGGACTGGCACAAACTATCGGCTACTCTTCGGAACCGACCACATCATGGCGACGAGCCTGAAGGGTCGAGTACTTGATGCCGCGCTGTGCAGCGATATCCTTTGGATGCATCTGATGCTTCAGAGCGTCAAAGGTTGCGCGAACCATGTTGTAAGGGTTCGACGAGCCGAGCGACTTAGCAACAACGTCCTGAACGCCAAGCGTTTCGAACACTGCACGCATAGGACCACCAGCAATGATTCCCTTACCAGCAGGAGCTGCACGAAGCAGAACCTTGCCAGCGCCGTGACGACCCTGCACATCGTGATGCAGTGTACGACCCGAACGCAGTGGTACGAAAATCATATCGCGCTTGGCAGCTTCAGTAGCCTTACGGATCGCTTCAGGCACTTCACGAGCCTTACCATGACCGAAGCCTACGCGACCCTTCTGATCTCCAACAACGACGAGCGCTGCGAAACCAAAACGACGGCCACCTTTAACAACTTTAGCGACGCGATTAATGTGAACGAGCTTGTCAACGAATTCGCTGTCACGCTCCTCACGACCGCGGTCCTCGCGGTTACGTTCTCTCTGTGCCATATCCTATTCCTTTATTATTTTCCGGAAGCACAAAATATTAGAAGCTAAGACCGCCTTCGCGGGCAGCTTCGGCGAGAGCCTTCACGCGACCGTGGTAAATAAATGCACCACGATCAAACACTACTTCACTGACGCCTGCTTTAACGGCACGCTCTGCAACAAGCTTACCAACGGCAGCAGCTGCTGCTGAGTCGGCGCCGGTCTTGAGCTGGCCCTTCAGGTCGCCATCCAGTGTCGATGCCGCTGCGATGGTAATACCGCGAACGTCGTCGATAACCTGAACGTAGATGTTCTTGGAAGAGCGGTGTACGCTGAGACGTGGACGGCCGTTTGCGACGGCCTTGACCTGACGGCGAACACGAGCAGCGCGACGCTGCAAAGTTTCTTTTGGCGATGCCATGACGCGCTTCCCTTACTTCTTCTTGCCTTCTTTGCGGACGATCTTTTCGCCAGCATACTTGACGCCCTTGCCCTTGTAAGGCTCGGGGCCGCGATATTCACGAATCTCAGCGGCGACCTGACCGACCTGCTGCTTGTCGATACCAGTGACGACGATTTCCGTCGGCTTTGGAACAGCAACAGTGATGCCGGCTGGCACGTCATAGATAACTTCGTGAGAGAAGCCGAGAGAAAGCTGGACATTCTTGCCCTGCATAGCAGCACGGTAACCAACGCCGCTAATCTCAAGCTTCTTTTCAAAGCCCTTTTCGACGCCTTCGAAGATGTTTACGATCATCGAACGCGACATGCCCCACTTGGAGCGAGCTTCTTTAGACTGATCACGAGGATCGACGCTTACAGCGCCGTCTTCGAGCTTAACCAGTACTTCATCGTGCACAACGAAAGACAATTCGCCCTTCGCGCCCTTAGCCTTGACGGTCTGACCTTCAACGCTGGCTGTTACGCCTGCCGGGACCGGCACGGGTTTTTTACCGATACGAGACATTTTTATACCTGTCTTCTATCTGTTCACTGTCAGCCGCATCAGAAGATGCGGCAGAGCAGCTCACCACCAACGTTTTGTTCACGAGCTTCATGATCAGCCATCACACCCTTAGGAGTGGACAGGATCGAGATGCCAAGACCATTCGCGACCTGCGGGATCGACTTAACCGACACGTAAACGCGACGGCCAGGCTTCGAAACGCGGGTCAGTTCACGAATGACTGGAACGCCTTCATAATACTTCAGTTCGATTTCGATCTCGGCTTTGCCGTTCACGAATTCACTCTGCGTGTATCCGCGGATGTAACCTTCAGATTGAAGAACATCCAGAACGCGAGCGCGGAGCTTCGAAGCCGGGGTCGAAACCTTGGACTTCTTGCGGCCTACTGCGTTACGAATACGGGTCAGCATATCGCCGATAGGATCTGACACAGACATATGCTACTCCTTACCAGCTCGACTTAACTATGCCTGGAATCTGTCCAAGCGAACCCAACTGACGAAGCGCAATACGCGACATCTTCAGTTTACGGTAATAACCACGCGGGCGACCCGAAACTTCGCAACGGTTGCGAATACGGACCTTAGCGGAATTGCGCGGCAGTTCGGCGAGCTGGATAGTAGCGCGAAAACGCTCATCCAACGGAAGGCTCTGATCCATTACGATCGCCTTCAGACGTGCACGCTTGTCAGCATGACGCTTAACCAACTTTTCGCGGCGCTTATTGTTTTCGACTGCGCTAGTCTTGGCCATATTATTATACCTCGCTACGCTTGCCGTTACTGCCGGAATGGGAAGTTGAAGGCGCGCAGAAGAGCGCGGGCTTCATCATCCGTCTTAGCGGTCGTGCAAACGATGATGTCCATGCCCCAGATCTGATCAACTTTATCGTAGTTGATTTCTGGAAACACGATGTGTTCCTTAACACCCATGGCAAAGTTGCCACGACCGTCAAAGCTCTTCGGATTCAGACCACGGAAATCTCGAACGCGCGGAAGCGCAATCGTGATCAGGCGATCAAGGAATTCGTACATGCGATCTGCACGAAGAGTAACCTTCGTACCGATTGGCATGTCTTCACGCAACTTGAAAGTTGCGATCGAATTACGGGCGCGAGTAATGACAGCCTTTTGACCGGCAATCAAGGCCAGATCTGCTGCAGCAACAGATGGCTTCTTTGAGTCGCCAGTTGCTTCGCCTACACCCATGTTCAGGACAACTTTGGTGATGCGTGGAATCTGCATCTCATTGTCGTACTTGAATTCTTCAAGGAGAGACTTACGAATTGTTTCGTTGTAAATCTTCTTGAAGCGTGGAAGTTCCTTAACTTCAGCCATCAGATAACCGCTCCCGAACGCTTTGCAACGCGGACCTTCTTGCCATCTTCAATACGGAAACCAACGCGAGTTGGCTTGCCGTCTTTAGGATCAGCAATTGCCAGGTTAGACAAATGAATCGGCGCTTCTTTAGTGATAATGCCGGCTTCCTGAGTCTGTGTCTGGCGCTGGTGACGCTTTACAGTATTAATACCGCGAACAAGCGCTTTGTCGTCCTTAGGCATAACCTGGAGAACTTCGCCCTTACGGCCTTTGTCCTTACCGGACAGCACGACAACGCTGTCGCCTTTGCGAATCTTTTGCATCGTCTTGCTTCCTTACAGAACTTCCGGAGCCAACGAGATAATCTTCATGTGGTTCTTAGCGCGAAGTTCGCGTGGAACCGGTCCGAAGATACGCGTACCGATAGGCTCTTTCTTGTTATCGATGAGAACAGCTGCGTTGTTATCGAAACGAATAACGCTGCCGTCTGCGCGACGGATGTCCTTAGCGGTCCGTACGACCACTGCCTTCATCACATCGCCTTTTTTGACGCGGCCGCGCGGAATTGCTTCCTTGATCGACACCACAATGATGTCTCCCACGGAAGCATAACGCCGCTTGGAACCGCCCAGCACCTTGATGCACATGACACGACGTGCGCCGGAGTTATCCGCCACGTCGAGGTTTGTTTGCATCTGAATCATGACTGGCCGCCTTTTTTTCCTTCAGCTGGTTAAGGGCTCCTGCCCTACCTAAGCTGCGTGTTTGTAATTTAGCCTGCTGTTACGTTCGAAAGAACGACCCAGCATTTGTCCTTCGAAATTGGCTTGGATTCTTCAATAGAAACCTGATCACCAATCTTGAACTGGTTGTTTTCGTCATGCGCTTTGTATTTCTTCGACTGACGAATAGTCTTCTGGAGAAGCGGATGCGAATAGCGGCGCTCAACCTTAACTACAACAGTCTTATCATTCTTGTCGCTGACGACAACGCCCTGCAGAACGCGTTTAGGCATTATACTTGTTCCTTATGCCTTGCTTTCGGCCGCCTTCTGGCGGGCGATGGTCTTGATACGCGCAATGTCGCGACGAACTTGCTTCACGCGCGCGGTTTTTTCGAGCTGGCCGGTTGCCTTCTGAAAGCGCAGGTTGAACTGCTCTTTCTTCAGGGAACCCAACTCATCATTAATCTGATCGAGGCTTTTCGCCCGAACGTCTGCGGCTTTCATGACTGCCCTCTTACTCTGCGATGCGCTGAATGAAGCGCGTCTTGACCGACAACTTTGCAGCGCCGAGTCTCAAGGCTTCGCGTGCCACATCTTCGGGTACGCCGTCAAGCTCAAACATTATACGACCTGGTGCAACACGTGCTGCCCAGTAGTCAACGGAACCCTTACCTTTACCCATACGGACTTCGGTTGGCTTCGATGTTACTGGTAGATCCGGGAAGATTCGGATCCATACACGACCGGCACGTTTCATGTGACGGGTGATCGCGCGGCGGGCCGCTTCGATCTGTCGTGCTGTGACGCGGTCAGGCTCTACTGCCTTCAAACCGAATGCACCGAAATTAAGATCCGTACCGCCCTTCGAGTTGCCGTGGATACGGCCCTTGAACTGCTTACGGAACTTGGTGCGCTTAGGCTGCATCATTGTTCTTTACTCCAATTTTCTCGCCGGCGGCCCGCTTTTTAAGCGTTTTCGCGGCGGCGGTTCTGATGGGAACCCTGATTGTCACCCTCAACCGCACGACGCTCAGAAGCCATTGGGTCATGCTCAAGGATTTCGCCCTTGAATACCCAGACCTTTACGCCGCAGATGCCGTAAGCAGTCTTCGCTTCAGCCGTACCGTAGTCGATATCGGCGCGCAGCGTGTGAAGAGGAACGCGACCTTCGCGATACCATTCCATACGTGCGATTTCAGCGCCGCCCAAACGACCGGAGCAGTTGATACGAATTCCTTCGGCACCGAGACGCATTGCCGACTGAACGGAACGCTTCATGGCGCGACGGAATGCCACACGGCGTTCGAGCTGCTGTGCGATCGACTGAGCGATCAGCGTAGCGTCGATTTCCGGCTTACGAACTTCAACAATGTTGAGCGACGTATCGGAATTCGTCATCTCGGAAAGCTTCTTGCGGAGCTTTTCGATGTCCGCGCCCTTCTTGCCGATGATGATGCCCGGACGAGCAGCGTGAATAGTCACGCGGCACTTCTTGTGTGGGCGCTCGATTACGATTTTAGAAATCGCAGCCTGCTTGAGTTCGCTCTTAAGATACTCACGGATCTTAACGTCTTCGTGCAGCAGCTTACCGTATTCGCCGGTATTCGCGTACCAACGCGAATCCCAGGTGCGGTTGATGCCGAGGCGAAAACCGATCGGATTAATCTTCTGGCCCATTATGCGGCCTCCCCTTTTTCCGCAACTTCGCGGACAACAATGGTGAGATGCGAAAACGGCTTTTCGATGCGGCTTGCCTTACCACGTCCACGAACGTGGAAACGCTTCATGACAATAGATTTGCCGACATAAGCTTCTGCAACGATCAGCGCGTCAACGTCGAGATCATGATTATTCTCTGCGTTGGCGATAGCCGATTCGAGCGTCTTTTTCACTGTTTCAGCGATCCGCTTGCGCGAGAAAGTGAGATCAGCAAGTGCCGCATTCACTTTCTTGCCGCGGATAAGTGCCGCGACAAGATTAAGCTTCTGCGGGCTGACGCGAAGCGTACGGGCGACGGCTTTCGCCTCGTTATCCTTAAGCTGGCGGGGAGCCTTGGCCTTGCCCATCTGTTACTTCCTCTTTGACTTCTTGTCCGCGCCGTGACCGTAATAGGTCCGTGTCGGCGCGAATTCACCGAACTTATGTCCAACCATTTCTTCGTTGATTGATACCGGCACATGCTTGTTGCCGTTATAAACACCGAAGGTCAGGCCAACGAACTGCGGCAAGATCGTGGAGCGACGGCTCCACATCTTGATAACTTCATTACGACCGCCCTCGCGTACCTTCTCAGCTTTCGTGAGAAGATAGCCATCGACAAACGGACCTTTCCAAACTGAACGAGCCACTTTAGACTACCTTTCTTACTTCTTGCGCTGATGACGCGAACGCATGATGAACTTATCGGTTGCCTTGTTCGAACGGGTCTTTTTGCCCTTCGTAGGCTTACCCCAAGGGGTAACCGGGTGACGACCACCAGAAGTACGGCCTTCACCACCACCATGCGGGTGGTCAACTGGGTTCATAGCAACGCCGCGAACGTGTGGACGCTTACCGCGCCAAACCGAACGACCGGCCTTACCGTCATTGATGTTGCTGTGCTCTGGATTGGATACTGCACCAACCGTTGCAAAGCATGCACCAGAAACCAGACGCTGTTCGCCCGAGTTCAGACGCAGGATAGCCATGCCCTGATCGCGACCGACGAGCTGTGCGTATGCACCTGCCGAACGAGCAATCTGACCGCCCTTGCCTGGCTTCATTTCCACGTTGTGGATAATGGTACCAACTGGCATCGACGAAAGTGGCATTGCGTTGCCTGGCTTAACGTCAACGGACTGACCGGCGATAACCTTGTCGCCAGCTGTCAGACGCTGTGGAGCCAGGATGTAGCTCAGTTCACCGTCTTCGTAGCGGATCAGCGCAATAAACGCTGTACGGTTTGGATCGTATTCCAGACGTTCTACCGTAGCGACAACGTCGTGCTTACGACGCTTGAAGTCTACAAAACGGTAGGAACGCTTGTGACCGCCGCCCTGAAAGCGAACAGTGATACGACCTGTGTTGTTACGGCCACCCTTCTTGGACAGACCTTCAGTCAATGACTTGACTGGCTTGCCCTTGTAGAGTTCCGAACGGTCCACGATGACCAGCTGACGCTGGCTTGGCGTGATCGGATTAAAGTGCTTGAGTGCCATTGTCTTTACTCCGTGGCCTCTCAGAGACCTGTCGAAACGTCGATGCTCTGGCCTTCAGCCAAAGTTACGATCGCTTTCTTGACATCGCTCTGGCGCCCGACAATGCCGCGGAACCGCTTCACTTTGCCTTTGCGCACAGTGGTGTTTACAGCCTTAACCTTGACGCCGAAAAGCGCTTCGATTGCAGCCTTGATTTCCGGCTTCGTCGCTTTGCGAGCTACGTTAAAGACGACCTGGTTATGTTCAGAAACAAGGGTCGACTTTTCGGTGATGACTGGGCTGACGATCACGTCATAATGGCGAAGATCGGTCATTTAAAACGCTCCTCGAGTGCTTCGACAGCTGCCTTGGAAAGCACGAGCTTGCCACGACGCAGAATGTCGTAAACATTGATGCCCTGTACTGGCAGAACATCGATGTTCGGGATGTTCGAAGCAGCGCGCTGGAAGTTCACGTCGATTTCTGCGCCGCCGATGAGCAGTGCATTTTCGAGACCGAGCTTTGCGAACTGCGACACAAGCTGCTTTGTCTTAGCTTCGGAAGCTGCCAGATCATCGATGATAATCAGGTCAGATGCCTTTGCCTTAGCAGACAGAGCGTGACGCAAGCCGAGAGCGCGAACCTTCTTTGGCAGATCGTGATCGTGGCTACGAACAACTGGTCCGTGAGCCTGACCGCCGCCGCGGAACTGCGGTGCACGTGCCGAATGGTGACGAGCGCGGCCCGTACCCTTCTGCTTGTACATCTTCGAACCGGTGCGGCTGATGTCGCTACGGCCCTTGGCATCATGAGAGCCCTGCTGGCGGCGAGCCAGCTGCCAGCGCACGACGCGCTGGAGAATGTCGTCGCGTGGGTCGAGACCGAAGATTTCTTCGTTCAGCTTGACCTGGCCGGCATCCTTGCCTTCAAGTGTTGTAATTGTGAGATCCATTATTCGGCTCCCTCAGTCGCTGCAGTTTCAGAAACTACAGCAGCTTCTACCTTGGCCTGTGCTGCTTGGCGCAGACCAGCTGGCTTGGGAGCATTATCTGGCAGCGATACCTTTACGGCGTCGCGAACGTAGATCCATGCACCCTTTGAACCAGGAACCGCACCGCGAACAAGGATAAGGCCGCGATCGAGGTCTGTCGAAACAACTTCGATATTCTGCGTGGTTACACGGGTCTGACCCATGTGACCGGCCATCTTCTTGCCTTTAAATACTTTACCTGGGTCCTGACGCTGACCGGTCGAGCCGTGAGCGCGGTGGGTAACTGAGTTACCGTGCGATGCACGATGACCAGCAAAGTTATGACGCTTCATAACACCGGCAAAGCCCTTACCGATCGAAGTACCCGTCACGTCGACCTTCTGGCCGGCGACGAAATGTTCGGCAGTGATTTCCACGCCGACTTCGAGCAGATTATCAGGAGAAACGCGGAATTCCGCAACTTTCGCCTTAGGCTCAACTTCAGCCTTCGCGAAGTGACCGCGCAGAGCCTTAGTTGTGTTCTTTACTTTGGCAAGTCCAACGCCAAGCTGAACAGCCGTGTAACCATTCTTTTCAACTGTACGCTGAGCTACCACGTGGCAGTCTTCCATACGGAGAACTGTTACTGGTACATGTTCACCGGCGTCGTTATAGACGCGGGTCATGCCCAGCTTTTGTGCAATAACACCTGAACGCATCGGGTTCGTTCCTTCCGTCCTCAAGCCGATTAAAGCTTGATCTCGACATCAACACCGGCGGACAGATCGAGCTTCATCAGCGCGTCTACAGTCTGCGGGGTTGGGTCAACGATATCGAGAAGACGCTTGTGCGTGCGCATCTCGAACTGTTCGCGGCTCTTCTTATCGATGTGCGGCGACCGGTTTACTGTGAACTTTTCGATCCGTGTTGGAAGTGGGATCGGTCCGCGTACATTTGCACCGGTACGCTTAGCAGTCGACACGATTTCGCGCGTCGAAGCGTCAAGGATCCGATGATCAAACGCCTTGAGGCGAATGCGGATGTTTTGACCGTTCATTTGATCTGTTCCTTGTTACGCGGAGCGTTTCCGGAGAAACGCTCCTGTACAAATCTAATTACTCGATGATCGAAGCGACGATGCCTGCACCAACGGTACGGCCACCTTCACGGATAGCGAAGCGAAGCTTGTCTTCCATCGCAATCGGTACGATCAGCGTTACGTCAACAGTTACGTTGTCGCCTGGCATAACCATTTCCACGCCTTCTGGCAGGGTAACAACACCGGTAACGTCAGTTGTACGGAAGTAAAACTGTGGACGATAGTTGGTGAAGAATGGTGTATGACGGCCACCTTCGTCCTTGGTCAGAATGTATGCTTCTGCCTTGAACTTGGTGTGTGGCTTAACCGAACCTGGCTTGCAGAGAACCTGACCACGCTCAACGTCTTCACGACCAACGCCGCGAACCAGTGCGCCGATGTTGTCGCCAGCCTGGCCCTGATCGAGCAGCTTGCGGAACATTTCAACGCCGGTAACAGTCGTCTTGCCAGTTGCCTTGATGCCGACGATTTCGACTTCTTCGCCAACCTTAACAATACCGCGCTCTACACGACCGGTAACAACAGTACCACGACCCGAAATCGAGAACACGTCTTCGATTGGCATCAGGAATGGCTGGTCAATCGGACGTTCTGGAGTTGGGATATAATCGTCAACAGCAGACATCAGGTTGCGAATTGCGTCTTCGCCGAGTTCCTTCGAAGAATCTTCAAGAGCAGCAAGAGCCGAACCCTTAACGATTGGCACTTCGTCGCCTGGGAAGTCGTACTTCGAGAGAAGTTCACGAACTTCGAGCTCTACGAGTTCGAGAAGTTCAGCATCGTCAACCTGATCGCACTTGTTCAGGAACACAACGATCGCAGGAACGCCAACCTGACGAGCGAGCAGGATGTGCTCACGGGTCTGCGGCATTGGGCCGTCAGCTGCCGAAACAACGAGGATCGCGCCGTCCATCTGAGCAGCACCGGTGATCATGTTCTTAACATAGTCAGCATGGCCTGGGCAGTCGACGTGTGCGTAGTGACGTGCAGGGGTTTCATATTCAACGTGTGCCGTCGAAATGGTGATACCACGAGCGCGTTCTTCTGGCGCAGCATCGATCTGGTCGTATGCCTTGAATTCACCAAAGAACTTGGTGATCGCTGCGGTCAGCGAGGTCTTGCCATGGTCAACGTGACCAATGGTGCCGATGTTTACGTGTGGCTTATTGCGTTCAAACTTGCTCTTTGCCATCTGAGCTCTCCTAAAATCTAGCCTGCTCAGGCTTTTTACTGTTTGGCGTAATCAGAAATTACGCGAACTTCTTCTGAATTTCCTGTGCGACCGCGGTCGGAACCGGCTCATAGTGGTCGAACTGCATGGTGTACTGCGCACGGCCCTGAGACATCGAACGCAGGTTGTTCACGTAACCAAACATGTTGGCGAGTGGAACGTTTGCGTTGACGACCGTAGCAATGCCACGAGCTTCCGTACCGGAAATCTGACCACGACGTGAGTTCAGATCGCCAATTACGTCACCGACGTAATCTTCCGGGGTTACGACTTCGACCTTCATGATCGGCTCTAGGAGCTGAGCACCGGTCTTCTGCGCGCCTTCACGGAATGCAGCGCGAGCAGCGATTTCGAAGGCGAGAACAGACGAGTCAACGTCATGGTATGCGCCGTCGATCAGGGTAGCTTTCACGCCGAGCATTGGGAAGCCAGCAAGTGGACCCGCACCCATGACGCTTTCGATACCCTTCTGAACGCCTGGGATGTATTCCTTAGGAACAGCACCACCAACGATCTTGGATTCGAAGATGAAGTCGTCGCCGTCATGCGGCTCAAAGATCACCTTAATACGAGCGAACTGACCCGAACCACCCGACTGCTTTTTGTGGGTGTAGTCGATTTCAGCAAGACGCGTGATTGTTTCACGGTAAGCAACCTGCGGCGCGCCGACGTTTGCTTCTACCTTGAACTCACGACGCATACGGTCAACGAGAATGTCGAGGTGAAGTTCACCCATACCAGCAATAATTGTCTGGCCTGATTCTTCATCTGACTTAACGCGGAACGAAGGATCTTCAGCTGCAAGACGGTTGAGCGCGAGGCCCATCTTTTCCTGGTCAGCCTTAGTCTTTGGTTCAATCGCGATTTCGATAACCGGGTCTGGGAATTCCATGCGTTCAAGAATAACCGGCTTCAGTGGATCGCAAAGCGTATCACCTGTTGTGGTTTCCTTGAGGCCAGCCAGAGCAACGATGTCGCCTGCGAAAGCTTCTTCGATGTCTTCACGGCTGTTGGAGTGCATCTGCAACATACGGCCGATACGCTCACGCTTGCCCTTAACGGTGTTTTCGAGCGAAATGCCCTTGGTCATCTTGCCCGAATAGATACGAGCAAAAGTAAGCGAACCAACGAACGGATCGTTCATGATCTTGAATGCGAGCATCGAAAGTGGTGCTTCATCCGAAGATTCACGGGTAGTTTCAGTTTCCGTCTTAACGTCGATGCCCTTAATTGCAGGAACTTCAACTGGCGAAGGAAGGAAATCTACAACCGCATCAAGAAGTGGCTGAATGCCACGGTTCTTAAACGCAGTACCGCAAAGCACTGGATGGAACTTAACAGCAATCGTACCCTTACGGATCAATGCGCGAAGCTGATCATTCGTAGGCATGGTGCCTTCGAGATAAGCTTCCATTGCGGCTTCGTCGATTTCCACGGCCAGCTCGATGAGCTTTTCGCGGTACTCTTCAGCCTTATCCTTAAGGTCTGCAGGAATTTCGCCTTCGGTCGCAGCTGCGCCGATGGTTCCATCCCAAGTCAGTGCCTTCATTTCGATCAGGTCGATAACGCCTTCGAACTCGTTTTCAGCGCCGATTGGCAGCTGAACTGGGAGCGCGATTGCGCCAAGACGCGAGCCAACCATTTCTACGCAACGGTAGAAGTCAGCACCGATCTTGTCCATCTTGTTGACGAAGACCATACGTGGAACGTGGTACTTCTCAGCCTGACGCCAAACGGTTTCAGTCTGCGGCTCAACACCAGCATTCGCATCGAGAAGAGCGATTGCGCCATCGAGAACGCGGAGCGAACGCTCAACTTCAATCGTGAAGTCAACGTGGCCCGGAGTGTCGATGATGTTGAAGCGACGCTTCTTGCCATCTTTGCCCTGCCAGAACGTGGTCGTAGCAGCGGACGTGATGGTGATACCGCGTTCCTGTTCCTGCTCCATCCAGTCCATGGTGGACGCGCCATCATGGGTTTCACCAATTTTATGGTTCTTACCGGTGTAGAACAGAATACGCTCGGTCATCGTCGTCTTACCGGCGTCGATGTGAGCCATAATACCGAAATTGCGGTAGTCTTCGATTTTATATTCGCGGGCCATGTTTTTGCTCTTTGAATAGGGTTCGACGATTACCAGCGGTAATGCGAGAATGCGCGGTTGGCTTCGGCCATGCGGTGCGTGTCTTCACGCTTCTTCACAGCAGAACCACGGTTGTTTGCAGCATCAAGCAATTCACCGGAAAGGCGATCAATCATTGTGGTTTCGTTACGTCCGCGAGCGGCGTTAATCAACCAACGAATGGCAAGTGCCTGGCGGCGTTCTGTACGCACATCGACCGGAACCTGGTAGGTTGCACCACCAACGCGGCGCGAACGGACTTCAACGTGCGGAGCAACATTGTCGAGCGCCTGATGGAACAGCGCGACCGGCTCTGACTTCGCCTTGGCTTCGATTGCCGACAGCGCACCGTAAACGATGCTTTCTGCAACCGACTTCTTACCATGAAGCATAACTGCATTCATGAACTTGGTGATTACGAGATCACCGAACTTTGGATCCGGATTAATCTCACGCTTTTCAGCTTTATGGCGTCTGGACATTTCGTCTCAACTTTCAATTACATCGGGCTCAACTCGCCATTATGGCGGCCGGTATCCCCGGAAAATTCTTACTTAGGACGCTTCGCACCGTACTTCGAACGACGCTGCTTACGGTTCTTAACACCCTGTGTATCGAGTACACCACGGATGATGTGGTAACGCACACCCGGCAAATCCTTGACGCGGCCACCGCGGATCATAACCACGGAGTGCTCCTGAAGGTTGTGACCTTCACCAGGGATATAACCGATGACTTCAAAGCCATTGGTGAGACGAACCTTGGCAACCTTACGAAGAGCCGAGTTAGGCTTCTTAGGGGTTGTGGTATAAACGCGGGTGCAAACTCCGCGCTTCTGTGGGTTTGCCTGCAGAGCAGGAACCTTATTACGCTTTACCGGCGCAGTGCGCGGCTTGCGGATCAACTGGTTTACGGTAGGCATTGAACCTTCCTCTATAAAAAATCTCGTAACAGAGCCCAATAAGGGCCGTTCCACCGGAGTGAACATGCACAAATTCGGGATGAGCCACTCCATCAGCGGCCAACCCGAACAAAAGCAGAGGAAGCTACAGCTTCATGCGAACGGCAAGTATCATTTCGATCGTAAAACGAACCCTGTTTGAGGCGAACTCCAGAGCGTGTCGCTCCGAAAAGACCAGCCTCACATCGGCTCAGATGGGCTGCTGATACGCGTTAACGGGCGTTTCGTCAAGGGCAACAGGGGAAGTTTCTTATGGAAGGGCCGCAAAACGGAGTTTTGGATCACCCTAAACAGTCGGTTGGGCCAATTCACTCGGCATATCTCAAATATTTGGGAGACAAAACTGTCATTTTCTTGTGTCAGCATAGCATCTGACAGCAACAGAGTTTATTGAAACACATCTGAGTCGAAAAGCAACGCAATTTTAAGGGATTCTTAATGTCATCCACCACCCCATCCACAGAAAACGATTCGCCTGTTGTGCATCTGGTCATTGCCGATGTTTGGAATGAAGGCGAAGAAGAATCTATTGAAGTTCATATTCTTCTGAAGTCAGACGAAGATGAAGATCTGGTTCAGACCGTTCTCGCGATCCTTTCGGAAGAAGGCTACAACGAGGCCGAACTGGTTGAGATGGGCACCATCACCGAAGAGCCTGAAGAAGAGCCACACAAAAGTGCATGGCACACCGCCCTCACCGGCGAAGTTGCACTGATCGAATTTGATGGTGAGGAAGAAGAAGAGTAAATCTCTTCCTCTCAATCAGAATAACAAAGGGCGGTTTCAAACCGCCCTTTTCTTTTGTCTTCCATACAAAAAAAGGCCGCCCCGAAAGGCGGCCTTTTTATTACTTTACCAACTTGCCTTATTCGGCTGCGCTGTTGGTCATGTCTGTCAGCATCGCGTTTGCATCTGACGAACCTGTCGACTTGCGGCGCTCGTCGATGATCAGTTCGTCGCGAGCAGTTGCAATGCGACGGATCTGGTTGGTCATGCCACCCGTACCAGCCGGGATGAGACGACCGACGATGACGTTTTCCTTGAGACCCTGCAGCGTATCCATCTTGCCGGCAACTGCGGCTTCGGTAAGAACGCGTGTGGTTTCCTGGAACGACGCTGCCGAAATGAACGACGGTGTCTGCAATGAAGCTTTGGTAATACCAAGCAGAACCGGATTACCCGAACCTGGCTTCTTACCTTCTTCGATCAGACGATCGTTAACTTCATCAAGTTCGATGCGGTCAACATGATCACCTGTGAGGTAACCCGTATCACCCGATTCCGTGATCTCGATCTTCTGGAGCATCTGACGAACAATCACTTCGATGTGCTTGTCGTTGATCAAAACGCCCTGAAGACGATAGACTTCCTGGATTTCGTTTACGAGGTAAGAAGCAAGTGCTTCCACGCCCTTAATCGCCAGAATGTCGTGCGGAGCTGGATTACCGTCGAGGATGTATTCACCCTTTTCGATAACGTCACCGTCCTGAAGATGGAACGGCTTGCCCTTAGGAATCAGATACTCGACAGGCTCGACCGTATCGTCGTTTGGCTCGATGATGATGCGACGCTTGTTCTTGTAATCGCGACCAAAGCGGACAGTACCATCGATCTCTGCGATGACGGCGTGGTCCTTTGGACGACGAGCTTCGAACAGTTCCGCAACGCGTGGCAGACCACCGGTAATGTCCTTGGTCTTGGCACTTTCCATCGGCAGACGCGCAATAACGTCACCAGCATTAACATGAGCACCCGGCTCGAACGAAAGGATCGTTTCAACTGAAAGCAGGAAGCGAGCTTCGCCACCCTTCGACAGCTTCAAGATCTTGCCGCTCTTATCCTTGATGACCATAGCAGGCTTGAGATCGGCACCGCGTGGTGTCGAACGCCAGTCAATGATGACGCGCTTGGTGATACCAGTCGACTCGTCCGCTGTTTCCGAAACCGAGAGGCCATCGACGAGATCTTCGAACTCGACAAAGCCTTCCACTTCCGTAAGGATTGGACGGGTGTATGGATCCCATTCAGCAATACGCTGACCGCGCTTAACTGTATCGCCTTCGTCAACGAACAGACGCGAACCGTAAGTAACACGGTGAACAGCACGTTCCTTGCCAGTCGCATCAACAATCAGAACCGCCATGTTACGGCCCATGACAACGAGGTTGCCATCGGTGTTGCGAACTACATTGCGGTTACGTAGCTTAACGGTGCCTTCATACGATGCTTCGAGATACGAGCTATCAACAACCTGAGCAGTACCACCCAAGTGGAAGGTACGCATGGTCAGCTGAGTGCCCGGCTCACCGATCGACTGCGCAGCGATAACGCCAACAGCTTCACCCTGGTTAACCGGCGTACCGCGTGCAAGGTCACGACCATAGCACTTGGCGCAAACGCCGTTACGGGTTTGACATGTCAGAGCCGAACGAATGCGGATCGACTGGATGCCAGCCTTCTCGATGATTTCGACGTCCTTTTCATCGACCATGCGGCCAGCTTCAACGATAACTTCGCCGGTTGCTGGATTGATGATCGGATCAAGTGCCGTACGGCCCAGAACGCGCTGACCAATTGGTGCAACGATCTGACCAGCATCGACGATTGGCTGCATGGTGAGACCAATTTCGGCGCCGCAATCGACTTCCGAAATGATCGCGTCCTGTGCAACGTCAACGAGACGACGTGTCAAGTAACCCGAGTTAGCGGTCTTCAAAGCAGTATCAGCAAGACCCTTACGGGCACCGTGTGTCGAGTTGAAGTACTCGTTAACGGTCAGACCTTCTTTAAAGTTCGAGATGATCGGGGTTTCGATGATTTCACCCGACGGCTTGGCCATAAGACCACGCATACCGCCAAGCTGACGCATCTGGTTGACCGAACCACGGGCACCCGAATGCGACATCATGTAAACCGAGTTCATCTGCTTCTGACGGCCAGTCACCGGATCGAACTCAACAGCCTTAATGCGGGCCATCATTTCTTCGGTGATCTTGTCAGTCGCCTTACCCCAGGCATCAACAACCTTGTTGTACTTTTCGCCCTGAGTGATCAGACCGTCATTGTACTGCTGTTCATACTCAGTGGTCAGCGCTTCGGTTTCTGCAACGATCTTTACCTTCGCATCAGGAATGACCATGTCATCCTTGCCGAACGAAATACCGGCGCGACATGCATGCGCAAAGCCGAGCTGCATGATGCGATCACAGAAAATGACCGTCTCTTTCTGACCGCAATGGCGATAGACGTGGTCGATCATCTTGGAGATGTTCTTCTTCGTCATTTCCTGATTGCAGATATCGAAAGATACCTTGGCATTCTTCGGAAGCAATTCGCCCGTGATCATACGGCCAGGGGTCGTGTCGTAAACCTTGGAAACAGGGTTTCCATTTTCATCGACAGTCTTAAAGCGGCCCTTGATCTTCGTATGAAGCGTGACAACCTTGTTCTCAAGCGCATGCTGAAGTTCGCCCATATCAGCGAACATCATGCCCTCGCCCGGCTCCTTGTCTGCCACAATCGACAGATAATAGAGACCAAGAACCATGTCCTGTGAAGGAACGATGATCGGCGCGCCGTTTGCAGGGTGCAGGATGTTGTTGGTGGACATCATCAGCACGCGTGCTTCAAGCTGGGCTTCAAGCGAAAGCGGAACGTGAACAGCCATCTGATCGCCGTCAAAGTCAGCGTTAAACGCTGTACAAACGAGCGGATGCAGCTGGATGGCCTTGCCTTCAATCAGCGTGGGTTCGAATGCCTGAATACCAAGACGGTGCAGCGTAGGCGCGCGGTTGAGAAGAACCGGATGCTCACGGATCACTTCGTCAAGGATATCCCAAACTTCTGGACGTTCCTTTTCAACCAGCTTCTTCGCCTGCTTAACGGTCGAGGAATAACCCTTCGCATCAAGACGAGCGTAGATGAATGGCTTGAACAGTTCGAGCGCCATCTTCTTTGGTAGGCCGCACTGGTGAAGCTTCAGTTCAGGACCAGTCACGATAACCGAACGACCCGAATAGTCGACGCGCTTACCGAGAAGGTTCTGACGGAAACGACCCTGCTTACCCTTGAGCATGTCGGAGAGCGACTTCAGCGGACGCTTATTAGCACCGGTGATGACACGGCCACGACGACCGTTATCGAACAGCGCGTCAACAGCTTCCTGCAACATACGCTTTTCGTTACGGATAATGATGCCAGGAGCGCGCAGTTCGATCAGACGCTTCAGACGGTTGTTACGGTTGATCACACGACGGTAAAGGTCGTTAAGATCGGACGTAGCAAAACGACCGCCATCGAGTGGAACCAGAGGACGCAGATCCGGTGGAATAACCGGAACGATCTTCATGATCATCCACTCAGGACGGTTGCCAGATTCCATGAAGTTCTCAACGATCTTGAGACGCTTCATCAGCTTCTTGGTCTTCAGTTCAGACGTGGTTTCTGCCAGATCAACGCGCAGGTCTGCGGCGATGTTTGGAAGATCCATCGAAGCCAGAAGTTCAAAGATAGCTTCCGCACCAATCAGGGCTGTGAACTGATCTTCGCCGAATTCATCGACGGCAATCATGTATTCTTCTTCCGAAAGGAGCTGATGCTCTTTCAGGGAAGTCAGGCCTGGTTCGGTAACGATGTAGTTTTCGAAATACAGAACGCGCTCAATATCCTTGAGCGTCATGTCCAGAAGTGTGCCGATGCGCGAAGGCAGCGACTTCAAAAACCAGATATGGGCAACAGGTGCTGCGAGCTCAATATGGCCCATGCGCTCACGACGAACACGGGACAGTGTGACTTCAACGCCGCACTTTTCGCAGATGATGCCTTTGTACTTCATACGCTTGTACTTGCCGCACAAGCATTCATAATCCTTGATCGGGCCAAAGATACGCGCGCAGAAAAGACCATCGCGTTCAGGCTTGAACGTACGATAGTTGATGGTCTCTGGCTTCTTGATCTCGCCATATGACCAGGACAGAATCTTCTCAGGGCTGGCAATCGAGATTCTGATGGAATCGAACGTCTGTGCCGGAGCCTGAGGATTGAAAAGATTCATGACCTCTTGGTTCATGCCGTTCTCCTTAAGGGCGATCCGCCGCCCTGTGTGTCGTCGATGACAAGTCAGACACTGTCATCTTGAAAAGAATTCGCGGTATTACGCAGTTTCGAAATTTACATTTCGTATCAGCATTCTCCGTAAGCGGCATAAACTGCCTGCCGGAAAAGACTTTACGGGCGCGCCACGGCTAAACCATGGCGCGCCTTAATGCTTTTATTCCGCCGCGTCCGGAAGTGCGGCCTGCTCGTCGCGTGTATCGTCCAGCTCGACATTGAGGCCGAGCGAGCGCATTTCCTTGACAAGAACGTTGAAGCTTTCCGGAATACCGGCTTCAAACGTATCGTCGCCACGAACGATGGCTTCGTAGACCTTGGTACGGCCTGCAACGTCATCCGACTTGACTGTAAGCATTTCCTGCAGCGTGTAAGCCGCACCGTATGCTTCCAGAGCCCAGACTTCCATTTCCCCGAAGCGCTGACCACCGAACTGCGCCTTACCACCAAGCGGCTGCTGGGTAACAAGCGAGTAAGGTCCGATCGAACGAGCGTGGATCTTGTCGTCGACCAAGTGGTGAAGCTTGAGCATGTAAATGTAGCCCATGGTCACCTGACGGTCGAACGGCTCACCCGTACGTCCATCATACAGTGTCGACTGACCCGAGGTCGCAAGACCTGCATCTGTCAACATCGCATTGATGTCAGCTTCAACCGCACCGTCGAATACCGGCGTTGCGATCGATACGCCGCGCTTCACCTGATTTGCCAGCATGAGGACGGAATCGTCATCATACGAACGGACAGGCTCGTTGCGGTCGTTGTCCGGATAAATGTGCTCCAGAGTATCGCGCAGCGGCTGAATATTTGCCGTCTTGCGATAAACGTCGATCAGCTCACCGATCTTCTTACCCATGCCTGCGCATGCCCAGCCAAGATGTGTTTCCAGAATCTGGCCCACATTCATACGGCTTGGAACACCAAGCGGGTTCAACACGATATCAGCATGCGTACCGTCTTCGAGGAACGGCATGTCTTCGACAGGCAGAATGCGGGAAACCACACCCTTGTTGCCGTGACGGCCAGCCATCTTGTCGCCTGGCTGGATCTTGCGCTTCACAGCAACAAAGACCTTAACCATCTTCATGACGCCTGGAGGCATCTCGTCGCCGCGCTGTACCTTTTCGACCTTATCCATGAAGCGCGCTTCGAGCAGCTTCTTGGATTCGTCGTACTGGCCACGCAGAGCTTCGAGTTCGCCCTGATGCTTTTCGTCTTCGACAGCGAACTGCCACCACTGCGAACGTGGATACTCGGTGATCACATCACGAGTAATAGTCGAGCCTTTTTTGAAGCCCTTAGGGCCTGCAGCTGCAACCTTACCGTCGATCATATCAACGAGACGGCCGTAAACGTTACGGTCGAGAATAGCCTGTTCGTCGTCGCGGTCCTTCGCAAGACGTTCGATCTCTTCGCGCTCAATCGCCATTGCACGTTCGTCTTTTTCAACGCCGTGGCGGTTGAATACGCGAACTTCAACGATTGTACCGTATGTTCCCGGAGGCATACGCATCGAGGTGTCACGAACGTCAGAAGCCTTTTCACCGAAGATGGCGCGCAGAAGCTTTTCTTCTGGCGTCATTGGGCTTTCGCCCTTCGGTGTAATCTTGCCGACAAGAATGTCGCCAGGATGCACTTCCGCACCAATGTAAACAATACCAGCTTCGTCAAGGTTCTTCAGCGCTTCTTCCGAAACATTCGGAATATCGCGGGTGATTTCCTCAGGTCCAAGCTTCGTATCGCGAGCAGCAACTTCGAATTCTTCGATGTGGATCGAAGTGAAGACGTCTTCCGAAACGATCTTCTCAGAGAGAAGGATCGAATCTTCGTAGTTGTAGCCATTCCAAGGCATAAACGCGACGAGCACGTTACGGCCTAGAGCCAGATCACCGAGATCGGTTGACGGACCATCAGCAATGATGTCGCCCTTACCGATTGGATCACCAACGCGTACAAGCGGACGCTGGTTGATACAGGTCGACTGGTTCGAACGCTGGAACTTCTGCAGACGATAGATATCAACGCCAGACTTCGATGGATCGAGGTCTTCAGTAGCGCGAATAACGATACGCGTTGCGTCAACCTGATCGACGATACCACCGCGACGAGCGGCAATAGCAGCACCGGAGTCACGCGCAACAACTGCTTCCATACCTGTTCCGACGAACGGTGCTTCAGCACGAACGAGTGGAACAGCCTGACGCTGCATGTTCGAGCCCATAAGAGCGCGGTTCGCATCGTCGTTTTCAAGGAACGGAATAAGCGCTGCAGCAACCGAAACGAGCTGCTTTGGCGAAACGTCCATCAGATCCACGTTTTCACGCGGGGTCATCATCACTTCGCCTGCATGACGGCAGATGACGAATTCGTCAACAAAGCTGCCATTTGCATCCAGCTCTACGTTTGCCTGAGCAACCGAGTGCTTTGCTTCTTCCATGGCCGAAAGATAGACGACATCGAGCGTTACCTTGCCGTCGACAACTTTACGGTACGGGCTTTCGATGAAGCCGTACTTGTTGACGCGAGCAAAGGTTGCGAGCGAGTTGATCAGACCAATATTCGGGCCTTCCGGCGTTTCAATCGGGCAGATACGGCCATAATGCGTTGGATGCACGTCGCGGACTTCGAAGCCAGCGCGCTCACGGGTCAAACCACCAGGTCCAAGAGCCGAAAGACGGCGCTTGTGGGTGATTTCCGAAAGCGGGTTGGTCTGATCCATGAACTGCGACAGCTGCGAGGAGCCGAAGAATTCACGTACAGCCGCAGCAGCAGGCTTCGCGTTGATCAGATCCTGCGGCATGACCGTGTCGATTTCGATCGAGGACATACGTTCCTTGATCGCACGTTCCATACGCAGAAGACCGACGCGATACTGATTTTCCATCAGCTCGCCGACCGAACGCACACGACGGTTACCGAGGTTATCGATATCGTCGATTTCGCCGCGACCATCACGCAGTTCAACCAGCATCTTGACGACTGCAAGAATGTCTTCCTTGCGCAGAACGCGCACGGTGTCTTCTGCATCGAGATCAAGACGCATGTTCATCTTCACGCGACCAACAGCGGAGAGGTCGTAGCGTTCCGAATCAAAGAACAGCGAGTTGAACATGTTCTCAGCCGAATCCATTGTCGGCGGCTCACCTGGACGCATAACGCGGTAGATGTCGAACAGTGCTTCCTGACGGCTTTCGTTCTTATCGACCGACAGAGTGTTACGGATATACGCACCGATATTGATATGATCGATATCGAGAACGTTGATCTCGTTCGCACCTGTATCGAGAAGCGTCTTAAGAACCTTCTCATCAATTTCATCACCGGCTTCGAGATAAATCTCACCCGTTGCGTAATTGACGGTATCTTCAGCAAGATACGCACCGAAGAGATCGTCTTCAGTTGCCTTGATGAACTTCAGGCCCTTTTCAGCAAGCTGCTTCGCCGAGCGAGCAGTCAGCTTCTTACCGCCTTCAAGAACGACTTCACCTGTTTCAGCGTCAATCAGATCAGAAATGATCTTCATGCCCTTGAAACGCTCTGCCGAATAAGGAATGCGCCAGTTATCACCGTCACGCGAATAGGTGACAGTGTTATAGAACGTCGACAGAATTTCTTCGCCGTCCATGCCAAGCGCCATCAGAAGCGTCGTAGCTGGAAGCTTACGGCGACGATCGATACGCGCATAGACTACGTCCTTGGCATCGAATTCGATGTCAAGCCACGAACCGCGATAAGGAATAACGCGAGCAGCAAACAGAAGCTTGCCCGAGGAATGCGTCTTACCCTTGTCGTGATCAAAGAACACGCCTGGCGAACGGTGCATCTGCGAAACGATAACACGTTCGGTACCATTGACGATGAAGGTGCCGTTGTCTGTCATGAGCGGCATATCGCCCATGTAAACGTCCTGCTCCTTGATGTCCTTGATGGACTTCGCGCCGGTATCTTCATCAATATCGAACACGATCAGACGCAGCGTCACCTTGAGAGGTGCCGAATACGTCAAATCGCGCTGACGGCATTCGTCAACGTCGAATTTTGGTGCATCGAATTCGTAGCGAACGAATTCGAGCATTGAAGAGCCGGAGAAATCCTGAATAGGGAAAACAGACTTGAAAACGGCCTGCAAACCCTCGTCAGAACGCCCACCAGCTGGTTCCTCAACCATGAGAAACTGGTCGTAGGATGCCTTCTGAACCTCAATGAGGTTAGGCATTTCCGCGACCTCGGGAATCTTACCGAAAAATTTGCGTACGCGCTTGCGACCATTGAAAGAATGGGTCTGAGCCATCGTCGCTCCTCGTTCTATAGCCTTGCGGCTTGCTCACGCCTTGCGGCCTTTATCGTGCGCCGCCTTTCGGCGGTCCTCTTAACGCATACCTCTTTCAAATCCGACAGATTTGAAGAAAGGACATACGCAATCTTCTTTTTAGAGCGGCCTTGGCGTGTCGTTCGAAACACCCGGCGCTCTAACAGGCTAAAACCCGTTTCCTGAAAGCCCCTTCAAGGCCATCAGAAAAAGGGTTTAAAAAGATCAGAACGTAGTAACTAAAATCGCTCTGACTATGATTTGCATAAAGAGAACCTATTTCCGCGCTTTTCGTTTCTTTTCATGCATTTACTCCAGATGCAAGCCCAGAGTTTAATAAGGATTAAACTGGCGGACGTTTCCGTCCGCCAGAATAAAGAACTTACTTAAGTTCAACCTTAGCGCCAGCTGCTTCGAGCTGTGCCTTGATCTTTTCAGCTTCGTCCTTGGACGCTGCTTCTTTAACAGCCTTAGGAGCTGCTTCAACGAGGTCCTTAGCTTCCTTCAGGCCGAGACCTGTGATTGCGCGAACTTCCTTGATCACGTTGATCTTGTTAGCGCCGCCTTCAACGAGAACTACGTCGAATTCAGTCTTTTCTTCAACAGCAGCAGCTGGAGCACCAGCAGCAGCAGCAGCAGCTACAGGAGCAGCAGCCGAAACGCCCCACTTTTCTTCGAGAAGCTTCGAAAGCTCAGCAGCTTCGAGAACTGTCAGAGCCGAAAGGTCTTCAACGATCTTTGCGAGATCAGCCATTTTGGTATTTCCTTAGTTTAAGGTTTGAACTGTTTGTAATGAGAAACGGCCTTAAGCCGCCTCGTTCTTCCGGGCGTGCGCACCAATAACGCGAGCGATCTGGCCCGCTGGAGCGCTGGTAAGTACTGCAAGACGCTGAGCTGGGGTTTGGATCATTCCAACCAGCTTTGCGCGCAGTTCGTCGAGCGATGGGAGCGAAGCAAGCGACTTTACGCCTTCGGCGTTAAGTGTTGTTGCGCCCATTGAACCACCAAGAATAACGAGCTTGTCGTTAATCTTAGCGAACTCGACGGCTACTTTCGGTGCAGCAATCGGGTCGTCTGCATATGCAACGACCGTCTGACCTACGAATAGGTCTGCGATGCCTTCCGATTCCGTGCCCTGAAGAGCGATTTTGGCAAGGCGGTTTTTCGCGACTTTAACGGTGCCACCAGCGTCACGCATCTTGGAACGAAGATCGCTCATCTGCGCAACGGTGAGACCGGTATAGTGGGCCACGACGACCGAACCGGACTCTTTGAAAGCGCCGTTCAGCCACGCGACAAATTCGCGCTTTTCCGCTCTATCCACTGTGTCTCTCCAGTAGACAGGACCAGTTTGGCCCTGCCGGGTTGCCTTTGCCAGACTTGCCTTGCGGCTCATCTGACGTTCGAGGATCCTGTCCCCTTCAGCTTCACCCGCAAAGCGGACTACACTCAAAGGCAACTACGGTTCAAACCTCGCATGCACTTTCGTGCGAAACAGGGTTATTCCACGTCTCATGCAGGCCGTATGTTTAAGGACAATCACCCGAAGATGACCATCCGCCTGCAATCTCGGACAGGATAACCGGACTTTCGTCCGGCTATCCGGATCTTGCGATCCGGAATTTGTTCACATTCGACTGCTTGCACAGTCCGGTAGTGCGACCAACCTCCCCTCAGGAGAGGCATAGGCTCCGGCAAACCGGAGCCCAAAAATTATGCGACGACCTTAACAGTCGATGGATCGACCTTAACGCCAACGCCCATGCTCGATGAAATCGAGACGCGCTTCAGGTATTCACCCTTAGCAGCCGATGGCTTCGCCTTGAGAACTGCGTCAGCAAAAGCTTTGATGTTTTCTTCGAGCTTCTGATTGTCGAAGGAAACCTTGCCGATGCCAGCATGGATGATACCAGCCTTTTCAACGCGGAACTCAACTGCGCCGCCCTTAGAAGCGGTAACAGCAGCTGCAACGTCAACAGTCACAGTACCAACCTTAGGGTTTGGCATCATGCCGCGTGGGCCGAGAACCTTACCAAGACGACCAACGAGTGGCATCATGTCTGGTGTCGCAATGCAGCGATCGAATTCGATCTTGCCGCCATTGACGATTTCAAACAGGTCTTCTGCACCAACGATATCAGCGCCAGCCTTCTTAGCTTCTTCAGCCTTATCGCCACGTGCAAAAACTGCAACGCGAACGGTACGGCCTGTGCCGTTTGGAAGGTTAACAACGCCACGAACCATCTGATCAGCATGACGTGGGTCAACGCCGAGGTTCATTGCGATTTCGATGGTTTCGTCGAACTTTGCAACAGCGCGTTCCTTAACCATGCCGATTGCATCGGACAGGTCGTAAAGCTTGTTGACGTCAACGCCTTCGCGGATCTTAGCTACACGCTTGGAAATCTTTGCCATCGTCTTAGCCCACCACTTCCAGGCCCATCGAACGGGCAGAACCTTCGATCATACGCATAGCTGCTTCAACGTCAGATGCGTTCAGATCTTTCATCTTAGCCAAAGCGATTTCGCGAACCTTGTCGCGCGCAATCGTGCCGGCCTTTTCCTTGCCAGGAGCCTTCGAACCGGACTTGAGGTTCGCAGCCTTCTTAAGGAAATAAGACACAGGAGGCGTCTTCATCACAAAAGTGAAAGACTTGTCCTGGTAATATGTAATCACGACTGGAACAGGCGAACCTTTTTCCATTTCCTGTGTGGCAGCGTTAAATGCCTTACAGAATTCCATGATGTTGATGCCGCGCTGACCCAAAGCTGGGCCAATCGGAGGCGATGGTGTGGCCGAAGCCGCTGCAACCTGCAGCTTCAACTGGCCTGCAATTTTCTTAGCCATTGCATTCTGCCTTCATATAAATGCTGGAAACCCAGCGTTCTCGATTAATGCCGGAAATCCGGCTCTCGACTGACGTCAGTTAAACTGACTGGCAGTTCGGTGGTGCGAAATCGGCAACCGGCTAAGCCACCTATCCTCCCACCATTTTCCGTCACTTACGACGGAAACCCTTTCGGGCAACAATCAGACCTTATCGACCTGACTGTATTCAAGATCCACAGGCGTCGCACGCCCGAAGATGGAAACTTCAACCTTGAGGCGCGCACGCTCTTCGTCAACTTCCTGAACGATACCGTTAAACGAAGCAAACGGACCATCGGAAACGCGAACATTTTCGCCAATCTCGAAGGTGATCGAGGTCTTAGGACGCTCTGCACCATCCTGAACCTGATTCAAGATCAGATCGACTTCCTTCTGCGAAACAGGAACCGGCTTTGAATCACCTAGGAAACCAGTAACGCGCGGCGTATTCTTAATCAGCGAAAACACAGCATCAGTCAGCGTCGCCTGAACCAGAACGTAGCCCGGGAAGAATTTGCGCTCTGCATCAACCTTACGGCCGCGGCGAACCTCAACAACCTTCTCGGTCGGCACGACGATCTGCTCGATAAGACCGGAAAGGCCCTTTTGAGCAGCTTTAGCTTGAATGTCGTCAGCCACCTTCTTTTCGAAGTTGGAATAGGCGTGAACGATGTACCAGCGCGCTGTCATCTCAAAACTCCCCAATCCTGCTTAGCGGCCAAGGCCAAGAATAAGTTCTACGCCATAGGCCATAAGCTGATCGGCAAGAAAAAAGAACGTAGCAGCCAAAAATGCCATAACCACAACCATGATCGTGGAGATGATCGTTTCACGCCGTGTCGGCCAGGTCACTTTCGCCGTTTCGGCGCGAACCTGCTGGAAAAAGGTGATCGGATTCGTCTTAGATGCCATCTGTCACTCTATTTGCTTGGTGAACCACTACTCTTGAAGCGAAAAAACGAATCAAAAACAGGAACCCACGCGTATACGGTACGCAAAGCTGAAGATTCAGCCCCACGCACCGCGTGTCTGTTGACGTTACATAGAATCGATTCCCAAAAAAAACAAGCCCAATAGTTAAAAGAATACCATACAGGCTTATCGGAAATCCGACCCTTACGAACATCGCTTGCAGTACCATTCAATCGTACCGCAGCGACCTCTCCTGCCCGACCATAACACCGGCGGAGAGTTATCGATATCTGACTTAGCAGCTCTTGATAAAAGCGCTCATCAGATCAGTCAGCGAAAACGCTACGTCAAAATACAAAAAACGAGTACTCATAGTCAAGCCATGAGTACTCGTTTTAAAATGGCAGGGGCAGCAGGGCTCGAACCCGCGGCCTACGGTTTTGGAGACCGTCGCTCTACCAACTGAGCTATACCCCTATTTGGCACTGAGTGTGCCAGACTGGCGGCATAACCGCCAGTCAAATTCTTTACTCGATGATCGAAGCGACGATGCCTGCACCAACGGTACGGCCACCTTCACGGATAGCGAAGCGAAGCTTGTCTTCCATCGCAATCGGTACGATCAGCGTTACGTCAACAGTTACGTTGTCGCCTGGCATAACCATTTCCACGCCTTCTGGCAGGGTAACAACACCGGTAACGTCAGTTGTACGGAAGTAGAACTGTGGACGGTAGTTGGTGAAGAATGGTGTATGACGGCCACCTTCGTCCTTGGTCAGAATGTATGCTTCTGCCTTGAACTTGGTGTGTGGCTTAACCGAACCTGGCTTGCAGAGAACCTGACCACGCTCAACGTCTTCACGACCAACGCCGCGAACCAGTGCGCCGATGTTGTCGCCAGCCTGGCCCTGATCGAGCAGCTTGCGGAACATTTCAACGCCGGTAACAGTCGTCTTGCCAGTTGCCTTGATGCCGACGATTTCGACTTCTTCGCCAACCTTAACAATACCGCGCTCTACACGACCGGTAACGACAGTACCACGACCCGAGATCGAGAACACGTCTTCGATTGGCATCAGGAATGGCTGGTCAATCGGACGTTCTGGAGTTGGGATATAATCGTCAACAGCAGCCATCAGATTGCGGATTGCGTCTTCGCCGAGTTCCTTCGAAGAATCTTCAAGAGCAGCAAGAGCCGAACCCTTGATGATTGGCACTTCGTCGCCCGGGAAGTCGTACTTCGAGAGAAGTTCACGAACTTCGAGTTCTACGAGTTCGAGAAGTTCAGCATCGTCAACCTGATCGCACTTGTTCAGGAACACAACGATCGCAGGAACGCCAACCTGACGAGCGAGCAGGATGTGCTCACGGGTCTGTGGCATTGGGCCGTCAGCTGCCGAAACAACGAGGATCGCGCCGTCCATCTGAGCAGCACCGGTGATCATGTTCTTAACATAGTCAGCGTGGCCTGGGCAGTCGACGTGTGCGTAGTGACGTGCAGGGGTTTCATATTCAACGTGTGCCGTCGAAATGGTGATACCACGAGCGCGTTCTTCTGGCGCAGCATCGATCTGGTCGTATGCCTTGAATTCACCAAAGAACTTGGTGATCGCTGCGGTCAGCGAGGTCTTGCCATGGTCGACGTGACCAATGGTGCCGATGTTTACGTGTGGTTTATTACGTTCAAACTTGCTTTTTGCCATCGCCGTTGTTCTCTTTGTTCTAGAACCGCTCGAGCGCCCGCACAAAAGCCTGAAAGACATTCGCGCCGACATTTATGCCAAAACGGAACGGCGAACCGCCCGTCGATGATACCTTACGCCTATCCGCTCACAAAAACTGGAGCGGGTAACGGGAATCGAACCCGTGTATTCAGCTTGGAAGGCTGCTGCTCTACCATTGAGCTATACCCGCATACTCTAAACTCTAATCCGACAGTGGTGGAGGAAGTTGGATTTGAACCAACGTAGGCTTAGCCAACGGATTTACAGTCCGTCCCCTTTAACCGCTCGGGCATTCCTCCTAATATCACTATCAGCAGAGTCGAGTAACTAGGCATTTTGTGCAGAATGTCTGGCTGCCCGTTTGGGCCGTACCGTCGTTCTGCGAGGGGGCTTATGCCGATATGCGTCGCTCCTGTCAACAGGGTAAAAGTGAAAAGAATGCAGAACTTTCCACAGCTTGCACATATCAACAGATGCGAGACGCCCCAGAACCGCGTGAAACCGGGATTTGACGGCTATAGCGGCCAGTTATTTCTTGTCTTAAATAAAATCGCACATGCTATCTTCCCTGTTGTGGACAGGATATAAGCGCCTCATGAACGATAAAAACTCTTCCCACACCCCAAAAGATTCTCACTATGCACGCCTGCGTCGCGAACATCGCGACCAGAAAGCATCGTCTGAAGGCAAAGCGCCGCACAGACCGCAACGCGCACCAATCCCTGCTGGTCGCGTGAGCGATGGTACAGTCCGTCTTTACGGCCTGCATACCGTACGTGCAGCAGTAGAGAATCCCGCGCGTAAGATTTTGCGTATGCGCGCCACACGCAATGGCTTCGCTCGCCTCGAAATTGGCGAAGCTGAAAACCTGCCCTTCCCTGTTGAAATCGTCGAACCAAAAGAAATCGACAAGGAAACAGGTTCTGATGCCGTGCATCAGGGCGTTATGATCGAAGCGGAACCGCTTCGTCATAAAAAGCTCTCGGAACTGAAAGACAGCCCACTGCTTCTGGTGCTTGATCAGGTCACTGATCCGCACAATGTTGGCGCGATCATTCGTTCTGCTGTGGCATTTGGCGCAGGCGCGATCATCACGACAAGCCGACACAGCCCGCAAGAAAGCGGTGTTTTGGCGAAAGCGGCCTCCGGTGCACTGGAAATTATCCCGCATATCGAAGTGCGTAATCTCGCAGATGCAATCGAAGAGCTTCATTCCCTTGGCTTCATGACCATTGGTCTTGATTCTGAAGGAGCAAATGAAATGGAAACGACGCTCAACAGTGATCGCGTTGCGCTCGTCCTCGGCGCAGAAGGCAAAGGCCTTCGCCAAAAGACCCGCGAAACAGTCACCGCACTGGCACGTCTCGACATGCCCGGTGAAATCAAATCGCTGAACGTCTCCAACGCCGCTGCAATTTCGCTCTATGCCGCCGAGCGCTATTTGCGCGCCCGTCGCTCAGCCTGACGAATCGGCTTAATTTAATATCTGGAGCGTTTTTCACGCTCCAGATAAAGATTTACGCGGTTGCAATATAGCTACGAATATCTTCCGCTTCTTGCTCGACATCCTCAATGCGCCGCTTCACGACGTCACCGATTGAAATGATTCCCGCAAGCTTGCCGTTTTCTTCAACCGGCATATGGCGGAAACGGTTATGCGTCATAATTTCCATCACCTGATTGATGGTGTGATGCTCGCGGCATACCTGCACTTGTGCCGTCATGAAGTCCGAAACCGGCCGCTTCCATATTTCCACATCCATCGTCGCCATTGCACGAACAACGTCACGCTCAGAAAGAATGCCTTTGATATGGCCTTCGGCGTCGCAGGCAACAATTGCGCCGATTTTATATTGGGCAAGAATGGCAATGGCGTGTGCAAGCGTATCATCCGGCTTGATGATAACGACTTCCCTGCCCTTGGTTTCAAGAATCGATCTAACAGTCATGCCAAAGTCCCTCCCAAGGTTCAGCAATCTATCAAGGGAACATGTCCCATGATTCTAACGCAGCTCCTCCAGCTGTGTTCCTATAATGGTGCGCTTTGATGCGCCGCTTTGCAAGCGTGCGAAATAGGGAGAGTTAACCTCTGCGCCGGATCACGGCATCGTAATTGCGTGGCTTATCCAGCAAGGCAATACCGAAAAAGCCCGCAACAAATCCACCAATATGCGCTTCCCATGCGATTCCCGAGAGGTCCGCGCCGCCCGTCGAATAAAGGCCCGTCACAATATTGATTAAGAACCAAACGCCAACGAATGTCAGCACAGGCTTCAACGTCAATGTAAGACCAATCGGCAAAACGGGCCCTGCAAATTCAGATTTGCGTCCATGCCCTACTCGGCGAAAGCCATAACGCGCAGCAGCACCCATCATGCCCGAAATAGCACCCGAAGCCCCGACAAGTGGCGTCACGCTCTCAGGATAGATCGCGTAATGTGTCAGTCCGGCAACGACCGATGTGAGAACCCAGAAGATAATCATTCGTCCGGTGCCAATACGACCCGCAAGCGGAGAACCGAAAGCCGCAAACCAGATCATATTGACCGCGATATGCGCCAAACCGCCATGCATAAACGAGTAACTGATGAGCGTGAACAGGGCTGCCGGATCAGTGAAACCACCCGCCAATGAGAACCGCGCCGGAATCAGCGCGAAATTCAGCATGAAGGCATAGTTCTGCTGCTCGCTGATAATGTAGTTCTGATAAATATAAACGCCGGCGCAAATGGCCATCAATGCCAGCACAACACCCGGTATATTGAATATCGGCTCTCCTCCACGAGAGGAGTTCGTGTTTTCGCGCATATCAGGCTGAGGAATGCTCATGAACCGCCGCTTTCCAGCTAACTGTCTTCAAAATAATGATTCTAGATAAGTGACAATTCGTTAAAAATAAAGGCCGCCGGATTGTACCGTACGGCCTTGTCGCAAATATCTGAACATTGCGAGACGGAATCTGGAGATCAGAAAAAAGTCAACCAAGACAATGACTTCTTCTGATAAGCCATCAAAGCGCTATAATAGATTTTTTGCAACTATTACTTCCTGTTAACCTTAACAGACATCCTCCGTGGATGAACAAAGGGTTAAGCTGGCGTCCCCGCCGTTAATACTATTTTAATGCGCTGAGCGATGGGCAAAGCCCGCAAACACAGACGAGCAATAAGCAGCGCAAGATGAAAAACCGCAGCACGATCGCAATTTTCAGCGAATGGCAGCGACTGGCACTGAGCCAGAGCGGTAGCCTTTATGCGCCTTCGCGCGAATCTATTCAGCCACGCAAACTTGGACGGCATTTGTCGGATCTGTTCTTTCTGGAAGAAGATAATTCAGGACAGATGATCTTTCGTCTCGCCGGAACCCGAATCTGCACCCTGTTCGGGCGTGAACTTAAAACGACCCGTTTTTTGGCTCTCTGGCCGGAGCGTAATCGCCCTGCCCTTCATGAGCTGACGCGAAGCATCAATGAATTTCTGGTTCCAGCCTTGAGCCACAATGACGGCATTAGTCTTTCGGGGCGTAGTCTCTCATTTGAAATGCTGCTCGCACCGCTTTCAATCAGCGATGATGGCAGATTGAACTTGCTCGGTAGCATTTCCGTACTTGATGACATTGCATGGGCCGGTGCGGATCCAATCGTACTGGGCAATCTCAACCGAATCGAACCGCTAGCGCCTGATCTGATTGTTGCACAAGAAGAGCGCAAGTCTTCTGCCATTACAATGAATGCAACCAGCGGACGGCAACGCTGGGCAGCGCCTGTGCCCAGCCGTGATATTCCGCAACTACGCGTGATCACTGGCGGCAAAGCCTGAACCAGTGCAAACCAAAAGGTAAACGCGCACTAAGGTTACGGATTTGCAAATTGCACTTCGGGCTCTTTTGGGCATCAAAAGGCCATAAATGACGCTAATATTAGCTGAAATACGCTATTTCTGAACAAAACCTTGCAGCATTCAGTTCAGTTTTATTCAAATTAGATTAGCATTTTCGCGTCTGAATTTCCCCACTCTCAAAGTCTTGCACGCATTCTTGTTTCCAACAGGGAGACAAAAGAATGACAAAGCAGACAATCATCGCAGTCCTGATGCTGATGCTGGGAACCGCCTTTGCGCAAGCCGCAAGCCCTGCTTCAAAATCGCATTGGATGCCGACTGGCGAACGCACGTCGCAGCCGATTGGTCACTATGAATTTTGTGAGCGTCATCCTGCTGAATGCAGCATATTGAATAAGAATAGCGCGCCGCTGACGCTCAACCAGAAAGTCTGGCAGGAAATCGTCACGATCAACGCCAGCATCAACGAACGAATCGCTCCGCGCACTGACATGGAAGTCTGGGGCCACGAAGAATATTGGGAATACCCAACGACTGCCGGTGATTGCGATGACTATATGCTGCTCAAGCGCCGCGAACTGATTGCGCTCGGCATTCCAGCCAACACACTGCTCATGACTGTCGTGCGCCAACCGAATGGTGAGGGTCACGCAGTTCTGACCGTGCGCACAGACCGCGGCGATTTCATTCTCGACAATATGGATCAGCGCGTGCGGCTCTGGAATGACACCGACTACACCTACCTCAAACGCCAGTCCACAACGAACACCGGCGTATGGGTTTCCATTAAAGATGGTCGCGACACTTTCGTCAGCAGCATTCGCAACTGATCCTGCTGAAATACCCCTGTTAAAAATGGAAGGGCGTCATTCCCCTTCCTTTTTTTATGCTGGTTCCAGACCGCGCATAAAAGACTGGCCTTTTTCAACATAATGCTTTGCTGACAGCTTCAGTTTTTCAGCCGCGGCAAAATCAAGTTCCCGGATAACGCGCGCTGGCGAGCCAACAATCAGCGAGTTATCTGGAAATTCTTTGCCTTCAGTCACAAGCGCACCCGCACCGATAAGGCAATTATTACCGATCTTCGCACCGTTCAGAATAATCGCCCCCATACCAATCAGCGTATTATTGCCAATCGTACAGCCGTGCAGAATCGCACGGTGGCCAATTGTGCAGCCCTCGCCAATGCTCAGAGGAAATCCAATATCGGTGTGCATGATGGTGTGTTCCTGCACATTGGTATTCGCGCCCACCGTAATCGGTTCATTGTCGCCGCGCAGAACGGAACCGAACCAGAAGCCAGCATTCTCGCCAACGAGAACTTTACCAATCAGCGTCGCGTCCGGCGCAATCCAATTACTCGCACGGTCAGCAAACTCCGGCTTATGTCCGTTATAGACGTAGATTGGCATCGGCTTTCCTCCATCAAAGAATCTCGAAACATGATGCGTTATTTATCATGGGAGCGAAATGCGGCTTGCAGACAATAAAGCGTTGCAATCAGAAAGATGATGCCAGCCGACAATTTTAGTCCAACGATAGTGGAAAAAATCCCCCAATCATCCGGCCAGCGAAAGATGCTGCGCAGCCTTCCCATCTGGGAAGAAATCACCATTTTGCCAGCGGTTACATTTTCGTAGGCGCTGCGAAACGAGAAGAATGACACGCACCCACCCAAAACCGTACTCGCCCAAAGTGACCCAGTCGAAAACTTCGACATTTCCGATTTCGTCTGATTGGCAAGACAGGGCTTGATTTCGCGCGTCTTCCGCTTACGAATGTCTAGCCATGGCGGAAGCTGCTTATCATCATCGTTCTTTTCCATGATTAGTCATCACAGATTTCATAGCCACTGCTCTCAGCTTCAACAGCTGCCTTAATCCAGAAAAAAACGTTTCCATCTCCCTGAAGTTTTCCTTGGCATAAAGCAACAATATTGCCCAGACCGGCAGGCGCCTTCGCCGCACAAGATGCCTTCCAGCTCGCAAAACGCTCAATAGATCCATCAACAATTTCGGGAAACCCAAAATAAATCTGACTCATTTTCTGAGCCAGTTCAGGACATGTACCATCATCATCAATGGCTTGAGCAACCGATGGAGAAACAGCAAAACTCAAAAATATTGCTGCACCACACGCTACAGCACTCAAAATTAACGGCCTCATAGCTTCTCCCAGCACGCACGTTGATTAAGAATACTTTTTAAGGCGCTCACGCGGAAGCATCAACTCAATAAAAAACGCCCCCTCTGCAAGGCAGAAAGGGCGTCTTATTTAACTGCAAAAAATCTCAGAGATCGACGTCGAGAATAGCCATCGAGAAATTATAGGAGAGTTCGCCTTCGTCTTCATCCTTATAGACAAGCCCCAGGAACTCATCATCCAGATAGACTTCAGCGGAATCGTCCTTGCGTGGACGCGCCTTAATCTGAAGGCCAGGATTGTTAAAAGTCCGCTTGAAATATGCGTCGAGTTTCTTGAGTTCTTCGGGTTTCAACCGGCTTCTCCTGATATTGAATTAAGGCCGGTGTAATGCACCCGGCATTGTTTGATGTAAAGCACTAACGCACGCGCGAATGAACACATGCACCGTTAGTTGGAATAGCTTTTCAGACATATAGTCCGCTCTGGTTAAAAAGCCAGCAGCAGTCAGTTTTATGGTTTTGCTGAACGAATAGAGCTATATGCCTTCGCCATACATATGTTCGCCAAACGCAGCCTCACCGAGCATCTGGTCCATAACGCGAGATGGCTCAGAACACCCACTCTCGCCGACAACCTTTGCAGGAACACCAGCGACCGTCGCATTGTTCGGCACTGGCTTAAGTACTACAGAACCGGCGGCGATCTTAGAGCAATGACCAACTTCGATATTGCCGAGAATCTTCGCGCCAGCACCAATCAGCACGCCATGGCGGATCTTTGGATGGCGATCTCCACTGGCCTTACCTGTACCGCCGAGTGTTACTCCGTGTAGAATCGACACATTGTCTTCGATGACAGCTGTTTCGCCAACCACAAGCCCGGTCGCATGATCAAGAAAAAGACCACTACCAAATTGGGCGGCAGGATGAATATCGGTCTGGAAGATCGATGATGAGCGGCTTTGCAGATAATAAGCGAAGTCTTTTCGGCCTTCCTTATAAAGCCAATGCGCCAAACGATGCGTCTGGATGGCGTGGAATCCCTTCAAATAAAGAATAGAATCCATGAAACGGCTATACGCCGGATCGCGATCATAAAAGGCCTGAATATCGACGCGCACGATATGAGACCACTCGGGATTGGCCTCGAACATCGCATCAAATGTCTGACGCAAAATATCAGCGCTTAAATCAGCATGTCCAAGACGTTCCGCGATGCGATGCATAACCGCATCTTCCAACGTCGTCTGGTTGAGTATCGTCGCGTAAAGAAACGTTCCAAGCACGGGATCGTTCTTGGCAGCGTCCTCCGCTTCGGCGCGGATGGAATGCCAGATCGGATCTACCTGTCCCAGCGACGGGGACAATTTTGCGTTCGAACGAACGGACATTATGCATACTCCAATTTTGCTTATCGCAGGCAATGAGCACTCCCGTTGCTCTATGCCTGCACCGCAATGCGCGTTCAGCCGATAACATATCTCAAAATGCTGCGCGTTGACACTGCGTAAATCTCGTTGATGCTTTGGTCGAAACTTATAGAGGGTTCTCTTCGAGAAACGCCAGAACGCCTTTCTTATAGACCTTATCGCCCACCGCCAACATGTGATCACGGTCAGGTATGTCAAGCGCCTGTCCATTTGGCAGCATATCGGCAAGTTCCTGTGCACTGCCCGCTATATCGTCAGTCGTACCAACGGCGACAAGAACAGGCTGCATGATGCGCGCAATTGCCTCGGGCGAAACCAGTTCTTTGGACGTAATCACACAGGCTGCAAGCGCAATTCGATCACTCTTAGTCTGATCGGCAAATTTGCGGAACATCAATCCACGCGGATGCGTAATGGTCGATGGATCTTCCGCAAGAAGCGCTTCACCAATCGGCTCCCAATCGCCCGCGCCTGTAACCATGCCGATGCCAAGACCGCCAAAAATAGCACTATGCACGCGCTCAGGATGTTCAACGGCTAAAAACGCGGTGATACGCGCACCCATCGAATAGCCCATGATATGCGCTTTCTCGATGCCAAGATGATCAAGCAGAGCGGCAGCATCACCAGCCATGGCGCTAGGCGTATAATCAGCCGCGTCATGGCTTTTTGAAGAAAATCCATGACCACGATCATCAATGGCTATCACGCGATAACCAGCCTCGGTCAACGTGCGAAACCAGCCGGGCGACACCCAGTTAACGAGGCTTGATGATGCAAAACCGTGAATGAGCAGAATCGGATCGCCCTCTCCGTCCTGACGATACGCAAGACGCAGACCATCATGTTCGAAATATTCGATGTCGAGCGCGCTCAATTTTGCATTCCTTTTGAATTTTAGACGGTGGGACTTTTGCCAGATTTAGCTGCGGCATTCGCCGCAGATTGCTTTGTGAATAGCCTTGTCACCACGCTTGATACCGGTCCGTTTAACAGTCCCCGCCAGAAGTTCAACCACATAGGCCGCCGGCCCCTGAGAAGAAATAATATCTTCCGAAAAAGGAACTGCGTTTTCGTGGATCGCAGACACATGACCAGTAGCGTCAAGAAATACCATATCCAAGGGTGATGGCGTGTTCTGCATCCACATCATCACATCGCGCATCTGGCCAAAAACAAAAAGCATTGCCCGATCTTTTGGGAAATCAGTGCGCCACATCAATCCACGCATACGCGCTTCATCAGTGTCAGCAATTTCCAATGCAAAAGAGGCTTTACCGCCTGAGGTGACGAAAGTCAGTGGCTCTTTATCTAAAGGCAGCAGCATGGGCTTGGTTTCCTGCGCCTGCGCAGAAACCGCAAAAAACAGAAAAACGAATGCGAAAAGAATGCGGCCCATGAAGTGCTCTTGCCCTGCATCTTGGATGCCCATCCCCGAATGTCAGGAAATGAACAATGATGGAATTGAGCTCGGGACAATATCAATGAGGTGGTGGCATCACAAGAGCCACTCACAGCCTTGTTACATCAAGAGATGCTGTAAAATCAGTGCGAGAAAGGAATCGCCGTTCCAATATCTGGATGGATTTCAGCAGCCATCAGGCCCTTGTCGCCGTCGCCAAAACGGATCAGGACAACCTGACCGGGACGCAGTTCCATCATTCCGAAACGACGCAGCGTTTCCATATGGATAAAAATATCTTCGGTCCCCTCGCCGCGCGTTAAGAAGCCAAAGCCTTTGGTGCGGTTGAACCACTTAACGATCACGCGTTCCAGACCACTTGATGGCGTCACAGTCACATGCGTGCGCTGTGGCGGCATCTGTGCAGGATGCACAGCCGTTGATGTATCCATCGAAAGAACGCGGAAGCATTGCATACCACGATCACCATTGCGCACTTCACACACGATCCGGGCGCCTTCAAGCGCTGTCTGGAAGCCGTCGCGGCGCAATGTTGTCACGTGAAGGAGAATATCAGTAAAGCCCGGCTGATCAGGAACGATGAAGCCATAGCCTTTTGCAACGTCGAACCATTTGATATGGCCCGAGAGTTCAACGAGTTCGCCAATCTCTTCTGAGGAGGCCTGACTGCGAAACTGGTCATTTGACACAGATTTGTCTGCCATGCGCTCGTCCCTCCTCTTTTGTTCCGTTGCGATTCTGACGTGATTCTTGCCCAAAGAATAACACTTCCTTAACCGTAGGCGGCAAGCCCTATCTTTTGTTCAATTGAAGATGACCACAGGCTTTATGCGCTCATCGTTAATTCCTAAATTTCTCAATCAAAAACGATCTGCCGAAAACATAAGGCAGCGTCGGCGTTCGACAACTTGTTACTTGCGTTTTTATGCGGGCCACTTATCCACGTTAACAGCTCTTTCAAGCGGTCACGCGAAACGCACTGAACCATTCTTTCGGGAAAGCGTTGAGTTTGTGACCCGCATATCTGCAAAACAGGAGAAGAAGATGCGCTATCTGCACACCATGGTTCGAGTTCGCGATATTGATGAATCGCTGGATTTTTATGTGAACAAGTTCGGTCTTGAAGAAATTCGCCGCACTGAAAATGAAAAAGGCCGCTTCACACTGATTTTCCTTGCCGCCCCAGCGGACAAGGATAAAGCCAAGGCAGAACGCGCTCCAGAGCTGGAACTAACCTATAACTGGGATCCGGAAACCTATACTGGTGGACGCAATTTCGGTCATCTCGCCTATGCGGTCGATAATATCTACGAAACCTGCCAGAAGCTGAAAGATGCAGGCGTTACCATCAACCGTCCACCGCGCGATGGTCACATGGCATTTATCAAATCGCCAGATGGCATTTCGATTGAACTGATCCAGAAGGGTGAACGTCTGGCTCCGCAAGAGCCTTGGGCGTCGGCTGAAAACATCGGCAGCTGGTAAAAATAAAGCCCGGTCGCGAGACCGGGCTTTTTTATTTATTCAGTGCCCTGAATGGCTGCAAGCAACCAGTCACCGCCGTCAACGCGGGTAAACGTCCAGACTTCAACGCTTTCAACTGGCTCATCTGGGTTGCCTTCAACAACTACACCCGTATTGCGATCAAGCATAACGTCGATTGCCGAGTAGCGGATAGCAACCGTTGCATAATCGACATTGCCTTCGCGCCATGCTTCGGAAACGTCACCTTGGAGGAGCTTCACGTCCTTCACTTCATTACGCATACCGCTTGAGGCGATTTCGCCAAGTTCTTCTGCGAGATACGACATGGCTTCCGGTGTTGCGAGCTTGCGCAGCGCTGCATAATCCTCACGACCGTAAGCGGTCTGGATTTCTGCAAGCATCTGCTCAAAACGATCAAGCTCTTCCTGACCCACATCCATCGGCTCGTCTTCAACAACGGGCGCAGCCGGAGCTTCTGCCTGCTTGTTGGCAAATGGATTAACGGAAGGCGTGCGGCTTGCAGTATTTGCCTGCGGAGCAGCAGTCTTTGCAGAACCAAAGACCTGTGCAGCATTAAAAGGCTGAGCACCAGCATTTCCTGCACCCGCTGCTGCCGTCTGACGACGATTTGCAATCATGCGCATAACGAACATTGCAATCAGAGCGATGACCGCAACCTGCAAAAGAAGGCCCAACATGCCAGCCATACCGCCAAGGCCGTTACCCAGCAGCATGCCAATCAGACCACCAACAAGAAGGCCACCAAGCATCGAACGACCAAAATTGCCGAACATTCCGCCCGAACGTGCGGCTGCAGCGCTTTGCGTGCCAGCAGCAGCACCCGGACGGTTAGTCTGTGTTGCACCTGTATTCGGCGTCATTGAACGCTCAACAGGCGCAGCATTGTTTGGTGCAGTCCTTGTTGGTGCAGGCGCCTGATAAGTACGCGCACCACGGCTACCAAAACCGCCCCCGCCTGCACGGCGAGCCTCGGCGAAATCGACAGCGGCAAAAGAGGCGATAAGCCCAAGGACCATTGCAGCGGTCAGTTTGGTCAGGCGGTTTCCGGAACCCGGCATAAGTATCTCCCATATAGAGTAATCACAGATTATTTTATTCTGTGATCATATGGGAATTCACCCCCCATTTTCACAAGAGCGTGAAGACAAAAAAGTTCAGAAAATTCAAACAGGCACAGCCGCATCCAGAATCTGTATCTGAGGTGTGACAGAGCCATTCCAGTGATTGAGCGACAGATTGCCAACGATGTGTACGCTCTGGCCGATATTATTGAACAAAAACCGCCCCAGATCGCCTTCAGCGACGCGAAACGCAATCGCATTCACACGCTTTCCATCGGCTCCACGCAGCACAACGCGGACATGGTCACGCCCGACAGTGCGTACATCGGCCAAAACGTGATGCGGAAGTGCCAGCACCGGCTGCGGGTGCGCGGAACCGAAAGGCCCTGCCTTCTGCAAAGATTCGTAAAGCGAAACGGTGGCACCCGATGCAGCCACCGCACCATCAATCGAAAGGCTCTGGTTTTCGCGAAGTCTTGCGACAGTATCGGCAGACTCCTCCTCAAGAAAGGCCCGAAGCGCTCCGAGTTTGGCTCGCTCAATGGTGATGCCAGCCGCCATGGCGTGGCCACCGCCCTTAACGAGCAAGCCTTTTTCTACAGCTCCGCGCACCAGCTTGCCAAGATCAAGTCCCGTAATCGAACGTCCCGAGCCGGAGCCAACGCCATTCACATTAAATGAAATAGCAAAAGCTGGGCGACGTGCCTTTTCTTTGAGCCGCGAAGCAAGCAGTCCGACGATACCCGGATGCCATCGGTCACTTGCCGTCACAATCACAGATGCGCCGGCACCACCTGAAAGCTCTAGCGAGGCTTCTGCTTCTGCTTCAATCAGCATCTCGGCTTCCATCGCCTGCCGTTCCTGATTGAGTCGATCAAGCTCAACGGCAATCGGATCAGCAGCAGTGGAATCATCCAGTGTCAGCAAGCGAGCACCTAAGCCCGCATCACCAATACGCCCACCGGCATTGATGCGCGGACCAATCAGATAACCGAGGTGGAAAACATTAAGCGGTTCGCCAATCCGCGAAACACGACCCAGTGCTGCAAGTCCGGCATTGCTCTGACTACGCGCAACCAGCAGCCCCTTGACCACAAATGCGCGGTTCACACCTTTCAGCGGCACCACGTCGCAAACAGTTGCAAGTGCGACCAGATCGAGCAGCGAAAGCAGGTCAGGCCCTGCCCCTTTGCCCCGCTCACGCAGAACTTTCGTCACCTGAACAAGCGTCAGAAAAACAACGCCCGCCGCACAAAGATGCTCTTGCTGTGAGATATCATCTTCACGATTCGGATTGACGATTGCCACCGCATCGTCTGGCAGATCGCCGCCTACCTGATGGTGATCAAGCACGACAACATCAGCACCCGCTTCTTTTGCAGCGGTGATTGATGGGGCGCTGTTGGTGCCGCAATCCACCGTCACGATAAGCGATGCGCCCTTTGCCACCAGCTCACGCATGGCATCAGGGTTCGGGCCGTAACCTTCGAAAATACGATCTGGAATATAAATCGAATGGGTAATGCCATAGTGTTTCAAAAATCGCGCCATCAATGCAGATGAACATGCGCCATCCACATCATAGTCGCCGAAAATCGCAACCGTTTCGCGACGCATAATAGCGTCCGCGATGCGGTTTGCAGCCTTATCCATATCGGTCAGCATCGCCGGATCGGGCATAAGATTGCGAAGACTAGGATCAATAAACTCCGGCGCGCCTTCAACGCTCACGCCACGCCCTGCCAGCACGCGCGAAACAAGATCAGAAATGCCGTGATGCTGCGCGATCGCAAGCGCCGTATTGGCTTCACGCGGTCCGAGCCGGTCCATCCATTTCTGGCCAGTGACAGATTTGCGGATACCGAGAAAATAGCGTTCTGTTGTCATGAGGTCTTAAAGACACAAAAGGCGGCATTTTTGCAATGCCGCCGTTCGATCATAAGCCGGGAACCAGAAGAGATTTCGGTTATGGCGTACCGAAAATGGTGGAGTTCGAGAACCGGAGCGGAATGTACTTATGGGTACATGAGCACCGGAAGCGTAGAACAACGCCATTTGCAGGCAGCCAGAGCCTAAATATCGATGGTTCTGTTAGAATTTAGACAGATCTTGGTGTCTCGCCTTAATTTCGCGAACCGTTTGCGAGCTTGAGCGCATGACGATTGTATGGGTCTGGATATAATCGCGGGCAAACTTAACGCCTGAAAGCATGTTGCCATCGGTCACGCCAGTTGCAGCGAACAGCACGTCGCCTTTGGCCATTTCTTCCATCGTGTAAATCTTTTTGGGATCAGAAATACCCATCTTGGCGGCGCGTGCGATCTTTTCATCAGAGTTGAGCTGCAAGCGTCCCTGCATCTGACCACCAATGCAGCGCAGTGCAGCAGCGGCAAGTACACCTTCCGGCGCACCACCAATACCGATATAAATATCGATACCGGTTTCATCCGGGTTCGTCGTGTGCATCACACCGGCAACATCACCATCACCGATCAGCCGAATGGACGCTCCAGTTGCGCGCACTTCTTCGATCAGGCGCGCATGACGTGGACGATCCATGATGCAGGCCGTAATTTCGTGCGGCTGCACTCCTTTTGCCTTAGCAATCGCGTGAATATTATCAGTGGCTGTCGCGTCAAGATCGACAACGCCTTTCGGATAACCCGGTCCGACCGCAATCTTTTCCATGTAAACGTCAGGCGCGTAGAGCAGATTGCCCTTCTCGGCAATGGCGATCACCGCCAACGAGTTTGGCAGGTTCTTGGCGCAAATCGTGGTGCCTTCCAGCGGATCAAGCGCGATATCAACATCAGGACCCTGCTTGGTGCCGACTTCTTCGCCGATATAAAGCATCGGCGCTTCATCGCGCTCACCTTCACCAATCACGACTGTTCCGGCAATCGGCAGACGATTGAGTTCCTGGCGCATGGCATCAACGGCTGCCTGATCGGCAGCCATTTCATCGCCACGTCCACGCAGACGCGCCGCCGCAACTGCCGCGCGCTCGGCAACGCGAACCAGCTCAAGCGTCAGAATACGGTCAAGTCCCTGCGCTGGTCGTTGCGGTTGCTGTTCTGAAGTCTTGGCCATGTGAACAAAGTCCTGAATTCATATGAAATGTGTGTTTCGCCATCTATAGCGACATTGTGCAAATGTTTTGTCAAAGTCCCCGCCGACCTGCAAGGGAAAGAGCGGTAAAAACATTTTCCGCTCTAACTCTTAATCGATTTAGCGTAAAAGGCCCAATATTTCAGCCTTTAGCATAGTCAAAGAAAACCTCAGGGCTTTCCACTTCGATCAGCCTTTTTCGATCTATCACCCAGAACCGATTGCCAATGTTGCGCACAAAACTGCGATCATGCGAAACAATCAGGCTCGCGGTTTCATCGCTTAGCAGTTCGGCTTCGAGCGCTTCTTGCCCATCAATATCAAGGTGATTGGTCGGTTCATCGAGAATGTAGAAGTTTGGCTTGGTCAGTCGCAAAACCAGCATGGCAAGGCGTGCCTTCTGCCCGCCCGAAAGCCGCGACAAAGATTTCGTCTGCATATCCAGCGTCATGCCTGCGCCAGCCAGCAACGACCGTGCGCGCTGGTCGCCCACATCGAAACGCTTCATAATCGTTTCAAACGGCGTCCAGTCACCATTCAGCTCAGACAAAGCCTGATCGCTATAGCCCAACACAAGCGACGGCGTCGCTTTTATGCCAGCGAGTGATTGTTCCGGCTTTAGGATTGCCTCGCGAACCAGTGTCAGAACTCGTGTCTTGCCGGTTCCGTTCGCGCCAAGCAGTACGATTCGATCACCGGGATTGATCCACAACTGACCGGTTTTGTAGAGAGCCCGACCGTCAGGCGTCGCAATCTCGGCCTTATCAATCACAATCAGCGCTTTGGCATGGCTGCCTCGCCCATCGAGTTTAATCTTGCCAGCAGAGCGTTCGACATGCGCCGCTTTGGCGCTTTCCTCAATTTTTTCGGCTCTCGCACGCAATTGCTTGGTTTTCACGACCAGCAAATCACTGCCCGAATTGATGCCGATATTGTTGAGCTTCGCAGCCTGTCTGCGCAATTGTTGGACAGTTTTCATGTCCTTTTCAAACTGGCGAGCGTCAGCCGCGTCAATCTCGTCAAGCGCCACACGCGCTTGGCTATAAGGCAACGCAAAGACGAACGAGTTTTCTGCACGCAGGAAAAGCGTGCGTTTCGTCACCACGTCAAGAAAGGCGCGATCATGACTGCAAACAATGACGGCTACTGAACGCGGGAGCGCATCTAGCCAGTTTTCCAGCAAATGCACCTTTTCAAGATCAAGGTGATTGGTCGGCTCGTCGAGCAAAAGCACATCAGGTTCAGAAACCCATGTGCGCGCCAGTAGCGCAAGCCGTTGCCAGCCGCCGCTCAGTTGTCGAACAGCAAGACCGCGCTGTTCTGCGGGAACATTCAGATCATCAAGCACTATGTCTACGCGCCAGCTTTCATAGTCGCGCGCATCTTCATCCAGTCCGCTGAGGACCAGATCGTAAAAAGAGAGGTCCATCAGATCAGCGGAAACATATTGGCTGACGTAACCAATTTTCAGCCCTCGTGAGCGGGTAATGACACCGCTGGTCGGCTCACCCTCCCCAACAATAAGGCGCAAAAGGCTGGTCTTTCCACGACCATTAGCGGCGACAATACCCAAACGCTCTCCCTCGCCCACAACAAAATCGAGGTTAGCGAACAAGGTCTGATGAAGGGTAAGCGAAAGATTCTGAATAGATATAAGAGACATGGCGATAGGCCCAATTTGGCCAAGCACTGACGAGCAGTTCTCAAACAGCTTCAATCAAAATGCTTGCAAATTTTCGGCTACAGCTATTCAAGCTGCGCCTTCAGAAAAGGCAGAGAAAGACTGTTCTGTAAGTCTTAATCGGCCCTGCACAAATTACTGTTGCAGGGCAAAATCAGGGCCGTACTGACGATGGCGGTCGTGACGCGTCACATCCATATTACAGCCCTCCTTTTCCATATTTGTCTCTTAGTCGGATTATTCCGATAGCTATTTCTTAGCAAAAACGTTGCCGCCCTTCAAGAGCGGCAACTTAAACCGGCAATTAGCCAGCGCGCTCAATGCGGATCATCTGCGGTTTACTGACCAGATGATCGTCCTTGAGAATGGCTTCAAGAGACTTCTTCACCGCAGATTCAGTCGTTTCATGCGTGACAAGAATAACCGTCTTAATACCATCGCTTACATCACTATCCATCAGCGGACGCTGAACAATCGACTCAAGTGAAATATCATTTTCGGCCATGCGCTTAGCGATAGCTGCAAAAGCACCGATGCGGTCATAAACCGTCAATCGAATGAAGTAGCCGCCAGCATGCTTGCGCATTTTGGCGCGCTTATATGGCTGCAAGGCTTTCGCAGGTGTGCCGAAAACCGGGCCATGCTGGAAGCCGGGACGGCTCTTCGCAATATCCGCAATATCGCCAATCACCGCCGAAGCAGTAGCATTACCGCCAGCACCAGGGCCAGAAAGCAGCAATTCACCCAGAAGATCGGTTTCAATCGCAACCGCGTTGGTCACGCCATGCACCTGCGCGATAACCGATGATGTCGGCACCATGGTTGGATGCACGCGCTGTTCAATGCCGGTATCAGTCTTTTGTGCAACGCCCAGCAACTTGATACGATAACCAAGCTCATCAGCAGCACGGATATCGGCCAGAGAAATATTACTAATGCCTTCAAGGTAAATATCATCGGCAGCAATCTGCGTGCCGAATGCTAGGCTCGTCAGCAACGCAAGTTTGTGCGCCGTGTCATTGCCTTCAATATCGAAAGTTGGATCAGCTTCGGCATATCCAAGGCGCTGCGCATCCGCGAGGCAATCCTCAAACGAAATGCCCTCTTCCCACATCCGGGTCAGGATGTAGTTACAGGTGCCGTTCATAATGCCGTAAACGCGCGAAACCGTATTGCCAGTCAGCGATTCACGCATCGCTTTGATAACCGGGATACCGCCTGCAACAGCAGCTTCAAAGTTAAGAAGCACGCCTTTTTCTTCGGCAATCTTGGCGAGAGCTACACCATGCTTTGCAAGAAGCGCCTTGTTGGCCGTCACGACATGATGACTTGCCCGCAATGCTGCTTCTACAGCCAGTTTGGCTGGGCCTTCATCGCCACCGATCAGCTCAACAAAAACATCGATATTGGCACTTTTCGCGAGTTCGACAGAATCGTCGAACCATTCAATGCCAGAAAGATCGACACCGCGATCGCGCGAGCGGTCACGAGCGCTTACCGCCGTGACAACAACCTGCTTGCCGCACTGACGAGTGAGCATTTCGGCCTTGTCACGTAGAATACGCAACACCGAAGCACCAACGGTGCCCAGTCCGGCAACGCCGATCCGCAATGCATCACTCATTGTTCTGTCTTTCTGAATTGTTGAGTTTGTATGTGGTGGGAAACAAGGGCCGACCAGAAGCCAGCCCTTGTCTTATCTTAAAAGCTGTTAGCGGCGACCTTCAAGCGGAATAATGTTCTGCACATTTTCATCTTTTGCAGACAGGAAACGCTTGATGTTGCGTGCGGCCTGACGAATGCGATGCTCGTTTTCGACCAATGCGATACGAACATATTCATCGCCATGCTCGCCAAAGCCTACACCCGGAGCAACAGCCACATCGGCCATTTCAACCAGCAGCTTGGAGAACTCCAGCGAACCCAACGCGCGGAAACGCTCTGGAATCGGAACCCATGCGAACATGGTTGCAGCTGGTGGTGGAACATCCCAGCCTGCACGGCCAAAGCTGTCGACCAGCACATCGCGGCGCTGTTTATAGACATTGCGAACATAGCTTATGTCCGTGCCGTCACCATTCAGCGCTGCGGTTGCTGCAACCTGAATTGGCGTGAACGCACCATAATCCAGATAGGATTTTACACGGGTCAATGCTGCAATGAGACGTTCATTGCCGACCGCAAAGCCCATGCGCCAACCCGGCATCGAGAATGTCTTCGACATTGAGGTGAACTCGACAGCAACATCCATAGCACCCGGCACTTCAAGAACCGATGGCGGTGGGTTGTTATCGTCGAAGTAAATTTCCGAATAGGCAAGATCGGACAAAATGATCAGATCATTCTTGCGCGCGAAATCGACCACATCCTTGTAGAAATCAAGGGTCGCGACATAGGCAGTCGGGTTCGACGGGAAGTTCAGAATCAGCGCGAGCGGCTTTGGAATCGAGTGCTTTACTGCACGATCGAGCGCACGAATGAAGTCTTCATCCGGCTTTGCAGGGATCGAACGGATAACGCCGCCCGACATGATAAAGCCAAATGTGTGGATCGGATAGGTCGGATCGGGACAAAGCACGACATCGCCCGGAGCAGTGATGGCCTGCGCCATGTTGGCGAAACCTTCCTTTGAACCCAAGGTCGCTACAACCTGAGTGTCCGGGTTAAGCTTCACACCGAAACGACGTGCATAATATTGTGCCTGTGCACGACGAAGACCGGGAATACCCTTTGACGACGAATAACGATGAGCGCGGGGATCCTGAACAGCTTCGCAAAGCTTATCGACGATGTTCTTCGGCGTCGGCAGATCTGGATTGCCCATTCCAAGATCAATGATGTCGGCTCCGCCCGCTCGCGCCGCTGCCTTCAGGCGATTAACCTGTTCAAAGACATAAGGTGGCAAACGACGGACTTTATGAAATTCTTCCGACATGATCCTGTTCCAGAATGGAGTTAAATGAAATGACGCTTATGCGTCGCGTTTGGAGATATACACTCGTTATCGAATCGGGTCGAGACTTGTTACAGTTCTGCGACAAAGCTTTTATTGACTAAAAGCGTCTTATTCCCCGGCTTCGATCTGCTTAAGTGTAGCGGCGGCTTCGTCCTGCGCTTGCTTGCGCAATGCAGCGGCCTGAGCAGGAGTGAGCGTGCTTGCTGACGAGCGCGTGGCCGCCAATCGCGTACGATCAGAATCAAGACCAGACATCATCTGCGCCTTTTCTTCCGGCGTAATTTGCACCGTGGCAGCTTTCGGCATACGTCCAAAGGTTGGATAGGTATCGCTGCGCTTGGCACCCGCCTGCGGTGTACCCTGAAATTCCGGACCGCCAGCACAACCCGCGAGAAGCGCCACGGCTGTTGCTGCCAGCATGATATTGGCAAACGTCCGCGTGCTCTTGGTCATATGTCGGGTTCCAATCCTGATGTTCTGCCCTGATATCTGCTCGTGCGAAATCTATAACTCGCCCGACGCAGATAATATATCGGAAAGTGGATAGCACCAACTCGCTACGTCATGTCAACAAGTGAGTTGCGATCAGGTGCAATCCTGCCCTTTCAAAGACGCCATCAAAAGCAAGTATAACCAAAAGTTACAATTAGTAACATTGCGTTATTATTACGTAAAACAAAATTGAAATGCAATTTATTCAAGCACTGATCGCTTTCAATAGTTGCGTTTGGCAGTTAAAAACCCTAAAAATTGGTTACAACTTATCATTCGATAAATTGTCTACTCATGCTTTAGGACGACTGCACACATGATGCATTCTTAATAAAGCACTGAAAATCTTGGACTATCTAAGCTGGCCTTCATTGCCGGTTTTTGTGAGTAAAGCTGCTTAAAAATGCTTGAGCGCGACTCACACGGGGAAGCCGATCTCCCCAAACCAAAACGGGATCAGGATTTTTCCGGCTCGTTAAAATGGTCAAGCCCATCTGTATGGGACATCGAGCTGGAGCAGATATTGAAATTCGCAGTAGCAACGCACACGACAACAAGAAGACTACTTTCTGGTAGCGTAGCCTTGCTCGCGCTCGTTCTTACATCGTGCACATCGACCGGCAATGGCACGTCACCATTACAAATGACGAACGACGCAGATGGTTCCGTCATTGCTGAAACTCTTCAAAGCGCAGCCGATCAAACGGTAGCCGCTGAAGCAGCTAAAGAATCAACAAAGCCAGCGCTTGCTGAAAAAGCCGCGCCCACTGAAAACACACAAACAAATCCCACCGCCACGGCATCAGTAGAAGGCGCACCAAAACAGGAAACCCCTGTTCAGGTTGCAGCCCTCACACCAGAGAAAAAATCCGGCTCTTTATTTGGGATGTTTGGCAAAAAACCCGTCGAATCCGCTCCTGAAGCACCAGAACAAGCAGCAGAAACTCAGAAGCCCGAAGAACAGGCTACGACAGCAGCACCTCAATCTAAGCCCGAACCTGCAAAGACTGAACCTGAAACGGCTCCAGCGGCAGAAGTTGCTAAGCCTGTCGAGCCGGAAAAACCAACACAGGTTACATCGCTTTTCGGATCAGCTAAAAATGCAAATGCCTATGTCGCTCCTCAGCGCCCGGCAACAGCTGGACAGGGAAGTATTGCACGCCTCTTCAACGAAGATGGCGCGAACGGCGACACTAAGTCGGTCAATAAGAAACTTGCTGTTGTGCGGCCCACAACTAAATCAACGCACGAATATAATTATGCCCTTCCCGGTGTGCGCGCGAATGGCGGCTTTGAGATCAAGCATCGCAAAAGCATCTATGATGACAGCGACATTGATGCGAACGAATATGACGATTACGCGTCCGTACAGCTTGCATCGGCGCCCGGCCTTGCACGTCTCGCACCCAATGGCCTGAAGGTTCAGCGCGAAACTGTCGATGTCGCCTGCCTGAAGCCTCAACTTGTTTCCATGCTGAAGACTATGGAACGTCACTTCCGCAAGCCAGTCATGGTAACATCAGGCTACCGTAGCCCGTCTTACAATCGCAAAGTAAATGGCGCCCGCAAATCCCTGCATATGATTTGCGCTGCGGCTGACATTCAGATCGACGGCGTATCAAAGCACGAACTTGCCCGCTACGCCCGCAATATGTCCACGCGCGGCGGTGTCGGCACTTATTGCCATACAACTTCTGTGCATGTGGACATCGGACCAGAGCGCGACTGGAACTGGAGTTGCAAACGATAAAAGAACAAAAGCCGGGTCGCATCACCCGGCTTTTTTATTGCATTTCAGTCAGATAGCTAATTTATCCACAGCGCATCCACTCTGAAAATTAGCCTCGCATGATATTTTTATGAAAAAGTCGAATTAAGGGCTTGCGAGTCAGAACCTTCCTGCATATAAGCCCACTCACACCAGCAACAGGCGCCCATCGTCTAGCGGTTAGGACAGCGCCCTTTCACGGCGCAGACAGGGGTTCGATTCCCCTTGGGCGTACCACTTGCTGGTTTTTCTTTTTCCAGACATACAATCGATACACACAAGGCAGCTTGTTTTAGGCGCCCCGTGTAGCCGAAGCATGACTTCAGCTTGGCGCTCTATCTCATTGTTTTCACAAGCGACGTTCGTAAAAATCATCAAGTAAATTTTTCTTGGATTTTTTCTAAAAAGGACTTGCGCGTCGGATATTTCCTGCATATAAGCCCACTCACACCAGCAACAGGCGCCCATCGTCTAGCGGTTAGGACAGCGCCCTTTCACGGCGCAGACAGGGGTTCGATTCCCCTTGGGCGTACCACTTGGTGGTTTTTTTATTCTCCCGAAAAATTGATATCTTGCTGAGTGACATATCTCAGATAGCAATGCTAGGCACTGTCCGTAAAACTTGAGATTGGACAGCAAGATTATGGCTAAAACCACCGCTATTGTACCAACAGCCCACGCCAGCCGCTATTTGCAGCAGCTCTGCAAACATTGGGCGCATAAATTCTCCATCGAATTCACACCAGAACATGGACAGATCGACTTCGATGAGAATCGCATCGTTACTCTTGATGCAGATTCGGAAAAGCTCATCGCAACCGTTGAGGCTCCACAAGAAGCCCTTTCACAGATGGAAGACGTCGTAGCAAGTCATATCATACGCTTCGCATTCCGTGAAGAATTGGCTTTTAACTGGGTAAAAGAATAGCCCTTTATTGGCTCTCATAATTTGCCCGCAAAATGCCGCGAATAAACATTTTCACATCATATTGCGGGCTAAATTAAGCGTGAAGTTTCCACCAGTTCAAAAGCAATTTGGTGGCGACCGTGATTACCAGCGAAACAAAAACAACACTCACCTTACTTGGCGCTGGCCTTATCGCAGCCATGCTCGTGCTCAGCGCAGATATGCGTTGGGCAGATGTCTTCACGGTGCTCTTCTAGATTCGCAGACGCTTGCATCCATGCATACATCCGCCTAAATCGGAGCATGCTTTTCAACCCTCCTCTTGTGACAGGTCGCCTTGAGCGACGCTATAAGCGCTTTTTGGCCGATGTTACGCTCGACGATGGGCAGTTCATTACGGCTTCCGTTCCCAACACGGGATCAATGCTCGGTCTTACAACGCCCGGCTCTCGCGTTTGGTTGAGCGTTTCAGATGCCCCTCACCGGAAATATCGGCACACTCTGCAAATTGTTGCAGCAGACAACACACTTGTCGGGGTGAATACGGGGCTGCCGAATAAAATCGCCGAAGAAGCCATTCTTGCAGGCATGATTCCAGACTTGAAGAATTACGCCGTCCTTAAGCGCGAACAAAAATACGGCAAAAACTCACGCATCGACATATTGCTTGATGAAGGCGAGCAACCACGCGCCTATGTGGAAGTGAAAAACGTTCACTTCATCCGCACCCCTTTCCTTGCCGAATTCCCCGACACAGTGACGGCACGTGGCGCGAAACACCTTGATGAACTCGTAGATGTCGTATCTGCTGGCTATCGGGGCGTGATGGTGTTTATTATCCAGCGAAACGATTGCGACAGATTCAGCATCTCAGGCGATCTTGATCCGACTTATGCGCGCGCATTTGATCGCGCACGCGCAGCCGGGGTTGAGGCTTGGGCCATTCGATGCCACATAACAGAAAACGGCATCAGTGCTGAAACAGTCGTGCCTATAGAATATTAGAAAGACGGACCGAGATGGTGACTTATATCGAAGCAACAAGCGCACCAATGAAATATACGGGGCAGATCAGGCTTTACGGCTCAGACGCCTTTGAGGGCATGCGCAAAGTCTGCAATCTTACCGCTCGTTGCCTTGATGCGTTGAATGACATTGTAAAGCCCGGCGTTACCACCAATGAAATCGATCGTTTCGTGTTTGAATTCGGCATGGATAATGGCGCATTCCCGGCGACGCTCAACTATCGCGGTTACACCAAGTCCACTTGCACATCGATCAACCATGTTGTTTGCCACGGCATCCCAGACGACAAGCCTCTGCGAGATGGTGATATCGTCAATATCGACGTGACCTATTTGCTTGATGGCTGGCATGGCGATTCAAGCCGCATGTATGCGGTTGGTGAAATCAAGCGCGCAGCCGAGCGCCTGCTTGAAGTGACCTATGAAAGCTTGCTGCGTGGCATTGAAGTTGTAAAGCCGGGTGTGAAAACCGGCGCTATTGGTGCTGCAATTCAAACCTATGCAGAAGGCGAACGCTGCTCAGTGGTACGCGATTTCTGCGGTCACGGTGTTGGTCAACTTTTCCATGATGCACCAAATATTCTTCATTACGGTACAGTCAACGAAGGTGTTGAGATTAAAGAAGGTATGATCTTCACGATTGAGCCGATGATTAATCTCGGCAAGCCCGGCGTTAAGGTTCTTTCGGATGGCTGGACTGCCGTTACGCGCGACCGTTCACTGACTGCGCAATATGAGCATACCGTTGGCGTTACCAAAGACGGCTGCGAAATCTTCACGCTTTCGCCGAAAAACGTTTTCGGTCCGCCATCCATGCGGTAGACTAGCTTAAAAATTGTCGACTGTTTCTGCGGGGGTTTAAACAGAATGGCACCAAAAGACAAAAGTCCGGGAGGTTTCGACTTTCCCGGCTTCAACGAGGGCATAAGAGTTCAGGCTTCCCTCGAAAAGCCGCATCATCTGGGTCACCGAGATCGGTTACGACTGCGCTTTAAGACAGCACCGGATGCACTCGCCGATTACGAATTGCTTGAGCTTCTGTTGTTCAGAGTGGTTCAGCGAGCGGATACAAAGCCCCTTGCTAAGTCACTGTTAAGCCGCTTTGGGACCGTTGCGGAAGTGTTGGGCGCGCCTGAAAAACTTTTAGCGGAAACGCCCGGCATTGGTCCCTCCATAGCGCTTGAACTAAAAATCGTCGAAGCAATCTCCAAGCGCTCCGCACGCAGCACAGTGATGGAGCGCGAAGTGCTGGGCTCATGGAGCCAAGTTATCCAATATTGCACCACAGCAATGGCCTATGAGACGCGAGAACAATTCCGCATACTTTTCCTTGATAAAAAAAATCGCCTCATCGCAGACGAGGTGCAGCAACAAGGAACAGTCGACCACACGCCGGTGTATCCTCGAGAGGTTATGCGGCGTGCTTTGGAGCTTTCAGCGACAGCAATTATTCTTGTCCACAATCATCCATCCGGTGATCCAGCACCGTCTCGCGCAGATATTGAAATGACTAAAGTGCTGATCGATGCTGCCAAGGCTTTGAGCATATCCGTTCACGACCATATCATCGTGGGAAAGCATGGACATGCCAGTATGCGCGGCCTGAAACTCATCTGAAACGCGTGAGTAGCGCATTCATCCTTCATTAAGCATACCATCCGAAACAAAGGGCTTTCCCCTCGATTTAGCTCGAATTTTCTTAAATTTAGACACAATCACGAGCGAGGACATAATCAGATTGAAGACAACCGGAATCGGCCCTTCAGAATAGATCACGCATATTTTCCGCCAGCGTTTTAGGTGGGAAAACTGGAGTAAAAAATGTTGAAGCGTTCCTACATCGCCGCGGCGTTCGGTGCCGCACTCGTTGCCTTTGCTGGCCCATCCATCGCCGCTGATATGATGGACAACAACGATTACACCTATAACGAACCTGTTGCAGCCGGTCCACACGACTGGTCAGGCAACTATGTTGGTGCACAGATTGGTGCTTCTTCGTCGAAAGTTCCCGGCCCGTTCACCAACCGTACTGGCTTTCTTGGCGGCGCGGTCGTAGGCAAGAACATGCAGAGCGGCAATATCGTTTTCGGTGGTGAGCTGGAAGGTAATTTTGCCGAAGCCGAACATCGCATTGGCCGCGGCGGCAGCCTCCAGCAATCGTGGAATGCAAATGCCAAGGGTAAAGTGGGCTATGCTTTCGACAAGACCCTCGTTTACGGCACGGCCGGTTACGGCGTAACCAAGTTTAAGGCCAAGGATGCAACCACATCCGGCCCAGGCTGGGAAGGTGGCGCACTGATCGGCGCTGGCGTTGAACAGGCAATTTCTGGCCCAATTTCCGTGAAGGCAGAATATGACTTCCAACGCTTCGGTGACGTAAAATCCAAGGTGAACGGCGTTAGCCAGACCAACAACCTCAAGAACCATTCTATTAAGGCAGGCGTGAACTATCGCTTCTAAAATCTGCCAATAAACTCCTCATAAAGGGCCGCATCATATGCGGCCCTTTGTTTTTTATCTAAAGAGTAAATTCAAAATAGTGCAAAAAATAAGGGCCATAAGGCCCTTATCTGGTTAATCATCCGATCCACGACGGGCATTATCCCCGTCCTTACCACGTCGCCAATAGGCAACAATCAGTTGCTTGTCTTTAGGCACATTGCGCTCTTTGCGCATATAGCTGCGGATGGCGCGGAACGCATTGAACTCACATCCAGCCCAGACATAGATGCTCTCTTCGTTTTCAGGCAACTCGACTGCCTGAACAGCATCCTGCAAAAGCGTGGTCGTACCGGCTTCTTCGCCATTACGATGTAGCCATTGCAGATCAACATCGGCTTTGGACTGAATAAGTTGCTCTTCTGCAGCACTGTCGATCTCTACACGAACAACAGCTTTCGCTCCCTCAGGAAGACGCTCCAAAATACGACCGATCGCTGGCAATGCCGTTTCGTCACCAGCCAGCAAATACCACTTTGCATCTTGCGCCGCATCGCCGCCGCCGGGACCGGTCATTCCGACAATATCGCCGGGTTTCACGCTCATAGCCCAGCCAGAACCCGGCGCATCGCAATCATCGCCATGGACAACCATATCGATGTCCACCCAACCGGCATCTGCATCCAATTGGCGAATAGTGTAAACGCGCGCAACAATCTGCGCTTCGCCTTCAGGCCAGACAGGACGACCATCTTCGCCCATGACCGGCCATTGCGGCTGAGCCAAGGCTTTCTGAGGGAAAAGCAGACGGATGTGCAGACCATGTTGCGAAAAACGTTTGAGATCGTTGCCCTGCAAACGCACGCGGCGCATATGGGGCGTGACATCAGAAACAGATAAAACCTTCATCTCGCGGAAGTAAGGCAGCAATTCTCCAGCTGCACCATCACCAATCCAGCGTATTTTCGGTGCCGTTTCGTCTTTGTCCAAAAACTCTAATATGTGCGAAGCAATTGACAGCTTCATATAGGCAAGGCCGGTGTCGTCGTCGCTACGGACATCAACATCGACCGCTTCGTCATTCCAGCGCACATCTGCCTGACCGAAGCTGAGCACCAGCTTTGCACTACCTTCGTTCCGCTCCACATCACCATGCTCATCAAAATGATCCAGCAGCTGATTAACGATACGATCAGGGTGGTCGAGTGCAATACGGGCGTTAGCGTTCAGGCTCAATTCGGACATGCCTGTCTCCTCATCAGAAATAACGATCAAGCCTTAACCGAACATAATATGACTATTCAAGTCATCATTTTGTTTTGGCGCCGCAATAAATTGTGACGGGCAGTGCCTGACGCCATGCATCGAATGAACCAAGTGTGCCCGCCTGAGCTACCTGCAAGCGTGTCAACTCACCGCCATATTGCTGTTGCCAGTTAAACAGCTGCATTTCGCTTTGCAATGTGACGGCATTTGCAACGAGACGCCCCCCGGGCTTTAGCGCTTTCCAGCAAGCGTCGATCACGCCGGCATCCGTAACACCACCACCAATGAAAATTGCATCCGGTGCTTCAAGGCCACTCAACGCTTCAGGCGCTTCGCCTTTCACAAGCCGCAAGCCCGGCACGCCCAGCGTTCGCGCGTTACGCTCAATGATAGCTTGCCGTGTTTCATCAGCCTCAATAGCGATAGTCCGGCAGGATGCATGAACTCGCATCCATTCGATGCCAATTGAACCGCAACCTGCACCCACATCCCATAAAAGCTCATTTGGCAAAGGCTGCAAACGCGACAGTGTCACTGCGCGTATATCGCGTTTTGTCAGCTGCCCGTCATTCTCAAAAGCATGATCCGGCAATCCGCTGACAGGCGAAAAAACAACCGCATCTGGCGCCGCGATGCATTCAATTGCCAAAACATTGAGATCGGCACAGTTTTCATGTGACCAATCCCGCGCAGTAGCGCTGATAATCTTTTCCTTTGGTCCCCCGAGGTGTTCAAGCACCGTCAGGCGGCTTTCACCAAAGCCTTTGGCCCTGAGTAAGGCTGCAGCTTTCGCAGGCGTCGTGCCATCATTGCTCAATACGAGGATTTTCTCGCCCGGCAGGATACGCGGTGCCAACAATTCAAACGGACGACCATGCACGCTGACCGCGCGTACTTCTTGCAGAGGCCACGCCATACGGCTTGCGGCCAGCGACAATGACGATGGAAACGGGATGATCTGCATATCCTGTGTCGAGAAATGGCGGCTCAGCGATGCGCCCATACCAAAGAACATCGGATCGCCGCTTGCCAGCACCACAACATTCCTACCGCGGTGGGCTTCAATCATTGGAAATGCATTATCGAACGGTGACGGCCACGAAATCTGCTCAGCTTTGATGCAATGATCAAGAAAGGCCAGATGCCGCTTGCCGCCGAAAATCACATCAGCACGGTCAAGCGCGTCGCGGGCGATCTTTCCAAGACCCGCTAGCCCATCCTCACCAATACCGATAACCGTCAGCCAGCAGCTCATAAGCATTGCTCCTTTTCTTCGTTCGTATGGCGGTGCAGTAGCAAGTGCAAGCGCGAAGGCGTATAAGGCCAATATGTTGAGCCAGCAAAATAGCCAGACCATTGCTATCAGACCCGACCGGCGTAATGCCTGTCCGGGGCTTTCGCGCATGGTGATGAGCAAGGATGGCGCAATCGCCCGCATCAAGCTCCGGCTCGGAAGGCTCAGCGTGGCACAGGCTCAGGCCATCGCAGATATCGCCGAACGATTTGAAATCGGCGCAATTGAATTGTCGATTCGCTCCAATATTCAGCTTCGCGGCATTCATCCCGACGTCTGGCCGGATGTTATCGATGCCCTTCATGAGTCAGGGCTTGTCGCGCAAAATGCGGCGGCTGATGATGTTCGCAATGTCATGGTTAGCCCAACAGCTGGTATCGATAATGGACAAGTCACAGATGTGACTGGCCTCGCCACTAAGATGCTTTCCGTTTTGCATGACGACGAAACTTATCACGCACTGTCGCCCAAATTCTCACTCCAGATTGATGGTGGCGAAGATTGCGCTATGGTTTCACATCCCGGCGATATCTGGCTCTCAGCAATTGAAGGTGGCAAGGCCTATGCGTTTGGATTGGCTTCCTCGCCTGACAGACAGGCGCTTGGTACAGTTTCAAACAAAAACGCCCTGCCTTTTATCGAAGCTCTGCTACAACATTTCCTTGGGTCAAGCCAAAAAGGCATTGCGCGCATGAAGCACCTCTTCGAGGTGATGCCGGTCGCAGAGTTTCTCCAAACACTTCCATTCACATTTGATGCAGCAGCAAGTTGGCAGCGCAAAGCACCCATCGCTCATACGCATCTTGGCTTACACAGCCAGCTTGACGGCAACTTTTATGTCGGTGCCATGCCGTTACTTGGTCGCCTGACACCGCAGCAAATGCGTGAACTTGCTGGACTTGCACAAAGCGAACTGCGCCTCACCCCATGGCAGGGCATTCTGATCCCGCATGTTGCGGAAACAGAAAGCAAGAGCACCATCAACGCGCTTCATGCCTTGAGCCTCTCCACCGAGCCCGCCTCACCTGCCGCTCGCCTTCGTGCCTGTTCAGGTTCCAAAGGCTGCGCATCAGCGCTTGCAGACACACAGACAGACAGTGAAAAGCTTGCCCGTAAGCTACAAAGCGACACCAAGCAGATTCACATCACCGGCTGCGCGAAATCCTGCGCTGCACTTTCTCCCTTGCCACACACGCTTCTGGCCCGCTCACCAATGCATTACGACCTGTTTTTGCAAGACAAAGCTGGACCAGCACGCTTCGGGCGGCTATTGGCGTCAAACATCACCATTGATGAGGCAGCAAAGCTGCTCAACAAATAGCAAAAGCGGACGCCATGACAGATTACATCCGCGATGGGCAGGCCATTTATGACCGCTCCTTCGCCATCATCCGCGCTGAGGCCGATCTGAGCCGCATACCTGCGGATCTCGAAAAGCTCGCGGTGCGCGTGGCTCACGCATCTGGCATGGTCGATATCGTTGAAGACATCGTCTTCTCAGAAGGCGCAGGACAGGCCGGACGTGATGCTTTGCTCAAAGGTGCACCAATCCTCTGCGATGCACGCATGGTTGCAGAAGGCATCACCCGTTTGCGACTGCCAGCCAATAATGATGTTATCTGCACACTGAACGATCCATCGGTTCCGGAGTTGGCGAAAAAGATCGGCAACACACGCTCTGCCGCAGCGCTTGACCTCTGGCTTCCCAACCTCGAAGGCAGCGTCGTTGCTATCGGCAACGCGCCAACCGCTCTCTTCCGCCTGTTTGAAATGTTGGACAATGGTGCGCCCAAACCTGCGCTTATCATCGGTATGCCGGTCGGTTTTGTCGGTGCTGCCGAATCCAAGGACGAGCTGGCCGAAAACAGTCGTGGTGTACCTTTTGTGATCGTGCGCGGACGTCGTGGTGGCAGCGCTATGACCGCAGCTGCTGTCAATGCACTTGCTTCGGAGCGCGAATAATGGCCCTCAAAGGCAAGCTTTATGGTCTGGGTGTCGGCCCCGGCGATCCCGAACTCATCACACTTAAAGCGCTTCGACTGCTCAAATCCGCTCCTGTGGTCGCTTATCACGCAGCCAAGGGCAAAAAGGGCAACGCACTGACAATCGTCGAAACCTATCTGTCTTCAGAACAGACTTTGGTTCCGCTTATCTATCCGGTAACAACGGAAAAACTGCCCGATCACATGGATTATGAGCAGATCGTCAGCGATTTCTATGCCGAGATCACCGCGACGATTGCAAGTCATCTTGATGCAGGCCGCGACGTGGCCGTGATCGCGGAAGGTGATCCGTTCTTCTATGGTTCGTTCATGTATATCCATGACCGACTGGCCGAAAAATATGAAACGGAAGTCGTGCCTGGCGTTTGCTCTGTTCTGGGCGCCGCTGCCGTGCTCGGCGCGCCCTTGGTCTACCGCAACCAGACCCTGTCGATCCTTTCAGGCGTCATGAGTGCGGGAGAACTCAAAACACGCCTAGCAGGTACTGAGGCCGCAGCCATCATGAAACTCGGCAAAAATCTCGACAAGGTGCGTGATGTGCTGAACGAGTTAGGGCTGATGGATCGTGCCCTCTATATCGAGCGTGCGACCATGCAGAACCAGCGTATTGCCCCATTGGCCGAGGTCAGTGGTAGCGATTGTCCATATTTCTCGATCATTCTAGTTCCAGGCAGCAAATGGAATGGCGCATGAAGCCTGCAATTCTGATCTTGAGCGAAGCTGCAATTTCCACGGCGCGGAAAGTGCAATCAGCACTTGGAAATGCGGAAGTACTCGGACTGGAAAACCGAGTTCACAGCGCCGACAAAAGCTTTGCTCATTTTGGCAATATAATCCGCGCACTTTATGAAGAGGGCCGACCTGTGATCGCCTTGTGCGCTTCAGGCATCATCATCCGCGCCCTTGCACCCCTTCTGCAAAACAAGCGCATCGAACCGCCCGTTCTGGCCGTTGCAGATGATGGCAGCGCGGTTGTGCCATTGCTTGGCGGTCTGTCGGGTGTCAATGACATGGCGCGAACAATCGCTCATGCATTGGAAGTAGCGCCCGCGATCACCACGACTGGCGAGTTGCGCTTTGGCATTAACCTGCTTCATCCTCCGGCGGAACTGACACTCGCCAATCCGGACAACGCCAAGACCTTCATGTCCAACCTTCTTGCAGGTCAAACACTACAAATTAGAGGCAATTCTCGCTGGCTCTCGGCATCAAAGCTACCGCTTTCCGACGATGGGCAACTCACAATCAGCATCACGCCCGAAAACCGCGCAGCAAAACCAAATGAGCTGATCTATCATCCGCGAACAATTGCCATCGCTATCGAAAAGCCAACCGAAGACCTTGCAGGTCTGATCGGACAAGCCTTTGACGATACAGGCCTATCGATAGACTCGCTTGCTTTGCTTCTGGCTCGCGAGACACATTGCGCTTCACCGCATATCCATGAGGCTGCAAAAGCACTGAAAGCGCCCTTGCGTTTTGTTGCAGGCGATGCCGATCTTGCAGCCGCCTCGGTCGAAAACCCTGTTCAACACGTGGCGACTGAAAACCTGACGCTGGCTGTTGCAGCAGCACCTGCCGATGTTCTTTTTATCGGTCGCAAGCGCGGCAAGCTCACGGTTATTGGGCTTGGCCCGGGTTCCCGTGATCTGATGACGCCAGCCGTGCAGCGTGATCTGGAACAGGCCGAAGACATACTCGGCTATGAAACCTATGTCCGCATGGCAGGCCCCTTCCGCGACGATCAGATCATTCACATGACCGACAATCGCGAAGAAATGCAGCGCGCACGCCATGCATTTGAACTTGCTGCTTCAGGCCGTGACGTCGTGATGGTGTCATCCGGTGATCCGGGCGTCTTTGCCATGGCAGCAGCCGTGGTCGAAGCTCTGCATGAATCATCTGATACGTCGTGGCACGGCGTTGAACTCGTTATCCAGCCCGGCATTTCGGCGGCGATGGCAGCGGCGTCGCGCATCGGCGCACCGCTTGGGCACGATTTCTGCATCATCTCGCTATCAGACAATCTGAAGCCATGGGATGTAATCGAGAAGCGTCTGGCACTGGCAGCGCAAGCCGATCTTGCCATGGCATTCTACAATCCAATCTCCAAAGCACGTCCGCATCAACTTAGTCGAGCTTTAGAAATCCTCCGGCAGTATCGTGATGCTGAAACGCCCGTCGTGCTTGGTCGCGATATTGGCAGGCCTGCCGAAACAACTCGCGTTGTTTCGCTCGGACAACTTACACCTGATGATGTAGACATGCGCACTGTGGTGATTGTCGGCTCATCGCACACTACGCGTTTTCCGCGAGCAGAAGGCGGGGAGTGGGTTTATACGCCGCGCTGGTATGGCGAAAAGCCCAGTAAATAAAAAACAAAAAGGCAGGGAAATCCCTGCCTTTTTCGTATGTTACGAAGTGTTATTGAATCACTTCTTCTTGGACTTTTTCGGTGCTGGAGCTGCCGAAGCGGTTTGAGCCGCCGCGGCTTCGGCAGCAACCTGATCTGCGCTCTTAGGCGATGTATCGATAACTGAACGAACCGAACCACCTGCAGAAAGCTGGCAAACAGCGGTGCGCAGATCAACCTTCAGATCAACATCGGTTCCGCCACCAGCACCCGGACGCGAATTAACCGCCGTAATTGCACGCTCTGGCAAAAAATACTTGTTGGCAGCAGCCGTGATGCAAGGCTGAGCAAGCGATGAATCGACCGAATAGGTCGGAACAAAGCGAGGAAATGAAACGCTGGAAGCTGCAACAGGCGCTTCCGACTTGCCGGGAACCGTCGCATTTTGCGTGGTTGTCGTACAAGCGGCAGCCAATGGAGCCAGCATAGCAATAACAAACAAACGGGCTCCGTTGCGGGTGCGTCCGGACATGATCAACCTCTTACGATCTGCTGATTAGGTAAAATTTTAACTGAGATAACTATTCGCTTTTGGCGGATTGTCGAGTGGCAGGAAGGCCACAATGCCGGTTTTTCGTTGAGCATCCCCAACGATGTCATCATTGTTTCGTGAATATCCAGTTCAACATCTCACGCCAGTCGCTCATTCTGATGGGCGTTCCATGGTTGCCGCTTTCAAAGCGACGAAACTGAACAGGGTAGCCAGCCGAACGCTTGCGGATTTCCCGATAAAAGCCTTCTTGCTTATCGATTGCGAAAACTGGATCGCGACTGCCGTGGCCAAAGAACACAGGCACGCGCTTCTGAAAAGCCGGAGATTTGAAGAAACCTTCATCCCACAATGACCCCATCAGGATCAAACCCGCAAGCTGATTGCCAGCTTTTTCATTGGAAGCGATGCGCCAGCAAAGTGCCCCACCCTGCGACCCGCAAGCAAGGACAAGCGGTGCGGATGGCGACGTTGCCTTTGCAGCCTCTATGAGCCCGGCAATCTGCTCTTCGCCCGTTGCAGCAAAATCTTTGAAATCCGGCGTCAGATAAAGCCCGCCATTCAGTGCAGCCAGATTTTTGACGCGGTTAAAGTTACCGCCGAAGGTAAAATCATTCACGCCCTGCAAACGATTGCCACCGCGTCCGTGCAGATAAATAACGATGAAAGAAGCATCTTTCTGCTTGCCCACAGCTATAGCCTTAACAGGGCCTGACGCTGTCTGAAAGACCACATCTTTCTGATAAGCACGCGCTTTTAGCGAAACATACGCATCCTTGGCGCGCTTCTCAGGTACGGCATCACGGCCATTAATGTCGCGCATTTCATTGTAATCAATGACTTTGTAATCGCCATTATCGGCGCTGCTAAGCAAGCCTGGATAGGCAAAATAATCATCTTTGAAAGGAGGAAGCGGCCCTTGAGCGAAAGCGGATGTAGCCGTTAACAGCAACAAGCTTGCAATTAATCCACCGCGTCGGATCATTTTCCCTCCTCCAAACACGTTCAGAGTTCCAGCTTATGATAGCGACGATTGAGATAAATCAGCGCTTCTTCATCAGCATTTGAAAGCAACCCGACCACTTCGCCGAACAGCACATGATGGGTTGAATGTTCCTGGACACTGGTTACCCGGCAGTCAAAAACCGCAAGTGCGTTTTTTAATGTCGGAGCGCCCGTTGCAAGCACATCCCACTCTGCGAGCTCAAAACGCTCTTCTTGCGTCATCCCCAGCCGACCGGAAAACGCATCCGCCAGCTGCTCGTGGGTGCCTGCGAGCGTATTGACTGCGAAAACACCATTTTCAATGAAAAGATGATTTTCCGGATGCGATTTCTGCAAGCAGACCAGCACAGTCGGCGGATTATCCGAGACCGAACAAGATGCGGTCAGTGTAAGACCACGACGGCCAGCTGAACCAGCAGTCGTGACAAGCTGAACTGCGCCTGCATAATGACTCATCGCATCACGATAAGTCTTTGGCTCAACAGAAACAGCATCGGGGGAAGCATTATTTTGCATTTGCACGTGAGCAACTATCCGTATTGACTGTCAGGTTCACGCAGATGTCTCTCCGTTTACCTGTATCTGCTTATGGGCATTGCACAAAGGCGAGGAAACCGCTACCCACTTTTCGTTGAATTTGTCATGAAATGTTTGAAGAAGACCGCCTCTGTGATCACGCCAAAGCAGCTTCCTGAAAAATATACAGCGGTTTTCCGCAACGGACTGTATGGGCGCAAGCATCTAAAGCTGCTGCTGATCGCGCTTTCGGCTTTCACAACACTTGGCGCAAGCGCCAAAGCACAGGACAATCCAACCGATATACGTATCGGCTTTGCTGCCCCCTTAAGCGGAAACTTCGCAGCACTAGGCAGTCAGCTTCGGGATGGCGCGAATGTGGCTGCTACAGCGGTAAATGCACGGCTTATCATCGCAGATGATCGCTGTGATGCAGAAGGTGGCAAGCAGGCTGCCGAAAGTTTTGTTCAGGAAAAAGTGCAGATTGCTGCCGGTTTTTTGTGCTCCGAAGCGCTTGAAGCAGCACTTCCTCTGCTCGCCCAAAACAATATTCCTATCATCACCTCTGGCGTGAGCGAACCCACACTGACCGAAAAACGCGCATCACCAACAATGGCTGTTTTTCGTCTGACAACGTCGCTCGACAAGGAAACGCGGGCGACAGGTAGTTTCCTCGGCAGTCTGTGGCGAGCACAGCCCTTTGCTATTATCGATGACGGCACCATTGAAGGTCGCGAGCGTGCGGCGCATGTGTTGAACAGTCTCAGAGACCAGCAATTGCAGCCAGTTTTCACCGATACCTACCGGCCCGGGCTAGAAAACCAGAATGCGCTTGTTTCTCGTTTGCGCCGCGCCGGTGCAACCCATGTTTATGTCGGCGGCGAACGTGATGATATTGCCGCCATTGGTGCGAGTGCTCAGGCACTTAAATATCCGCTGACTATCGCGGGCGGCAGCGTTCTGAACGCGGCTCCCGGCCCACAAAAGCTAAGCGATGGAACACTCATGGTTGCTCCACTAAAGGCACAGGATGTTTCAACGGCCAAACCTGCAACAGACGCGATCAGCAAGGCGGGCATCTTACCGGAAGCCTATGCGGTCATGGGCTTTGCTACAGTTGAACTCGCAGCTAAGGCAATCAAACAAGCGCAGGAACAGCAGCAGTCAGTCATCGATATCGTGCGAAGCAATTCCTTTGAAACGGCGATCGGCACACTGAAATTTGACGGTAATGGCAACCGGACCGACAACCCGAACCGTCTGCAACGCTATGATGGCAAGAGTTTCACACCAGCCGACTAATAAGACCAATCAGACTCGCCGCAATAACCAGCCCTGTCATCACGCTCATCATTGACCAGAACAGCGAAAGTGCAGCGTCGATATCAGTTGCATCAGCCTCGCGCTTGCCTTCACCATAAAACATCGGCGCTTCGACTTTCTCAGCCCCATACTGACGCGGCCCAGCAAGTGCTAATTTGAGCGCGCCTGCAAAGGCTGCTTCCGGCCAACCAGCATTTGGCGAACGATGCAGCGGCGCATCGCGCCACATCACCTTAAGTGTTCTTTTCCCGGCTTTTTTGTCGACCGTGAATGCAGCAGCAATTGCTGTGAGTAATCCGGTCAATCGAGCCGGGATATAGTTTGCGACATCATCAAGACGAGCTGCGAAGCGTCCAAAATGACGATAGCGATCATTGAGATGACCGATCATTGAGTCGGCAGTGTTGATGAGCTTATAGGCAAAAAGCCCCGGCAATCCGCCTACCAAAAACCAAAAAGCGGGCGCTATGATGCCATCCGAAGCATTCTCGGAAAGGCTTTCAATCGCCGCACGGCTAACCCCACCTTCATCCAATTGTTCAGGATTACGCCCGACGATCATCGAAACCGCTTTGCGTCCGCCTTCAATGCCGTCTTCACGCAATCCAGTGGCCACCGCCCGCACATGATCGGCTAGACTTTTCTGCGCGAGAAACACCGCAACGATGACAATCTCGACCAGCGCACCCGCCGTACCAAGATAAGGCAGCAAATAGTCTAGCGCCAACCCTACCACAACACAGGAAATCACCAGTCCGATGATCAGCCACATACCATTGCTGCGCAGTGCATTGACGGAAAGGCTATGATCATTGAGACGCTTTTCACCCCAGCTGATTGCCTTGCCAAACAGAACCACCGGATGCGGAATTTTCTGCCAAAGCTGCGGCGGGTCACCTACCACACGATCCAGAACAAGCGCTAAAGCAAGAATAATCAGCTTTATTTCCATGGACTTGATGCGCTTTCCTGAATCACTTTTTTAAGCGGAGAATATCCCGCAATGCCTGTTCCAATCGCATAAGGCTCGCTTGATCAGGCGCCAGTCCGATGCGCAGCCAGCTTGGTGCATAGGCAAACTTTCGGACAAGAATATGCCGTTCACAAAGCGCATCGTAAATTGCATGAGCATTTTCGTGTTCAACCAGCGAAAACAGAGCCGTGCCGCCGATTTCAGTGAGCTGACACTTTGCAAGCGTCGCGGTAAGTTCTGCCCGTCTTGTATCGATACGACTATGAAATGCCTCAAGCTCAACGCCACTTTTGAAAGCATGAAGCGCAATGGCAAGCGTTGGCCCCGCCACCGCCCATGGACCGAGTCTGTCTGCAACGCGATTCACAAGCGCATCATTTGCAAGCAGAAACCCAAGCCGAACACCTGCAAGGCCAAAGAACTTGCCAAAGGATTTCAGCACGATCAGCGGCGCATTCGCAGCATGCCTTGCAATGCTCACCTCTGGATGCGGATCGGCAAATGCCTCATCCACAACCAGAAAACCACCACGTTCGCCCAACTTTCGTGCAAGCCCCAGCAAATCAGGTCGCGCAACAATCCGGCCATCCGGGTTATTCGGGTTGACGATTGTAACCACCAGCGCATCCTCTGGGATGTCGTCGAGCGTCGCACATTCGATCACATTCCAGTTCGCTGCTTCAAAAGCTGCCGCATGTTCCTGATAGGTCGGGCCCAAAATGGCGACCGTCGCAGGCCCAAGCAATGTTGGTATAAGTTGAATGAGTGCCTGCGTTCCCGGGCTGGCAACGATTGGCGCATTCTGACCCGCTTCGTAATAGGAACGTGCGGCAGTCAATACCTGCTGCAACAGCCCCTCATCCGGCAGACGGTTCCACAGGGGCGCAGGCAATTCGGGCAGTGGAAAATGTTCGGGATTGATACCCGTTGAAAGATCAAGCCAGTCTTCAGCCTTGCCGCCAAAACGGGCAATGGCCTTATCCAGCGCTCCGCCATGCTCAATAGTCATGTTCAGGCACTCTCTCCGGAAAAATCAATTACGTGCATGAAGGAACCGGCAACTGAACCAACGCGCAGACCCGCCTCTCCCAGTTCCTCGCCCAACGCATCGCGAACACGGAAAAGCCGTTCGGCATCCCCTTCACGCACAATGCTCGCATAATGAAACTCATGCGCAGAAAGCGACAAAGGCCATGGTGAACCCGACAAAGGTTCCAGTTTGCGATAGCCAAGGTGCATTTTGCGTTTGGCAAAGCTTGTTTCAAGCGGAAGCAGCCCAAGCATAGGATGCTTCACGCAAGACGAATCTTCCAGCGTCTCACCCAGCACCATATAGCCGCCACACTCGCCGTAAATGCGCGCACCACGATCCGCAGCGCGCCTCATGCCCTGCTGGAAATGCTTCGCTTGGCTCAGTTTTCCGGCATAAAGTTCGGGATAGCCACCCGGCAGATAAATGGCGTCAGCGCTTTCATCGGGCGCTGCATCAGCAAGCGGTGAAAAGAATGAAATCTCGGCACCACGCCTGCGCCAGCCTGCAAGCAGATGCGCATATGCAAAGGCGAAGGCATCGTCTCGCGCTACTGCAATGCAGCTTCCAGGCGGCGTAAGGCGAGGAACATTCGCCATCGCCTCATGATGCTTTGGCCGCGACCAGATATGCTCTAATGCGCGTAAATCAATATGCGCATCGACCACATCTGCAGCGTGTTCAAGGAAACGCTCCAGATCGGCATGTTCCGCTGCTTGAACAAGCCCAAGATGCCTGGAGGGTAGAACCAGCGCTTCATCGCGCGGAATTGCGCCCAACACTGTCATGCCAAGCGGCTTGATCGCTTCGCGCAGCATGGCTTCATGTCTGCCGCTACCAACCCGATTGAGAATAACACCAGCAATCAGCACATCTTTGCGAAACTGGCTGAAACCTGAAATGAGTGCCGCAATAGAATGCGATTGGCGCGCGCAATCGACCACCAGCACCAGTGGCAGATCAAGCATTCTAGCCAAGTCTGCCGACGAACCCTTTCCATCGAGCGCCCCGTCAAAAAGCCCCATCATGCCTTCGACAACCAGCAGCTTGTTGCCTTCAGTCATACGGGAAGAAATGGCACTGATAAGCTCTGGCCGCATGCCCCATGGATCAAGATTGAAGCAATCTGCACCGCTCGCAGCCTTATGATAGGCAGGATCGATATAATCAGGACCAGCTTTTGCCGGTGCAAGTGCCTCGCCACGCCGTTTTAGAGCGCGCAGCAGCCCAAGCGTCAAAGTCGTCTTTCCCGAACCGGAAGCAGGTGCGGCAATCATGAAACCATTCATGCGCTCTTGTCCTTGTTGAGATGAAGCGGATCACTTGTCAGCTTACGTCCCTGAGACGCACCAAGCCAATCAAGCCCGGAGCGCAGCTTCACGACCTCGCCTACAACCACTATTGCCGGTGGCTTGAGGCCCGATGCTTCGACATCGGCAACCGCGCGTGACAGCGAGGTCTCCAGAACCACCTGTTCAGGCAAGCTGGCATTACAGACAAATGCGACCGGCTCATCCGGTGAGCGTCCTGCCGCCATCAGGCGCTCTGTGATGAGATCAATATGCTTCATCGCCATATACATCACTATAACCGGAGAGACCTGCGCAATGCCTTCCCAATTAATACGGTCCGGCATCAGCCCCTTTGCATCATGACCTGTGAGGAACGTGACTGATTGGTTGATATCGCGATGCGTGGCTGCAATTCCAGCATAAGCAAGGCCACCAATACCTGCTGTAATCCCTGGCACGATGCGAAACGGCACGCCATGTTCAACCAACGTCAGCGCTTCCTCAGCTCCGCGCCCAAAGACAAACGGATCGCCGCCTTTAAGGCGCAGAACCTTTTTGCCCTGCTTTGCAAGTTCCACCAGACGCAACGAAATATCGCGCTGTTTTGGCGACGGCTTGCCACCCCGCTTACCGGCATATTCCAAAACCGCTGTGGCATTTCTCAGAGAAAGGCAGGATTCATCAACCAGAGCATCATAGACAATCACATCGGCTTGACCTAAGGCATTGGCCGCATGAAGCGTCAGCAACCCCGGATCGCCGGGACCAGCGCCCACCAACCAGACATGCCCCGGCTCTATCGCAGGCAAAGCTATCCTGTCAGCGCCAGATGAGGTAATGTTCGGTTGAATATTTTCAGTCATTTTACAATGTGTCACCAGATAAATCCGCAGGCATCCATGAACGACGAAACCACGCCCCGCAAGGAAAAAACGCAAATTGGCGGGCAAGAACCGTTGCGTCGTGGCTGGACGACGGGCGCCTGCGCCACAGCAGCAACCAAGGCTGCACTCACCGCGCTGATTACCGGCGAGTTCCCTGATCCGGTCGGCATCATTCTGCCTAAAGGCGAAGTCCCTTATTTCCAGCTTGAATATGAAGGCCTCGGCGAAGGCTATGCCATGGCAGGAATCGTCAAAGATGCAGGCGATGACCCGGACGTGACCCACGGCGCGACAATCATCTCAACAGTCTTCCCCGCTCCTCCCGGCACAGGCATTGTGTTTCAGGCTGGCGAAGGTGTGGGCACTGTCACGCGGCCCGGCCTGCAAATTCCTCCGGGTGAAGCGGCAATCAATCCAACGCCTCGCCGTATGATGACAGAAATCTGCGAGCAGATTTGTGCCGAATATGGCCTGCCTGCGGATCTGGTGATTACGATTTCGGTTCCGGGTGGCGAAGAAATCGCACAGAAAACATGGAACCCGCGCCTTGGCATCGTCGGCGGCATTTCCATCTTAGGCACGACAGGTGTTGTGCATCCTTTCTCGTGCTCAGCATGGATTCATTCGATCCATCGCGGCATCGATGTGGCCCGCGCAGAAGGCCAAAAACATGTTCTGGCCCCTACAGGCTCTACGTCCGAAGATGCAGCTCAGGCAATCTATGATTTGCCGGAATTCGCGGTTCTCGACATGGGCGATTTTGCAGGCGGTGTCCTTAAATATCTTCGCGAGCATCCGATTGAAAAACTGACCATTGCCGGTGGCTTTGCTAAATTGACGAAACTTGCACAGGGGGAGTTAGACCTCCACTCAGCGCGGTCACAGGTGGACAAAAGCTTCCTCTGGGCGATTGCTGAAAAAGCTGGCGCGCCAGCTGACATGAAGGATCGGATTCTTTTTGCGAACACTGCGCTCGAAGTGCTTGAATTGACTCAGAGCCTTGGCCTCGACATGGCTACGCCAATTGCGCAAAAAGCAAAAGAAACTGCACTTGCAACCTTGCGCGGCGCGCCCGTTGACGTCGAAATTATCGTGACGGATCGCAAAGGCAATATCCTTGCCCGCCTCTAAAATACTCATTCTTGGCGGCACGGCAGAAGCAGCAAAACTTGCTTCTGCATTCGCGCCCCTGCCCGTTGAATCTATCACCTCACTTGCAGGCCGGACGGCAAACCCGACGGCAATCAGCGGTAAAATCCGAACAGGTGGCTTTGGCGGCGCAGAAGGTCTTGCGGCGTATCTGGCGAATGAAAAGATCGACCTCCTGATTGACGCAACACATCCCTATGCAACGCGCATTTCACAAAATGCTGTGCAAGCATCTGAGATCACCACTATCCCTCTGCTGAGGCTTGAACGCCCAGCATGGGAAAGGGAAAGCGGCGACAACTGGATTGATGTCGCGAGTGAAGCGCAAGCCGCGAGCCTTATTCCCGCAGATGAGCGCGTTTTGCTCGCATTAGGACGACAGCACATTGCGCCCTTTGCAGAACGCAACGATGTGCACTTCATCACGCGAATGATCGACCCGCCAGAAGTAAGCCTCCCGCACGATTGCGAGATCGTTCTGGCAAAGCCATGTAATTATGAAGCTGAGTTGCAATTCTTGAACGAACGAAAGATCAGCCTCATCGTCAGCCGCAATTCCGGCGGCAGCATATCCTACGCCAAGATCAAAGCAGCGCGTAATCTCACTATTCCGGTCTTGATGATTAGTCGTCCGCCCGTTGCAGCCAAAACCTCTGTCGCGACAGTGGACGAAGCACTCGATTTTGCGCGCACAGTTTTAAGATTTTGAGCGTGCAACATGGCTATGCGCCTCATGATAAAGCGCTGAATCCCGAAAATTCTTCGGATCAAGGCCACGCCCTACAAAGATCATTGCGGTTCGCTTGACGCCTGAAAGCTCGATTTTCTCCGCAATATCAGACAATGTTCCGCGCAAAATCTGCTCATCTGGCCAGGCAATGCGATAGGCAACAACCACCGGACAATCCGCACCATAGAATGGCGTAAGCTCTGCCTCGATCTTCGCAAGATTGCGAATGGAAAGATGGATAACCAGCGTCGCACCCGACTTCGCAAAGGTGGAAAGCTCTTCGCCTTCCGGCATGGCAGAAGATTTGACCGAAGTGCGTGTGAGAATAATGCTCTGATTAACTTCCGGAATTGTCAGTTCCTGCTTCATCGCAGCCGCAGCCGCCACAAAAGCCGGAACGCCCGGTGTCACATCATAAGGGATGCCGAGCGCATCGAGCCTGCGCATCTGTTCAGCCATCGCGCCATAAATCGACGGATCGCCTGAATGGACACGAGCAACATCATGCCCTTTGGCATGGGCTGCTTCAATCGCCGCAATAATTTCATCAAGAGTAAGCGAGGAACTATCAATCAGCAGCGCATCTTTGGGCGCGGACGCGACAACTTCTTTCGGTACCAGTGATCCCGCATAAATGCAGACCAGGCAGCTCTCAATCAGTCGCAGACCGCGCACAGTGATAAGATCGGCCGCACCCGGACCAGCGCCAATGAAATGAACTGTCACGTTTTCTTCCTCTGTTCAGGCATTTCGAATGCCTGTCAGATGACAGAGGAGTCAATCTTTTTCAGGCAAGAGTCCTTGAATATCATTGAAGATCGACTGCCACTCTTCCGGCGTCAGCTCAAAGAAATTAAAGCTTCTGAGCAAAAAAGCACCTTCGTTTGCAATAAACGCCAGTCGCGCGCGCCTGCCTTCAGGCGTCGAAACATCAAGACCATCCCACTGCTTGCGATACCAGGCCCGGGTTTCATCCAAATAATGCGAGTTGGGAATAAGGCTCGCCATCATTGCGGCAAATCGAGAATCATCTTCGGCATCGCTCTCACGGGTTACAGCTATGTGTGCTGCGATATGCGAAATTGTATCTTGCCTATGCTGCTTGCGTGCCGTCACAAGATCGTCGAAGCGGTCGCCCCACCGCTCGATCATGGCTTTCATCAATCCATCTTTATTCCCAAAGCAATATTGCACACCGCCTTTGGTCACGCCGGAGGCTTGCGCCACTGCATCCATGGTCAGCGCAACGATACCACCTTCAGCAACGAGCTTCTCAGCCATGTCGAGCACATGGTCACGATCGATTGAGCGCGGGCGGCCAGTTTTTTGCAATTTCTTACTTTCCATACGGACGGATTTATATTATGTCAGCCACCCTGACAAGTTTGAATACGGCCGTATTGAAAAGGTATAATCCGATGTTGCCGCAAAATCGCTGGCTCGTTCTCGCAATTGTTTCCAGCGCGTTGTTTCTGATCGTTGTGGATATGACAGTGCTTTACACAGCACTGCCACGCCTCACCCATGATCTGGCGGCAAGTGCTTCCGAGAAGCTCTGGATCATGAACATTTACCCGCTGGTGGTGGCAGGTCTGTTACCGGGTCTTGGCACACTGGGCGACAAGCTCGGCCATAAGCGCATGTTCATGAATGGCCTGGTGGTGTTTGGTCTTGCTTCGCTATGTGCTGCCTATTCGCCAAACCCGGAAGTTCTGATAGCATCCCGCGCATTTCTCGCCTGCGGTGCAGCGATGATGATGCCTGCCACGCTGTCGATCATTCGACTAACCTTCACCGATGAAAAAGAGCGCTCGCTTGCTATTGGCATCTGGGCGGCCATTGCCTCGGGTGGCGCTGCCATCGGCCCCGTTGCGGGTGGTGTATTGCTCGAATATTTCTGGTGGGGATCGGTATTCCTGATCAATGTGCCTGTCGTTATCGTAGCGCTGGCACTTTCAGCCTTTAACCTTGAAAACCGCCCGCTTGGCTCGAAGCGCAAATGGGATCTCGTCGGCTCGATCCAGATCATGATCGGCCTGATAGCGTTGACCTATGCCGTCAAGGAACTTGCCAAACGCGATGCATCGATGACTGTCTTTGCGGGCGCACTGCTCATCGGCCTGATCGCCACGACCATCTTTGTGCGCAGACAATTTGCGAGCAAGGAGCCACTCATCGACTTCTCGCTGTTTAACAACAGACTGTTCTCAACCGGCGTGTTTGCAGCTCTGGTCGCATCAGGGTCGATGACCGGCATGGAACTGGTATTCAGCCAGCGCATGCAGCTTATCGAAGGTATGTCGCCATTGCAGGCTGGCCTGATGATCTTGCCTATTCCGCTTGCGGCTTTCGTAGCAGGGCCACTGGCTGGGATGATGTTGCCGCGCCTTGGAGCAGGCAAAGTGCTTTGGGGATCGCTCGGCATCACAGCGCTTGGGATCGTGATTTATATCCTGACCTACAAGCTCTCGACGCACTTCTATCTGGCAGGGTTAGCCGTTCTTGGCTTCGGCGTCGGCTGCGCGATGACTGGTGCATCGTCATCCATCATGGGCAATGCACCCGTTGAAAAAGCCGGCATGGCGGCATCCGTCGAAGAAGTATCATTTGAACTCGGCAACGCGCTGGGTGTTACGATCTTCGGTAGCATCCTGTCAGCGTTCTATACTGCAAGCCTTGTTCTGCCAGCAGGCTCAAGCATTCCGCCGATTGTCCGTGATAGCCTTGATGAAGCTCTTCTTGCTGCACAATCAATGCAAGCAGCAGATGCAGCGAGCCTCACCGCACTTGCATCTCAAGCGTTTGAGAATGCCTATGTCGCAGTGATCGTCGCAACAGCTGCGTTGCTCATCACTGCTACTGCTGCGACCTACATCGTGCAGCGCCGCAAGGTGCTTTAATCAAAATGTGCCACCGCAATTGCTGCGGTGGCACGCTCAACTGAAGTCTTTTCGACCAGCAAAACAGCATTTTCTCCAGCCGCTGCAAGTGCAGCAGATTCTGCAACGCCATGGCAACCAACAGACGCAAAAACCAATTCTGATGGGTTTTTAAGCCGCGGTGTTTCCTGCTCAAGACGAGCAGCATCAAAGAAGCGTAGCGCACAGCCATAATGTTGTGCGAGTTTTGCCCATACAGGATCACTTTGCTTAGTGGCAATTGTTGCGATCATATCCGGCCGCTTCAATCCGGCACCGCGCAAAACTCTATTTGCCAATGAAACAAGCTCCTCAAAACCTACGACTGAGGAGCAGCCCATTCCAAGAGCAATAAGATTTCCGTTAGACGGCACGTGGAGCCGGTTGCTGCGCTTCTCTGATGTCTTCCGATGTAACACCAAGAATATCTGCAATACGCTTGATCATCGCAGTTTCCGACTGATCGACATGATTATCGGCACGCGCAACACGAACAAGATCACGCAACAACGACGCACGGCGTTCCGGCGCCATTTCAGCCAGCATGGAAGCTGCCTGTTTCGTTGTCGTTTCATAGCCGAAGTCTTTGAGATATTCGGTCACTTCCGGCAACTCTTCAGCCGAAATTCCAAAATTCTCGGAAACGATCTGTCTGAAAGCTGCGATTTCTGCCGGATGACGATCACCATCGGCAAAAACGACATGAAGCAGAAGAAGCAGTTCCGAAGCGAGCGCCGGATCTTCGGCAACGCGCTGCACAGCACTCTTTTTGCTGAGAAACGCAGTAATGCGTTCGAAAATGCTTTCGCTCATGGGGGACTTTCTCCTGTGACCAACCTGACGTTTATCAGTAATGATGCCTGAACAAAAAAACAACGCAAGTACCAGTTGGTTCCGCACATAACTTGTCTGGCGCAACGAGATTGTCTGCTCTATGTTGCATCAACTTTTTCCGGACCCACCCATGCTTGAATTCTTCGATACGTTGACGCTTCTGCTAACCATGGCCGCTTTTATTGCGGGCATTATCGATTCTATCGCGGGCGGCGGCGGCATGATCACGATTCCCGCGCTACTCCTAGCCGGAATTCCGCCTGTCGAAGCATTGGGCACCAACAAGCTACAGGGACTGTTTGGCTCATCCTCCGCAACCATCGCCTATGCACGCAAAGGTCATGTGAACATCCGTGAACAATGGCCAGAAGCAATTGCGTCACTTGTTGGGTCGGTTCTCGGTGCATTTCTCGCAACCGTTCTTCCTGTCGACATCATGCGGGCAGCACTTCCAATTTTGCTGATTGCAATCGCCGTTTACTTTGCGCTCAAACCCAGCCTCGGCGATCTGGATCGTACGCGTCGTATTGGACCATTCCTCTTCGGAATGACGATTATTCCACTGATCGGCTTTTATGACGGCTTGTTTGGACCCGGCACAGGATCATTTTTCATGATCGCATTCGTGGCGCTTGCAGGCTTTGGCGTACTCAAAGCCACTGCCCATACCAAGCTGCTCAATTGCGCATCGAACGTCGGTGGCTTTGCCACCTTTGCTCTTATCGGTGTGATCAACTGGAAAATCGGCATCTGCATGGGTATTGCACAGTTTATCGGCGCTCAGATTGGCGCAAGCCTTGCGATGAAGGTTGGCTCACGCATCATCAAGCCATTGCTGATCGTCGTGAGCCTTGCACTTGCCATGCGTCTTCTCATGGAGCCGAGCAATCCTATCCGCCAGATGCTCGGATTTTAAACCCGAAGCGCTACCAACACGACACCGCAACCGATCAAAGCAATGCCTAGCCAGTTGATCGTCGACATGCGTTCGCCAAGAAATGCTGCACCAAACAGCGCAACCAATACGACCGACAATTTATCGACAGGGGCGACGCGTGACGCGTCACCAATTTGCAGCGCCCGAAAATAGGCAAGCCATGACGCGCCGGTTGCAAGGCCGGAAAGCACGAGAAACACCCACGACTTGCCTGAAATCTCGCCCGGCTTTTGCCATTGGCCTGTTACAGTCAAAAACAGACACAAAGCACCTATAATCACCAGCGTACGAACCAGCGTAGCAAAATCTGAATTGATGCCCTGAATTCCGACCTTGGCGAATACCGCGGTCAGCGCTGCGAAAATCGCCGACATCAACGCCCAGAATTGCCAGCTATCCGCCATTAAAATTCAATACCTTTTTGTGCTTTTACGCCAGAACGGAACGGATGCTTGATCATTTCCATCTCGGTGACAAGATCAGCAAACTCAATCAGCTCATCCTTGGCATTGCGGCCAGTGATGATGACGTGCTTCATCTCGGGCTTGGCTGCAAGCACTTCGATGATTTCCTCAACCGGCAGATAATCATAGCGCAGCACGATGTTGAGTTCATCGCATAGAACCATGTCATAGCTCTCATCAAGAATAAGCGCCTTCGCCTGCTCCCACGCATCGCGTGCCATGGCGATATCGCGGGCACGATCCTGCGTTTCCCATGTAAAGCCTTCGCCAAGTGCGGAGATTGTCACCTGCTCCGGAAATTTCTCCAGAACCCAGCGCTCGCCAGTATCCCACGAGCCTTTAACAAACTGCACAACACCAATTTTCATGCCATGGCCAAGCGCGCGAAAAACCATGCCGAAGCCTGCGCTCGACTTACCCTTGCCCTTGCCGGTGTGGACAATCACAAGACCTTTTTCATCAGTCTTGGTCGCCTGAATTTTGTCGCGCGCTGCTTTCTTCTTGCGCATCTTATCCGCATGACGGGCATTCAATTCCTCTTCCGTCATCGAAAGAAGTTTCGCAGATTTCTCAGCCATTAATTGCCCTTTCCGGAATCATTTTTTTAAGTTTAGCAAGGTCAGGTGAAGATGGCAGATCTTCCACATCAGACTTTGCTTGCAAACAAAGAGTGGCACGTCACATCGCCGTTTTCGTGCGATACTCCATAAGATTTTCCAGCTCAAACCGTGCTGAGTTAGAACGCGGCACCCAGAAGCCACGCTCTATTGCGTCATTGAGCTTTGAAGCGGTCTCACTCAGAGCAGCCGGGTTCTTATCAAGCATGAAATCATGCACGGCTCTGTCAGCGATATAAGCCTGATAAACAGCCTCGAAGTGATGGTTGCCAACTTTGCCGGTCGTAGCCGCGAAAGCGAAAAGATAATCGACAGTGGCTGCAATTTCCGCAGCACCCTTATAGCCGTGGCGCATCACGCCCGCGATCCACTTAGGGTTCGCCGCACGTCCACGCACGACGCGCGCAAGTTCTTCTTCGAGCGTGCGGATCACCGGCTTCTCAGGCTTTGAATGATCATTGTGGTAAACAGTCGGCATCGCACCAGTCAGATTTTCAACCGTCGCGGCCATGCCACCTTCAAACTGATAATAATCATCACTGTCGAGCAGATCATGCTCGCGGTTATCCTGATTTTGCACAACCGCCTGCACAGAGCGGAGCCGTTCTTCGAGAAGACCGCGTTCCGCCTGCCCCTCTTCACCAGCGCCATAGGCATAGCCACCCCAGACGAGCCAGGCTTCGGCGAGATCTTTGCGATCAGCCCAGCCATTTTCATCAATCAGCGCCTGCAAGCCAGCACCATACGAACCCGGCTTTGATCCAAACACACGATAGCCCGCGCGGCGTTCGGCAGTCTTCGCATCTACACCCGTTTCGATAAGCCGCGCTTGTTCAGCCTTGATGCGGCTAGCGATCGGATTGTCCTCCGCCTCTTCATCAAGTGCGCCTACAGCGCGTACTGCTTTATCAAACAGCGCTATCTGTTCAGGAAATGCATCACGGAAAAAGCCCGAAATGCGCAAAGTCACATCAACGCGCGGGCGACCAAGCTTGGCAATCGGCACGATCTCGTAGCCAGTGACACGCCGCGACGCCATATCCCAGACCGGCTTCACGCCAATTAACGCCAAGGCCTGCGCAATATCATCGCCACCCGTGCGCATGTTGGAGGTTCCCCATGCGGTCAAACCAAACGAAGTCGGCCACTCGCCATGATCCTGCGTATAACGCGTAATCAACAGTTCAGCTGATTTGCGACCAAGCTCCCATGCCGCTGGCGTCGGCACGGCACGGCTATCGGTGGAATAGAAGTTGCGTCCGGTCGGCAAAACATCTGGTCGCCCGCGCGTTGGCGCACCGGAGGGTCCCGGCGGCACGAACCGTCCTGAAATAGCGGAGAGAAAGCCTTCAATCTCTGATGGCCCACACGATGTCACCATCGGGCGCAAATGTTCATTGATCGACTGCAGCACGGCATTGGTCTGTGCCCAATTTGCCGGGCAGTCAACTTCACCATCCACAAACTGCGCGGCAAGCAATTCGATACGTTCAACCGTATCACCTTTAATACGCCAGCTTGCAGGACTTGCCGCCGCCAACAACTCAGGCTTCGGCCCGGTCCACGGATCAGCCATAGCACAATCGAGCGGATCAAATTCTTCGCCAAGACCTGCGTCTTTTGCGATAGCCCGCTGCAAGCTCTGTTCGCCCAGCAAGCCACCCAGCGAAACAGGAATGCCGCGCGGCACGCGCGCCAGAGCAACCAGCAAATCGGTCAATAAACGCCCTTCAGGGGCGAGACCAAAAATATGCAGCCCATCGCGGATCTGCATTTCCTTGAGATCGCAGAGATAGGCATCAAGCTTTTGCAGCGCCATATCTTCATCGTCATGGTCATGAATACCCGCATCGCGGTCGAGACCAATGTCGCGTACCAGATCAAGAATCTGCGCCTTCAGTCGCAACAGACGGCGCGGATCAACGCCCGATGCCTCGTAATATTCATCAACCAGCGCTTCCAGATCTTTAAGCGGACCATAGCTTTCGGCGCGCGTTAACGGTGGGGTCAGATGATCGATGATCACGGCACCCGCGCGACGTTTGGCTTGCGTGCCTTCACCCGGATCATTGACAATGAACGGATAGACATGCGGCGTGGGGCCAAAGACCGCTTCAGGATAACAGTTTTCCGACAAAGCCAGCGCCTTACCGGGCAGCCATTCCAGATTGCCATGCTTGCCCATATGCACGATGGCATCGATCTTCGCCACGTCGCGCAAATAAGCGTAGAACGCGATATAGCCATGCGGCGGCACAAGATCAGGGGAGTGATAGGTCTCTTTTGGATCGATATTATAACCACGTGCAGGCTGAATACCGGCAATGGTTTCGCCAAGTTTCATCAGCGGCAGCGCAAAACCTTCAAGCTCGCTATCATAGAATGGATCATTCTCTGGGCCACCCCAGCGGGTCTCAATTTCATTCTGAATCACATTCGGAAGCTTTGCAAAGAAAGCCCTGTATTGACTCAGAGAAATGACCTCGCGGATGACTCGTCCATCACGTGCAGCATTGGTCGGACCAGCCATTAAAAGCTGCATAAAGGCATCACTATTGGCCGGCACATCACCCACCTGATAGCCCTCGCTCGCCATAGCGCGCAGCACTTCCACCGTTCCCGCAGGCGTATCAAGCCCAACGCCATTGCCCAGCCTGCCATCGCGATTCGGATAATTGGCAAGGATCAGCGCAACGCGTCGCTCTTCCGGCTTTTTTCGCTTGAGCCACACCCAATTTGCCGCCAATCGCGCGACAAAAGCCACACGTCCGGCATCCGGCTCATGGGTGACAATATTAGCTTCAACAGTGCTATCAAATTGCTTTGCCGATTTAAACGACACCGCACGCGACAGCACACGCCCATCAATTTCCGGCAGCGCCACATTCATTGCAAGATCACGCGCCAGCAAACCCTGCTGAGATGCTTGCCATGTTGCTTTTGGCGTACCGGAAAAGATCACCTGCAGAACCATATTGCCGCGCTTATCCAGCACGGTCGGCTTACGCTCAGCACCCGGCGAAGAAATTGCAAAGCCGGTTGCATTGAGCACAATATCCGGCTGACAATCTTCAAACAGGCCATCGACAACTGCAGCAGAAAGCCGGTCCTTAAGGCTGGAAACAAAGATCGGAACAGGGTTGAGGCCCTTGGCCAGCAACGCATTGATCAGTGCTTCGACCGGCTGTGTCTGTCCGCTTTGAACCAGCGCACGATAAAAAATGATTGCCGCAGCAGGCGCTTCGGCGTCTTTCCATTGTCGGCGGATGAGATCGAGCGAAGGCGTGGCCATATCTGGCCACCACAGCCCAGCTTTCAGAAGCGGTGCAGCCTCCTCCGGCTTTTCGCTTTCATCAATCAGTGCGCAACAATAATCGAGAAATCGGGACGTATTGGCGGCCCCGCCCTCAATCAGATATTGCCAGAGAGCATCCCGCTCCTGCGATGAAACGGTTGAGAACCGTTCAAGTCCGTAATCTGGCTTATCATCACCCGGCAGCACGGCGATCTTGATGCCGTGCGAAACCGCACAGGCATGAAGCGCCTCAAGCCCATAAGGCCAATAGGTCTCGCCACCAATAATCCGCACAACAATAAGTTTCGAATGTTGTGCCGTGCGCTCGATATAAGCGTCGACTGACATGGGATGTGTGAGGCTTAGAAAATTAGCGAGCCGGAGACTTGGCCCGCTTTGCCCAAGCTTATGTGCTTGAGCAAGGCTTGCCAGCTCCGTATCGGCAGCGGAAAGGAACAATATATCGCCCGGCGTCTGGCCGAGGTCGACAGCCTCATTGCCATCGCTGATCGTTCCTTTCTGGGCAAGTAATAAGTGCATCAGAGCATAATCCCGAAAAGTGGGAACCGGTTTTCGGAACAGATTATGCTCAGAAAAGCGACGCAAGCGCGATGTTTAGTCACTTCACAATTGTTCCTCACGAAGTAACAGCGTCTTTCACGGCTTTGGTGATAGCCTGTTCATCGATCTCATGCAGGCCAATGACGACAAGACGCGTATTGCGCAGTTCATCCTTGCCCCACGGGCGATCGAAATAGTGCTCAATACGCGGACCAACAGCCTGCACAACCAGACGCATCGGCTTGCCCGGCACATCGACAAAGCCTTTGAGACGCAGAACATCATGTTCCGCAATTATGCCCTTGAGCTTTTCGGTAAATGCCTTTGGATCAACAACCGAACCTGCTTCAACCACAAAGCTTTCAAACTCGTCGTGATCATGCTCATGACCATCAGCATGATGGATTTCATGATGCGATTTGCGGTTGGCGATATCGTCTTCCGTACCAACGCCGAGGCCGAGCAGTACGTCCGCACCAATCTTGCCGAAGCTTGCTGGCACCATGTTGACGCGACGTGTTGAACGTTCCGCCACATCGGCCTTCACGCTATCAAGTTTCGACGGATCAATGAGGTCGGCCTTGTTGAGAACAATGAGGTCAGCCGCATGTATCTGATCCTCAAAAAGTTCCTCTAAAGGGCTTTCATGATCAAGAGAATCGTCCGCTGCGCGCTGTGCATCCACCTTGTCGTGATCGTCCGCAAAACGGCCTTCAGCAACAGCGGCAGCATCGATCACAGTCACCACGCCGTCGACCGTCACCTGCGTTTTGATTTCGGGCCAGTTGAAAGCAGCAACCAGCGGCTGCGGCAGCGCCAGACCCGAAGTCTCAATCACGATGTGATCAAGACGATCCGCACGATCAAGAAGCTTGGTCATGGTCGGAATGAAATCATCAGCAACGGTGCAGCAGATGCAGCCATTGTTCAGTTCAATAATATCTTCTTCACGGCAGCTTTCGATACCGCAACCTTTAAGAATTCCGCCATCGACACCGAGATCGCCAAACTCATTGATAATGAGCGCAATGCGCTTGCCATTGGCGTTTTCCAGCAGATTGCGAATAAGCGTTGTTTTACCCGAACCAAGAAATCCGGTGATCACGGTCGCTGGAATCTTTTGTCCCTGCATCAAATTAACCCTTCATTTTGAGCGGCAATCCTGCCGCTATGAAATAAACTTCATCCGCCACCGACGCCACGGCCTGATGCAGAAAACCGGCATGATCGCGAAATTCACGCGCCATGCGATTTTCCGGCACAATACTCAAGCCGACCTCGTTGGAAACAAAAACAACCTGACCTGAAAGCTGAGGCAATGCTGTAACCAGCGTCTCGGTTTCAGCAGCAATATCCCGCTCTGCCATCATCAGATTGGTGATCCAGAGCGTCAGACAATCGACAAGCACGAAACGGTCATGTCCCGCGTGTTTTTGAAGTGCCCCCACAAGGTCGAGCGGTTCTTCAACCGTCTGCCATTCGTCCCCGCGACTGTTGCGATGAATGGAGATGCGGCTCTCCATTTCCGTGTCGAATGCACGTCCCGTCGCGAGATAGACTGGTTGAAGGCCTGTCCCTTCAACCAGTTTTTCCGCATAAGACGACTTACCAGACCGGGCTCCGCCAAGAACGAACGTGGTTTTTGCATTTTCATTTCGGAGCAGAGCCATATCTATCAGCCTTCAATATCTGACTTCGCATAAGCCTGAATGAACCAGCCCAGCGCAAGCCCAATGACAGCCCACATGAACAGGTTTGTTGCAAGCGATGCGACGGCATATTGCGAAGCAAGCAGTGACGGGATTGGCGATGCAATATCTTCAGGGTGCGGCGCGCCATAGAGATGCGGTGCGATAATCAGCACAAGTCCCAGGATTTTGGAAATAATCTCGCCACGCAAAACCAGTAGATAAATGCCGACGCCACTCAAGACGACGGTCGAAATCCACCAAAGCTGACGCTGTGCGAGGTCGGCCGCAGGCATGGCAGGCAGTTCCGGCGAAAGTCCCAGAGCGGGCAGGAAGGCGACCGCAAAGAAACCTGCCATCCCCCAAAGGATACCGTTCTGCGGTGTGATCCGACGACCAAGCAGCAAAGCAATACCACCCAAAAGCAAAGCAAAGCCTGCACCGGCTACGAGGTTGGCAAGCAATGTGTTGCCAAGGCGACCAAACGGAAGTTCAGCGCCCTCCTCTTCTTCGCCTTCACTCGCCGCAGCTGCGGCATGGTCGTGCGGTGCAGACGCTTCGGCTTCGCCATGGCTATGACCGCCGCCAGCGTCTTCATAGGTTTCCGCCTGAATAATCAGCGGAACGGTTTTCAAATACATAGCAGGCGTCACGAGGAGCCCGGCAAGAAGACCAGCAACAAGCGTGGCCAAAAGATAACGGATCAACATTTTATTCCCTCAACAGCAATTATTCGCCGATGGCCGTCCACCATCAAGCGTTGCTCATTTCCTGTTTCAAAAAGCTAATCGGCTTAGTGGCAGGGAAACCCGTATGAATGACGCGTATCGTGCGCTGAATCGTGCAGCGTATCCGAATGGGCGAGACCCACGCCGTATATCAGAAACGCGCCAAGAAGCAGCGAAACGACAGCTGTCGCAAGACGCGTTGCAAGCGGCATAGCTATAGTATTGGGAATAGAATTTTGGGTACGCGCAGCCATGACAACCTCCGTGTAGGCAGCAGGGAAAACCTCCCATGGGGTGCGGACAAAATGCCCTTCACACTACAGGCAGGTCTCCTGGCTCACGGGTCGTAGGGTTTGGAGCGCCTTCCCAGAAACGTTGTGTTTCCAGTGGCTGCCGGTTAACCGGCTTGCCTCATCCCTCTCCGCTCTACAGTCGCGGGGTCGGCTGCGATAAAGACGCCCGGATTGGGTCCGTCCGTCGCATTCCCTTTTGGTATCGCCGGGATTCGTCCCGGCAAAACCTGTTGTGTAGATCGACACTAGGCTTTCACCAATGCGGCGTCAATCAATCTACTTATAAAGGCGCTTACGCAGCCCTGAGCCTTTTTGTCGAACCCAATCGTCAATGGTATCGGCGTTGCGAGCAACTCGAGGCCACAGCCATATCATCAATCCAATTATCAAAACCCATGCAATAACGACATCAGACAAAAAGTGTGCCCCCATAAAAACACGGTTGAGCGAAATGGAAACAAGTAAAGGGACGAGAACCCCTGCTGCCCAAACACGATAAGGCCGTGGCACGAGAATGAGCAATGAAAGCATTGCAGCTGCCGCTGCCGACTCACCTGATGGAAACGAACAACTGTGACGACAAGCGTTCGCAAACTGCCAAGCTGGGGTAAAATCGGCCGTTCCACCAAATTCCATCAGATGTCTTGGACGTGCACGACCAATAATAAACTTCAGTGTCTGCACCAACACGCCAGGACCAAAGGCAAAAGTTAAAACAGCATAGACAATTTTATGTGGAGATATAGCGTTTAAGGGGCGTTGCGATATTGCATAGACTACAAGCAACATCAGCAGCAGACCAATAATATAGAACTGACTGAGCCTGTGATAATCTCTCAAAGCGACCCAATAGGGATGTTGAGAGATAACGAAATCGCCAGCACGATAAAAATATCGAGACACATCAATATCCACCTGAGGAAACACAATAAAAAAACCGCTGACCAGAATAAAAAAATATAAAAAATTCTTCTCCAAGCGGAGAGAATAACGTTCATAGTCAGCGCCAAAATAAGACGCAATACGCACGATCAACCTCTAAAAATAAATAAAAAAAATTTTAGAATTTAATATAGTCAAAATATTGTTCATGCATTTTTAAATAATTAAGTATTTAATTATATATTACTATCTATTTAAAGTAATTGTATTTTATTATTCTTTAATATTATAAATTATCAAATTGAAAAAATTGCATCAATATCGAGAGAATCTTCCAACCCTTTCGCGAGCTGATCCAGCGCGCCCTCTATACTTTCTCTGTAATGCTCAACTGAGCTACGCACTCCGAGAGCAAAAAGGACATTTCGCCTAAACTCATCAGCACAAAAAACGCCATGCAGATACGTCCCCATGACACGGCCGTTTATTGATACGGCTCCGTCGTCATGACCATCAATTTTTGAAAATGGGCGTATCGCATCAGCGCCATGCGTGCGACCGATATGTATTTCGTAGCCCTCGAGGGCTACATCATAAAGCATTGATTGAGCCTGAACATTGCGAACAACTTTTTCTGGCTCCATGATTGTCTCAACATCAAGTAAGCCCAAGCCATCAATCTCGCGCACCGACCCTTCAATGCCATGAGGATCACTAATGCGGTTTCCAAGCATCTGAAACCCGCCGCATATCCCAAGCACATGCCCCCCACGTCGCACATGCGCGTGCAAATCGCGCTCCCAACCATTTTCACGAAAGGCAATCAAGTCAGCAATTGTGGATTTGGTTCCCGGTATAACTACAAGACCGGCATCGTTCGGCAGAGGCTGTCCAGGGGGAACCATAACAACCTCCACCTGATCTTCGGCCTTCAATGGATCGAGATCATCAAAATTTGCGATGCGTGGTAGCATCGGAACCGCTACTTTCAATGCTTTGGCATCGCCGCGCGTAGCACGTTCCAAGACAACCGAATCTTCGGCAGGCAAGCGCGACACGGCTTTCAGCCAAGGCACAACACCGAAGGAGCGCCAACCGGTAAAACGCGTTATCGCCTCCAGACCGTCATCAAACAGCGTAATATCGCCGCGAAACTTATTGATCAAAAAGCCGTGCACCATTGCACGGTCCTCGTCGGACAGGATTGTGTGCGTACCGACCAGCGAGGCAATTACCCCACCGCGGTCAATATCGCCCACCAGAACCACCGGCACGTTGGCCTGTGTAGCAAAGCCCATATTAGCAATATCGCCAGCGCGCAGATTGATTTCGGCAGGCGATCCCGCACCTTCGATGAGCACCAAATCAGCGCCTTCGCTAATGATGGCGTAAGATTCCATAACTGCCGCCATCAATTGCGGTTTTAACTGCTGATAATATCGGCCACGCGCCTCACCACGCACTTTTCCCTGAACAACGACCTGACTGCCCATATCGGTCTGTGGTTTCAGCAAAACCGGATTCATGTGCACCGATGACGGAACGCCACACGCCAGAGCTTGAAGCCATTGCGCCCGTCCAATCTCGCCACCGTCATCGCTGACGGCCGCATTATTAGACATGTTTTGCGGCTTGAATGGCCGAACTATCAGTCCGCGATTGCGGGCAACGCGGCATAGACCGGCAACAAGAACACTTTTGCCGACATCCGAACCCGTTCCCTGAAACATGATTGCGCGTGTCATGCGCGCTTGCCTATCCCAAGTTTATGCGACTGGCAATCGCCAGCAGTTCCAGCGACCTTATATGCAAAAATGCGCATCAGTTTATTACAAAAGTGAGCAAGATTATTCCAATGGAGCGTTGGCAGCCACGAGCCATTGTGATCTAGTCCCATCAGGAGGCGCGGTGCTCATAGGGAGGAAACCATGGATACTGCCAACCAGAGCCAGTTTGAACTCAATGAAGATCAATTAGCCATTCAGGACATGGCACGCGGTTTTGCAACTGATTTTGTTGCGCCCCATGCGCTGCAATGGGATCGCGACAAGCATTTCCCCATAGAGGTGATTAAACAAACCGGACCGCTTGGTATGGGCGGAATTTATGTTCACGACGACGTCGGTGGATCAGCACTTAAGCGTTCTGATGCCGTCCTGATATTTGAGGCACTGGCCGAGGCTTGCCCTGCCTTTTCAGCCTTTATATCCATTCACAATATGGCAGCATGGATGATCGATACGTTTGGCGACGAGAACCATCGCCAGACATTTTTGCCCAAACTCACATCGATGGATTGGCTTGCAAGCTATTGCTTGACCGAACCTGGCTCAGGCTCGGATGCGGCTGCACTACGGACGCGTGCAGAGCGAGATGGCGATCATTACATTCTCAACGGAACAAAGCAGTTTATTTCCGGTGCAGGTGCGACCGATCTTTACGTAACAATGGTACGTACCGGCGAGGACGGCCCCAAGGGAATTTCTACGCTTATTGTGCCAAAAGATGCGCCCGGTCTATCTTTCGGCGCCAACGAACACAAGATGGGCTGGAATATGCAGCCCACACGAACGGTAATTTTCGACAATTGCCGCGTGCCAGTTGCTAATCGTTTGGGTGAAGAAGGCACAGGCTTCAAAATAGCTATGGCAGGTCTTGACGGTGGCCGACTGAATATTGCCGCCTGCTCGCTCGGTGGCGCACAATCTGCACTCAATAAAGCTATAGATTACACGGGACAACGCAAAGCTTTCGGCAAGACAATCGATCAGTTTCAGGCTTTGCAGTTCCGCCTTGCCGATATGGAAACAGACCTCTCCGCATCACGACAGCTTCTTTACACTGCTGCGAGCAAGCTTGACCGCAAAACACATGATGCCGGCAAATGGTCTGCCATGGCCAAACGCTTTGTAACCGACACAGGCTTTAACGTCGCCAATGACGCGCTACAGCTTCTGGGTGGCTATGGCTATCTCCATGATTACGGCATCGAGAAACTGGTCCGCGATCTGCGCGTTCATCAGATTCTTGAAGGCACCAACGAGATCATGCGCGTCATCATCGCGCGCCAGATGATCGGACGCTGATACATTTATTGAATAGGAGGAAACCATGGCCACTATCGCTTTTATCGGCCTCGGCAATATGGGCGGACCGATGGCCGCCAATCTGGTAAAGGCCGGGCACAAAGTCATAGGCTTTGATTTGCTGCCCGCTCATTTGGAAGAAGCTAAAGCCAATGGGCTTGAGATCGCGGCAAGCGCTGCAGAGGCAGCAAGCAATGTCGATGCGATCATTACCATGTTGCCTGCGGGCAAACATGTTCTTTCTGTTTATGAAGACATCGCTCCTAAGGCTCGTAAAGACTCACTTTTCATTGATAGCTCAACCATTGATGTGGATTCTGCACGCAAAGCGCACGAGATCGCAGCCAGTCATGGGCAACTCTCCGTCGATGCGCCAGTCTCAGGCGGCACAGGTGGTGCAACAGCTGGCACCCTCACTTTCATGGCAGGTGGCAGCGACAATGCTTTCGCCAAGGCTGAACCGCTGCTTCAGCCAATGGCTGGTAAGATTGTGCATTGCGGTGGCGATGGTGCAGGACAGGCTGCGAAAATCTGCAACAATATGATTCTCGGCATTTCGATGATTGGCGTCAGCGAAGCTTTTGTGCTGGCAGAAAAACTCGGCCTATCACATCAGGCTCTATTTGATGTGGCCTCAACTTCATCAGGTCAGTGCTGGTCGCTGACCACCTATTGCCCGGTGCCCGGCCCAGTGCCAACATCCCCGGCAAACCGTGATTATACGCCAGGATTTGCAGCAGCACTCATGCTCAAAGACCTCAAGCTTTCACAAGAAGCTGCAAAAAGCGCAGGCGCGGCCACCCCCCTGGGCGCTCATGCGGAAGAACTTTACAAGCGCTTTGACAATGAAGGGCACGGCGGAGACGATTTTTCCGGCATCATCAATTTTTTACGTTCAGCAAAAGCCTAAACTCGATAAATTCTTCTATAAAAAGCAAAAAACTGCCGTTGTTTAGATTTGCTTAAGTATCTGATAACTGTCCGGTAACGATGTTGCGCTAAAAAGGGGCCAGAGACGATTGAGTTCTTCTCTGGCTCCGGATTTGGTACTGCGTACCGGAGCTTCAGTCTCTTCCACCTGTGTATTGTTTGGTGGAAGCGCCATGCGTATTTGGCAAGACCGTGCACCTGACGAGGCAGCGCGGTTTTTTGCTATTTTTTCCCGCTTATAAATTATCCGTGATGATACTTTCAGTTTTTAGTTATAAGATTGAAATCAAGCCATAATCCTGTGACAGATATTTTATTGGAGCAGCGTTTCGCCGAGCGAAATAAACGAACGCGCCAGTTAAAAGCGAATTAAGCATCGTATTTTTTTGAGTACGATCAAATCTTGGAATAGTAATTTGACCACCCTGAAAGCGACAACTGCGGAAAGCGCAGATAAATCCTTCTTTGGCTTCCCAATGGCGGTTGTCTTCGTACTTTGCTATTTTGCCTTTCAGGCTATCCTTGTGACATTCGTCTCTAACGGCGCAGGCTTGGACGATGCAGAGCAACTCGCAAATATAGGCTATCTCGATTGGGGGTATGGCGGCTCACAGCCGCCTCTCTATACCTGGATAACGAATATTGCCGCGTCCGTTCTGGGCACATCAATGCTGACGCTTCAAATCGTCAAGTTTAGTATGCTCGCCAGCTTATTTTTAAGCGTATTTGGCGCAATGCGACTTTTAGGCTTCTCGCGAATTGTCGCTTCGGCATCAATGCTGGGACTATTTCTCGTTCCGCAAATAGGCTGGGAATCTCAGAGAGCACTAACACATTCTATTGCCGGGACAGCAGGATGCGGCTGGGCTTTTCTCACCTTCGCCTGGTACATGCGAGATAAAAGCATGTTAGCCGCAGTTGCCCTCGGCATTGCAATGGCTGCCGCTGTACTGGGTAAATTTAACGCATCTATATTTATAATAATGCTGATTGTTACCGGGCTTTCAGTAGCAGAATACAGAAAAGTACTACTATCAAAGATAACTTTTTTGACGGTGGGTGCATTTGCTATCTGCTTTGCTCCAACCGCTAATTGGATGATCGCGCATAAAGCAAGTGTTGTTGCACGTTCAGAAAAGCTTCAGATTGGTGCAACCGGTAACTTATTTTTTGATCGACTGCACGGCGTCGGTAGCTTCATTGAAGCTACATTTCTTTTTTCCGTTCTGGTGATCGGTATAGCTTTCATCATATCACTTATTCATTCTGCCAAACGCACGTCACCAAACCAACCGATTACGGCGGGTGAGACATTCATGCGGCGTATTCTCGTTGTGGGAATTATTATCGTATTGTTTGGAGTGATAGTAGCCGGTGTCAGCAACATCAAAGATCGCTGGCTGCAACCCGTACTTTTTCTCACACCAGCAGTGATAGCCTGCCTATTTTCAGAATACCGTCGCCACTCACGCGCACTATTACAATTTTCAGCCGTTAGTATTGTCTTCGCACTGATCGTACCGCCGGTACTTGCGTATTATCTCATCTATGGGTCGGGCAATCCGCCATATGGTCAGCTGGATTACCAGAGTCTTTATCAGGAAATGCGTCAAGACGGAGATTTCAAAACAATCCTGACCGACAATGCGCAAATCGCCGGAAATTTCAGAATTTTTGAACCGTCCATTCAAGTGATCCATCCGGAAACACCAAATGGAGCGTTTAATGCTGAAAGGCCTGCGCTTATAATGTGGTTCGGGGGTGCATCACCAAATGAGCGCGTAACGAACCTCATGAATCAAGCAAAAATCACAATACCAGAGAACGGCGTAAACACGACAACTGTCGTTTATCGAACACGCCGAGACAAACATCTGACAGTCAGCTATTTTTTGCAGAAATAAAAAAAGGTCCGGGAAAACCCGGACCTTTTTGATTCACTCAACCGTTTCTTGAACAGCATGCGCAGTGCCTTTTACGTCGCGCCCCACACCGCGAACCGTGTTGGCACAGGAAGCTAACGTGAAAGCGCAAAGGACAATAGCAACAGGAACGATACGAGATAGCTTCATAGGGTCTCTCCACTGAGGTCACAGTCTAACAAATAAACCTCCCGAACGACCGGCCCGCCCTGCCCGGAATCCTGGTGGTGAAGCTGTTCTTACAGCTGTCATTTTAGCCATTTAGTGCAGGATTTATTCTCGACAAGAGCGCAGATCAACCGCACGCAACTGCAACGCTACCCCAACCCGAACGCAGCGTTTCAAAGCGACCACTGCGGCGATAGGATTCAAAGACATTGCGCAGATGATCCGCCACAACCTGAATATGTTGCCGCGCATCGGGCCGAATAATCATTCCGAGCTGATAGCGTCCCAATTCCGGTAGTCCATGCTCAGGACCAAGTGCGACAATGCCTTCACCAAGCAAGGTCTTACCAAAAGGTGCAATCGCGAGATCCGCTTGGATTGCTGCACGCTGACCTGTTGAGTGCGAACTCATATAGGCGATGCGATACTGCCGCCCCGAACTCTCGAGTGCTTCCAGCGCATTGCCGCGCCATGCACAGCCTTCTTCCCATATTGAGAGTGGCAGCGGGTCACGCCGATAAGCCGTTCCACATTTCGCACCCGCCCAAACGAGTTCCTCATCAAGCAGAACTTCGATGTCGCCCTTGCTCGGTACGGTATGGGAAAGGTTAACGAGCGTAACGTCCAGACGCCGCTCGTCTAAACGCTTACGAAGATTGGAACTTTGATCTATCACCACATCGACTGTAACGCCGGGATGTGTCTCGGCAAATCGCTTCAACACCAGCGGCAGAACACATTCGCCAATATCGTCGGGCGACCCCAAACGAACAACGCCAGTGATAGTGGGCGCCAGAAACTTCGCAACAGCTTCGCGGTTAAGGGCAAGCAACCGCCGCGCATAGCCGAGAAGCATCTCACCATCGCTCGTCAATGTCACCGACCGCGCGTCACGATCAAACACCACAACGCCTATTTGCTCTTCAAGCTTCTTAATTTGCATTGAGACGGCAGAGGGCGTGCGAAACACGACATTGGCCGCGGCAGAAAAACTGCCAGTGTCTGCGATAGCCGCGAATGTGCGCAATACATCAATATCGAGCATTGGCATTGGATGCTGAACCGGCGCTGTCATGATGAACTCCATAGCTTTCGCTAGTTCAATTTTTCTGATCTTATGGCTTTGTATATTTCGTTTGATTGAACGTCAAGATGGTCGCAAGCTTTGGGCATAGAGATCAAGCCACTCCCAAACACATGATCTCAATTTTGTCTGGAGAACGAAAATGAGCATTCAATGTGAAGCACTGCAAAACGAATGTGGGTCACGCTCGTCTTTGATCCCAAGCTGGCTCAAGGCGAACGTAGCAACATTCAGCGGATTTTATTCCAACTGGAAATACCAGCGACGCATCAAAAAAAGTCGTAGGGCATTGGAGGCCTTGCCCGAGCACATTCTGCACGATATCGGCTGGCCATGCGTCGATGATCGACTACCCGCTCAAACCCTGAAAAACCGGAACACTTAAGTAATATTGCAAATTGAGGGCAGGATATTCCATGCCTTCAATTTAGCGACACGGAGAAACCAATTTACGGCAGGCATTTAGCCGCACTATTCAATCTGAGCGTTCTATGTCTCAATATGCCTGTCCTGTTTGCGCCATAGCCACCCCCTATAAAACAAGGCTGTAGCAACAGGATGACCGGTCAAAAAACGACCGGATGACAAGACCGGTGAAAATTCCGGTGTCATGACGGAGGCACAAGGTCTGAATTGCGTCGGGAACCGCAACAAGGCTTTTGAGAATGGGAACGGTCAGGCTATGATTGAAGCTTCATCGATTAAGCGATCTATTGTTTTTTTTCTGGTGCCGGACTTTTCGATGATCGCATTTGCGACAGCGATTGAACCGTTGCGCATTGCCAATCGAATGCTGGGCTATGAAGCCTATCGCTGGCGGCTCACCTCGACCGATGGCAAGCCAGTCAAAGCATCGAACGGCGTGGAATGCGCCGTCAATGCTTCGCTGGAAGACGAACGTCGTTTCCTTCAACGCGAGCAACGTCCATCCATGGTGTTCGTTTGCTCTGGCGTTTATGTCGAAGAGTTCCGCAACAAGTCTGTCTTTGCCTGGCTGCGTGAGGAATATAACCGTGGGGTGGCAGTAGGTGGCCTCTGCACCGGCGCGCATATTCTAGCAGCCGCCGGACTTCTCTCCGGCAAACGCTGCGCAATCCACTGGGAAAACTTGCCGGGGTTTTCCGAAGCTTTTCCAAAAGCGGAAGTCTATGCTGATCTCTTTGAGGTGGACGGCAATATTTACACCTGCGCTGGCGGTACAGCAGCGCTCGATATGATGCTGAAACTGATTGGTGATGACTTCGATGACAATCTGGTCAACCGTATCTGCGAACAAGCACTAACCGACCGCGTTCGCAATCCGCATGATCGTCAGCGCCTGCCACTGCGGGCGCGGCTTGGCATTCAGAACTCAAAAATTCTGACCATAATCGAAATGATGGAAGCCAATCTTTCCGAGCCAGAAACTCTCATTGATGTGGCACATAGCATTGGCCTGTCGCGCCGTCAGGTCGAACGGCTCTTCCGGCAGGAAATGGGCCGCTCACCAGCGAGATATTATCTTGAAATCCGCCTTGATCGGGCGCGACATCTTCTGTTGCAATCCTCTATGCCGGTGGTGGAAGTCGCCGTTGCATGTGGCTTTGTTTCCGCGTCGCATTTTTCCAAGTGTTATCGCGAACTTTATGGTCGTTCACCCCAACAGGAACGAGCAGATCGCAAAATGCTGATAGCAGCCTGATTACATCAAAAGCCATGCTACAAAGCGTGGCTTCTTATTTTAAATCAGTGTGATAGCCACGCACCATGAATCAAAATCTCAATATCGCACGCATATGAAAATCAACATTTCGGCTCAATCAAATACACATTTAACTTCGGTCGCCGGACGCTCTGATTATGTCGTAGAATGACTATTGTTGGCTCACACCAATCACTATGATTCCATCAAATTATAAATGGGATCGCATAAAATGGCAGAGTTTCCTAAGAAGGCAAAAGTCGTCATTGTCGGACTTGGCGGCATCGTCGGTGCATCGGTCGTCCACCACCTGATTGAGCGCGGTTGGGACGACATTGTCGGCATTGATAAGTCCGGCATCCCGACCGATATTGGCTCCACAGCCCACGCTTCCGATTTCTGCTATGCGACCAGTCACGATTTCCTATCGTGTTGGACCACGCTTTACTCCATCGATTTCTATGAAAAGATGGGGCATTACGCGCGCGTTGGCGGCATCGAAGTTGCCCGCGTCGACGACGATTCCCGTATGGAAGAACTAAAGCGCAAGGTTGCATCCGGCAAAGCTTTCGGCACACGTGCCCGCCTAATGGAGCCTTCCGAAGTCAAAGAGAAGTTCCCACTTATTGAAGAAAGCCTTGTTCAGGGTGGTCTTTGGGATCCGGATGCTGGTCTCGTTATTCCACGTTCGCAAACCGTCGCAGGCAAGCTGATCGACCAAGCCGAAGCCGCTGGCAAGCTGCAAAGCTTTGCGAATACACCCGCTCAGTCGCTTGTTATCGAGAACGGCCGCATCAAGGGTGTTGTCACCCATCGCGGTACAATTGAAGCCGATTATGTTGTTATTTGTGCCGGACTTTGGGGACGTCTGATTGCAGAAATGGTTGGCGAAGACCTGCCCGTGATGCCGATCGACCATCCGCTTACCTTCTTCGGTCCCTATAATGAATTTGCTGGCACCGGCAAAGAAATCGGCTGGCCACTTCTGCGCGATCAGGGCAACTCTGCCTATATGCGTGATACAGGCGACCCGAAGACTGCCGAAGGCGGCCAGATCGAATGGGGCTATTACGAGGAAACCAATCCGCGCCTGTGCCACCCTCGCGATCTGCTTGAAAAGCATGAAGCACGCCTGTCGCCCTCGCAGCGCGATCTCGATATGGAACAGGTGCTCGAACCGCTCGAACGCGCCATTGAATTGACCCCTATCTTGGGTGAACTTGGCTATAATGAAAGCCATTCCTTCAACGGCTTTCTGCAGGTGACAACCGATGGCGGCCCTTCGATGGGCGAAAGCCAAAAGGTGCGCGGCCTCTGGTATGCGGTTGCAATATGGGTCAAGGACGGCCCCGGCATGGGTAAGCTCATTGCGGACTGGATGACCGATGGGCGGACATCAATTGATCATCACGCTATCGACTATTCGCGCTTCTATCCGCATCAGATGACGGAGCAGTTCATCTGGGATCGCTGCACCGAAACGGCCATGAAGGTCTATAATCCAGCAGTGCATCCGCGTGAGCCATTCTCCAAAGGCCGCAATATTCGCCGCTCGCCTTTCTATGAGCGTGAAAAAGAACTCGGCGGCTACTTCATGGAGCTGGGCGGCTGGGAGCGTGCGCATGGCTATGCGGCCAATGAGCATCTGCTGGAAAAATATGGCGACCGCATTCCGGTCCGCGAGAACGAATGGGATAACCGCCATTTCTGGCGCGTTTCCAATGCCGAGCATCTCGCATTGAGCGAAGATTGCGGCATTATCAATCTCTCGCATTTCGCCATGTATGACATTGAAGGCCCGGATCATGTCGCGCTAATGGAGTGGCTTTGTGCCGCCAAAATCGGCGGCGATGCGAATATAGGCAAAGGCATTTACACGCACTTTCTCGACAATGAAGGCATGGTACGTGCAGATTTCACAGCAATCCGCATGGCCGACCGCATTCTTATGATCAACGGTGCAGATGCCGGTCCGCGTGATTTCCATTACATGCGCCGTGTGGCCGAAGATAAAGGCTTTGACGTTACCATCACCGATGTGACGGAGAAATATGTAACCATCGGCATTTGGGGACCGAATGCCCGCGCCAATCTCAAAAAGGTTGTCGAAGACCCGGATGGTCTTGATGCCGAAAACTTCGCTTTTGCAGCGATCAAGCCAATCCGCGTTGCAGGCAAAGACGTAACCGCCTTCCGTATTTCCTATGTCGGCGAACAGGGCTGGGAATTGCACATGAAATATGAAGACGGGCTTGCCGTCTGGGATGCGCTGCGCTCAACGGGTGCTATTGCCGTTGGCGTCGAAACCTACGCCAATACACGCCGCATGGAAAAGAGTCTGCGCCTTCAAAATGCTGATCTGCTCACCGAATATAACCTGCTGGAAGCTGATCTCGCTCGCCCGAAGGTGAAAGAAGCTGACTTCTGCGGTAAGGCAAAGCACCTCGAATATAAAGCCCGTGACCATCAGCCAGCAATGCTTTGCACTCTGGTCATGAGCGAAAATATCGATTCAAAAGGTGTTGCTCGCTATCCGGTCGGCATTTTGCCGGTGCTCGATCCAGAAACAGGCGAAACACTCGTTGATGAACTCGGACGCAGATCATTCACGTCGTCCATTGCCTATGGTCCAACCATCGGCAAGAATATCGCACTTGCCTATCTGCCATGGTCTTATTGTCAGGAGGGCCGCAAGCTGAATGTGGAATACTTTGGCGAGACCTATCCGGTCGAAGTCGTATCCATTGGCTATAAACCACTTTACGACCCGGAAAATCTTAAACCACGGAGCTGAAGCATGTCGCGGAAAAGTGGGAACCGGTTTTCCGATAACGATATGTGCAAAAAGAAAGCCGGGGCATAACCCCGGCTTTCTTCATTTAAAATCTGTGACTATTGAAAAGATGCCTTGCCGCCGGAAATGACAATCTTTTCATCGCCTTTCAGCGCTTCACGATCACCATTCGGAAACGTCACGAAGCAACCACCATCACAGAATTCGACGGTCTCACCCGCAGCAATCAGCATCTCGCGTTTTGATGCGCCTTCGGTCACAACGATTGTCTGTTCAGCTGCATCGTTATTGGAAACACTGGCAGCATAGAGGCTTGGCACAGAAAAAGAGAGTGCAAGCACTGCGCCGAGTACGACTTTGCCAGCAAAATGGACCTGAACTTTATTCATATCTTTTTCGGCGTTTCCGCCGCTCCCGCTACAAGCCGAAAACCGGCCCCACTCGTTTAAGCAGTCCCCTGCTCTCATTCTTTATTACTTATAAGACTTCAAAACTGAACCGCAACTGAACAGGCCGTTCATACCTTGTCATCATGTTCTGGTTTGTCAGCTTCCACAGGCTTTTCCTTACGCGGCTTTGCAGCGCGTGGAACTTCCCTATTCATCAAGTCTGACAGCTTTTCGATTTCAGGCACGCCAAGCACCAAATCCGTCGAAGACGAGGCCAATTGGATCCCTTCAGCATGGAACCGTTCAACAATCTGGAAGCGCAGCTCATTCTTGATACCACCCGTCGATGTAATATCTGCGACATGCGCATAGGCATCGAAAACCAGTAATGAATCCGTCATGCTTTGTAGTGCCACGAATGGCTCAGGATTTTTCAAAATCGATGGATGACCACGAATGATTTCTAACAGCAGGCCGTGAACACGGCGCGGCTCATCCGTATAAGCGGCCTGCACATTGATATCGATACGGCCCAGCTTATTCCGCAACGTCCAGTTACCGACATTGCCGTTAATCAGCGTCGAGTTCGGAACGACAATCGATTGTTTTTGGAAAGTTTCAACCTCAGTCGCGCGAACACTGATCTTTTTAACAATGCCGCTGACCGTTCCAGCTTCCACCCAGTCACCGACTTTGAACGGGCGTTCTGCCAGCAAAATAAGACCAGAAACAAAGTTCTGAACGATATTCTGAAGACCAAAACCGATACCAAGCGACAGGCCACCAGCGATCAGCGCCAGACTGGATAGATTGAAGCCAGCGGCGGATACCGCAACCAGCCCGGCAAGCACCAGCCCAACATAGCCGATAACAGTGCGGATAGAATTGCGAACACCTGAATCGACGCGACCGCGCGCAAGAACCTTGCTATCAAGCCAGTTTTGGAACCAATGCGTCATCAGATAGACGATGATAAACAGGCCCACGCCGGTCAGAATTCCCATCAGCGATATGGAAATGCTGCCAACCTGGAAGCCTGTCATCAAATGATAGAACGTGTTTTTGAGTTCGACCCATTGGAAGCCGAACTGCATCAACACCAGCGGTATGCCGACCAGGGCAACCGCAAGATTGATAAGAATGCCGACAACAAGTCCCAGCTGGTCCAGTTTCGCTTCATCGAAATGGAAGCGGTCACGCATTACCCGCCCAATTGGGCTGGACGCAAAGGCCTGTTCTTCAGAAATCGCACGTCCCGTCAAAAAGCCGAGATACATCGTCACGAGAAATGCGCCAGTGACAACGATCTGCTGCGCCATAAAGCGCGCAAGACCAATAAAGCCGAAGCAGGCTGTAACAATCGGAATAAGGCCAAGCAGAATCAGAAATACACGGAACGCTTTTGGCCAAGGGCGAATAGCTTCTCCAACGTTTCTCTCGATTGGTTTTACCAGCGCTATGATGAGGATGAGCACGCCGATTACAACCGTCGACAACAAGCTTTTGGCCATCGTCAAAGACAATGGCGACGACAAAACCTGATTAACCTTGCTGAAAAACGAATCCAGCCCGTTAATCAGTGCCATACCAGTTATGAGCCAAACCAATGCCCTGCCCGGACGCGGTGCTATAGGCACCAACCGCCAAGCGGGAGTGTAAGGGCTGATACAAGCAAATGCTAACCGGCTGATAAAGAAGACAATGCCGAGAACGATAAACAGCGATTGCAGCAGCGTCCCAATGTCGGGTCTGAGCACATTGAAGTAATCGAGACAGAAGTAAGTTGTAGCCAAGAAAACAGCAACAGCACCCGAAGGAATCGCCGTTGACCAGAAGGCGACCGACAAGCGGCTGAGATAAGAAGGCGCTTCGTTCGTTATATCACGCTCGTAAAGCGATCCCAGAACCCGTCGTGCACCAAGCTGAATAACCAAAGCAGCAATAACGGCAAAGAAAGCCGCAGCCAGAAATGAGTTGAGCTTAAAGGTAGAAACAAAGCGCCACCATGATTTCACGATGCTCCACAGGGAAACCATCTGATTTCCAGCGGCGGCTGTTACTTCTGAACCAAGCGTGAGATCAAGGTTCACACGTTGCGACAATGTCTGTGCGAACAGATCACGGCGCATATTGCCGATTTTTGCCGACATCTGATTGACAGCAAGTGAAGCGTCTTCAGTTTCACCGATAACCGCATTAATCTCGGCTTTCTCAGCGACTAACCTCGCACGCTCTTCGGCAACGATTGTCGGTTCCGCTGCCTGATCACCAGAAGGCGCTGCGCCCAACTGTTCGAGCCGCGTATTGATTTCCGTCAGTCGCGGACGAAAGGCGACACCAGCATCGAGTAGCTTTTTGGAAAGACCATCGAGCTGCAACTTGAAATTCGCCAGAGATTCGTCGTTCGTGACAGATTTCTGTAACTGGTCACTGATCGTTTTCGTCTGCTGCTTAAGATCGTTGATAACCGGCTTCTGCTGTTGCACGACGCCGGAGACGGGTGCGCTATTTTCAACAACAGCTTTTTCTTCCGGCACCGACTGTTCAGCGGCTACAGGAGCCTGCGGCTTCGACGCCTTGGGATCTTGCGCATTTGATTGCCCAATCGCGCACAGCGAAAAAGCCAAAGTTGTCATTGCGAATGCAACTGCGCGGAACGTCGATAAATATGTCAATTTCAACTCTGCCGGTTTCTCGATCTGCTTTTGAACATAAAGCGCATGATAACAGAAGCAATACTATGGCAAGCTCGATACCAAAATGGGCTTTTGATTTTATTCAGTGATTTCAAGACATCACCAGTACCCCATACAGAAAACGATTCCCTTTTTTGAATCGATGCTGTAGGTGTCATCGCTAAGCCTCGGTAAGAATACGATGTTTTTGAATCGGGCAATGCATAAAATCGAATAAACAGAACGGTTTAGCGACAAGCAAAATCATTCTTAAACTGGCTTATTTCTACGGAAAGACTGTCGAAGAAAGTTCGGGCGTTTTGTTTAAAGGCATGAACAACGCAGATCAGCGCACTGATCGTTATTATCAGCATGGTTTCATGCTGGTTGTGACGTGCGTTCTGTCGTTTGCCGCCTTTCTGTTCGCAATAGACCTTTCTGCTCTTGGCGGCGAAACGAGCCGTGCACTTCCCGGAAAAATGGCTGCGCAGCAGATAGATAGCGCACCTGCACTTCCCCCACGCCAGCAATCCACACCGGCAACCCAGCCGATGCGTGCTGTCCTGACAGATGCGATAGCAGCAAAAATCAAGGCAGCTTATCCTCACGGAAATGGCGACGGAATCGCAACATTCTCCAGCGAGATTGTCCTTTATGACGGGCAACCTGTCGAAGCAGCGACAAGCCCTCATTTTTTGAGGCTTTCGCAAAGCAGCTATGCTTCTGCTCGCGCACCACCAGCGATGGTGTAAATCCTTCTTTTGAAGGTGGCTTCGGCTAACCTTGAATCAATTACGAAAAAATGTGCCATAAGCCTTTGTTTTTATTGCAAACTTATAAGCACTCAATATCCGGAATTTCAACTCATGCGTACTTCTAAATGGGTCGCTGTGCTCTATGGACTGATCGTTTTGATCGGTGTCATTATTGCCTTGCCCAATTTCTTTACAAAGCAGCACCTCGAGGCGATGCCGTCGTGGTTCCCAAAACGACAGGTTACACTCGGTCTTGATCTGAGTGGCGGCTCCTACCTCGTTCTCGAGGTGGATGCAGCAAGCCTCAAAAGTGACCGCATGCGCGCACTGCTTGATGATGCGCGTGGGAAGCTGCGTGCTGAACGCATTCAGCCACAGTCGATCCGTGCAGTTGGCGATTCCGTCATCGTGACGATCCCGGATGCCGATCAGCGCGCGAAAGCCGATACAGCGCTTAAGACTCTGATCTCTCAGGTTAACACGACTGGCTTCGGCACCGCGATCAACGACATTGATGTAACCAGCAGCGACAATCAGATTCGTCTGACACTGACACAGGCTGGCTTTACATACCGCCTCGATGCAGCTCTCCAGCAGAGCCTTGAAATCATCCGTCAGCGTGTAGATCAGGTCGGTGTTGCCGAACCATCAATCCAGCGTGTTGGCTCTGACCGCATTGTTGTTCAGCTTCCAGGTCTTCAAGACCCAGCACATCTTCGCCAGCTTCTTGGCAGTACCGCGAAGATGAGCTTCCACATGGTAGCTGATGCCAATCCAAATGACGCACCACCTCCGGGCATCAGCATCTTGCCGGATTCTAAAGATCCAAACATCAAATATCCGGTTGAAGATCAGATCGCTCTTTCAGGCGAACGCCTGACCGATGCCCGTGCGGGATTTGATCAGCGCACCAATGAGCCAATCGTTTCGTTCCGCTTCGATAGCCTTGGCGCGCGTCAGTTCGCAGATATTACAACCAAAAATACTGGCCGTCCCTTCGCCATCGTCCTCGACGGCAAAGTTCTGACCGCTCCACGTATCAATGAACCGATCACGGGCGGCTCCGGTCAGATCACCGGCAGCTTCACGGTTCAGGACAGTGTTGTTCTTTCTGCACTGCTTCGCGCCGGCGCATTGCCTGCTCCGCTGACCGTAATCGAAGAACGCACCGTCGGTCCTGACCTTGGTGGCGATGCCATCAAGATGGGTCTGGTTACGGGTATCGCGGGCTTTATTCTTGTCGCGGTATTCATTCAGCTGCTTTACGGCGTCTGGGGTCTGATCGCCAACGTCGCGCTTTTGCTTCACACGCTGCTCACCTTCGCAGCATTGAGCCTTATTGGCGCAACGCTGACATTGCCGGGTATTGCGGGTATTATTCTGGGTATCGGTATCGCGGTTGACGCGAATATTCTGATCAACGAACGTATTCGAGAAGAAACGCGCAAAGGCCTCGGCGCTATGGCTGCGCTCGATAAGGGCTTCCATGCAGCCTTTGCAACGATTGTTGACTCGAACGTCACCTCGCTAATCTCGACCTTGCTGCTGTTCATGTTCGGCACAGGCCCGGTACGCGGCTTTGCTGTTGCAATGATGCTCGGTATCGTCATTTCGATGTTTACTGACGTTACGCTCGTGCGTATGGCGATGGCCTGGTATGTTCGCAAGCGCAAGCTCAAGGTGCTTGATATCAAGCCACTGATGAAGATTGCTCCGGAAAATCCAACTTTCCGCTTCATGAATGCACGCTTTGTCGGTATTGCCGTGTCCATCGTGTTGTCGCTTGCTTCGATTGGTCTGTTCTTCAAGCCGGGCCTCAATTACGGCATCGACTTCAAGGGCGGTATTCAGGCTGAAATCAGCACATCAAAACCAGCCGATCTCGCGCAATTGCGTGAAAAGCTCAGCGAACTTGGTCTTGGTGAAGTTGCCCTTCAATCAGCTGGTAGCCCGAACGATGTTCTGATCCGCATTCAGCGTCAGGATGGCGGCGAAGAAGCGCAGACGGTTGCCGTCAACAAGATGCGTGAAACGATTGCCGCAATCGACGCTGGCGCAAAGATCGAACGCGTTGAAGTTGTAGGACCAAAAGTCTCTGGCGAACTCGCTCGCTCTGGCTTCATTGCGGTCGTGCTTTCAGCGCTCGGAATGCTCATCTATCTTTGGTGGCGATTTGAGTGGTTCTTCGCGGTTGGCGCGATCATCACGCTCATTCTCGATACAACCAAGATGGTTGGCTTCTTCGCGCTGCTACAGCTCGACTTCAACCTGACGGCCATTGCAGCGCTTCTGACCGCTATCGGTTACTCGGTAAACGATAAGGTCGTGGTTTATGATCGCATGCGTGAAAACATGCGCCTTTATAAATCAAAGCCGCTGCGTGAGATCGTGGACATGAGTATCAATCAGGTGCTCATCCGCTGTATCTATACCTCTGTGACGACGTTCCTCTGCTTGCTGCCAATGGCAATCTGGGGCGGAAGTGCGGTTCATAACTTTGCCGTGCCAATGCTGTTCGGTATCTTTATCGCAACAACCTCGTCGATCTTCATTGCAGCACCGATCCTGCTTCTGCTTGGAAACTGGTGGCAACACCGTCAGGAAGCGCATCAGGCTGTTCTTGAAAACGGTACGACAACACAGAAGTAAGCTCATTGCCGGGCATGGTTTTCGCCATGCCCGGCTTCTTCCATAAATGTTCGCATGACTGAAATCGGGAAGGCCCCGCTATGCCCCATGACACGCCTCTGATTGCGACAATCGTCATTGGTCTGTGTCTTGCATTCATCTTCGGCACTATCGCCACCCGACTAAAAATCTCTCCCCTCGTTGGCTATCTTCTCGCAGGTGTCATTGCTGGCCCGCACACACCGGGCTTCGTTGCCGATCAGGACTTGATCCTTCAGCTAGCCGAAATCGGCGTTATTCTGCTGATGTTCGGCGTCGGCCTGCACTTCTCTCTCAAAGACCTTCTCTCCGTTAAAGCTATCGCCGTTCCCGGCGCACTGGCGCAGATTGCGACAGCTGCAGCACTCGGCACAGCGCTTGGCTTAGCGCTCGGCTGGGATGTAAAAGCCGGTTTGGTTTTCGGTCTCGCTCTTTCAACGGCAAGTACCGTCGTACTCCTGCGTGCAATGCAGGATATGCGCCTCATTGATACGGAGCGCGGTCGTATTGCGATCGGCTGGCTGATTGTGGAAGATCTCGCCATGGTCATGGCGCTGGTACTTCTTCCAGCCCTTGCCAGCATTGGCAGCGAAGCTGGCCATGCCGCGACAAGCGACCCCATCGCTCAATGGCTGGGCCTTGGCATTGGCGGCATCATTCTACTGACGATTGCCAAAGTCGTTGTCTTCATAGCGCTCATGCTGGTTGTGGGACGCAAAGTGATCCCATGGCTTTTGAACGTCATCGTTCAAACCGGCTCGCGCGAATTGTTCCGCTTAGGCGTTTTAGCAATTGCGCTTGGGGTAGCCTTTGGTGCGGCGCATTTGTTTGGCGTCTCCTTCGCGCTCGGTGCGTTCTTCGCTGGCATGGTGATGAGTGAATCGGAACTCAGCCATCGCGCAGCTGAAGAATCTCTGCCGCTACGTGATGCTTTCGCAGTCCTCTTCTTCATTTCCGTGGGCATGTTGTTTGATCCGATGAGCCTCATCCGTGATCCCCTGCCCCTCATTGCAACGCTTGCCATTATTCTCGTGGGCAAGTCGGTTGCCGCATTCTTTATCGTTCGCGCATTCAAACGTCCTGTTGGGACAGCGCTCACTATTTCCGCAAGCTTAGCGCAGATCGGCGAATTTTCGTTCATTCTTGCAGGGCTCGGCGTTGGGCTTAATCTTCTGCCACCAGAGGGGCGCGACCTAATCCTTGCAGGCGCTATCCTGTCGATCTTTCTCAATCCAGTGATGTTCATTGTCGCAGAGCGTCTGCGACCATGGATCGAAACGCGCCTCGGCGTTCAACCGTCCGATATCGGTAGCGCGGACGCTGACATCAGTATTTCTGAACCTGCACGACTTCCTCAGAGCAAGCTCAGGGATCATACGGTGATTGTCGGATATGGTCAGATTGGCCGTCGCGTGGCGGCAAATCTTCAGGAAAATCATATTCCTTTCCTCGTTGTCGAAGATTCGCCAAAGATTTATTTCAGATTGAAAGAAATCGGCATTGAAGCTATTGCGGGCAATGGCTCGGATGCTGAAATATGGGATACGGCGAATCCATCTTTTGCCCAAAATGTTGTGATTGCAATTCCGAATGCTTTTGAGGCAGGACGCATCACAAGTCTTGCAAGGCAGGCGAATCCAGATGTGCGCATTGTTGTGCGTGCCTGTTCGCAAGCCGAAGCTCAATATCTGCACGATCTTGGTGCAGACTCTGTCATTCTCGGCGAAGCAGAAATCGCCGCAGCAATGGAAAAGGCGATGAATAAGGAAGAACGGATTACGAGCGTTTCCACGATACACGCAAAGTCCGGGGCGGATGACAAAGGGGAATTTAATGCGAATTGAACGTGCGGTGGCCAGTTAATGAAGTTCAAGGATTATATCTGGCCGATCATTGGCCTTTGTGCAGTCGCTATATCTGTTTGGCTTCTATATCGGGAGCTGCGTAGTATTTCTCTCGATGACGTTCTGGATAGTCTTTACGCAATTCGCGCGCATCACTGGCTTCTATCTGCCGCAGCTGCACTTCTCGCCTATAGCTCGCTTGCCGGATATGATCGCATCGCGCTTCTTCACCTGCGTCGCAAAATTTCCTGGCTCTTCATCGCCCTTTGCTCGTTCACAACCTACGCTCTTTCGCACAATATCGGCGCATCGGTCGTATCGGGTGCTGTGGTTCGTTACCGCGCCTATTCTTCGCAAGGCATGCCGGGTAGTGAAATTGCTGTCCTGATTGCCTTCTGCTCCTTCACATTCATTCTCGGAGTGATCATCACTTCGAGTGTCGTTCTGCTACTGGAGCCGCATATTCTGATGCGCTTCAATGAGGAACTGACCCCGACAATCTCCGTCATTATCGCATTGGTGATGCTGGCGTTTGTTCTGCTTTATATTTTCGGAAGCTGGCTCCAGCTTCGCCCTTTGCAGATCGGCAAGTTTCGCCTGGAATATCCGCGTCTGCCTGTGGTCACACAGCAGCTTATCGTCGCTCCGCTGGAGCTTATTGGTGCAGCTGGCATCATCTATTTCGCACTGCCGGAAGCTGGAAATCCTGGTTTCCTGATCATCCTTGGCATCTTTCTGGTATCATTCTCAGCAGCGCTCATTTCACACGCTCCGGGCGGCCTTGGTGTGCTTGAACTGGTGTTCCTCACTGGCTTACCAGATATGAACCCCGCTGACGTTCTAGCTGCTCTGATCGTGTTCCGTCTGCTCTATCTTCTCATTCCATTTGCAATGTCGCTCATTGTTGTTCTCGTTTTCGAGAAATCGCAATTCGTGCTTCGCTGGAACGATAAACAAAAGAAATAGCATTGCAGAGGCGGGATTATTTTTTACACTCCCGCCTCTAATTGAATTTATTTTCCTTAAAATGATATGAAATAGCCCTTATCTTGGAAATTGCTTCGCATAACCTCCCAATGCAGAGCAAAAACAGCCTCCCAAGGCATTTTCCAAGAGGAACTAACGCATGCCTGCGACATTGATCATCCCCGGTTATAAGGGATCGGAAGCAGGCCACTGGCAGCGCCAATGGTTGCATGACGATCCGTCAGCAGTGCTCGTCGAACAAGACGACTGGCACTATCCGGTGCTATCCGACTGGATGCACGCGTTTGAAGCCAAACTCGCCGAAAATCCCGGCGCAGTTCTGGTTGCCCATAGTCTTGGTTGTATTCTTGTTTCTCATCTCGCAAGCCGCCCGGCTGCGGCACATGTTGCGGGTGCACTTCTCGTCGCCCCGGCAGACGTTGAAACCATGTCGCGCCGAGACAGCCGCTTTGCGAGCTTCGCACCTTTACCGCGTCACGAACTGGCATTCCCGTCGATTGTCGTTGCCAGCCGCGATGACGAATATATGAGTTTCGCTAAAGCCGAAGCTATCGCCAATGTCTGGGGTTCAGGCTTCGTCGATGTCGGCCATGCAGGACATATCAATGTGGCCAGTGGCTTCACGCATTGGCCAGAAGGCCCAATTCTCGCGTCGTCTCTTCAAAGAGAACCAATAACACACACGCTCTCCCAAGCAGCGTGACCGCGAACCGCCCGCTTCAATAAGCCGGGCGGTTCCATTTTTTCATAAGCGCATCTTCGCCGAAAACCGCTCAACATTTTTCGGGATGCGCTCTAGCTATGTTGTTTGCGCTCAAGCCAGATTTTGAAAACCAGCGTCACAAGCGCTATCAACGCCAATGTTGAAGCGGCAGCAAATGCCCCTGCTACGTTATAATCATTAAACAGCAGTTCGACCTGCAAAGGCAGTGTATTGGTTTTACCGCGAATAGCGCCCGATACAACAGATACAGCTCCGAACTCACCCATCACACGCGCATTACAAAGCACAGCACCGTAAAGCAGCGCCCATTTGATGTTGGGCAGTGTGACATAGAAAAATGTCTGGCAGGCGTTGGCTCCAAGCGTCAGAGCGGCCTCTTCTTCATCACTGCCCTGAACTTCCATCAGCGGAATAAGCTCACGCGCGACAAAGGGCGATGTCACAAACAGGCTCACGAGGAAGATCGCGGGAACCGTGAACATGATCTTGATATCGTAGCTCTCGAGCAACGGGCCGAGCAGTCCCTGTGAGCCATATAAGAAGAGATAGGTAACACCCGCTACAATCGGCGACACGGAAAACGGGATTTCGACAAAGGTAATCAGCAGCCTCCGCCCTGGAAACCGAAACTTCGTGACAAGCCATGCAACGCAAACGCCAAAGGCCATATTGATTGGCACAACGACAATCGCCGTCAGGATGGTTAGCCAGACCGCATGCAAGGTATCAGGCTTCAGGATTTCACTGAAAAAAACACCGACACCCTTGCTGAAGGCATAGGAAAAGATAATTGCCAGCGGCGCGCCAATGCAGATCGCAGAAAGAACAGCTGCAAGGCCAATCAGCAGGTTACGGACCGGACCGGGCGCATTGCGCGCCTGAACACTAGCGCTCTGCATAGCGAAGCTGCCTTGCCTGAATAAGATTGGTCACAAGAAGCATGAAGAAAGCCATCAACAGCATGACGAACGCCAAAGCAGCAGCGGCCGGATAATCATATTCATCGAGCCTGATGAAGACCAAAAGCGAGGTCACTTCTGTTTCAAAAGGCAGATTGCCGGAAATGAAAACAATGGATCCAAACTCGCCAAGGCTACGTGCAAAAGATAGCGAGGCACCTGCAAGAAAGGCCGGAAAGATAGTCGGCCAGATAATATGCGAAAAAATCTGCCACGGCTTTGCACCAAGGCTCCGTGCGGCCTCTTCAACATCAGCACTCATGTCTTCCAGCACCGGTTGCACGGTGCGGATGACAAAGGGAATACTCGTGAAAAACATCGCAACCATGATGCCCATCGGCGCATAGGCAACCTTGATGCCAATCGGCTCAAGGTATCTTCCAAACCAGCCATTGGGCGCAAACAGCGTGACCAATGCCAGACCCGCAATTGCTGTCGGCAGTGCAAATGGCAGATCAACAGCCGCATCGATCAATCGCTTGCCCGGAAACTGATAACGCGACAAAACCCAAGCAAGCAGCAAGCCAAACAACCCATTGAAGACGGTGGCCACCGCTGCCGCACTGATTGTAATGCGAAATGTCGCCAAAGCGCGTTCTGAAGTGACGATCCTCCAGAAATCGCTCCAGCCGAGGCTTGCAGTTTTCAGGATCATCGCCAAAAGCGGCAAGGCAACAATCACCGCCAGATAAAGCAAAGTGCAGCCGAGGGTCAGCCCGAACCCCGGCAGCACCGAATTGCGTTTCATGCTCAAAAGCGACACGAGAGCATTTCCAATATAGTTTGAGGCATTTGAAATGCTCTATCTGGTTTTACACGCATCTTAATCCGAAAACCGTTTCACACTTTTCGGAATGCGCTTTGGATTCTTCCAAAAGAAAGGCGGGGATCGAATGCCCCCGCCGGGTAGTTTTGTTTACTTGGCAGTAAAGAGCTTATCAAGCACGCCACCTTCGGCGAAGTGATCTTTCTGCACCTTGTCCCAGCCGCCAAAAGCATCTTCAACAGTCACAAGACGTACGTCAGGATAAATGTCTTTGTGCTTGGCAATGACATCCTTATCGTGGACGCGGTTGAAATTCTGGGCGAGAATTTCCTGACCTTCAGGGGAATAGAGATAATCGAGATAAGCTTCAGCAATCTTGCGCGATCCACGCTTGTCGACAACCTTATCAACCACCGTCACCGGGAATTCTGCAAGCAGGCTCACTTCAGGAACAACGACGTCGTATTTGTCAGCACCAAGAACCTTTTCAGTTCCACGGGTTTCGGCCTCAAACGTTACAAGAACATCGCCGATGCCGCGCTCAGCAAAAGTTGTTGTCGCACCACGGCCGCCAGTATCAAACACAGGGACGTTCTTGAAAATCTTGCCGATGAATTCGTGAACCTTGTCCTGATCGCCCTTGAAGGCTTCATTCGCATAGGCAGTTGCAGCAAGATAGGTATAGCGCGCATTGCCGGAAGTCTTAGGGTTCGGGAAGACAACCTTTACATCTTCACGCGCCAGATCGTCCCAGTTCTTGATACCCTTTGGATTGCCTTCACGCACCAGGAATGCCGGGAACGAATAATAAGGGGATGAATTGTTCGGCAGACGCTTCTGCCAATCAGCCGGGATCAGATCGCCCTTGTCATGCAGAACCTGAACGTCAGTCACCTGATTGAAGGTAACAACATCAGCTTCTAAGCCCTCGAGAATGGAACGAGCCTGCTTGGAAGAACCGGCGTGAGACTGATTAACGGTAAGATCTTCGCCGTTCTTGGCTTTCCAATCAGCGACGAATGCCTTGTTGACCTGCTCGTAAAGCTCACGCGCAATATCGTAGGAAACGTTAAGGATTTCTGTCGGCTGCTGAGCCTGCACAGGGACGGCACCCAAACCAAGAGCCACCGCCGCATATAGAATAATTTTCTTCATAGATCGCACCCTTCTCACTTTGCTTGCGCAAAGCGCCCATAAATCGACTTTCATTGGGAAACAAATCTACAGAGAGATAGACAAGAATCAATCTAAATCATTGATTTAAATATATAAACTACTATCATAACCATTATTGGAAACCGTACCTAGCAGCAAAATCCGGTGGAGAATAATTTTCTAAATAGCCTTTAAAGCACGCAATAAAAACCAGAAAGCCGGAAGCTTTTGCTTCCGGCTTTCGAAACTTAATCCGCTTGTTAGAGCTTACCAGAACCCGCGATGCTGCCAGCACCAGAGAAAATTTTGCTCGCCGCGTTCAACGCGATTACGGCGTCGCCGGGCAATTTCATCAGCATTCAGCTTCATGCCGCGCCACGGCTGTTCCAGAGATGCCATGACTGCCAGTGCGCCACTTTTCAGGCTTTTAATCAGCAATAAAAATTTGCGGTTCATAACAGCCTCCCGTTAGCATCAACACTTCAAAGCCGCGTTTTCGCCACAACATTGAACGATGTGTTAATTTTGAAGGCTTCTACGAGAAAGTCAATATCCTACTTATTCTATAGGAATTAACAGGATGAAATATTTTGCGAGCAACCGCGCAGCTGCTCGCAAAATTATTCCGTTTTACACCTCGTAATCGTCAACCGGCCGAATACGAACCTTTTCGACATGTCGACCATTCATCGAATGGATCGTAAACTCGAACCCGTCGGAAACGAAGCTCTCACCACCCAGCGGCAAATGCCCAAGGTGCCAAATGACATAACCGGCCAGTGTCGTGTAACGATCACTGTCATCCACAAGATCGCGTTGAAGAATGCTGCTCATACGACGAATGTCGGTGAAGCCATCGACCAGATAACCACCCTGCCCATCCGATTCTGCAACAGATGCCTCTTCGTCTTCATCCGGGAATTCGCCCGCGATGGCCTCAAGCACGTCGGTCGGTGTAACCACACCTTCAAACGAGCCGTGCTCATCAATCACTACAGCAAGCTGTACCGGTGAAACACGCAACTGCTCCATAACGCGCAAAACATTCGCATTTTCATGAACCACGAGCGGCTGCTTAACGACATTATTCCAGTCAATCGGCTTCTTGTCGCTCATATCGAGCAACAAGTCTTTGACCAGCGCCACACCGACAAATTCATCGACCTGACGGCGGGCCACGACGACCCGCGAATGCGAAAGCTCGCGAATTGCCTGATGCAATTCCGCTTCGTCTTCATCCAGATCAAGCCATTCGATCTCATTACGCGGCGACATGATGGTGCGTACAGGGCGATCTGCAAGATCGAGAACGCCGCGGATCATCTCTTTTTCTTCCGGCAGGAAGATGTCGTTGGATGCCGTTTGCTGCGCAATCACATCAACTGTATCGGAGAGCGGATTGTCATCGCGCTGACCACCGAGGAGCCGCAAGACGGCTCCCGCGGTGCGCTCGCGCAGATCGTTGGTTGTCACCAGCTTCTCACGATTCTTACGCGCCATCTGGTTGGCTGCCTCAATCAATACCGAGAAGCCGATAGCGGCATAGAGATAGCCCTTTGGAATATGGAAGCCAAAGCCTTCAACGACCAGACTGAAGCCGATCATCATCAGGAAGCCAAGGCAGAGAATAACAACCGTCGGATGTTTATTCACAAAATCCATGAGCGGACGCGCTGCGAGCATCATAACGCCCACAGCGATAACGACCGCTATCATCATCACAGGAAGATGCTGCACCATGCCGACAGCTGTAATCACGCTATCGAGCGAGAACACCGCATCGAGCACAACGATCTGAACAATGACCTGCCAGAAAACTGCATGAACGACACGCGAGTTCTTTGGCCCATGGGCACCTTCAAGGCGCTCATGCAACTCCATTGTACCCTTGGCGAGCAAGAAGAGACCACCGACCAGCATGATAAGGTCGCGACCGGAGAATGAAAGCTCCATCACGGTAATCAGCGGTTCGCGCAGCGTCACGATCCACGAGATCGATGCCAGAAGCGCAAGGCGCATGACCAAGGCCAATGTGAGACCAATTATACGCGCACGATTACGCTGATGCGGCGGAAGTTTATCGGCGAGAATTGCGATAAAAACGAGATTGTCGATGCCGAGAACAATCTCCAGCACCACCAATGTTACCAGACCTATCCAGGCATTGGGGTCGGCAATCCAGTCCATGGACCAATCCATGATGTGTCGGCTCCTATAAAATCAAAAAGAAGGGGAAACAGAAAAAACGCCGCATGCGTTTTCTTCCCGAACCGTAGAAAAACGGATCGGCGAGAAGAAACTGCAAACGGCGTGAGTAAGCTCAAAGCCTTTTAAGTCCGACGCTCCCTGAAAGGGAGCGGGACTTCGTGAAGACGGGTCGTCAGAACTGTCGTCGGGCATAAAGCGCGATGAACCTTTTAAAAAGACATGAAAGGAGCTGCTTGCTCACCCTCAAATGCCATGTTGTTAAGATTGCTGCATTATGCAGACGCGCGGCTCACGCGCAAGACCATATGCTATTCTGCTGGAGAAACATGAACGCCGCGCTTACGCTCACGACGCGGACGGCCCTTGAAAAAGCGCATACCAACCAAGGTTGCAACGATCGTCACGAGCGTGACCCCGACAACGGCCCAGAACATGTGATCGCCATCCATCTTCGCAAAAATACCGATTCCACGACCCGCGAGCCAGCCCGGCAAGAACATGACAGGTGCCCAGACCATAGCAGAAAGAACGTTTGCCGTCTGGAACCGCTTCTGATCCATCGACATCATGCCTGCAACCATCGGCACCGTGCAGCGCACCGGACCAAAGAAGCGACCGAGGAATACCGCGGAAAAACCATAACGGCGAAAAAGCAAGCGCGCGCGCGCTATACCAGTACGATGCTTATTGAGCGGCCATTTGTGAATAATGCTGCGACCAAGCCACCAGCCAAGCAAATAGGAAACGATATCACCGATTACGGCACCAATGACCGCACCAATGATAATAGGCCATGGCTCAACGATACCAGCACCGACGAGACCACCAATCGCGAGCATGATCGGCGTAGCGGGAATAAGCATTCCAATAATAGCGAGTGACTCGCCGAAGGCGATGACGCCCACGATAGGAGCGGCCCATGCCCGATGATCGGAGATGAACTGTCCGAGGTCGCTGATTATGCTTTCCATTCCGTCCTCAAAATGCCGCGAACCGGATTATGAAAACGCGTCCCAACCTTGGGTGCGGCTTCGGGTTTTCTTAAACGAGGACAATCCGGTGCGTGAACCCCTCGCCTGCCTGCGCGTAACAAACGCTTGCAGCATCTTCTCAATGGCAAAAATCATATTCGCCTATCAAGTCTTTTATATGCCGAAGCATCTCAGACAAGCATCAAAAATTGATGACATGACTGCGACATTTGCGGCGCGCTCATAAAAAGCCGGAAGCAATCATTATCACAATACACAAAAGCATGTGATTTGAGCTTCATGCATATGGAAATTCAGGCGCTTCGTTGCAACCACACACTGAAAAAATGTTTCAAAAACAGAATCATGAATGATTTGATTCCATAAATTCGACCACACATCAGCAATCAAAAGACGCATACCAGAGATGTGCACGATATGCGCGCAATTGGTAACTTAGAAAAACCCAGTATTTCCGGGACTTTTAAAATTCATTCCACTTTTTTTCGTTTTTTTTCAATTGGAGGCTAGACACAAAGAAAAGTGGCCTTTATAGAACCGCTCACTGCACCGGGGCCGCTGCCTCGGAGTAGCGAGTGGGTGATTAGCTCAGTTGGTAGAGCAGCTGACTCTTAATCAGCGGGTCGTAGGTTCGATCCCTACATCACCCACCATTTTCTCCTTTCTTACAAAGAGTTACCGCTGATTACCGAATGCCCGGGCAAGGGCAACGGGAAAACTCTTTCGAAAAATTCCAAACCGCTATCGCCTAACTTTTAGTTCGCTGAAAAGAACGATTCCTTACAAATAGAAATGGCGAAACTGGCACAGTGGTACTATGAGTGCCACATGACCCCCAAAAGCCTTGGCTACACCTTCACACTTCTCGCCGTCACCATCTTCGCAACACAAGACGGTATTTCGAAGTATCTCGGCTCACACTATTCGCCCATCTTTATTACGATGGTGCGTTATTGGGTTTTTGCAGCCTTCGTGATTCTTGTTGCTACGCGTTCAGGGGGAATCGCACGCGCGGCTTCGACAAAGCGCCCAGTCTTGCAGATTCTTCGCGGAATACTGCTCGCAGCTGAAATCGTTATACTCGTTTACGGCCTCAGCCGCGTCGGTATGGCCATGACGCAGTCAATCTTTCAGGCAGCCCCGCTGCTAATCACAATGCTCTCAGTGCCGCTCCTTGGCGAAAAGGTCGGCTGGCGTCGCTGGGTCGCGATTTTCGTGGGCTTATTTGGCGTCCTACTGATTATCGACCCGACACATGTGCAGTTTGACTGGGCGCTCATGTTTCCGATTACCGCCACAGTCATTTTTGCATTTTATGCGATTGCCACACGCGCAGTCAGCAAAACTGACACCTCAATGACCAGCTTTTTCTATACTGGCATTGGCGGCGCAGTTGTTCTCACCATGATCGGCCTATTCCATGTCGAGTCTATCGCTCTGCACGATTGGCCATGGATGGCAGCGCTCTGCGTAACAGGCATCGCCAGCCACTATTGCCTCATTCGCGCTTACGACATTCTTGAAGCCGTTGAAGTGCAGCCGCTGACATATCTACAGTTGGTCGTAGGCGCTTTGATTGCCGTATTGGTCTTCCACGAACAGCTAACCTGGAACGTTCTGACAGGCGCAAGCATTGTTGTGGCAGCTGGCCTCTTCTCAATGTTCAGAGAAAGATTGCGCGCAAAACGAGCATCATAACATTACCAATTATTAATTGGCTTGTTCATATCAGGTTCACCTAAAATGACCGACATTACTCACACGCCAATCAATGGCGCCCTTGTATAGAGTGATGGAGTCATAGAACCATGAAATCGAAGACCTTGTATGTTGCAGTTATCGCGTCAGCATTGCTTTCTACCGCTGCCTTTGCGCAGGAAAAAGCAACCGAAAATACAGGAAAATCGGCGACGGATACTTCCATTACACAAACTGATGGAACCAAAGGCAAGCGCGGACCAATTGATCTGGAAAAGTTCTCCCGCATGGAAGAACTAAAAGCCGCAGATACCAATGGTGACGGTGTTCTGTCTCGCGATGAAATCGAAGCGCTTGCCCTTAAGCGCATGGTAAGCCGTGCAGCAGATCGCTTAGAACGCCGCCTTGACGTTAAGGGCGATGGCAAAATCACGCTCGAAGCGATTGAGAAGCAGCGCCAGAAGGAATTCGCAGCGCTTGATCGCAACGAAGACGGCCAGCTTGATCGTCATGAACTGCGCGCGGCCAAGAAACTCCACCACGGTCCAAAGGGTCCGCATCATGGCGGCAAGGGCAAGATGGAACATCATCACCCAAAGCCTCAGCAGTAAAACTGCATCAATAAAAAAAGCCCCGCATCGCGGGGCTTTTTCCGTTTCAATTACGAGCGAATAACGCCCTTCTTGAAAATGATATTACCATAAAGGCGCTTTTCACCCGAACGGATGACAGCATAAGCAGCGCTTGCACGATCATAAAAAGCAAAACGTTCAATTGGCTCAACTGCGATCTTGCGGCCTTCAGCCTTTTCGATGATCGCTTCAAACTCACCAAAAATCGCTGGCGTATCATTCGGCGCTTCCATGACAGCCGCAGGCAGATCGACAAAGTCATCAAGCGGCAAAAGCGACAGAACAGCCTCTGCAACGTCAGTTGCGCTGATGCCCGGCAAATCGATAACCTGAACGCCAGAAGCCTGTGCAGGATAATTGGCGTCAACGATAACCAGATCGTCGCCATGGCCCATATCCGCAAGCACTTCGAGAAGAGAACCAGTCAGCAGTGGGTTTATATTTTTGAGCATTGATGAGTTCCGAATGGTGAATTTTAATTTGCGCACCCTATCTGAAATTCGGCTGAAAAAGCAAACGCCGGCTACATGAGCCGGCGCTTTTGTTCATCCATTAAAGAATGCTCGTATTAGTCGGCAGTTGCTTCAATATTGATCTTGTCGAGGATCGACATCGGATCTTGCGAAACAGCAATCATTTCCAATGCACCGATACCGCGTTCAGACTTCGATTTCGCAGTCACTTCAAAGGTCTTCGGCTTAGCCAAAAACGTATTGAACGCCGAGATTACGCCCTCAAGCTGTGGCTGATCGGCAGCAAGTTCCTGCAGAACTGCACTCGCGATAAGTGTAAGTGTGCTGCGTGCTTCTTCAACAGACATGTCGTTTTCGTCTGCATAGAGCTTCAGTCCCTTTTCAGCGAGACCTTCATTCTCAACCTTCAGCTTCACTTCACGCGCCTTAAGCCCGAGAAGTGCAACCTGAGCAAGAACCTTATCGCCAGAGAAAAACTCCTTGGAAAAGCCGCCCATCAAGCCGGACATTGAAATCTTGCCCATATCCTTGCCGCTCACAGAAATGTCCTTAATGATAAGGTTCTGTGTTGGCTCATCCCAGTTTGCTTCGACGTTTGAAGAAATCGTGACGCGGTCATAACCAAGCTTACGAAGCTGCTGATACATCTCTTCGCCGCTATCCGCAGGCACTGGCAAAGACATATCTTCATACGTAATACGAATATCAGACGGAATGCCGTTTACAGGCTTATTCAGCGCGACTTCATAGCTTTTAACGCCAATTTTCATGCGATGTGGCAGACCGTCCGGCTTTGGAGCTGGATTGCCGTCTTCATCCTCAATATCAATATCATCATTGACGTTGTTATCATAAGGAACATCGGCTTCGATGCCTTTGACAACAATTGTCCCAAACTCTGGCAGCATCGTCGTGAATGGGAAATTTTCCATTTCCTCTTCATTCAAAGCGGCAAACTTTGTTATCGCTTCCGCTGAAGGTGCCCAATTGAAGCCTTTAAGCGAGAACTCATCCAGCTTAACGTAATCCTTGCCATTGCCAGCATTGAAGCCATTGAGCGACATATCAAGCTTCTTATTGTCGAACGCCATCGACATTTTCTCGATGCTGCCTTCGCCCTTTTCAGCATCGCCTGGCTGAATCTTCATGCCAAGCAGTTCAACGTCGCCCTTACCAATCGTATCAAAAAGACCGATCAGACGAACAAAGAATTCTTTACGCTCTTCCGGGGGAAGCGCATCAATATCCTGAGCTGCTTCCAGCTTTTGCAAGGTTTCCGTAATTGGCTCCGCTGGCAGGCGCATGGTGAAACCATTGCTGCGGATTTCAGCATAGCTGAAATTCGATTTCGTGCTTTTAATCACGATGTCTTTTGCAGAGAATGGCCCATAAACTGGCTTGGCTTCGGTGTCATTTGGACCCGCAGCTTCGGTGTAAAGACGCGCGATGAAAACACCGTCAATGTCTTTACCTTCTGATACGCCGATCGTGCCGGCCATGCGTTCTTCTTCAATCGTGCCTGACTCATTTGGCAATGTCAGATCGAGATCAAAGGTCGCTCCAGAAGAAGTATAGCGCGCCACGTGACCATGCACGATATCTTCAAGTGTAACATCCTTGTAGGACGTCTTTTGTTCCTTATCGTTCAGCATCTGAACGACATTGATTTCTGGAATAGACATGCTCTTTGCAGAAAAACGACCAACGCGCTCGGCAAGGCTCAGCTCACCATTCCCAAAAGTGTCGCGCAACATGCCAATGTCGAAATTGGCGTCGTCAATAAGAACACTTGGCAGCGCAATTTTGAACTGCGCAACTTCTGTTTTGATGTCCTTGGCGTCCAGCATGCCATTCAGGAACAGGATTTTTGGACGACCTTCAATCGAACCAATCGTAATGTCCGTGCCGTCTTTAAGAGGCAGGACCACATCGGTCAGCTTGATATGACCAAGGAAGTCAGCTGAAACGGAGGCAGCTTTACCGCCGCGCCGTTCAAGCTGAGCATTGATCGTCTTTTCGAGTGTAATCTTGTATCCGACTGCACCTGCAGCGGCGATGGCGATGACTGCTACTGCTGCCCAAAGCGCCTTGCGTCCGCCTTTGCGTTTTCCGCTCGTTGCCTGCTCCACGATTTCTCATCCTTTCAGCGCAATTTCAACGGTATCTGATAGATGATTGGTTAATCACAAGAAATTGTAAGAGCAAGCAGGATTGGCCGAAATTTGGGATTTTTGACCATCCGGTGGAAAAATGCTCGCAATTTTGCAAATTTATTCAATGGAAACTGCAAAAATCTACCGTAGTCGTTTGCGCGTGTGCAGGACGAAATCATCATCGATTTTTAACAAATGCCCATCGATTCCATAAACCTCGTTGAGCAAATGAGGAGTAAGAACCTCTTCCGACATGCCATCGGCAACGAGTTTGCCCTGATCAAGAACAATCAGCCGCGTGCAGTATTTTGCAGCCAAGCCAAGATCATGCAGCGAGGCGATCACCGTCTTTTTCTCTGCTGCAAGCGCAGTAAACACTTCCATCAGTTCAAGCTGATGCGCAGGGTCCAGTCCGGCCACTGGTTCGTCTGCCATGATGATAGGTGTATCCTGCGCCAAAACACGCGCAATCAAAGCGCGCGCTCTTTCACCGCCCGATAATTCATTGGCAGGACGCAACGCAAACTCAGCCACACTCATACGCTGCATTGCTGTTTCAATGGCGGCTTCATCGCCGCTGTCCAAACCGGCAAAAACCGGCTTCAACGCTGAACGCCCGAGCGACACAAGCATACGAACCGTGACGGGCCATGCAACATCGCGTTCCTGCGGCAGATAAGAGATCGCCTTGGCACGGTCGGCGACGTGCATGCGTCGCAAGTCCGAACGATTGAGTAAAAGATTGCCATTTGAAGGCGTAAGCCCAAGTATTGCGCGCAAAAGCGTTGTCTTACCGGCACCGTTCGGCCCGATCAGGCCGATAAATTCGCCTTCACCCACTTCAAAGCTGACAGTTTCAAGAACGGCTTTGTGACCGAGCGACACATCAAGGTTTTTAACGGAGAGCATAGTCATACCAGCCGCCTCCGATATTTAAACACAAGCCACAAGAAGAACGGAGCGCCGATGATTGCGGTCAGCACACCAAGCTTCAATTCGCGCCCAGGCATGATCACTCTCACCAGAACATCGGCAGCCAGCAATAGTGCCGCCCCACCAAAGGCACTGGAAACGAGCAGCCGCGATGGTCTTGCACCAACCAGCGGACGCAACAAATGCGGCACCACAAGGCCGACGAAACCGATTGCACCAGCTACTGCGGTCGAGGCCCCGACACTGGCCGCAGTGCCAAGAACTGCCAAAACCTGAACGCGGGAAAGATTAACGCCCATACTGGCGGCAGCATCCGACCCCAGTGTGAGACTATCGAGCGCGCGTCCGAGCGAAAACAACATCACCCAGCCAATCAAGATAAATGGCGCTGCAAGCCACACATGCGTCATTGAGCGATCAGCCAGAGAACCCAGCATCCAGAACACGATTTCCATCGCCGCAAATGGATTGGGCGACAGATTAAGCGCAAGTGCCGTCATGGCCCCTGCAAGACTGGTGACGGCAACACCTGCGAGGATAACCGTCAGCGTTCCGGCGTGACGCCCTGCGAGAGCCTTTACCAGAAAGACTGACAAAAACGCACCGACCAGCGCCAGCAATGGCAGAGCCAGCGGGAAAACCTGCGAAAGCCCGGTATAGATTGCGATCACTGCACCAAGGGATGCGGAGGAGCTCACCCCAAGAAGTCCCGGTTCAGCCAAAGGATTGCGCAAATAGCCCTGAAGGGCCGCGCCTGAAAGCCCAAGCGACGCACCGATCAACAAGGCAAGGATTGCACGTGGAAGACGTATCTCACGCATGACCAACACAATCACATCGCCCTGCCCGGTAAAAAGTGCCCGAATACTCTCACCCACACTGATCGATGCAGGACCAACCAGCAGAGAAAGTGCAAAGAGCGCGAGAACCAGCAAACCCAGAGCAACAAGCAGGAGATAAAAACGCCCGGTTTCAGTCACGCGCGGCCTCCGCGAGCTTTGCAACAGCCTCAACACTGAATGGCCCACCACATACTGTCAGATTATCGTTGAGTGCCACCATCCGCGTATGGCCTTCAAGAGCACGCAATGCCGGATGCTCGAAATTCTCAAAAGCCAGTGCCGGCGGTCGCCCGCGTGACCCTCGAACCAGAATATCAGGCTTCTCCATGACCAGCATTTCCAATGGCAACATCGCGGAACCACGAACGCCTGCCTTGTCGGCGATATTATCAAGCCCCGCCAGACGGATCGCTTCATCAATCAACGTCCCGCGCCCCGCCGTATAGCTATTGGCATAATAAAGCGCCACAGTTGGCTTGCGATCAGGCCTTCTGATCGACAATAAATCCGCATCCATTGCAGCAATCTGACGTGCAGCTTCTTCTTGGCGTCCCAACAATTCCCCCAGCCGCTTCATATGCGTTTTGATATCCTGAAATGATCGTGCAGGCGCGAACTCCTCAACCCGCACGCCCAAATCACGCAAAAGCCCAACTGTTGCACGCGAAGAGAATGTACCTGCCAACACCAGATCGGGCTTCATGAGAAAAACTTCCTCCGCCTGCCCATGATTAACGGGCAATCCCTTTGCCTTCTCACTCATCACTGACAAAAGAGGATCACGCGAGAGATAGGACACCGATTGCAATTGCGCGGGATCAGACAGCAATATTGCAAGCTGATCCGTGCAGACATTCATCGACACGACACGTTGAGGGCGTTCTTCTGCGAATGCAGAATGAAAGCCAGCGAGAAACAGGCCTGCCAGAAGACAAAGCCTCAGATTCTTCATAACTGTCTGTCTACGCGCCCACATCATCTGCAATCAGAAATTCCGCGTTAGCCCAATATTTATGGTGCGCCCGGGCGCAATATAGCCAGACGTTGTCTGATAATCCTTGTTGAAAATATTCTCGACCGACAGCTTAAGTTGAGACTGCGCATCGATGTCATAAAGCGCAATGAAATCTGCCGTTACATAGGGATCAAGCTTATTGGTGTTGGCAGCATTTGTGAAACGTGAACCGCCATAAAGCAGCCGCGCAGTCAGATCGAGTTTGTCGACCGGCTTGTAGCTAACTTCTGCCGTTGCTTTGACCCGTTCGCGATAAGCCAGATCATTATCACTGTCTTCATCAATCGGACGCTTCAGATCAATAGAGCCTTTCACACCCCACCTCTCGTTAAAGCGATGAGACAGCGTGGCTTCAAAGCCGGTGATCTTTGCTCGCGCAACATTATAGGGCAGATAAGAAGGCGCTGTGCTCATGATCGCATCGCGCAACCACGTCTGGTAAAAAGCCATATCGAGGCTGGTTTTATCTGTTGCCTGCCAGTTAAGACCCACTTCATAAGAACGGGATTTTTCTGGTTGCAGATCAGGATTTGCATAACCGGGATAATAAAGCTCATTGAAGGTCGGCGCACGAAAGCCTGTGCCAAATGACGAGCGCAGCACCAAATCAGGCAATATCTCATAGCTCGCTCCGGCATTATAAGTCACAACGTCGCCAAACTGCTCGTTGTGATCATAACGCACGCCGCCATCAAAGCGCAGCGCATCATATTCCAGCGAATATTGTCCGAACACTGCCGCCAAATCGCGACTGGTTTCCGCATAGACCGTCGTGGCATTCACCTCCTCACGATAGGCCTCAACCCCACCCGTCACCACATGAGAGACGCTGCCTGTTTCAAATTGCTTTTCAGTCGAAGCAAAGAGTCCGTAGCGCTTGGTTTCAAACAGATCAGAACCACTAACGTTCTTACGGAAGTTCCGACTGTGATCCAGCCCTGAACTGAGTTCAATCGTCGAAGACCAGTCGTCCGTATGATCAATACGCGTGCCAATTTTTCCATTGAAAGCGGTCGTGTAAGCTTCGTTAAAAGACGGTGCTGTTGCGTCATATTGGTTGCGCCCGCGGCTCAACAGACCATCCGTATAAATGCGGCCCCAGTCGAAATCCTTTGCAAGGGAGAAATTGAACGAGCCTTGCAGAAATCCATCACGATCCGGTTCATAACCGAATGTTCCCGGCTGTTTGAAATTATAACCTTGCGTACCTGTTACCGCCGCACCAAACGCATAATCAATGCCGTCTTTGCTCTGGCCTTGCAGAGACGCAGACGCATAGCCACCCCATGGATGCGTGACGCCCGTTGTAACGCTGCCACAGAAAGAACGCTCACCGCAGGCACCGCCCTGCTTGGTGATGATATTGATCACACCGCCCATCGCATCCGCACCATATTGCGAGGAATGTGCACCTTTGGCGATTTCAATACGATCAATTGAACTGAGTGGAATATTGGCAAGCGATGTTGCGCCAGTCGTCGCTGATGCAGTTCGTACGCCATTGACTAAAACAACGGTCTGTTTCGACGACATACCGCGAATATGGAGATTGGAAGAGGACCCCTGCCCGCCATTGGTGGTGATCGAGATACCGGGGTAATATTGAAGCAGTGATTGCAGATCAGGCGCTGCTGAACGACCTATCTCTTGGCTGTCAATCACCGTGACGGACGATGTGGAGCGCTGCAACGACGTCGCGCGACGAAGCGGCGTGACGACAATCGTATCGAGCACAAGGCCATCCTGAGCGTTAGTGTTCGTCTGGGAAAAGGCATCAAGCGGCATAACCACCAAAATAGTGGATGCGAGATAGGCCGATAGTCGGAGAATATGCATTAGTCTACTTCCTGCGCGCAAGCGTTGCTTCACCGCAGGTGTCAGAAATCAGGGCGTAAACGCCCCGTCTTTGTCCCACGGCAACATTTCACAATGTCACCGCTACGGACGGCCGCGACTGGACACCCCTCGTGTCAGCCATGGGTGACTGGATGCGGCAGGTCTCCTGACTTCCGGGTCTTCATCAATCCTCCGCCTTCCCGAACGCGAATGTTCAGTGGCTATGATCGCGATAACGATCATGGGAGGACGACTCTCCGGTCACAGTTGCGGGGGCAGTCTCGGTCTCAGCTCTTCAAATAAGCCTCACCGTGTTCCCTTTTCATCCACCCTTGCGGGCAGAACCGTATCCTAGGGCGAGCGATAGCAAGCGGATCGCAGATTATCAACTGCAACATAATGCCCCTCTGAATCACATTGGCAGCAAACATTCAGAAGCTATTGAAGCACAAGGTATTTTGAAAAGGAGTTTTCGCGGGTGCTGATTGAGAGAGATGGAGGGCAATGTTGACAGCACCCGCTGACTGTCGATCAGGGCAACACTGCAAAAAAAGATCGCGCTGGTGCGCTCGACAGATCCTTGAATGAGAAATTCTTAGCCGGGATGTCGCTTTAGGTTGGGCCTCGACATCCCGGGCCGTCAGTTCTGGTGGAACCTGACAACGATCAATCACTAGCACCAGCAGGCAGATGCTTTCTTTGATTTAAATCAATTAGATAATAAATATATGCGATCTCACCCGCTATTTTTGCGGGCTGCACTTGCCCCATCTTTTTTTCAAATATGCAGAAACGCTTTTAAGTTTGGGATCAGACAGAAATCCTTGGCGGAAAAGAATGCTGCCTTTTACCTCTGGTATTGCGTTGTTGAGATCAAGCTGGCGCTTAATTTCATCGACGCCATTTCCCTCAAGCCACTCGGGTTCAGACTTCGAAGAACTACCAGCCCGATATAGCGCCATACCGATATAGAGATCGGTCTTCGAACCGCGCACAGTATCCGCCCACCATCTGACAATCGGACCATAGGGCACATCTTTGCGCCCGGACGACCAGTAAACCTGCGGCGCTATATAGTCGATGAGACCATCCTTCACCCAAGCGCGCGTATCAGCGAAGTCGCCATCATAATTAGTTTTGCCCGCACGCGTCGCAGAGCCACGCGGATCATCCGCCTGATTGCGCCAGACACCGCCCGGGCTAATGCCAAACTGAACATGCGGTTTGATCGCCTTGATCCGGTCTGAAATTTCCTGCACCAGCGTATAAGTATTGTAGCGTCGCCAGTCATACTTACTGGAGAACTTTGTCCCAAAACGCTTATAGGTTTTGTCATCCTTGAGCGGCGAGCCTTGGGTTTCATAATAGAAATAATCGTCGAACTGGATACCATCGACATCGTATTTCTGAACCACTTCGGCAGTGATATTACTCACCCATTGGCGCACAGCCGGAATGCCTGGATCAAGGACATAACGATCCGCTGAAATACCCACCCATTCCGGATTGGTCTTATAGACGCTCGGCGGGGAATCATTGGAAGAGCCCTTCAGCTCTTTGCGTGTCGCAGGCCGCACATCCATCGAAACCCGGTAGGGATTAAGCCATGCATGAAGCTCAATACCGCGCTTATGTGCTTCCGAAATCGCAAAGCGCAACGGGTCAAAGCCCGGATCTTTTCCAAGCGTGCCTGTCAGATAAGACGACCACGGCAGATAATCTGATTTATAAAAGGCGTCCGCAGCAGGCGAAACCTGAAAAATAACAGCATTGATGCCATGTTCGGTTGCCTCATCAAACATGCGCACCAGCTCTTGCTTCTGGCGCTTCACGCGTTCGGAATCATTTTCAATCTGTGTAGAAGCTCTCGATGGCCAATCCAGATTAAGAACAGTCGCAACCCAGCTCGCATGAAATGTATCGCAATCAAGTGGCATGGATTATCGAAGCCCTATTCTATTTTATATCAACGACATATACGGTTTGTTATGATCGTCTGAGTAACTACTTTAAAGTTGCATAAAGTCAAAGCGAGGGCACGATGTATAAGAATATACTGGTCACTACCGATGGTTCAGAGTTTGCGGAACGCGGTCTTGTTCATGGATTTGACACGGCAAAAGCCATGGGCAGCAAAGTGACTGTCCTCACTGTGACTGCACCCTATTCGCTTTCCGGCCTCCCGGGTGGATTTACCGACAGCCCTACCTTCATCGAACGTTATGAAGAAGAGTGGAACGACTTTGCTGACGCGGCTCTCGCACGCGCCCGTGAACTAGCAAATGAAGCAGGTGTTGAAATTCATACATTGCATGTCGTGGCACAGCATCCTGCGACATCGATTATCGAAACCGCCAAAGAACTACGCAACGACCTGATTGTTATGGCGTCACATGGTCGCCGTGGCCTCAAAGGCATGTTGCTTGGCAGTCAGACTTATGAAGTCGTGACGCACAGCAAGGTTCCGGTGCTGGTAGTCCGCTAAAGCATTCCCAACAAAAGTGCGAAGCAGTTTTGTGCGGGATAATGCGCAAAAGAGACAATTAGGCCGTCTGATGCCCAGTGGCGCTTTCAATATCAACGCGGAAGAAAACTGGATCCAGTTTGCGTTGTGTGCCGCCACTGGTAATCGTCTTGGTGTAAGCTGGTTCCCACCACGTTGGCTCATTTGAGAGCATATTCACGATGGCGGCCTTTTCCTGATCCCGCGTAATTTCGCGATAATGACCATTCACGACAACGCTGCGCCATTGCGTTTTTGAGACAATCTGATCGAATAAAATACAGACAGCACTGTTCTTTCGCATGGCCTCAGTTTTCTGACCGTCTGTAGTGAAAGAATAGAGCGCGCCGCCGCTGAACTTAAACCCAAGCGGTACGACATAGGGCCGATTATCAAGCACATAACCCAGCCGACCAATCTCGGTATGCTGGATCATATCGCGGACATCAATTTCAGACATTTCTTTGATCAGCATATCCAGCGTCCCTTATTCATCGAACCTATCGATAGATTACTATGGAGCAGCGATTGCGCTTTGACTGCAATCAAAACATGAAAATCAAACGAACAAGCGCCCTTCTGCAATCTTCACAGCCGTCCCACCAATACGCGCGCCGGTCAGCACTTGTTTAGAAACATCAAGCTCAAGACGAATACGCGAAGGGCGGCCCATCTCCATGCCCTGCTCAATCCACCATTGCGAACTGCCATCCATGGGCTTGTCTTTGGCAAGGATCATGCCCGCAAAAGCAGCAGCAGCAGACCCTGTCGCTGGGTCTTCATAGACATTCGATCCTGTCACAAACATACGTGCGTGATAGTTGCTATCGAACAAGATTGTCTCACGGCAATAGACATAGATCGGCAAGGGCCGGTCGCCGACATGCGGCAGGCTTTCGCTGACATAAACGGGATCAATAGAGACTTTTGCAGCCGCAATCAGGTTATGAACCGGCACGAGCAGATAGGGAGTGCCAGCGCTCCATATCGCTGGAATATGATTTTCAAAACCAATTTCATGCGTACCAAGTCCGATAGCGGCAGCGGCTTCTTCTTTCTCGATTTTAATATCGATCTTTTCTGGCAAGCGTGGCAGATCAAATTCGGCAAAGGCACTGTTCTCACCGAGAATAACCCCGCAACGAACAACGCCGACTTTTTCTTCCAGCGTAACAATCCGGTCGGACTCATCACCTGTCCTGCGATGTCGTGCCAGAGATACAGCGGCACCAACAGTCGGGTGCCCTGCAAAAGGCAGTTCGTAATCAGGTGTAAAAATACGGACCGCCGCTTCGTGCATGGGATTTTCAGGCGGGAAAATGAAGACCGTCTCAGACAGGTTAAACTCGCGCGCTATTGCCTGCATGCGCGCATCGGTCAGACCTTCGCAGTCATGAACGACAGCCAGTGGGTTTCCTGCCAATGCCTTATCGGCAAAAACATCAAAAACCTCATAATACCGGCCGGCACTGGCAGCTTCGGTCATCGTTCACGTCTCCCTCAGATCACAGTCGGCGAATAGCCTTGAGCTGCGAGCATAGCCAATTTATCGGCGCTGTCATCTGTAAGAACCAATCGTTACTGTTGATTATCAAAATGCCAGTCAGCAAACGCCCGCACATAAGGCGGCGTCGCCGGTCCCATTGCCCCAGCCTGTGTGACCGGAATGATTTCTGACAGCTCCGGCTCCGCCTGTTGCGCCAGATTGGTCTCAATCTGCTTCAGCAATTCAGCGGTTGAAAGATCAAAATAATAACGACGAAAAAGCGCAACGCTCCCGTCAGCTGTCACCAGATGCGTCTTTGCTTCCACCTTGGCATCACCAAGCTTTATGCCCGTTTCCTCAAAGACTTCACGAGCCATATTGGTTTCATAATCCGCATGTCCGTCGACAACATCATTGTCATCAATCGAGCCTGCGGGAAAATAAACGCGGCCGGCCACAGCATTGTGTGAACTCATGCGCGCAGCCATCAGATGTCCCTCTGCCGAAACTATGACGCCCACGCCAAAGATGTGCCATGGCCGCACCGTTTGCTTGTCTTTGCGCCAATACATGAGCGTTGCAAAGCTTGTGCGATGAAAACCGGCGGTGAATGAACACCCTTCAAGTCTCGCTTGAGGTGCCAGATAAATTTCACCATCAAACAATGTCGGATTGGCCTGACATTCACCCTGCCAGTTTTCGGCAATGGCTAGGTTGTTCGCCTGCGTGTAATCAAGTGGGCCGGGCAAAACCTGCACATCAACACGGTCAATTTCATAGATCGTGTTTTCTTTTACATTCTGCATGCGCGACCTCAATCTCAAACGATGTTCAGCGTCACGGCCACAGGGCAATGGTCGCTGGCTTTCGGGCGATCCCATCCAGTGCGTGGATAGCGATCCACCTCCTGTCCCGGCGGAAAAACCGTGCGCCATGGCTGACCACGGCGGATAATCTGCGGGATCGCACCACCGTTTTTGTCTGCCAGCGCTGGCGACGCGAGGATGTAATCAAGCTGGCAAAGATGGCGCTCCTGCGGCCCACGCGTATGATAAAGCGTCCAACGATCCATCTCTAGGCGACGTTCCACGAGATTGATAGCAAAGCCATCATTCAACAAAGTATCGAGCGCACTGGCCGCTTCTTTAACCGGCGTGAACTGATAACCGTTCCACTCATCACCCTCGATGATAATCCGCTCACGATAATCATTGAAATCACCGCAAATGAGCCAGCGCTTGTCTGCTGTATTGCCCGAGCCAAACTTCTCTTCAATGATATGGCGAATTGCACGCGTTTCGGCGTGTCTGACAGGTAATGACGCGGTGCGACCATCCATCCCGTTGCGGGAACCGCCCATCGATTTCAGATGTACGACAAACAATGTCAAAGGCTTGCCGTCGATACGCATATCAAGACAAAGACAATCGCGTTTGAAAATGCGGTCATGCGGCTCTAATCCCAGTTCAGCCAGCACCGGCTGATAAAGGTCGAGTTCTTTATAGGTTACATGCGCATGGCTGGTGACTTCCAGCACTTCAATCCGCTGACCATCCCGCGTCGTATCCCGCGCCATGACGGCAACGTCGATGCCACGACTATCGTTACCATCGATTAGATATTTGTTGCGATAGCCCTGCCCGACCATCTTGAAAAGATAGCCATATTCAAAGGCATTGAGTGCAGCGAGATTATCGACTTCTTGCAGGCAAAGCACATCGGCGCGCGTTTCAGCAATAGCCAAAGCCGTCATCTGCCGCGTATCGTCGGTATGGGCAACCGCCCGCGCCTGCTCAAGCAGACGGTATTGCTTTTCATCGCTGATCTCAAAGAGCTTAAGCGAGCGGTCCTGATGCAATTCATTGCGAAAACCGGAAAAATCAAACCGGCGCATCAGATTTTCGACATTAAATGTGGCTATTGTCAACATGCCTGCGCAATTTCGCGACTTGCGCTATAATTAGCAAGTGGTTCTTTTCAGGATTTTACAGCCACATTGGCTTTGTTCGAAAACGTCACCATATAATATTTTTAATCAGGATAACGAAATGCTTGGAAAGATAGGACGCATTACAATTTGCACAGGTCTGTTTGCGGCAAGCCTCGTCGGCAGCGCTGCGGCTGTTGATTTGAATACGCCTTACGTGCCGTCTTTGCGCCCAAGCACACCGCCTGTTGCTGGCGCATTGCCACGCTCCTATCAGCCAAAGGCCGGATCGCCCAAATGCTATGGCGCGGGATGCCGGGACAGCGGCAATTACATCTCGCGCGAAGGCATACCGATCTACAAGAATGGTGATCCGCTTCAGGTGCGACCAGCTGATCGCAGAGCAGTGAAAACAGTCGGCCCAAGCAGCAACCATATTTCATGGTGCTCGAACCAGTACCGCAGCTATCGTACTTCGGATAACACATACCAACCCTTGGCAGGGCCGCGCACGGGCTGCAATTCGCCATTCCAATGAAACAAAAAAGCCGGGCAATGCCCGGCTTCTGAATTTATGCAGCTTCCGATTTGGAATGCGTGCGGATCAAGCGACCAAGTCGCATGATACCTTCATCAATCATTTCATCATTGGCACATGAATAGCTCAGGCGCAGCGTATTCGCGCCCGTACCATCAGCAAAGAATGCCTTACCTGGTACGAAAGCCACCTTCTCGCTTTCGATAGAAGCTGCAAGCAGTGATGCACCATCCATGCCCTTTGGCAGCGTAACCCAGATGAACATGCCGCCTTCAGGCTTGGTCCAGTCTGTGCCTTCCGGCATATACTTGGCCAACGCTTCCAGCATCTTGTCGCGGCGGTGCTTATAAACACCATGCAGCTTTGCGACTTGTGCATCGAAACCTTTTGAGGCTACGCGATGAACAACAATCTGGTTGATCGTCGAAGAATGAAGATCAGCCGCCTGTTTCATCAGAACGAGCTTGCGGATAACCGCCTGCGACGCAACCACATAGCCAACACGCAGACCTGGTGCGAGGGTCTTCGAGAACGAGCCGCAATAGATCGTGCGGGTCTTTTCAATATCACCGCCGTTGCGCTCAATATCGAGCGACAGGATCGGCGCAATGGCTTCGCCATTGTAACGCAGATACTGATAAGCAGCGTCTTCGATGATCGGAATATCGAGCTCATCCGCATCAGCCATAAGCTTCTTGCGGCCTGCGAGATCAACGGTTTCGCCAGTTGGATTGCTGAAATCTGCCGAGAGATAAGCAAACTTTACCTGACCGCCAGCATCTTCCGCATGCTGCTTATAGGAAGCCGGTGTGCGGTTTCCATTGAGCGAGAGAATGTCATAGGTCGGCTCATAGGCATTAAATGCCTGCAACGCACCAAGATAGGTAGGCGCTGTCACGAGTGCCGTATCATTAGGCGAAATGAAAAGCTTGCCGAGATAATCGAGCGCCTGCTGCGAACCGGACGTAATGAAGACATTATCTTCCGTGCAGGGAATGCCGATTTTAGCAAGTTCGCCTACAAGCCATGAGCGCAACGGCTTATAGCCTTCAGATACCGAATATTGTAGAGCTGCATTGGCTTCAGGGCCACCAAAAATATCCTGATAAGCGCTCTGAAATTCAGCATGCGGAAACAATGCCGGGTCCGGAATACCGCCAGCAAAAGAAATAATATCCGGACGCTCCAGCAATTTCAGAAGTTCACGGATTTCCGAAGCGCGCATACGCTTCGAGCGCGTTGCAAATACAGTTTCCCAGTCCAGCACCGGAAATCTCCTCAATATGATGGAGGCAAAGCCTCCTCAAACTCGCCAGATAAAGTTCTAGCGATAGCGCAATTTTTTGCTAACGAGAACACTTTCTTCCATGCTCAGACGGAATAAAGATATTCTGAATTGTTTTGGCTGAACAACGCACAAAACATAAATTCAATCGGCGTTTGGCGATCTTTTCGTGCGCTACGTTTCACACGAATAAAGCTCTATGCATGAAAGGGGCGCAAGAAACGCCCCTTTATTTTCTTCAATCGAAGGGCACTGCAAAATCTGATGAAATTCTGACTCTGGCCGACGCATCGGCCCAAAAATCGTTTTCGATTTTTGGATAGATCGACGCATCTATCTGAAAATTAGAGCGACCTTTGTGCGCCCTAACGGGCGCACGGCGCTCTACCCGAAAATGGTGTTTTGTGAGAACCGGAGCGGAGCGTACATTAAGTACGTGAGCACCGGAAACGAAACAAAATGCCATTTGCAGACGGCCAGAGCCTGAATATCGCAGATTTTTAGTTGCGTGCCTTGTCGACGAGCTTGTTCGCTGCGATCCATGGCATCATGCCGCGGAGCTTTTCGCCAACTTCTTCGATCTGGTGGCTGTCGTTGTTGCGACGGATACCCTTGAAGCGCGCTGCGCCTGCACGGTATTCCTGCATCCAATCGGAAGTGAACTTGCCGGTCTGAATGTCCTTCAGAACGCGCTTCATTTCTTCTTTGGTTTCTGCAGTGATGATGCGTGGGCCAGTGACGTATTCGCCCCACTCAGCAGTGTTGGAGATCGAATAGTTCATGTTGGCAATGCCGCCTTCGTAGATCAGGTCTACGATGAGCTTCATTTCGTGCAAGCACTCGAAGTAAGCCATTTCTGGTGCGTAACCAGCTTCAACCAGAACTTCAAAACCTGTGCGGATAAGTTCAACAACGCCGCCGCAAAGAACAGCCTGCTCACCGAACAGATCGGTTTCGCACTCTTCCTTAAAGGTGGTTTCGATAACGCCCGAACGACCGCCGCCAACGCCCGAAGCGTAGGACAGAGCGAGATCATGTGCGTTGCCCGAAGCATCCTGATGGATAGCTATAAGGCAAGGAACGCCGCCGCCCTTCTGGTATTCGCCGCGAACCGTGTGGCCTGGGCCCTTTGGCGCGATCATGACAACGTCAACGGACTTCTTTGGCTCAATGAGGCCGAAGTGAACGTTGAGGCCGTGTGCGAAAGCAATCGCTGCGCCGTCACGGATGTTGTCCTGAATGTGATCCTTGTAGATGTCAGCCTGAAGTTCATCAGGGGTTGCCATCATGAGGAGATCTCCCCACTTGGCAGCGTCAGCAACATTCATGACTTCAAAGCCATCAGCTTCGGCCTTCTTGACCGTCGCCGAACCTTCACGAAGAGCGATGCGCACATTGGCTGCGCCGGAGTCCTTGAGGTTGAGCGCATGAGCGCGACCCTGGCTACCGTAGCCGACGATAACGACCTTCTTCGACTTGATCAGGTTAACGTCTGCATCACGATCGTAATAAACGCGCATTTCGATATTCCCTTCATTCAGATTATTCTGCGGCATCCTCGTATCCGCAGAAAACTAAGCTCCGTATAGAGCGAAAAACTGCTTTGTAGCGCGCCGGGCGTCCCGGATTACCACTTCGTCAGTCAATTCCAACCGGTCGCCGAGCAGCAACCGGATTTGCATATCCCGAACGACAAGTCCGAAAAATGCACGAAAAGCTTCATCAATATCGTCGAAAGCCAGAAGCTTTGCTTCCTGTCCCATTTCAAGGATCGGCTTAAGACGCTTGGCCATGGCAACCGGACCATTCGAGAGAACGATGTCACCCAATGCTGACTTACCAGAGGCAGAGTGACTGACGGCCAGACGGTTCAGCGCAACGGAAGTGCGCCCCGAGAGAACCAGCAACCAGTCACGAGCAAAATGTTCAAGGCTTGAGAAAAGCGATTCCGCATCCAGCTTCTCGCGTGCCACAGGCACAACGCGAACCTTCGATGCCTGCCAGCGAACCATCGCGGTCAGCAAACCATCGCGATCACCAAACCATTTATAGAGGCTTTCTTTGGAGCAATTTGCAGCACGCGCAATGCTTGCCGTTGTCAAAGCGCGGTCCCCGCCTTCAACAAGAAGGCGCAACGCCTGCTCCAGAACTTCGTTCTGACGCGGCGAGAAAGACGGCTGCTTCTGAGCCTGCAATTCTTCGCTTTTATCAGTCACCGGTTGATCCCTCCAACTTGTACCGTACGGTACGGTTCCGTTTATTAGTCTGAGATATGGTCATCGTCAAGCAGGATTTTTTAAAGCGAATACAGATTTTAGAATTGTGATCCGAACACTGTGTCCGACACTAAAAAGAAGCCAGCAAATTCAAAATGAAAGGGCGCCTTCTGGAATCAATTCCTGAGAAGACGCCCTTAGAGATTTTATAACTGAAACCTCAGATATTCACCTGCGTTCCAATTTCCACAACGCGGCCCGTTGGAATTTGGAAATATTCCGTTGCATCCGATGCCGTCCTAGCGAGCAAGATAAACAGCTTATCCTGCCAAAGCGGCATACCCGAATGCGCCGATGCTTTCAGCCAGCGACGCGACAGGAAGAATGACGTCGTCATGATATCAAATTTCCAGCCAAGCCTACGGCAAAGCCCCAAAGCACGCGGGATGTTCGGCTGCTGCATATAGCCAAACGTCAGCGTCACTTGCATGAAACGCTCATTATATTGCGAAACACGCACACGATCTGCGCTCGAAACCCAAGGCTTTGACGCTGTTACCACCGTCAAGATCACATTGTTCTGATGCAAAACTTTGTAATGCTTGAGGCTATGCATAAGCGCAGTTGGTGCGCTCTTGGGATCACCTGTCAAAAACACGGCCGTGCCGGGAACAATCGTGGGCGGACGTTTGTTCATCTGCTCAACGATCAGATCAAGCGGCACTTCTGCCTTACGTGTTTTCTGGAACAGATGACGCGTACCGCGTACCCACGTCCACATGATAACCACGAGAATTGCAGCAAACAGGATCGACGCCCAACCGCCGTCATGCACCTTGATGATGTTGGCACTGAAAAACAGAAGATCAATAATCAAAAAGCCGACAATAATCGGCAGAGCGCGGCTGACACGCCAGTTCCAGATGCGCGTCATGACGAAATAAAGAAGCCCGGTCGTGACCAGCATATTGCCAGTCACGGCGATACCATAAGCCGAAGCCAGATTGTTCGACTTCTCGAAACCAAGCACCAGAATGATAACGGTTAGACCAAGCAGAAGATTGACGCGTGGAATATAGATCTGCCCATGCAGCTTTTCCGACGTGTGCTGAATTTCCAGACGCGGCAGGATATTGAGCTGCACGGCCTGACGTGCCACCGAAAACGCACCACTGATAACCGCCTGACTGGCAATCACAGTTGCAGCAGTCGCCAACAACACCATCGGCCAAAGCGCAAATTCAGGCATCATCTGGAAGAATGGCAGAGCAGCCGCTTCACCATGCGAAAGCACGAATGCTGCCTGCCCAAAATAATTGAGCAGCAGGCATGGAAACACGATCCAAAGCCATGCGCGAACAATCGGCTTACGGCCAAAATGACCAAGGTCAGCATAAAGCGCCTCAGCGCCCGTCATCGCAAGGAACACTGCGCCAACTGTGATGAAGGCCACACCGGGGCTAACCACCAGAAAACGCAGCGCATAATAAGGATTGAGTGCCGCCATAACGGTCGGGTCATCAAAGATGTGCCATAGCCCGGAAGCGCCGAGCGCCAGAAACCACACCGCCATAACGGGCCCGAATACAATCGCGACCTTGCCCGTTCCATATTTCTGGATTGAAAACAGAACAACAAGGATAACCACCGTAATCGGCACCACAAAGGGCGTCATGTGGGGTGCTACGATCTGCACGCCCTCAACGGCTGACAGTACAGAAATCGCGGGCGTGATCACCGCATCGCCAAAAAACAGCGCTGCACCACAGATACCGGCTGCCAAAATGACGTCAGGCCGCCCCTTCAAGGCAGCCCGCACCAAAGCCATCAGAGAGAGAATGCCGCCTTCGCCGTTATTGTCGGCTCGCAGCACGTAAATCACGTATTTGATAGTAACAACGAGCAAAAGCGCCCAAAAAATTAGCGAAACGACACCGAGAATATCACTTCGCGACAGAATGCCATCCGACGTTGCTGCGTGCAGCGCTTCGCGAAACGCGTAGATCGGACTGGTTCCAATATCGCCGTAAACAACGCCCAATGCCCCAAGCACGAGCATTTTCATGCTGTCTTGCGAATGATCGTTTTCTTCAGAAACTGTGCCGTTTTCAGGAATAACGCCAACAGGCAGCGTGTTTTGAGAACCGGCCTGTGCTTCATCTGCAACTGGCTGGTTCTTATCATTATTCTCGCTGCTCATATGCAGACACCTCACAAGGCCGTAATTTTTAAACCTGCAGGAAAAAAGAAAAAGAGGAAAATCTTCGTCAGCAAAAAACTCTGGCCAGACGTAAAAGTTCCTCGTTCAGTCCGCTAACAACTCGACAGTTCGACGAAAACAAAATTCAGATAACTTAAGCAATCGCCGGGGTACAAATCTTGGACTGCGGAAAACTTCATTTATGCTTCCCTTAATTGATCCTGCATGCCCCCAGCACATAAACATCAGGCGCGCGGTCTATAACTTGTTACGTCCGCGCACAAATGCAGATTTCGCACAGCTTGTTTAGTAGCCATGCATTTTATGCACCACCTATCCCGCCAGCGCAGCAATATAACGACTGACCGTAACCGGCATGCCATACATCAAAGCATCTGCCGTCAGGCCATGACCGATAGATACTTCGCTTAACTGCGGTACACGTTTGACCAGCGCAGGTAGATTTTCAACTGTCAAATCGTGGCCGGCATTGATTGCGAGCCCCAGCTTCGTGGCCGCATCAGCTGCCTTACCGATACGACCAAGCTCGCGCGTTGCAGCAGCAGGATCATCATAGGTCGCGCCATAAGGGCCAGTGTAAAGCTCAATACGATCAGCACCAATCGCTTTAGCCTTATCATAGCCAAGCGGATCAGGGTCAGCAAACAGTGACACACGCATACCATTTGCCTTGAGGAGCTGAACAATCGGAGCCAGAAAATCAGATTTGGTTTCAAAATCCCAACCGTGATCAGACGTTGCCTGCATTGGATCATCTGGAACAAGCGTCACCTGTTCCGGCTGATGCTTGTCAACCAGATCAAGAAATGCCTCTGTCGGAAAACCCTCAATATTGAACTCAGCCTGCGGATATTCATCATCAATGAGTGCGCGAATATCGCCCAGATCGGAAAAACGAATATGGCGCTGATCAGGACGTGGATGCACTGTCAAACCAGCGGCACCCGCTGCAAGCGCTGCTCGCCCAAGGCCTGTAACGCTTGGCCATGGTAGATCACGGCGATTGCGTAACATGGCTATAGCATTGAGATTGACAGACAATTTTGCAGGCATAGAGCATAGCTCCCACAGATAAGGATATGGCTTTATATCCCGCGATAGTAAAAAATGTCAGTGCTTTCCGGTCGCACCCCACAATGAATCGTCAAGAAATATATCACTCAAATATTATCTATCGGAACGCAACTTTTGCCCCCTCAAAAACGTTAAAGCCGACAAAACACATGACGTTTTTAAAGAACAATATTTCCCAATGGAGGTCCTTATGCGCAATGAAGACATTCCTGTCGTCCGTCGCATTCAAACCAATCGTGAAGATGTGTTTGCCTTTGCAATCGAAGGGCATCTTGATGATGCAGCACTCGAAAATCTTTATGGCCTGCTCGATGCAGCCTATGAAGGACATGAAGAGATCGATCTTCTCATTCGTCTGACTGGATACGAAGGCGTCGATTGGGGCTCTGCATTTTCCGAAAGCATGTTGTCGATGCGCGCCAAGTCGCTGCGTCACCTGCGTCGTTACGCGATTGTTGGTGGACCACTATGGATACAAGCCAGCGTCACACTGATGCAGCCATTTCTTTCTATCGAAATGAAGACATTCGAAACGGAAGATGAACCAAAAGCATGGGCATGGCTAAACGCCGAACCCGCTGACTAATAATTATTTGACGATTGTAAGCTGCTCTGCCGCGCGGGTTATGGCTGTATATAGCCAGCGCTCACGTGTGTCACGGAACGCGTAGCTCTCGTCGAACAAAACAACATTGTCCCACTGAGAACCCTGCGCTTTATGCACTGTCAGCGCATAACCATAATCGAAATCATCGAAGCGCTTCTTCGTCTGCCACGGAATTTCAGCGTCCGGGTCTTCAAACTGCGCCTTGAGCAACTTGATCTTGGCAACACCGCGATCTTCATCTTCTGGTGAAACAAGCAGATTAATGCCTGGCTTCACTGTTTCCTTGGATGAGGTCATGACTTTCCAAAGCGAGCCGTTCAACAACCCCTTGGCCGGATCATTGCGCAGGCACACAAGCTTATCGCCTGCCTGCGGATACTCAGCGCTAAAGCCTTTCAGCTCGCGGAGCCGTTGGTTATAGCGCTTGCGTGTGCGATTCGTCCCCACAAGCACCTGATCGGCGGAAAGAACCAAATCCTGATTAACCTCAGACTTGGAAATAATCTTTGCCCGACCTTCATCGCAATAACTCAACTCTCGGCCTTCGCGGACATCCAGCGCCATGCGAATAATCGGGTTGTCACGTGCCTGACGATGAATTTCAGTGAGCAGATAATCCGGCTCGTGTTCAGTAAAGAATCCACCACCCGAAATCGGTGGCAACTGCCCCGGATCACCCAGCACGAGAATAGGCGTGCCAAAAGTCATCAGATCTCGGCCAAGCTGCTCATCGACCATCGAACATTCGTCCACAACAATGAGCGCTGCTTTGGCTACCGGGCTTTGACGATTGAGCGAAAACGTCGGCGCAATCGATGTCTTGCCAGTTGTTTCGTCTTCAATGGCTTCTTCGCCGCGCGGACGATAAATCAGCGAATGCAGCGTGCGGGCATTGTTTGCGCCCTTGGAGCGCAGTACCTGCGCGGCCTTGCCGGTAAATGCCGCAAATTGCACTTCACCATCCACGTGCTCGGCAAAATAGCGCGCAAGTGTGGTTTTACCTGTTCCGGCATAACCAAAAAGCCTGAAGATTGGCGAACGCCCTTCCTTCAGCCATTTTCCAACGGCTTTTAAAGCCTGATCCTGTTCTGGTGAAAACTGCATCCCCTGTTCAGACAGGATTCGGCACTCAAAAACAAGATCAAACCGTGATCAGATATTTTAGCCAACCAGTGCGGCAAATCTCTCGAGATCAACATTGCCACCGCTGACGATCACGCCGACGCGTTTGCCTTTCAGTTCTGGTGCCATTTGCATAGCCCCAGCGAAGCCCAGACAACCAGTCGGTTCAACCACCATCTTCATACGACTGGCGAAGAATTTCATACCCTGCACCAGTTCATCATCGCTGACAGCCAAAATATCCCGAACGGTTTTCTGAATGACCGCAAAAGTCATATCGCCGAGCGCCTGCGTCTGCGCGCCATCTGCCAATGTCTTTGGTACGTCGATGTGAACAATTTTCCCCGAGCGCAATGACTGCTGGCCATCATTGCCGGCTTCTGGCTCAACACCATAAACATCGCATGAGGGCGCAAGCACTTTCGCAGCCAAAGCTGATCCTGCTAGCAGGCCACCACCTCCGAGACAGACGAACAATGCATCGAGTGGCCCAACCTCTTCGATGAGTTCTTTGGTTGCTGTACCCTGCCCCGCAATAATATCAGGATGATTGAACGGCGGAATGAGCGTCAGGCCGCCCTCGTCCGCAAGCTTCTTTGAGAGCGCATCACGATCTTCAGTGTAGCGATTATAAGTGACGACTTTTGCACCATATCCTCGTGTGGCGTCGAGTTTTGCAGCCGGTGCGTCTTCGGGCATGATGATCGTTGCACCAATACCAAGAAGCTTTGCCGATAAGGCAATCGCCTGCGCATGATTGCCAGATGAGAAGGCAAGCACGCCACGCTTCTTCTGCTCATCGGTAAAGCGCGCCAAAGCATTGTAAGCACCGCGAAACTTGAAAGCACCAATGCGCTGAAAATTCTCGCATTTGAAAAAGAACTGTGCCCCCGTTTGGGCGTCAATGGTCGCTGAGGTGAAGACAGGCGTTTTATGCGCATGGCCTTCAATCAATCGGGCTGCTGATACCACATCATCATAGGTAGGAAGCACAGACATCGTTCACCTTTGGAGCATTTATCGGCTTTTGGTGAGAAGAAGTTAGCCCAATAAAAAACCGGCACAATCAAAAAATTGTGCCGGTTTTATTCGATATTGTATCAGTGGTGACTAAGCTTAGAGACCTTGCGGGCCACGGTTCATTGCAGCCACACCAGTGCGACAGATTTCCACCAGACCAAGCGGCTTCATCAGCGAAATGAACTGGTCAATCTTGGCTGTCTTGCCGGTAATCTCGACGATGAAATGCTCGGTCGTGGCATCCACGATTTTTGCATTAAAAGCATCGGTCAGGCGAAGAGTTTCAGCACGTGCCTCGCCCTTTCCTGCCACCTTAATCAGCGCCAATTCACGCTCAATCGGGCGCTCATGGCCGAGTTCAACAGCACGATGGGTCATATCAACCACGCGATGCACCGGAACAATACGCTCCAGCTGATGGCGGATTTGATCAAGCACATTGGGCGTGCCGCGCGTTACGATTGTGATGCGCGACAGATGCTGCTCATGCTCGGTTTCAGAAACCGTCAGGCTTTCAATATTGTAGCCACGTCCTGAAAACAGGCCAATGACGCGGGCTAGAACACCTGGTTCATTATCAACGAGAACCGAAAGCGTATGCGTTTCTGGTGTTTGGGTATCCGCTGCGATGAAATATGCCGAGCCGGATGCTAGATTTTGTGCGTTCATGTTCTTTACTCCGGGTCAGACTAGGGCGCGGCCCTTGGCATCAATTGCATTGGCAACCGCTTCGTCAGTCGCTTCATCAGGCAACAGCATTTCATTATGCGCCTTGCCAGATGGGATCATCGGGAAGCAGTTGGCGAGATTTGCAACACGGCAATCGAAGATGACCGGCTTGTTGATTTCAATCATTTCCATGATTGCATCATCAAGCAAAGCTGGCTTGTCACAACGAATACCATGCGCACCGTAGGCTTCTGCAAGCTTCACGAAATCAGGCATAGCTTCGGTATAAGAATGCGACAGGCGATTGCCATGTAGCAACTGCTGCCACTGGCGAACCATGCCCATATATTGATTGTTCAGAATAAAAATCTTGATCGGCGCATTGTACTGGATGGCCGCCGACATTTCCTGAATGCACATCTGGATCGATGCGTCACCGGCAATATCGATAACCAGCGCATCTGGATGCGCGATCTGCACGCCGAGAGCTGCTGGCAAACCATAGCCCATGGTGCCGAGACCACCGGACGTCATCCAGCGATTTGGCTCTTCAAAATCCATGAACTGTGCAGCCCACATCTGATGCTGGCCAACTTCAGTGGTGATGTAAGTATTACGGTCTTTGGTCAGTTCGTTCAGACGCTGCAATGCATATTGCGGCATGATGACGTCTTTGTTCGGCGCATATGCAAGCGAATTGCGTCCACGCCAGCGGTTGATCTGCTCCCACCATGCGGCCATCGCATTTGCTTCCGGCTTCTTGGAAGCTGCACGGAACTGGCGAACAATATCTTCCAGAACATGGGCAACGTCGCCAATAATCGGAACATCAACGCGTACATTTTTGTTGATCGACGATGGATCAATGTCGATGTGGATTTTGCGCGAATGCGGCGCAAAAGCATTCAGACGACCTGTGATACGGTCGTCAAAACGTGCGCCAACGCACAGCATGACGTCGCAATCATGCATGGTCATATTGGCTTCGTATGTGCCGTGCATACCCAGCATGCCGAGCCAGTTCTTGCCAGATGCAGGATAAGCACCGAGACCCATCAAAGTTGATGTGATCGGGAAGTTGCTGATTTCAACCAGTTCGCGCAGCAGTTTCGTTGCAGCAGGCCCCGAATTGATAACGCCGCCACCGGAATAGATCACCGGCTTCTTTGCGGTCAGCAGCATTTCAACAGCCTGAGCGATCGCATTCTTGTCGCCTTCAATGGTCGGGCGATAGCTGGTGCGCGGCGATGTCTGCGGTGGCGTATAGATGCCGGTCGCAAACTGAATATCTTTCGGAATATCAACCAGAACCGGACCCGGGCGGCCCGTCGAAGCAATATGAAACGCTTCGTGCAGAATGCGCGACAGATCATTTACATCGCGAACCAGCCAATTGTGCTTGGTGCAAGGGCGCGTAATGCCAACGGTATCCGCTTCCTGAAAACCATCAGAACCGATCAGCGATGTTGGAACCTGACCGGAAATGCAAACCAGCGGGATCGAGTCCATCAAGGCGTCCTGCAATGGCGTAACCGCATTGGTTGCACCCGGACCAGACGTAACCAGCATAACGCCAACCTTACCGGTTGCGCGTGCGTAGCCTTCGGCGGCATGGCCTGCGCCCTGCTCGTGGCGAACAAGAATATGTTCAACCTTGTCCTGCTGGAAAAGTTCGTCATAGATCGGCAGCACGGCACCGCCCGGATAGCCGAAAAGATGTTCCACGCCATGATCGATCATGGCCTGAATAACCATTTCCGCGCCGGTCATTTCGCGTTGTCCTGCGGAGATCGTTGCCGCCTCGCTTTTTGCTGCCGTCATCGTCGTCACTTCCCGTCTGCTTTACATATTCAATTTCGTTGGTGTTTAGATAACAAAAAAGGCCCCCGAGGGAGCCTGTCTTTCGCGCATGGGAGCTTTCGCCGGATGGTTACACCATCCTGCCCATGCGCGTACGTACCACAAGAATAAGAGCTGTTCTGTTCATGGTCGGGAGACTAATCAGCGAAAATCGTGCCGTCAACGCGAAAATGCATGAAACGTGATATTTTCTTATATAAAAAAGGCATTCTCGATAAGATTATTGCCCTAACAAGGCTTCCTGCCCCGAAATATATCTTTTCCAGCTATCATCGAGCTGATTTCTGAACCAAGTCGATTGCCGTTTGGCATATTGGCGGGTGGCGATAACCGAAAGCTCAATGGCTTCTTCCCGCGTCATCTCACCGGCAAAAAATGCTGAAATCTCGCGCACGCCGATAGCTTTTAAAGCCGGCAATGCCGGATCTAGGTCCAGTGCCATTATTGCACGAACCTCTTCAAGTGCACCATGATCCCACATCAGATTGAAGCGTTGTGCAATCCGCTCTCCCAACCATTGGCGGTCTGGCAACAAAATGATCTTGCGCGCACGCGCATCGTCGACCAGCGCGGTTCCTGTGTTTTTCTGCCAGTGCAGCAACGACTGTCCGGTTCCTTCAAACACTTCAAGCGCACGCACAATGCGCTGGCTATCGGTCGGGCGTAATGTGGCAGCGATTTCCGGATCACGTTGCGAGAGCATCAAATGCAGCGCTTCCGCGCCCTCCTCGCTCATTTTGTTGCGCCAGTACTCACGCACATCGGCAGGCACCTCCGGCATCTGCGAAAGCCCGCCAAGCAAAGCACGGAAATAGAGCCCCGTCCCGCCAACAAAGATTGGCGTGCGGCCTTTAAGGTCACTGCGCGACAGTAGCGCCTCCACATCTGCAAACCATTTGCCGGTTGAATAGGAAACAGATGGAGCAACATGCCCATAAAGATAATGTTCAGCTTCATGCAACTCATCGGGCTGCGGACGAGCGCTCAGAAGGTCAAGCACGTCATAAACCTGCATGGAATCGGTATTGACGATAAAGCCGCCGGTCTTCTTTGCCAGTTGAAGGGCAAGTGCCGACTTGCCGCTGGCCGTCGGGCCAGCTATCAGGATTGCATCCTTCGCCGCTTCACTCATCGCAGGAAATGCTCCTCATGTACCGATCCGCTTCCCTCATTGCTACACTGATTGCCAATCCAGCCAAAGCACAGCTTGTTCCGTCGCTGGGGATTAAAGCCTCGGCAGCAGTGAATGCAACCGGACTTTACTGGCTGGCCGATGGCATTGCCTGCGACATACCACTTCCCTCGACCATCTCCCCTGCAGAAGCTGAGCAAGCTCTGCGCAATTCTCTTGATGGCGCGCCAGTCGATGTCGTGGTGCAGGAACAGGACAGCCGACGCAAGAAAATTCTGATTGCAGACATGGATTCCACCATGATCCAGCAGGAATGCATCGATGAACTGGCTGAAGAAGCAGGCCTGCGTGAACAGGTCTCGCTCATAACCGCCCGCGCTATGAATGGTGAAATCGAGTTCGAGCCAGCTCTGCGTGAACGCGTGGCTCTTCTCAAAGGTCTGCCGCTTTCGGTTATCGACAAGGTTATCTCAACCCGCATCACACTCATGCCGGGCGGCGTGGAACTGGTTCGGACTATGCGCAAGCACGGCGCTTATACGGCACTCGTATCCGGTGGCTTCACATCGTTCACAAAGCGCGTCGCTGAGATGATCGGTTTTAACGAAGACCGCGCCAACACCCTTTTGCACGACGGAAAACATCTAACCGGCACTGTGTCCGACCCAATTCTCGGCCGTGAAGCCAAGGTCGAAAAGCTAGTAGAAATTGCAGAGCGCCTTGGCCTCACAGCGCAAGATGCAATTGCTGTGGGTGATGGAGCTAATGATCTTGGCATGATCCAGCTTGCCGGAACCGGCGTCGCGCTTCATGCAAAACCTGCGGTCGCAGCACAGGCTAAAGTGCGCATCGACCATGGCGATCTGACCGCCCTCCTTTATATTCAAGGCTATCGCAAATCGGATTTTGTCGAATGATTATTCTGGAAACGCCTCGCCTCGTTATTCGCAACTGGGAAAACCGGGATCGCGAACTGCTTCACGAAATTAACTCAGATGCTGAGGTAATGCGTTTCTTCCCGTCTCGGCTTTCACGCGCAGAATCAGACGCATTGTTTGAGCGTCTGCAAAAAATGATCACAGACACAGGGTTTGGCTTTTACGCTATTGAGGAAAAACAAAGCGGGCAATCGATCGGCTTTGCTGGTCTCGCCCTCACAGATCTTGAACCGTGCCTCCCTGACGGCACAGTGGAAATCGGCTGGCGACTTGCACCGCCCTTCTGGGGCAAAGGTTATATGACCGAGGCAGGAAAAGCACTTCTGGCTTACGCCTTCGACAAGCTTAAACTTCCTGAAGTTGTTTCATTTGCTGTCTTCAATAACGACCGCTCCACATCGGTTATGCAGCGCATCGGAATGGTGCGGGATGAAGCCCGCGACTTCGACCACCCCAAGGTGCCTGACGACATGCCCCACCTCAAACGTCACGTCGTTTATTCCGCAGTAAACCCATCGAAAAACTGAATCAAATTCCGAACCAATTCCGGCAAGAGATTCTAAACACAAACAAAAAAGGCGTCGCAACAGTTGCGACGCCTTTCGCATTTCCAGTTTAGGAAGAAGCTAGTCGATACGGATCGTCACAAAGCGCAGCTCGCCAGAGCGCGAAGCCAACATCAAAAGCGCGTTCTTGCGGCCCTCGCGACGCAACGCATCAATCCGCTTTTTAACATCGGCAGGGGCTTTCACAGTAACCTGACCAACATCGACAATCACATCGCCAATTTCGATGCGCTTTTCAGCGGCAGCAGAACCCGGCACAACGTGAAGAACTGCTACGCCTTCAACATCTTCGGCAATGCCAAATTCGCCACGTACATCTTCATTGAGTTCTGATAGCTTCATGCCAAGCACCGTTGCGGCGGCCTGTTCCTGCTGATCTTTCTTCTTGGGATCAACCTTTGGAGCATCCGGAAGCTCCTGCCCCTCTTCGCCATCTTCCATGTCTGGCGGAGGCGCTTGGTCTTCTGTCGCTTCCTCGGTGCTCTTATCGTCTTCGATCAAACGACCGAGCTTAACCTTGACGGTCTGCTCTTTACCATCCCGCACGACAACGACCTCAACCTCATCGCCAACGGCACTCTCGGCAACCAAACGCGGCAGATCACGAGCACGTTCAACCGGTTTTCCGTCATAGCGGATAACAACGTCGCCCGCCTTGATGGCTTTATTATCAACTCCAGAATTCTCGATAATACCAGCGATCAGCGCACCCTTCGCATCTTTCAGGCCAAGGCTTTGCGCAATGTCATCGGTCACTGGCTGAATACGCACACCGAGCCAGCCGCGACGCACTTCGCCAAATTCTTTGAGCTGATCGATAACACCAACGGCCATTTCCGCAGGGATCGCAAAGCCAATACCAATCGAACCGCCCGATGGCGAATAGATCGCTGTATTGATGCCGATCACCTTGCCGTCCATGTCGAACAGCGGACCGCCGGAGTTACCACGGTTGATCGCAGCATCGGTCTGAATAAAATCGTCATAAGGGCCGGACTGAATATCGCGCTTACGGGCAGAAATGATGCCGGCAGTTACTGTGCCGCCAAGGCCAAACGGATTGCCGATTGCAAGCACCCAGTCGCCGATGCGCGCTTTATCAGAATTGCCGAACTCAACAGCTTTGAGCTTATGCTTGGTTGGATCGACTTTCAGCACGGCGAGATCGGTCTTGGTGTCCTTACCGACAAGTTCCGCTTTCAGCTTGGAACCATCGACAAAATTCACTTCTATCTCATCCGCATCAGCGATGACGTGATTATTGGTGACGATAAAACCCTTTTCGGCATCAATCACAAAACCAGAGCCAAGCGACTGTACTTTGCGCGAATCGCCTTTCTTATCGCCGCCTTTTTCATTGAAAAAATCGTTGAAGAATTCTTGAAACGGTGAACCTTCCGGCACCTGTGGCATCGGTACGCCACTGTCTTCTTCGCCGTCTTCTTTAACCGTCTGCGATGTCGAAATATTCACAACCGCATCAAGCAGACCTTCAGCCAAATCGGCAACGGACCCCGGCCCCTGCCTGATTGGAGCAGTTTGCTGAGCAAAAGAGGGAGATATGCCAATCGCAACTGTCCCTGTAAAACTCATCGCTCCGAGAGCAACGGTTGCTAAAAGGGTGCGGCCAAATCCCGCCTTGGATGCAATTGCCATGAAGCTCCGCTCCGTTTTTGTCTGCATGAAAAAGCGAAAAGATTAGATCGCTGCAAAATACGGCCTGTTTACGGCCCCGCATAGAGTGGAGAGCAGAAATATAATGAATGAACTGGCTTATCCCCTAACAAGCCAGACAATAAAGACACCAATCGCCAATGCGCAAAGCCCGGCAATCCGCAACATGCCTTCCGGCGCTTGAGATGCATCACGCGCCAGCTTTTTGGCAATCAAAGGAAAGCCGCCGTAGAGCAGCCCCTCGAATACGAAGAGAAGTCCTACGGCGGCTAGAAAATCGCTCATATGCGATAATCTCTCTTACTGCGCTGGCGCTGTTGCAGGTGCGGTAGTCGGCAACTGCCCAGCGGAATCACGGAAGAACTTGAAGAACTCCGAATCTGGCGAAATAACCAGTGTTGTATCAGGCGTTTCAAGTGCCTTACGATAAGCTGCCATTGAACGATAGAACGAATAGAAATCCGGGTCTTTCGATGCGGATTCAGCAAAGATCGCACTACGCTCTGCATCGCCTTCACCGCGGAGGATTTCCGAGTCCTTACGCGCTTCAGCAACAGTTTCTACAACCTGACGATCAGCAATAGCGCGAATACGCTGTGCTGCTTCACGACCACGCGCACGCAGACGTTCTGCTTCCGCAAGACGTTCGGCCTTCATACGCTCATAGGTCTGCTGTGAGACTTCAGCGGTCAAATCCGTACGACGAATGCGAACATCTTCGATGGTGATGCCAAGCGATGTCGCATCAGGGCGAAGCTGATTTGCAACTTCACGCATCATATCGCCACGTTCTTCGGAAAGTGCAGCTTCAAAGCCGCGCTGACCGTAAACGCCACGCAATGCAGCATCAAGACGCGTACGCAGACGCTGTTCTGCAAGCAAAACACTACCCGATACGGTTTCACGGAACTTGCGCGGATCAGTGATGCGGTAAACGAGGAATGCATCCACGTCGTAGAACTTGCCGCCCGAAACCTGAACGCGAATATCGTCAAGGTCAAAGCGCAGCAGGCGATCATCGATCAGCTGAACCGTATCGGCATCAAGGAAACCGAAAGGCATTTTGAAGTAAATGCCCGGATCGGTTTTCACATCAACGATCTGACCAAAGCGCAGAACGATTGCCTGCTGGCGTTCATTAACGATGAATACCGACGAATAAATTGCGAAAGCAACGATGGCGATAATGCCGAAAATAAACGGAAGCCTGTTATTGGCCATGATTAGTTACCTCCGCTATTCGTCGTTGCGTCAGCGGCACCCGGACGCGGCTGCTGGCGCATAAGTTCACTCAATGGCAGGTAGGGCACGACATCCTTACCAGCTTCCACGATAACCTTCTTGGTGCCAGCAAGCACTTCTTCCATGGTTTCGAGGAACAAGCGGTTGCGTGTTACTTCAGGAGCGTTTTTGTATTGATCGACAACGGAGCTGAAGCGCTGTGCTTCACCTGTTGCATCCTGAACAACACTGTTTTTGTAAGCCGCAGCTTCTTCACGCAGCTGTGCTGCCTGACCGCGTGCCTGACCAAGACGCTGGTTCGAATACTGATTGGACTCTTCTACGAAGCGGTCTTCATCCTGTTCAGCGCGCTGCACTTCATCAAACGCATCTGCCACTTCACGCGGCGGCGCGGCGTCTTCGATGGAAACGGCATTCACCTGAATACCGGTGTTATAGCGATCAAGCGTGGCCTGAATAATTTCGCGTACACTCTGCGCAATTTCAGCACGATTATCACGGAAGACATCCTGTGCAGGACGACGACCAACGATTTCACGAATCGCACTCTCAGAAACCTGCTGCACCATGGCATCCGGATTCTCAACGTTGAAAAGATAATCGCGCGGATTAGCAACACGATAAAGAACCGAGAACTGAACATTGACGATGTTCTGATCGCCAGTCAGCATCAGGCCCTGCGTCGCAGTCCGTGAACCCTGACCACCGATATTGATCTGCTTTTCGACGATCTGAGCCTTTTCAACGGTCTCAACAGGCCAGAAAAGGAAATGCAGGCCCGGCTCGGAAACTTCAGCCTTTGGTTTACCAAAAACGAGCTCAACAGCGAGTTCGTCTGGCTGCACCGTATAGACCGACTGGTAAAGCCAGAGGCCAAGCACTGCTGCACCAATCAGGAAAAATACACCACGATTGCTGCCGCCTTTACCGCCGCCGCCACCTGGGAAAACTTTTTTCAGACGATCCTGCCCTTTGCGAAGAATATCCTCAAGATCAGGAGGCGTGTTCTGGCCGCCATTGCGTGGCCCTTTCGGACCCTGACCCCAAGGGCCACCTTTATCGCCATTGCCGCCATTATTATTGTTGTCGCCGCCGCCACCCCATGGGCCTCCGCCGCCGCCATTCTGATTACTCCAGGGCATCCTCACCTCTCGTCCGGGAGACGGGAAAGCCTGTTCAACTTCCCGTCATCAACTAATGTTACCGTTTTATAGGCATCGCGAGGGCCGCTTTCAACGTGAAGCGGCAAATTTCCTGCGTTATAATTTATATAACGTGTCGGTCGTACCGAATATAACGCGTTGGATGGCTATCTTTCTCGCCCGCGGGCACTTCTTCGGAGCTGACTTCTTGCCAGATTTCCGAATCGATTTCCGGGAAAAATGTGTCACCATCAATGGTCGCGAGAACGCGCGTCAGATGCACACGATCAGCAAATGGCAATGCCTGTGCGTAAATCTTGCCGCCGCCAATGATACAAACCTCATCTACACCAAGTTCAGCCGCAAGCTCGCGCCCCAGTTCAATTGCCGCATCGAGCGAGCTAACAATGGTCGCTCCGTCCGCTTTGAAAGCTACATCCCGCGTCACAATAAGGTTGGGACGGCCCGGCAGCGGGCGACCGATGGATTCCCATGTCTTGCGACCCATAATAACGGGCTTGCCAAGCGTGATCGCCTTAAACCGCTTGAGGTCTGTGGAAAGCTTCCACGGCATATCATTGTCGCGGCCAATGACATTGTTTTCGGACGCTGCAACGACAATCGAAAGAACGGCTTTGCTCTTGGTCATATCTTAAACCGCAATCGGTGCTTTGATTGATGGATCAGCTTCATAACCCACCAGCTCAAAATCGTCGTAACGGAAAGCAAACAGATCTTTCACATCCGGGTTGATGCGCATGGTCGGCAAGGATTTCGGCGTGCGGGTCAGTTGCAGACGCGCCTGCTCGAAATGATTGGAATAAATATGCGCGTCACCCAGCGTATGCACAAAATCACCCGGCTCAAGGCCTGCAACCTGCGCAATCATCATGGTCAGCAACGCATAAGATGCAATATTGAACGGAACGCCTAAGAAAATATCTGCCGAACGCTGATAAAGCTGGCAAGACAGTTTGCCGTCCGAGACATAAAACTGAAACAGGCAATGACACGGCGGCAAAGCCATTTCATCGACCAGCGCCGGGTTCCATGCTGAAACGATCAAACGTCGTGAGTTAGGGTTTTCGCGCAACATCTTCAAAAGATTCGCAATCTGGTCGATATGGCGGCCATCAGGCGCTGGCCATGAGCGCCACTGATAGCCATAGACCGGGCCGAGATCACCGTTCTCATCGGCCCATTCATCCCAGATCGAAACGCCATTTTCTTTGAGATAAGCGATATTGGTATCGCCTTTCAGAAACCACAGCAGTTCATGGATGATCGATCGTAGATGCAGCTTCTTGGTGGTGAGAACGGGAAACCCTTCAGCCAGATTGTAGCGCATCTGATAGCCGAAAACTGAACGCGTGCCTGTCCCGGTGCGGTCGCCACGGTCTGAGCCATTGTCGAGCACATGCTGGAGAAGATCGAGATAGGTGCGCATAGGGGTACTTTCCGGGCCGATTCGTCTTAACCCAATATAAGAAAAACCCCGGCTTTTAACACCGGGGTTTTCAGTCTGGACTGTGGACGACGATTAAAGATCGCCGAGCTTACCAAGCTGCTTCGCAACCAGATAATAGAAGGTGACGCGACCCTTGTTACGATCGCCCTTCATCACTTCGGCCACATGGTCTACCACTTCGACGGCTTTGGCTTCATCAGCAACGCCGAGCTTCTTGTGAACCCAGCTGTCGCGGACGCGCTTGAGTTCTTCAGGATCGGTTGCAGAAACTAGGGAGGAATCGCGATTGCGCAGCGCAATGCCAAGATGCTTTACGATCTTCTCGACAACGGCTTCATCAGCAGCGGCATCATAACGACGGACATCCGCGAGATAGTCACTCATAGATTCACTCTCCTTCGATTGGCTTTAGCCCCGGTTAAACCTCCGCTACAGCCGGACAATGACAATCCCAATCCGGCATGCACCGATAGTCTTGTCAGGATTGACCAGCCTGCGATTGCTGTCAATGAAAAATGAACGCAAAAAGCGAAGACAAACGAGCGCCAACAACCTGTTAAATCATAACTCCCCTCTTCCAATCGCGAAGAAGGACGCCTATATACGTCGTGTCAGCGCAAGCTGACTATGGTGATAAACGGACGATGTAATAAACCTATTGGACCCGGGGGCGGTACCCGGCGCCTCCACCAGAACGCAAGAAGCAGTAAACGCGAGTTGCGCTGTGGCGGGGGCGAAATAGGATCGACAAGGGTGTAAAGATCGCTCTTTTGCTCGGCATGATACCACCGTTATCGGGTCAATTGAGTAGTTGCAAATGACAACAAAGCTCAGGGTTACGCTCTCGCTGCTTAATCGCGGTGCGAGAAACCCAACCTAAGTCCTTCTGGTTAGCACCTTGAGGCGGGGTTCGGAGGCACCTGGCAACAGAAGCCTCCACTTTTCCCATCTTTAGATTGTTGCCACTTCCGCTTCTGGCTGTGCTTTGCGCGCAAACACAACGCGACTAAGCAGGAATGCGATAAGCGCACAGATCGCAATACCACCAATCATCGGCTTCGCTGAACCGTCAAAGAATGCGCCGGTAACGCCGATTGCAATGCCGCCAATGACGAAATGCAATGTGCCCAGAAGTGCCGATGCTGTTCCGGCAATTGCTCCGTGATCTTCAAGCGCCAGCACTGCGGTCGTCGGAATGACAAGTCCGAGAAAACCGTAACCAACAAACAAAAATGCCGCGATCAGCCAAAGGCCGGTATGGCCCATGAGAACTGCGGCAAACATCGCAAGCATAACGGCGGCAAAGCCTGAAACGGCGACCTGCATCACGCGACGCAATCCAAAACGCGCACCCAAGACGCCATTCAGCTGCGAAACGCTGAAGAACGAAACGGCATTAATCGAAAACGCAATTGCATACTGGCTTGGGCTGAGGCCGTAATGATCAATTAGAATAAACGATGAGTTTGCCAGATAGACAAAGAAGGACGCGATGCCGAAGCCGCCAATACAGGCCAACCCCATAAAATAGCGATCTTTGAGCAAGCGGCCATAACCCGCAAGCGCGCTGCTGATATTGCTATCAAGCCGAGCTTCGCTACCCCGCGTCTCTTTAAGCGACGTTGCGATCAGCACAACGCCCACGATTGCTGCCACCAGAACTGCCCAGAAAACACCGCGCCAACCAAAGAAGTCGATAAGCACCGAACCACTCAGGGGTGCTAAAATAGGTGAAATCGAAAAGACGAGCATCAATAGCGACATCAGTTTTGCTGCATCAACACCCGTATGCAGATCACGCACAATCGCACGCGGAATAACCGAGCTTGCCGCAGCGCCCAAACCCTGAATGAAGCGGAACAGGACCAAAATATCGATATTGGTCGCGAGTGCTGAGCCGATACTGCCAACAGCAAACAGGATCAGTCCGCCATAAAGCGGAAGCTTGCGTCCAACCATGTCCGACAAAGGACCAACAAAAAGCTGCGCAATCGCGAGAGCGATGAAGAATGCCAAAAGACTCATCTGCACAGCACCGGTCTCGGCGTGGAGATCGGTAGCGATGGTTGGCAATGCGGGCAGATACATATCAATGGCAAATGGGCCGATTGCCGAAAGAAGACCAAGAATAATCGCGTTACGCACGAGACCTGAAGTGGGAGAGCCTGAACTCATTGGGGGCGTACTTTCATCAATGTTTCGTGAGTCGCCCGTTACGCGTTTGGTTCCGGCGCATCGCTTGGGAGGAAGGGCAAGCCGGGACCAAATAACGCAACTAAGCGACTATCCACATGCTTATGCTACATAATTTCGCGATATTTGCGATGTATCCAGCCCCCAACCGGGTATCGCAGTCTCTCAAAAGCGGGTAGCCATCCCCATAATGGACGAATTACAATAACTGTTTTGACACTACTGTAAAATTAGACACTATTGTCCAAACCGTCAAGCCGCATTATGTTATGAATATGAAACCTACTGACATGCTCGATAGTGCCGTTCTCGCAGACAGACGCCCACTCCTTTCTGAAGGGGCAAATTCTGCGTCCGCAAAATCGGGGTTAAAGCCCGGCCAATGTATGAAGCGCGACTTCATTCTTTGCGCGGCAGCACGCGTTTTTTATCGAGATGGGTTTCAGGGCGCCAGCATCGATCTGATAGCCAGCGAAGCTGGCGTATCACGCCAGACCATTTACAATCATTATAAAGATAAAGAAGCACTGCTGGCGGCTGTTGTTGACGATGCATTCGACAGAATGTCGTCTGGTCTTTTTGCTGTGCTCGCTACTTTTCCTCAGTCTGGCGAAAACCTCGAAGAAAATCTGGTCGCCTTCTCGATCAGGATGAGCCGCAATTGCGTGCATGATTCTTCGACTGTCTTCTTGCGCAAACTGTTTCAGTCCGATGAAGATGCCCTGCCCCTACATGGCAATATATGCAGCAACAAGGGGCCCGCACAGGCAGTTCCAGCCATTGCCGCCCATCTGGCGCGCTTAGCATTGGCCGGTGATCTGGTCATTGAAGACCCCGATTTGGCAGCACGTCATTATCTGGCGCTTATCAATGCGGATATTCATTACCATCTGCTAACCGGCCAGACAGTTGATGATTCAATTATTGAAAAAAGCGCGATCAACGGTGTGCGGACATTTTTAATGGCCTTTGGTGCGCGCGCTTAAGCATTTCCGCACCTCCCCGGGCTCACTTTTTTCTTGATATATTTTAGATTCGTCAGAGAACAAACTTGACATCAACCTGCGAATCCGTGGGATAAGCAATCTATGGTTCAGGATCTCATTCGTTACGATATTCTCGCTCAGGAAGCCCTCCGTGGCGTCATTCGCAAGGTTCTTGCGGAAGTGGCAGCGACTGGCTTGCCTGGCAATCATCATTTCTTCATCACGTTCCTAACAGGGGCGCCCGGTGTACGCATTTCATCGCGACTTAAGGAAAAGTATCCTGAGCAGATGACAGTGGTGTTGCAACATCAGTACTGGGACATGGTTGTCACTGATCAGCTGTTTGAAATCGGCTTGTCATTCGGTGACGTGCCAGAAAAGCTGACAATCCCATTTTCTGCTGTCCGCGGCTTCTACGATCCATCGGTCAACTTTGAACTTGAGTTCGATGTATCGGTTGTGCAGCCAACAAGCGACAATGATGAAGGTGGCAACGTCTCCTCTATCGAATTGATCTCGTCCGAAGATGCGCCTGAAAAGGCCAAGCCTAAATCCAAATCGCGCAAATCTGCTGCTGATAAAGGTGATAGCGCTGCAAAAGACGAACCGGCATCTGAGGATGACGATACAGAAGCCAAGCCATCGGCAGACGTGGTTTCCCTAGATTCTTTCCGTAAAAAATAAGTTTTAACTTCACTGAGAATACCAAACACCGGCTGAACATTCTGCCGGTGTTTTTTTATAGCAGTCGTGCCGCTCTTGACTTCGATCAAAGCATCTCAACAAATGCTCTGTAAAACTGAGATAAACAAAAACGCATCACAGGACAGGCCCCAACATGTTGCGAATTATTGCTCAGATCGTTCTTTGGTTCAGCGGTATCATTGCCGGTTTCTTCGTCGCTAAAGACGCCCCGAACTTTCCGATGTGGCAAATGACTTTCGGGTTGCTGCTCCTCGTGATACTTTCGCTGATCATCTGGTGGATAACCAATCCAAAATCGCCAAACAAATAAGGCGATGCCCACTGACATACTTGGCAGGCATTCATGAGTGAAATTATCAATCTGCGCCAGTTCAAAAAGAACAAGGCGCGTGCCTCGCGGGAAGAACAAGCCGATCAGAACCGCATTCTGTTTGGCCGGACAAAAGCCGAAAAAGGCTTTGCGAAAGAAGAAACGCGCAAAGCCAATAGCTTTCTCAAAAACAACAAGCTTGAGCCAATCAACAAGCCGAAAGCTGAAGAGTGAGCGGCTCCCTCAGCACTACAGGACGGCTTAAAAAGCGCTCTGTGAGTATTCGTGGACATGCAACGAGCTATACGCTCGAAGACCCATTCTTCGAGCTGCTTGAAGAGATCGCAAACACGCGGCAAGTATCTGTCGCATCGCTTGTGACGGAGATCGACGGGCAGCGCGAGCGCAGCGTCAACCTCTCTTCTGCTCTCAGGCTCTACATACTTGACTGGCTAAAATCAAAAATTCGGTCTCAAGGCTGAGAATTCGGCGCAACATTTGGCGCCTGCTCCAGATCTTTCAAAAACTCATTCAGCGACTGACCACCCTCACCATTCAGTTGTGCGGGCTGATTAGTGCCCTCAACGGGTTTCTGCGCTTCCAATGCATTTCTGGCAGCCTGTTCGCGAGCTTCTGCCTCTGCTCTTTTTCGAGCCTCTTCCTCGAGCTGCACACGCTCGCGCGCTTTGGCATCCGATGCTAGCAAGTCCAGCTGGCGTCTCAGCCGCTGCTTTTCCATGATGCTCGCCTGCATCGCTTCAACCCGTTCCTGCTCTCGCTCCAATGCGCGCTGCGTCAGAAACTGAACCAGCGGCTGGCGATCAAATTGAACTGTAGGGTCGTCATAGGTTCCGCCAATTGTATAGCGAAGACTTGCTGTGGTTGAAGGTTGCACATCGTCCGGTTGATCAAATGCGAAGCTGCCTTCACCACTGAGGCCCAGCGTAGAAAGATTAAGCTGCATATCGCCGCTCAATGTGGCGTCGCCCGATGCAAGACTGATCGGTGCAAGTCGTGCGATGCCTCCGGCAATCGTAAAATCAAAGCGCGGATTACCAAGCGCAAAGCGACCCTGACCAATTGCCTTATCGGTCAATGCGCTGAAAGCTTTAGCATCCAGCTGCGTGGCACCTACGGGCTGATCACCCAGACTATCAGCCTCAGTCAGCATTGCCGGAAAAGCCGTTTGATCAAAGCCATTGATTGCGAAATTCTCGACATCAACGCTGCCTGAACCAGCTAACGACGCAACCAGTTCGGCGACATTCGAGCCGCTACCATTCAAAGTCAGAGCAGCCTTAATCGTTCCATCCAATGGGCTGCTACCCGTCGAAGAATGATAGAAATCTTCGAGCCGTGCACCACTCCATTTAAGATCAGAAGACAGCAGCGCGGTTTTATCGTTGTTGCGTAGAGAAATATTGCCAACCAGATACCCGCCAGCCCAGTTTCCCGTCAGCTCATTAAGTGCCAGCCCATCCATATTCTTCTGAACGCGCGTAGAAAAATCGCTCACGGTTCCGAAGCCATCCATGTGTGCTTGCGCTGCAGTCAGCTTCATATCCATTAGCAGCGTCAAAGACGGACGCGTAGCAAATGGCGTATTTGGCCAGATAGAAGCCTTACGCGGCGAAGATGGCTCAAGCGCATCCTGACCAAGCATGATTGCTGCGAGGCTGCCAAGTTCAACAGAGGTCAGCTTTGCTTCACCTTTGATCTGCGGAAGTCCACTATCTGAAAAGTTCGCTTCAAGACGAGCGGAGATATCATCTCCGCCAAGCTTACCCGCAAAATTCGGGAACCGCAGCAAACCTTTGGCAAACTGAAAATCGCTCGATAGATCAGCGGACAGTCCTTCGCCAAATCCCGGAAGCGTGTAACCCGCTGTTGCGATAAAGGGTTGCAAATCGGCAGACTTCACCTGAGCCTTACCGCTCGCCGCAATATCTCCGCCAACCATCGACAAAATGCCATCCGCAACTGCAGATCCATCAGGTGCCGTCAGTTTGAGTTGCGTTCGCATGCCAGCACTTGGCGCGCCCTGCATGGTGAGATCAGCCGTCAATTCGCCAGCAAGTCCGAGCGGCAATGTTGGAACGCCCAATAAAGCCAGAACCGTTTCGCCATTCGTAGACGTTGCAGTTCCGTTGAGCTGCATCTGCATCGGATCGTTTTCAGCGCTTCCGCCGCTGGTCGTGCCGGACAGGTCAAGCTTCATACCGCCTGCTTTGCCCGTCACGCTAAACGACGCCTCGCCACCCTTTGCAGGTGTCTTTGCTGGCACTTCCTTGGCGCGTGATCCTTTGGCACTTCCCGCAACCGGCGCGGCGGTCACACCATTACCGGTGGGTGCCACGGCATTGGCGATGATATTAATCTCCGTGTCCTCAAAGAGACCCGGATAATTATCTGCGCGCGCAGAGAGCGAACGGAAAAATGGAACTTGCGGATGACGATGCGCAGCGAGTGTCAGAAAATGCGACAGATCAGCGGAAAGCAAAGTTGCATCAAGTTTGCCTGACGGCGTTGCTGCAAAAGGCTCATAAGTGCCGGTTGCAGTCAGCGTTGTTCCTGCAACATCATTGACCATCAAACGGTCAAAATCAAAACGGCCATTATGAATACGAACAGCAAGATCAACACTCGCTGCTTCCATATCCTCATATTGAACAGGGCCAGCGGTGAACCCAATATCAAGCGCTTGTCCATCAAGTGAAGCAACGCCATGACCGCCTGAGAAAAAGCCTGTAAATGCACGAAGTGCATTGCTATCAACTGCACCACCTTGCAACCGCAGCGTAATAGCTGGTTCGGCAGAACCTGCTACTTGCCGCAGGAATGTACCTTTCAGCGTCGTTTGGCCCATACCGACTTCAAGGTTATCAATGCTCTGCATGCCTTCACGCAAATTCACTTTGCCTGAAAAGCCCACGCTATCGAGTTTACGGATGGATTCATCAACAGTTTCATTCAGCCATGCTGCAAGACCGGATGGCTGGCGCGAAGCCACAAGCATATCGCCTTCAAAACCGAAATCGCGCCCGACCGAAAGTCTGCCTTTGGCCTCAATCTTTGTACGGCCCGGCAGATCAGCTTCAAACTGACCAATATTCCAGCCATTTCCATCAGGCTCTGCACTGATTGTCACGGAACGAATAGTCGTTCCACCGGCAATCACTGCCGGTAGCCGTAAATCGACATTGCCGGGGATTCCAGGGATCGGCAATTGCTCAAGTATCCGCCGTAATGTCTCAAGGCGCTCGCCATCAGCGACGGGTGTGGGTTGCTGATCCTGCGTTTCAACCGGACCCCAGAATATCTGCTGGCCGTCAGCACTGATTTCAAAATGTGGCTTATCACCGTAATCAATAAGAGCCTTGCCATTCACCACGTAAGGATTGTCGGCCGGTCCCTGCTCCATGCGAAACTCGCTGGCATCGAAATGGATTTTATTTGCAGAAAACTTGCCACTAACACGAAGGTCACTGAAAAATGGCTTCTCTACTGGCTCTTTCTGGTTCTTGGCGACTGACCCCATCGCATCAGCAGAACGGAGTGAAAAGCTGCCAGCATAGTTCAGACGACCATCATCAAGCGTAATGTCACCATCAGTCTCAAACGATGCGGGCACCGCTTCAGGCGATATGCGCGCTCGAAGGCGCAGAGAGCCGTCGGGCTTGGCTTCACCGCTGGTAAGATCAAGCGCCAGCTTCTGACCTTCAATTTCTAAAGTGCCGTTGGCCAGCCATGGCCCTGCAAGACTGTTGGCAGAGAGAACCGCATTTATATCGCTGGCATTGTGAACGCGTCCACTCGCCTCATCGATAAGGGTCGTAGTTCCGTCCGTGATTGAGAGGCGTTCAACCTTGATCTGCGCCGGATCAAGCGGTGTGGAAGGACGGATCGCCCAATCCACCTTGCCATCCTTATCGAGCGAAATAATCGTATTCGGGCGTTCGACACGCATATCGAAAATCAGCAACTGGCCGCGCAAAAATGGCATCAGTTCCGCATCCATCGAAAACGTATCGACCGTCATCACGGGATGCTCATTATCAGCGCCCACACGCACATCGGAAAATGCCACTGAAGGGAACGGCAGCAATCGCGCACTCACGTCGCCTGTCACATGCACTGGACGGCCAAGGATCTGGCTTGCCTCGCGCTCAAACTCGGCACGATAGCCGCTCCAGTCGACAAATGGCGGAACGACCAGCGCTGCGGTCAAAAGCAACACCAGCAATCCACCCACGATGACGAATATGCGGCCCAAGCGAAACTCCGATAATATGCAGAGCGCGAAACAATCCTTGAATCACGCGATTTTTATCGGTGCAACATAGCGGGATCGATCCGGCGATAACAAGGCAAATTGCCTGCGCAATCGCCGATTCAGCCGCGACATTGAATCGCCTTCTTAAAAAGACGATTCAAAGGACTGATTTGAATCAGGAAATCAGGATTTTTCCCGGATTCATAATGTTATCTGGATCGATCGCTTTCTTGATCATCCGCATGTAGTCAGTCGCGTCACCAAGCTCCATTGCAAGATATTTCATCTTGCCCTGCCCGATACCATGTTCTCCGGTACACGTACCCTCCATGGCAAGCGCACGCTTCACCAGGCGATCCATAAAATCTTCTGCGCGCTCCATTTCCGATGCATCGTCCGTATCAAGCAGAAGAAGCAGGTGGAAATTACCGTCGCCAACATGGCCAACAACGGGAGCAATCAATTCGCTTTCAGCCAGATCTTTTTCTGTCTCAGCAATGCAGTCCGCAAGCCGTGAAATCGGCACGCATACGTCAGTCGAAACACCCTTCGCACCAGGGCGCAAAAGGAAAGATGCCAGATAAGCGTCATGCCGCGCGCGCCACAAGCGGTCGCGTTCTTCCGGATCATTGGTCCAGCGGAACTCGCCGCCACCATTTTCCGCAGCAATCTCGCCAAAGATTTCCGCCTGTTCCGCAACGCCGGTTTCGGTGCCATGGAACTCGACAAACAAATAAGGCTGCGCCTCATAGGGCAGCTTGGAATGCATAATCAGTGCTTCCATCTGGAGCTTGTTCACGAGCTCAATACGCGCAACGGGTATGCCCATCTGGATGGTTTCAATAACCGCGCGGCAAGCTGATTCAACATCAGGGAACGGGCAAATCCCGCCCGACACCGCTTGCGGAATACCCTGCAATTTTAAAGTCAGTTCAGTGATAATACCGAGCGTGCCTTCAGAACCGATCAGCAGCCGTGTCAGATCATAGCCAGCCGCTGTCTTCTTCACACGTTTGGATGTTTCGATCAGGCGACCATCGGGCATCACGGCTTTCAGCGCCAATACGTTTTCACGCATTGTGCCATAGCGCACGGCATTGGTGCCAGACGCTCGTGTTGAGGCCATACCGCCAAGGGTCGCATTTGCACCCGGATCGATTGGGAAAAACAGTCCGGTATCACGCAAATATTCGTTCAGCTCTCGGCGCGTAATGCCCGGCTCAATAACGCAATCAAGATCTTCCGCATGAACTGCCAAAACACGGTTCATCTGTGTGAGATCAATCGACACGCCACCGGCAGGCGCATTCACCTGTCCCTCAAGCGAAGAACCAGCGCCAAATGCGATCACCGGCACCTTATGCTCGGCACAGATGCGGACCACAGCCTGCACATCATCGGTTGTCTGTGCAAAAATGACAATGTCGGGCGCCTGCGTCGGCACATAGGTCGTCGTGTGGCCATGCTGCTCGCGAATTGCCTGTCCGGTCTGTGCTCGCTCACCAAACCGCTGCTTGAGGAGCGCAACTGCAGCTGCAATGCCCTCTTCATTACGCTGAAGGGCAACCACATTCTGAAGCGACATCGTTTATTCTCCGTATTTTAATTTATGCTGCAGCTAAGGCCAGCGCGACGGGATCTTGTCCCAAATGTTCAGCAATAGCCCGCACGACAAGATTATGATCTTCACGCTGCGGAAGGCCCGAAACAATTGCTGTTCCGATTACGCCCGCACCTGCGATATGGATGGGGAACCCACCACCCGCTAAAGCATAATCGGCAACATCCAGTGCCTTATGGTCTGCAAACATTTTGTCTTCGCGATTTTGTTCCAGAACAAGGCGATAGCTCGAAGCGTGAAAGCGACGCACGACATTAAATTTACGCCGCAGCCATTCGGTATTGTCAGCGGTGGTTCCAGCAGTTGCTGCAAAAAACAGACGGCGATCCCAAAGCGAAATATCAATCGCAACCGCGAGCTTCTGTTTCACCGCAATATCGCGTATCCGCTGGCCGAGTGAAAATGCATCATTCTCGGTGAAACTTGTGAAAATAAGTGCCTGTTCTTGCCGGATGATCTGCTTGATGTCGTCGCTTTGCGCCATGTTCAACACTCTCCCCAAACATTTATTCAGCTCTTTTGCGCCCTCATTCACATGATTGCAACCGTTGAACCCCACCATCAAACTTGATTGATTGAGCGCAAGCGGCTAGTGGAACTGCATGGCTCAGAACCCAAATATTGATGTACCCGCACAAGGCGACCGCATACCGCAATTTGTGGAGACCGCAGTTTTTAAGCGCGATGTTTTTTCCGAGACACGCGCAGGCTATTTTGCGGGCGATCCCGAGACAAGAATTATTCGTCGGGTGGTGAGTGCAGCCCCTTGGTGGTCGAAGCCTCTGGCATGGATTCTGGCACGACGCGAAATTCGCGGCCTCAAAACCGTGCGCGGCATCGAAGGCGTACCGCAACTTCTCTATACCGACAAAGACGGTCTCTATCGTTCATGGACGGAAGGCACACCGCTGCATCTTGCGCGTCCGGCTCAACTCAAATGGTATCGCACTGCGCATCGCATTCTGCGCGATATGCGCCGCATGGGCGTTACCCACAACGATCTGGCCAAGCCGCAAAACTGGCTGATGACGCCGGAAGGCGAAGCAGCGGTTATCGATTTTCAGCTGGCAAGCGTGCATCGCCGTCGTGGCGGATTTTACCGTTTGCTCGCCTATGAAGATTTCCGTCATCTCATCAAACAAAAGCGCGCCTTTGCACCCGATCTGATGACGCCGACCGAAAAGCGCATTCTGGCACGCCGTTCGCTGCCGTCACGCATTTGGCTCGCTACTGGCAAGAAGGTCTATAACTTTATCACCCGAGGCATTTTCAGCTGGTCCGATGGTGAAGGTACGGGCGACCGTATCGACAATGAAGGCCCAGCTATCATGGCTGCGTTGAAGTCAGACCCGCGTGTAAAAGACGTAGCGCTCGCGCTTTATTCACTGCCAGCCAAGGGCGTGGGCCTCTATGCCTTCGTCGAAACGGCTGACGCGGACGAAAAAAGCCTGCGCGCACGGCTGAAAGGCACAAAGCTTGAACTCATCCAACCGGTTGCGCATTTGCCACGCCGGGCCGATGGCACGATCAGAGACGATATTCTGCGTTTGATCGCCATGAACCAGATGACGGAGCTTGATGAACTGCTACAGCGCGAACCGGAGATGCGCGGCCTTGTCGAAGCGCTTGCTTCACATCGGCTCAATTTCACCGATCGTCGTATCACACAGCTTGAGTAATTTAACGCTTTCGCTGGTTTTTGATCAACGAATCACTACATTCGGTAGCAATGTCTGATTTTCCCGATGATATGCCGTTTTTCGGCAATGAAACTCCTGCCGATCGCGCACCCGCTGCGACTGGCGGAATTGCCGCGCGCGCCATGGCAGCACGCAACCAGCAGCGTGGCGAACCCGATTATTTAAAGGGTCTCAACCCTGAGCAGCGTCAGGCCGTCTTGACCACCGAAGGTCCGGTTCTTGTTCTCGCAGGTGCAGGCACCGGCAAGACCCGCGTGCTCACAACCCGCATCGCGCATATTGTGACGACTGGCCTCGCCTATCCAAGCCAGATTCTCGCTGTGACTTTTACCAACAAAGCCGCCCGCGAAATGAAAGAACGTATCGGCCATCTGGTCGGCGGTGCAGTCGAAGGCATGCCATGGCTCGGCACGTTCCACTCCATCGGCGTGAAACTGCTGCGCAAACATGCAGAACTGGTGCACCTCACTTCTGATTTCACAATCCTTGATACTGATGACGTGATCCGTCTCATCAAGCAGCTTATTCAGGCCGAGGGTCTCGACGACAAGCGCTGGCCGCCCCGCACTTTTGCGAACATGATTGATGGCTGGAAGAACAAGGGCTTTGGCCCAGCGGATATCCCGGAAGGCGATGCGCGTTCGTTTGGCAACGGCAAAGGCCGCGAGCTGTATCAGGCTTATCAGGAACGCCTTCGTACGTTGAACGCATGCGACTTCGGTGATCTTCTGCTGCATCCGATCCGCATCTTCCGCAACAATCCCGACATTCTGCGCGAGTATCACGCGAAGTTCCGTTACATTCTGGTGGACGAGTATCAGGACACCAACACAGCACAATATATGTGGCTGCGGCTACTTGCTCAAAAGCCACAATCGAAAAGCACTGCTCCAGTTCCAGCCGATGGTCGGCAGACATCATCAGGCGTAAGCGACAATAAAGTTAACTTGTGTTGTGTTGGCGATGACGATCAGTCGATCTATGGCTGGCGCGGTGCCGAGGTGGATAATATCCTCCGCTTCGACAAGGATTTTCCGGGCGCAGTTGTTATCAAACTTGAGCGCAACTATCGCTCGACAGCACATATTCTGGGAACTGCCGCGCATCTGATTGCACATAACGAAGGTCGTCTCGGCAAAACGCTTTTCACTGAAGCGCCAAACCCCGACGATCCAAAAGTCAAAATCCATGCAGCATGGGATTCGGAAGAAGAAGCCCGCGCAGTTGGTGAGACCATCGAACAGGCTCAGCGCCAAGGCCATTTGCTCAACAATATGGCGATCCTTGTGCGCGCGTCCTTCCAAATGCGCGAGTTTGAAGATCGCTTTGTGACGCTTGGCCTCAACTATCGGGTTATCGGCGGTCCACGCTTCTACGAGCGCCTCGAAATCCGCGATGCCATGGCTTATCTGCGTGTGGTTGCACAGCCGGCTGATGATCTGGCGTTAGAGCGCATCATCAACACACCAAAGCGCGGACTTGGTGAAGCAGCAATTCGCCTGATCCACGACTATGCGCGCGCACGCGACATTTCGATGTTCGCAGCCGCTTGTGATCTGGTGGAAACGGAAGAACTAAAGCCAAAGCCACGTTCGGCGCTGCGCGAAGTGGTCAATAATTTCCGCCGCTGGCAAACACTTCTCGACAATACCCCGCATACAGAACTCGCAGAAACCATTCTTGATGAGTCGGGCTACACGTCCATGTGGCAGAACGACAAATCGGCAGAGGCGCCGGGGCGTCTTGAAAACCTCAAGGAACTGATCCGTTCCATGGAGGATTATGAGAGCCTGCGCAGCTTCCTTGAGCACATTGCGCTCGTCATGGATGCGGAGCAAAACACCGATATGGATGCCGTCAACATCATGACGCTCCACTCTGCTAAGGGCCTTGAGTTTGAAACTGTTTTCCTGCCCGGTTGGGAAGAAGGCCTGTTTCCGCACCAGCGCGCACTTGATGAAGGTGGTCGCTCAGGCCTCGAAGAAGAACGACGCCTTGCCTATGTGGGCGTGACGCGCGCCAAAAAGAACCTGCATATCTGGTTCGTATCCAACCGCCGCATTCATGGCATGTGGCAGTCAACCATTCCTTCACGCTTTCTGGAAGAGCTTCCCGAACCGCATGTCGAAGTTGCTGAAATGGAAGGCAATTACGGCGGCTATGGCAATAGTGGTTATGGACAATCGCGCTTTGATAAAGCTGATCCATTCCAAAACTCCTATGCAACGCCCGGCTGGCAGCGCGCGCAGCAAAACCGCTCTGATGCAACACGCAACAACTGGGGTTCGCGCTCGGGTGCAAATGTCGAACGCGTCGGCTATGGCGAAACCGATTCTGGCTTTGGTGCTGGTCGCGGGTCGGTAAAAGGACGCACCATTGACGGCGAACTGGTTGCAAAATCAACAACCGATAAGCCGTCTGCCTATTTCGTCGGCGACCGTGTGTTCCACATCAAATTCGGTAATGGCACAATCTCGACCATTGACGGCAATAAACTGACCATCGACTTCGATAAGGCGGGACAGAAGCGCGTTCTCGACAGCTTCGTTCAGCGCGCATAATTCTTAAGAGTAGAAGAGCCGGAGATTACTCCGGCTTTCCTTTTTCCCAGGTCACATCACCCTTGAACAGCGGAACGGTCGACAGCGATGTCTTAGCCGAACCATCCTGCACCTGTGTCGCATGAGCGAGATAAAGAAGCGTGTTGTTCTTCTGATCATAGATACGGGTGATGACCAGCTTCTTCCAGATAAGACTGGTGCGCTCCGCAAAGACCCGCTCACCACCCTTACCAAGCTTAATATCACCGATGGTAATCGGCCCGGACTGCTCGCAGGAAATCGATGCATTGGACGGGTTTTCAAACCAGTTGCCCTTCTGCAGGCGGTCGATAACTCCGCGCGAAAAAGATGCCAAATAGCAGGTCACGCCCTGCACCTTCGGATCCTGAACGGCATCAATCACAATGTCATTTCCCAGCCAGTCCACGCCAACTTTACCGACTTCTTCTGCTGATACCGCAGCCGAAGCTGCAAGCAAAAGCATCGGCGCGACAAGCAATCCCACAAACCTGTTCATCTTTGACATTCGATCTCTCCAGCAACTTCGTTCTCAAAGGTGGAGAAACAAATCAGGCATTGCAAGAGAGCAACCCTCAACCGCCCCACTTTTCCAGAAAGGCCTCAATTTCAAGCGCCTGAATATCAGGAACGGCCTCATAAAGCTTTTCCACCGGCCAATCCCACCAGCACAGAGCCAGCAATCGTTCTATAATTGCATCATCAAAGCGCTTGCGAATGATGCGGGCCGGAACACCGCCGACAATATGATAGGGCGCAACATCTTTCGTCACCACAGCATTTGCGCCGATCACCGCGCCATCACCAATATTGACGCCGGGCGTAATCACCGCACCATGGCCAATCCAGACATCATTGCCGATTGTCACGCGTTTGGCCTGTCGCCGTTCACGGAACGCACCGTCCACGCCCAGATAACGAAAATACTCATTCGGACGATAGCTCACCTTATGAGTCGTAAGCCGTTCCATAGGATGCTCAAGCGCATTGATCCGCACATTGGAAGCAATTGAGCAGAACTTACCGATCTGCGCGTAAATACCTTCCCCGTTGCGCTCGAAATAGGTGAAATCGCCGACTGTCACTTCACGCAGGATTACACGCTCACCTATGTCCGCATAGCGACCAAGCTTGGAGCCTTTGAGCTGAGCTGTCGAGTGAATGCGCGGTTCACTATTTTGGAAACGAAGGTCTTCACCCTGCGTCATTTCAAAACTTTCTGAAATCTTTGTACTCTGCTAGACTGGATCTATCGTTTCAACATAAGATGCGCTCGTTAAATAAGCGCTTTCCTATTGCATAACGATGTAAACACTAAATAGCGTGCTTATCTGCGATAAATGCAAAACAAAATTCAAGGCTGACCGGACATGAAAAAATTCCTGCCCATCTTCATCTTCGCCTTCATCATTGTGATTGTTGGCGCTGCGGGCTTCAATATGATCCGCGACCGTAATTCCGCCGATCAGCCTTTCGGCGGTCCGTTCAATCTCGTGGCTATGGATGGCAAGCCTTTCACTGAAAAAGAACTGCGCGACACACCTTCCGTGGTTTTCTTTGGTTTTACCCATTGCCCTGATGTGTGCCCCACCACGCTCTACGAACTGGACGGATACTTCAAACAGCTCGGACCAGAAGCATCTGACATTAAAGCTTATTTCATTTCCGTGGATCCTGAACGCGACACACAGGAGATTATGAAAACCTATGTGAGCAACGTGTCAGACCGCATCATCGGCGTGACCGGAACACCGGAAAACGTCGCTGACATGGTGAAGTCCTACCACATCTACGCCAAGAAGGTTCTGACCGAAGACGGCGAATATACAATGGATCACACGGCTTCGGTTTTCCTTCTCGACAAGGGCGGTCGCTTCCGTGGAACCATCGCCTATCAGGAGAACCCAGATACTGCTCTGGAAAAGTTGAAGAATCTGGCCAAAGGCCGCACAAACGGGTAAACAAAGCTTCCAATTCGATTTGAGAGCTTATTATCCATGCCCCAATCACGACTCTTCTTTTCGGCTGACAAGACGGAAGCCGAACGAATCTATGACATCATCGAACAAGCATTCGAAGATGAAGCCTTCCCGATTGCAATCACTGAAATCGATGAAGACCGTCAGATTTTCGAAGTTTCCGTCTATACCGAAGATGGAGCCGAGGAACTCGCAGCGCGCATAGACGCGCTGGTGGGTGCTGGCAAATTTGAAACCGAAGAGCTGCCAGACATTGACTGGGTCACACACTCGCTCTCAGTTCTAAAGCCTGTTCGTGCCGGACGCTTTTTTGTGCATGGCTCGCATGACAGCGACAAACTACAAGCCGATGAAATTCCGATTTTGATCGATGCTGGCCTCGCTTTTGGCACCGGACATCATGGCACCACGTCTGGTTGCCTTGAAATGATTGAGGAAGTGGTTGAGCGCGAGCATCCGACCAATGCGCTTGATCTCGGCACCGGCTCTGCTGTTCTGGCAATTGCCATCGCCAAGCTTGCACCAATCCCGGTTCTCGCCACCGATATCGATCCGATTGCAGTCACTGTTGCCGCTGAAAACACCGTTCTCAACGGAGTGAGTGAGCATGTCGTAACGGCGACTGCCGAAGGCTTCGACCATCCGATCTTCCGCTCCTACACCCCGTTTGATCTTATCGTCGCCAATATTCTAGCCAACCCGCTGATGGAACTCGCACCTTCGCTGAAATCACATCTGGCACCAAGCGGCTCAATCATTCTGTCCGGCATTCTCGACAGTCAGCATGACATGGTTCTTGCTGCCTATCAGTCGCAGGGACTTACCCATGAGAAAACCTTCCATCGCGAAGGCTGGGTCACGATTCACCTGAAGTAATAGGTTTCCATTATTTATTGCGAGTTACGCTCATGGCTTTCCAGACTTTTGATGTAACCACCGATCCGGCCAATGGTGCACCACGCGTCGCCAAACTGCGCGAGAAGCTTGTCGAACAGGGACTCGACGGCTTTCTCGTTCCGCGTGCCGATGAGCATCAGGGCGAATATGTGCCGCTGCGTGCCCAGCGCCTTGGCTGGCTCACCGGTTTTACCGGTTCGGCAGGTGCGGCACTGATCCTCAAGGATAAGGCTTTAGTCTTCATCGACGGTCGCTATGAGTTGCAGGTTCGAAATCAGACGGATGGTAACGTGTTTTCTTATGAAAGCCTCGTCACCAATCCGCCTGCGAGCTGGCTCGCGGAAAACGGCAAAGGCCTGACCATTGGCTTTGACCCTTGGCTGCACACGATTTCCGAAGCCTCCGCTCTCCGCGAAGCTTTGGAAAATCAGGGTGGCAAGCTGGTGCCGGTTGCGCATAATCTGGTTGATCTCATCTGGGATGATCAGCCGGAAGCACCACTTGCGCCGGTCACTATTCAGCCAGCCCGTTTCTCGGGCCACGAGGCTGAAGACAAGATCAAGGAAATGCAAAAGGCGGTAGCAGCAACGGGTGCAAGTGCCGCAGTGCTAACTGATCCGTCATCGGTTGCCTGGGTGTTTAACATTCGCGGCAAGGACGTCTCCAACACGCCTCTGCCGCTTAGCTTCGCAATCATCCCGGCTGAGGGTGAGCCAGAACTGTTCATCGACGAGCGCAAACTTGCCATCGAACCCCGCGCCTATCTCACGCAACTAGCGAAACTCTGCGAACCAGCAAAGCTTGAAGGTCACCTGAGTGCGCGCGCAGCAGAAGGCGAAACCATTCTACTCGATCCAGCACTGGCTGCGGAAAAGCTTCGTCTGGCGGTAGAAGCCGCGGGCGGCCATGTCATTCATGGCAAAGACCCTGCCCGCCTGCCCCGCGCGATCAAGAACAAGGCAGAACTCGACGGTTCTCGCGCAGCACACGAGCGCGATGGCGTGGCAATGGTCAATTTCCTGTCCTGGCTTGATGGAGAAAAGCCCGGAACGGTTGACGAAATCTCAGCAGCGCAAAAGCTGGAAGCAAGCCGCGATAAGGCTGGCCGCGATTTCCAGATGCCACTTGAAGATATTTCGTTTGATTCGATCTCCGGCGCAGGTCCGGACGGCGCAATCATCCATTACCGCGTCAACACCGACACAAACCGCAAGCTTAACGATGGCGAGCTTTATCTGATCGATTCCGGGGCGCAATATCGCGACGGCACGACCGATATTACTCGCACCGTTGCTATTGGCAGCATCACGCCTGAAACCATCCGCTCGTTCACGCTTGTGCTGAAAGGCATGATTGCCATCACCACCGCACGTTTCCCGAAAGGAACACGCGGACAGGACATTGACGTGCTGGCGCGTATCGCACTCTGGAAACAGGGCTTTGACTATGCGCATGGCACCGGCCACGGCGTCGGCAGCTATTTGTCGGTGCATGAAGGCCCACAGAGCATTTCAAAGAAAGGCGTGCAGGAGCTTTTGCCCGGCATGATCCTTTCCAACGAACCGGGCTATTACAAGCCGGGTGCTTACGGCATTCGCATTGAAAACCTGATCATCGTGAAAGAAGCGGAAGTTCCAGCAGGCGGCGAGCTACCGATGATGAGCTTTGAAACGCTCACCTTCTGCCCGATCGACCGGCGCCTTATCGACAAATCACTGCTCACGCAGGAAGAGCTGGATTGGCTGAATGCCTATCATGGCAGCGTGCGTGAAAAGCTTATCACGCACTTGGATGAGGCACAGGCTAAGTGGCTCGAAGCAGCAACTTCAGAGATTTAAGCCGGAAAGAAATGGCGCAGTGCGATCAACAGCGCTGCGCCTGCAAAAAACATTGTCATCATGCTAACCCGCAATGACAACAACACGCAGAATACCAGCACCAACAATTCGCGCCAACCATGATCCGATGCGGGCGCTGCAACAATTGCTGTCAGAACCGCCGCAGGCACTGCATTCAATGCTGCTTCAACACGATAATGCACACGCTCAAAACGCGATAAGATCATATGCCCGCCAAAGCGGGTAAGATAGGTGCACAACGCACCCGCAAGAATAATCCAGATCGTCGTGGACATGATCTATGCCTTCCCTGTTTGCGGCTTTGCGAGAACAGCGGCCAGTACAACACCACCCATCGCACCGAGCGTTACATGCCATGGCGAGCCGACGAACTTGTAAGCCGCTACTGCGCAGACAGCACTGACAATAACAACCGGCCACCAATGTTCGCGATGGCGAAAACTCATCACCATGCCAAGGAAATAAATCGGCAGCAGAAAGTCGATCCCAAGCGCATAAGGATCAGAAATCAGATTGCCAAACAGCGCACCAATGAGCGTCTCGATCAGCCAGCAGACATAGATTGTGAGACCAAGCCCCATATACCATGCGAAGCTGATTTTCCGGCCCGCCTCAGCACGAATTTCAACTTCGGCATATTGCGGATCGACCAGCAGAAAGAAGGCGAGCGCCTTTTGCATGAAGGTGAAATGGCGAATGCGCCGGCCGACCGTCGCCGAATAAAGCACATGCCGAAAATTGACCGCGAAGATCGACAGCACAATCATCCATGGCGCGATGTTCTGGCCAAATAGATCAAGCCCAACCATCTGGCTGGCGCCTGCATAGATCATTCCACTCATGAAGATGGCTTCAGCAATGGTAAAGCCGTTGTCGATTGCTACTGCACCAAACAACAGACCAAACGGCGCACCAGCTGCTACGATGGGCAAGCCACGTTTAACACCGCCCCAGAAGTCGCTACCTGCTGACGCCGGTGCTGATCGAAAACCCTGATCCACGAATATCTCTCCTCACTCATGGAGTGCTTAGAGAATTTCAGGCCAACTTGAAATCAATTTTCGATAAAAATCATACTATTAGAATATACGCGCAGCATTTCAGCATCACTGATAAAAACCAGTGATACTGAAATGAATTATTCTGATGCTTGTGGAACGGTGCCTTCAATCTTCTTGATCCAGTCAATCAGCGGTCGGGACTGTTCGGCAAACTTGACCAGCCGATCAGCAAGATCAGCACGGGTAATGCTCTCCGGGTCAATTTCCATCCGCACAGCAAAATGCCGGTTGCGGATCCCATCAAGAAGATCAGCATCGGTCACGGTTTCAAAACCGCGTGGCGTTCGCTTCAAACGCTCATGATCACTGATCTGCAGGCCGTTTTTCTTGAGCTTTGCCACTACCGCGCGATATTCTTCCGGCTTTTCGACAATTGCCTCGCGGATAGCTTGCAGCAGCTCTTTTTTCGGCCCCCACCACGCCACACCAGCATAACAATCGCGAATGCCCGGCAGACCGATGCAGACATAAAAGCAGCCGCTTTCGTCCCATTTGGTGCCGGAGTTGGACAGAAGCGCCGACAAATGCCGATTATACGGCGCTTTATCATGAGAAAACCGCGTGTCCCGCTTGATGCGAAACTGCGATTTCACGCGATCACCTTTGAAAGGCAATCCGGCTTTTTCAAAGCGCGCCGTCAGTTCCTCAATCAAATCGCCAAGCGGCTCTTTCAGATGCTCTTCAAACAGGTCTTTGTTTTCGACAAACCACTCGCGGTTCTGATGAAAATCGAGCGCTTTAAGAAAAGGAATTGCCTTGTCGCCAAAACCTTTGAACGGAGCCATCAGCCTTCTCCAACCAAGGTTAGCCACGCATCTTCATCGATCACTTCGATGCCAAGCTCTGATGCCTTGGCAAGCTTTGACCCCGCCCCCGGACCAGCCACAACAAGATCGGTCTTTTTGGAAACAGACCCCGCCGTCTTGGCACCGTGACGCTCTGCCATGGCTTTCGCTTCATCACGTGACATGCGTTCAAGACTGCCGGTAAACACCACGGTCTTGCCTTCAACGGGCGATCCGGTTGCCACACGTGCCACTTCATCCAGCGGCGTCACCTCTGCTAAGAGCGCACTCAGCACTTCCTGATTATGTGGTTCTGCATAAAAATCGACAACAGCTTCTGCCACAATCGCGCCGATACCTTCAACGGCAATCAGGTCTTGCCAAGCTTCATTGCCCTTGTCGGTACGGTCACCTTCTTTTGGCGGAACAGCGGTTGTCGCGGCTTCTGCAAACTTCTCATAGGTCAGATAGGCTTTCGCAAAACGCTTGGCATTCACTTCGCCCACATGCCGGATACCGAGGCCAAACAGGAAGCGATGAAGCGCAATCTCACGGCGGTCATTAATCGCATCATAAAGCTTCTTTACCGAAGTCGCGCCAAAGCCATCGATGTTTTCAAGCTTCTTAAAGACTGACGCTTCCTGTCGCTTTTGTAGCGTAAAAATATCCGCAGGTGATTTGATTTTCAAACTGTCATCTTCCGCGTGGAAGAAAAACTCAACCTGCTTTTCGCCTAAACCCTCAATATCAAATGCATTACGGGAAACGAAATGGCGAATACGCTCGACCGCCTGTGCAGCACAGGTAAGCCCGCCCGTGCAACGATAGACCGCCTCGCCTTCTTCGCGCACGGCATGACTGCCACAGACCGGACATTCATGCGGGAAATTAAACGGCAGCGCATCGGCGGGACGCTTTTCCAACACCACATCGACAATCTGCGGAATAACATCGCCTGCACGCTGGACGATTACCGTATCACCGATACGAATGTCGTGATCGTCCTCCCGGATGCGCTCACCCTTAAGACCAAGACCCATGATGTAATCTTCGTTATGCAGCGTGGCATTGGTGACAACCACACCACCCACAGTAATCGGCTCAAGGCGCGCAACCGGCGTGAGTGCACCCGTGCGTCCAACTTGAATATCGATACCGCGCAGAATGGTCGTTGCTTGTTCAGCCGGGAACTTGTGCGCAATGGCCCAGCGCGGGCTACGCGAGCGGAATCCAAGCCGCGTTTGCAGATCAAGCCGGTCCACTTTGTAGACCACACCGTCAATATCGTAATCGAGCTTGGCACGCTCAAGACCAATGGCGCGATAATGCGCAATCAGCTCATCTGCGCTCTGCAACCGCTTGGTCAGCGGATTGACCGGGAAGCCCCACTTGGCGAACACCTCGACCATGCCATGCTGTGTGTCGGCAGGCATTTCCGACATCTCGCCCCAAGCATAGGCAAAGAATCTGAGCTTACGGCTAGCGGTTACCTTCGCGTCAAGCTGCCGCAGCGACCCTGCGGCAGTGTTGCGCGGGTTGACGTAGGTTTGCTTGCCCTCTGCCACCATCTGCTCGTTGAGTGCGAGGAAGTCGCTCTTGGCCATATAGACTTCGCCGCGCACTTCAACAATCGCAGGAACACCCGCCGGAAGCTTATTCGGAATCTCGCCAATGGTGCGGATATTGGCCGTAACATTTTCACCGGTGGTGCCATCGCCACGCGTGGCAGCACTCACCAGAATGCCATTTTCATAGCGGATCGACATGGAAAGCCCGTCGATCTTCGGTTCGGCCGTAAACGCGATAGAATTATCCGGCAAGTGCCCGAGAAAGCGATAAACGCTGCCGACAAAATCCTGCACGTCTTCATCCGAAAACGCATTGCCAAGCGAAAGCATCGGTCGTGCATGGGTAATCTGAGCGAATTTGGAAACAGGTGCCGCGCCAACACGCAAAGATGGGCTGTCAGCCCGCAGCAGATGCGGAAACCGCTCTTCTATCGCATCATTGCGCCGCTTCAGCGCATCATAGTCAGCATCCGAAATCTCAGGCCGATCATTGGCATGATAAAGCTCATCATGATGCGCTATTTCACGCGCCAGCCGTTCCAGTTCTGCGGCGGCTTCAGGGGCGGTCAGTTGTTCAACGGAAATATCGGACATATGCTTGGCAAAACCTGCTGATTCAATTTTGCCCAACATAGCTAAGAAATGAAGCTGCGCATACAGCCGCGCGCAGTTACAAACATGTGGTCACACTGACAGCGTTCTGTCAGGAGACCAATGCGCTGTTCTCGGCAAGCAAACGCTCGGCCGCTTTGCGCGCTTCATCGGTGATGCTGGCACCGGCCAACATACGTGCGATTTCTTCCTGCCGCTCATCGACACCAATCGACCGGATCGACGTGGACATGCGATCTTCATTGGTTGCAGACTTCGCAATCAGGAAATGCGTTGATGCGCGCGCGGCCACCTGCGGCGCATGCGTAACCGATAGCACCTGCACCCGCGATGATAGACGTGCAAGACGCTGACCAATCGCGTCAGCAACGGCACCACCCACCCCCGTATCGATTTCATCAAACACCAGCGTCGGTGCGGAACCGCGATCAGCAAGCGCCACTTTCAGCGCCAGTAAGAAACGCGAAAGCTCACCACCTGATGCAACCTTCATCATCGGGCCAGCACGCGTACCCGGATTGGTGCGAACCCAATATTCAACTGTATCAATGCCTTCGGCAGCACGAGCGTTGCTATCCGTGGTCATTTCGACGAGGAATTCAGCACGTTCCAGCTTCAGCGCCGGAAGCTCTGCCATAACAGCCGCTTTAAGGTGCTCAGCCGTATCCGTGCGACGTTCAGACAGAACCTTCGCAGCAGCATCGTAAGCCGTACGCGTCTCGGTTGCCTGTGCTTCAAGCTTGATGAGTTTTTCTGCACCGGCATCAAGATCCGCAAGGTCGGCATCCATCTTGTCGCGCAAAGCGGGCAAGCCCTCAACCGAAACAGAATATTTGCGGGCAGCCGCTCTCAGAGCAAACAGCCGCTCCTCAACCTGTTCCAAAACACGCGGATCAAAATCGATCTCGCGCATCGCATGATCGATACCATCCTGCGCAAGCGCCAAATGATTGAGTGCTTCATCAATTGCTTTACAAACAGGCTCAAGAAGATGCGGTGCTTCCGGGATTTTACGCTCAAGACGACGCACAAGGCTTGCGAGCGTTGGCACAGGCGAACCATTGCCTGACAGCAACTCACCGGCTTCGTTCACATCACCGGCGATCTTTTCCGATTTCATCATGATCGCACGACGTTCGGCAAGGTCGTCTTCTTCGCCCGGCTGCGGATCAAGCTTGGTCAGCTCATCAACGGATGAGCGCAGATAATCACCTTCGCGCTCAGCCTGTTCGACTCGCGCACGATGCTTAGACAATGCGTTTTCCGCATCACGCCATGTTTTATAACGCTCGCGAACAGTGGAAGCCTCGGAATCAAGCCCTCCAAAAGCATCCAGCAATGTACGATGAATATCTATGTCGATCAGTGCGCGGTCATCATGCTGACCATGAATTTCAACGAGACGTTTGCCGAGTTCACGCAAAAGCGCAACGCTCGCCGCCTGATCGTTGATGAAAACACGTGTACGACCATCTCCCATTTGAAGACGACGCAGGATGACGTCGCCGTCATCATCAAAACCATTTTCACTTAAGAATTTACGGGCCGGATGCCCACCCGGCACATCGAACACGGCAGTCACCTGCCCCTGATCTGCGCCATGACGCACCAGCGAAGCATCGCCGCGCGCACCAAGTGCGAGCGACAATGAATCAAGCAAGATTGATTTACCGGCGCCGGTCTCGCCCGTAAGCACGGACAAGCCGGTCTTGAACTCGATGTCGAGCCTTTCAATCAGAACAATATCACGGATCGAGAGGTGCGACAGCATGCTTGTATCGGCTTAGTTGCCGCCCGTAATAAGCGAAGATGCCTTGGCCAGCCATGAGCCACCGTTTTCGCGTGGCTCAAGACCACCGCTCTGCAACAGCTTGTAGCTATCCTTATACCAGCGGCTATCCGGGTAGTTCTTGCCAAGCACCGATGCTGCCATCTGTGCTTCAGATGTCAGACCAAGCGCGTAATAGGCTTCGACCAGACGAGCCAGCGCTTCTTCAACCTGACGCGTGTTGGAATATTCCTCAACCACGAGACGGAAGCGCTTAATCGCAGCCAGATATTCCTTGCGCTCAAGATAATAACGACCAACCTGCATTTCCTTGCCGGCGAGCTGATCGCGCGCAACGCGGATTTTGGTCTTGGCATCGTCGACATATTCGGAATTCGGGAAGCGATCGACCACTTCCTGCATCGCAGCAATAGCGCGACGGCTTGCAGCCTGATCGCGGGTCACGTCAGGAATCTGACGGAAATAGCTCAGACCGATGATGTAATAGGCATAGGCCGATTCAGGCGATGTTGGATAAAGCGTGTTGTAACGCTTCGCCATATTGATCGCTTCTTCGTAATTGCCCTGACGGTAATTGGTAAAGGCAGCCATGACGAGCGACTTACGCGCCCATTCAGTGTAAGGGTGCTGACGATCAACCGCTGCGAACTTCTTAGCAGCTTCGCCCAGACGACCAGCATCGAGGTTCGCAAGACCTTCATTGTAAAGCTTATCCGCCGGATCAATCGTCTCAACATATTTGGTTAGATCGATATCGTCGTTTTTGCTGGCACATCCCGCAAGCGGAACAAAAACGGCAAGAGCGCTGACAATCAGCGCAGTTTTCGTCTTCACCGGGAAATTTGAACTCGTCATGCGGTCTCCGGCCATCTGGCAACAACTTTTCTGTAAGGAGCCAAGCAAACAGACGTATCTGCGCTTATTTCCATCCATTCCAATACATCAGCATCAGCACATAGGTAAACATAGCCAAGGCTGTTTTGGCCGTTCATAAACCACATGCTGGCGTAATCGGCAATCGTCTAGCTGCTCAAACGTCAGAAAATGGCATATTCAGAACGGCCTAAGGCATTATCTTTGCAAACCAATTGCTACATCCTCATCCAATGGAGAGGTCTGGCTGTCACTTCACATACGATACACCGACTCATCGCAAACATGACCCGGCGATCACGGCCCAATTATGGCCATAAACGCTAAGTCCTTCGCATCACACCCTTAAAGTGCCCAAGGTGCAGAAATATTCGGACGCACAGTCACCAGATCCGAATTATCAGAATTGCGACGAACACCGCTTGCTTCAACAATATCGTAATTCGATTTGTCGGCCAGAAGCGCCTTTACCGTTTCAGCATTCAACCTGTGACCACCGCGATAGGACCGGAAGCAGCCGATAAACGGCAAACCAGCAAGCGCGAGATCACCTACGGCATCCAGCGTCTTATGACGCACAAACTCATCCGTGAACCGCAACCCGCCCGGGTTGATCACCGAATTATCGTCGCCAATGACAAGCGAATTATCAAGCGATGAACCAAGGGCCAAACCAGCGGCCCACAACCGCTCAACGTCTTTCATGAAGCCAAACGTACGTGCGGTCGATATGTCTTTGCGGAAGACGTCTTCATTGATGTCATTCGCGTATTTCTGGCGACCAATCAGCGGGCATTCAAAGTCGATTTCGACTTCGTAACGCGTACCCGAATAGGGCTGGAATTCACCCCATGAACCGCCCGCTTCCACACGTACAGTTTTCAGAATACGAATGAAGCGGCGCTTGGCATCTTGCGTAACAATGCCGGCTTCATCAAACGCATCAATAAAACGCGCAGACGTGCCGTCGAGAATGGGAACCTCTGGTCCCTCAACCTCGATAATAAGATTATCAATGCCCAGAGCCGCAATTGCAGCCATCAAATGCTCAACGGTATTGATTCGCGCTTCTTGCGGCCCAAGAGCCGTACACAGATCGGTCGCGCCAATCTCGGAAGCATGAGCGCGCGTATCAGGGGCATCCTGAATATCAGAACGACGGAAGACAATGCCCGTATTCGCCTCAGCAGGTATAAAGGTAGCCGACGCACTCGTACCACCATGGACACCAACGCCCGACAACGTGAAAACACGGCCAATTGTCTTTTGATAAACGCTCAAAACGGGGTCCAATCTATCTTCTATCAAAACTCGATCCCGCATCGGCCTGAACCTTCTTCGCGAGAAAATCAACGTAACCGAGCTTTCTTCATGCCCCTTAAATAAAAGAGATATGGCAAAAATGAGCAACTGTTACACAGAAGTCCGCTCACACAAACATGTAAGCATTCGCTACAAATAGTGGTTGCCTATAGCCGATCAAAATCACGCTTTCTTACAAAGCATAATGAAGTGCCAACAAAAAAAGCCGCAAGGAATCCCCTGCGGCTTTTTATTTCAGACAGCGTTTGCTGATCAGTTAGACTGACGGCGCAGGAACGCTGGAATTTCGAGCTGGTCTTCTTCCGAAGCAGCGCGTGGCTGTGGACGGCCCTGATCGTCAAGCTGGCCGCGACGCGGTGCATAGATCGAAGCGTCCTGCTGCATTGGACGGCGCTGCTCTGGCTGACGCATCGCAGGTTCGCGCTGCTGAGCTGGCTCAAGGCGAGCTGCTGGCTGCTCTTCTTCACGACGGGTCAAACCACGTGTCAGGCGGGAAAGCAGACCCATTGGGCCGCGTTCTTCCTGAACAGGCTGCTGAGGCGCTGCACGACGTGCATTGATTTCTGCCTGTGCAACAGGTGGGAAATCAGAAACAGCTGGCATACGCGGAGCAGGACGTGGCTGAGGAGCCGGTTCTGCATGCATCTGCTGTGGCTGCTGGTAAGCCTGCGGCTGCATGACTGGAGCAGTTGCCTGATTGTGATGCATCTGCGGCTGTGGAGCGACTGGACGAGCAACAGGTGCGCGTTCAAAGCTGTCAGCAGCAGGAGCCTGGAAAATGCGGCTCTGCGGGCGGAACTCAGGTGCCGCAGAGGCGGCTGGGGCCACTGGTGCAGCTGGAATTTCAGTCTCAATCGACTGAGCAACCGGTGCAGGCTGTTCGACGTGACGTGGCTGTTCAACAACCGGAGGGCGCAGAATACCATGCGCAGTCATCGGCTTTGTCTGTTGAGCAACTGGCTTTACCGGCTGGCGAAATTCCAGCGGCGCAGGCGCCGCGTCTCCGATCTTCTTGTCGATGCCAGTGGCAACAACAGAGACGCGAATAACGCCTTCTAGTCCTTCATCAAAAGTCGCACCAAGGATAATGTTGGCTTCTGGATCAACTTCTTCACGGATACGTGTAGCAGCTTCGTCCACTTCGAACAGGGTCATATCGCGACCACCAGTGATCGAGATCAGAAGACCCTTTGCACCGCGCATCGAGGTTTCGTCGAGCAGCGGGTTCGCAATTGCAGCTTCAGCAGCAGCCATCGCGCGGCCGTCGCCCGAAGCTTCGCCAGTACCCATCATCGCTTTGCCCATTTCGCGCATAACCGAGCGAACGTCAGCAAAGTCGAGGTTGATGAGGCCTTCCTTGACCATCAGATCGGTGATGCAAGCAACGCCCGAATAGAGCACCTGATCAGCCATTGCGAAAGCATCAGCGAAGGTGGTCTTGTCGTTGGCAATGCGGAAGAGGTTCTGGTTTGGAATGACGATAAGTGTATCGACGTTCTTCTGCAGTTCTTCGATGCCGAGCTCAGCCGTCTTCATGCGGCGAGCACCTTCAAAATGGAAAGGCTTTGTTACAACGCCAACGGTGAGGATACCGCGTTCGCGTGCAGCACGTGCTACGACAGGAGCTGCACCCGTACCGGTGCCGCCGCCCATACCTGCAGTGACGAAGCACATATGCGTGCCATTGAGGTGATCGACGATTTCGTCGATGCATTCTTCAGCAGCTGCACGGCCAACTTCTGGCTGCGAACCAGCACCGAGACCTTCGGTGACAGCTGCACCGAGCTGGATCATGCGCTCGGACTTCGACATCGTCAAAGCCTGCGCGTCAGTGTTTGCCACAACAAAATCCACACCGCGCAAACCGGCATTGATCATGTTGTTGACCGCGTTGCCGCCGCCGCCACCGACACCGAACACGGTGATGCGAGGCTTCAGCTCGGTAATGTCCGGCTTTTGCAGATTAATTGTCATGGTTCTCGTTCCTCTTAAAGCCTCTCACCGCTTCGCCGCCGCGGTGCTAATTGGTTATTACGCTGATGGTTACGCCCACATCACGCAATGAATCACTCAATGTGTACTCAAAAACTCTCTCTCAGCCATTGGCCGACACGCTGAATTCGCCCGCCCGTACCAGTCATAAGACCGGAGGAAGCTGCTTTCACCGACCGTTCTTCAATCCCTGCCACTTGCGGGTAGATCAGAAGTCCAACAGTCGCGGAGAAAGCCGCACCCTTAGCCGCTTCAGGCAATCCCGCTATTCCTAGCGGACGCCCGATACGCACATTCCTTGCAAGTATCCGTCTGGCTGCTTCTGGCATGCCCGGAAGCTGGCTTGCGCCACCTGTCAGCACCACGCGCTTGCCAACGATGTGTCCGAGGCCCGACTGGTTCAGCCTGTCGCGAACCAGTTCCAGCGTTTCTTCCACACGTGCACGGATGATCCGCGTCAAAACCGAACGCGGATATTGATTGGGGACATCACGCTCGTCATCGCCAATTGGCGGCACCGAGATGAGATCGCGGTCGTCGGCTGCACTTGGCAGCGCCGAGCCGTACATAACCTTAAGGCGCTCAGCATCTTCCATGCGCGTGGAAAAGCCGCGTGCCACATCCATCGTGACGTGCGAGCCGCCGATAGCAACCGCATCGGCGTGAATGAACTTGCCTTCAGAGAAGACGGAAATCGTGGTCGTGCCGCCGCCCATATCGATGCATGCCGCACCCATTTCGGCTTCATCACCAACGAGCGCTGCAAGGCCGCTTGCATAAGGCGTGGCAACGATTGCTTCGACCGAAAGGTGGCAACGATTGATGCACAATTCGAGATTACGAAGCGGTGCCGCATCAGCCGTCAGAACATGCATATCGACGCCGAGGCTGTCACCCAGCATACCAAGTGGATCACGAATGCCGCGTTCGCCATCAAGCGTGTAACCAACAGGCAGCGAGTGAACGAGGTGACGTTCCGCAGCCAATGCCTGCTTGGCACCAGCGGCCAATACGCGACGAATATCGGTCTGTTCAACGTCATGACCGCCGAGATTAACGCTCGCGGTAAAGGTTTCGCTCTTAAGACGACCGGCGGAAATGTTGACGATCAGGCTATCAACTGTCAGACCAGCCATGCGCTCAGCAGCATCAACGGCAAGACGGATCGACTGTTCAGCCGCATCAAGATCGATGATGACGCCAGACTTCACACCACGCGAACGCTGATGGCCAATGCCAAGCACTTCCATGCGATGCGTACGACCCGGAAGCAGCGCACCCGCTTCATGTGGACGCAGACGCGCAATCACGCAAGAAACCTTGCTTGAACCAACATCCAGAACTGTCAGCAGGCGCACCTTGCGCCCTGCACTTCCAGCTTGTGATGAACTTTTTCCGCCAAGAATACTCATACGCGTTTCCCCGTGCGGGCTAATTCTTTTTTACGATCTGCCAGGAACTTCTCACGCTGCTCCATGCCACTCGCTGTCAGCTGAACCGTAACACGATCATCAAGACGCATATCGACCGCAGCAATGTCGCGAGACAGCAGGTGCTTTTCGCTATCCATCTTTTCGACTTCGGCAAGAGCCTTCATCGGCTCATTTTCCGGCAGCATGATGCGAACGCCGTTTTCAAGCAGAATGTCCCAGCGACGATCAGCAACGCGAATATAAGCACGAACCTTACCAGCCAGCGCAGGATAGGCAGCAACCTCGTCTACGAAGCCCTTAACGCGCTTTTCAGCACCTTCACCGACCACGAGCGGGAGAGCGTTGTAACGACCCGGACGGAACGGAACGATTGTATCGCCTGCCGAATCAATCAGTGAAAGTTCCTGACCATTCTGCCAGACCGCGAAAGCTTTACGCTCTTCAAGCGACACCAGCAGCGTGCCCGGATAAACCTTGCGCACTTCTGCGCTTTCAACCCAAGGAAGCTTCGTAATCGCCTGACGCGCAGCCTCAGCACTCAAACCAACGAGCGATGTTTCACCATCCAGCTCAAGCTGACCGAGAATATCAATATCGGAGGTCTCGTTGTTACCAACCACCTTCACATCTTCAATTGCAAAACCAAGGGTCGAAGCAGTTGCCTTGACCATATTCTCGGAGTGACCACCAAGAACCATGCCGTAAACGCCGGTTGCACCGAGAAAACCAAGCATACCAATCGTGCCAGCATAACGCGGCACATTGATGTTTCCCTGAAACAAACGAACAGCAAAGCGGAAGGGCTTGCGCAGAAAGCGCGGCAGAACAAAGGCTGCACCCGATGCATCACGCATCGCGCCAGAACGCCTGTATTCATTTGATCTGCCTTTTAACGCAAACAAGACGCGTCCTCCACCAACCAACTCAACAATTCACCAAAAGAGATACCCGCCGCTTTCGCGATATCAGGTACGAGCGAGGTAGGAGTCATTCCCGGCTGAGTGTTAACTTCCAGCCAAATAACTTCGCCTTCTTCGGAAAAACGATCATCGAAACGGAAGTCTGATCTGCTTACGCCCCGACACCCGATTGCCCGATGCGCCGTAAGGGCCATTATTTGAATTTTTTGGTAAATATTTGGTAAAATTTTTGCAGGACACACATGAGTTGATGCACCCGGCACATATTTTGAATCAAAATCGTAGAACTGATGCCCTACCGGAATGATCTCGCAGACGTCCATCGCGCGATCACCCATCACGGCGCAGGTCAGTTCCCGTCCGGCGATATATTTTTCGACCAGAACGTCCGCACCATAATTCCACTCGGCCGAGCTGATGATTTGCGGAGGATGAGTCTGATCTTCCTGAACGATGACAACACCGAAGCTTGAACCTTCGCGTACAGGCTTCACCACATAAGGCGGCTGCATCGGATGCTCATTGCCGATTTCAAAACGGTTCATCAGGCGCGAAGGAGCAACTGCTACACCTGCAGCAGACGCAACAGTCTTGGCGCGATCCTTATCCATGGCAAGCGCTGAAGCCAGCACACCGGAATGCGTGTAAGGAATTTGGAGATATTCAAGGATACCCTGAATGGTGCCATCTTCACCGAACGGACCGTGCAGCGCATTGAACGCCACATCAGGCTTCAACTCAGCGAGAACACTGGCAACATTGCGATCAACATCAACACGCGTAACGCGGTAGCCGCGCTCTTCGAGAGCCGTAGCACAAGCAGCACCAGACGACAGACTGACAGGACGCTCTGAAGAGAAACCGCCCATCAAAACGGCAACATGCTTTACAGCCTTCTGTCCAGCCACGTTAGTCATCCCCTCTGCGCATCCCCTGCGCTCGAATCAAAAATAGAATCAGGATAGCCCGGCTACACTACGCAGCAGACACCCAAGTCAGAAAACTCTGACGAATCAAATCACTGTACGGTTAACCATAAAGAATCAGAGAGTTGATTCCGTGGCAAGCCCCTATCAAAAGGGGAGCAACTTACGAACGACTCAATAAGCCGAAAAAAGCCCGGAATTTCAGTGGGAAATCCGGGCTTCTTAAAATGTTAATTTTTATAAGAATTCTTTAACTTCCTGTCCTTCACGGAACAAGCCGAGCCGCTTGATCTCCCAATGAAGGCGAATGCCGGAAGTCTCATAAACTTTAGCGCGAACTGTCTCACCGAGCGTTTCGAGATTATATCCGGTGGCGTCACCCGTATTGATCATGAAATTGCAGTGCATCTCCGACATCTGTGCGCCACCAACACGCAAGCCACGACAGCCAGCCTTGTCGATTTCTTTCCAAGCAGACGACCCTTCAGGGTTTTTGAAGGTTGAACCACCGGTTTTCTCGCGCACGGGCTGCACCGTTTCGCGGTGATTCTGCACTTCGTCCATGGCCTTCTGAATGTCTTCACGGTCTCCCGGAACACCTTCAAAGAGCGCTGAGGTGAAAATCAGATCAGGCGATGCTGAGGAATGACGATAAGCATAACCCATATCGGCATTGGATAGAATGTGTAGTTCGCCCTTGCGATCAAGTGCGCGCACTTCCACCACGCGCTCGCGGGTTTCAACGCCATTGGCACCGGCATTCATCCGCAAAGCGCCGCCAATAGCACCCGGAATGCCGTGATAAAAATGGAGACCTGCAAGACCAGCCTCAAGCGCTGCTGCTGCTACACGCTTATCTGGCGTTGCGGTCCCTGCCCTCAACTGCGTTTCCGACACCTGTTCGACACTACCAAAACCCTTGGCTGACAAGCGCACCACAAAGCCCGGAATACCACCGTCACGCGCAAGCAGATTAGAACCAACCCCTACAACCAGAAGCGGAATCTCTTCCGGTACGGCTTTCAGAAACTCGGACAAATCTTCTTCATCTGCTGGCTGAAACAGAACCTGTGCAGGACCACCGGCACGAAACCATGTGATCTTATCCATGCCAGCGTCCGGCATCATGCGCCCGCGAAGGCCAGACAGCCTGCCGTCGAGCTTTTTGAGAAGCGCTTCGCCGCTTTCCATCACTTTTTACCCTGTTCAGCCAGTTCTTTCGGAAGTGCATAAGCCCATTGCGTGATGTTGCCCGCACCAAGGAAAACCACGAAATCTCCGGGTTCCGCGACCGATGCAACAAGCGGCGCCAATGTTTCTGGACCACTGGCATAACGTGCATCGCGATGGCCGGCGGTCTTGATGCGCGAAACGAGCGTTTCCGAATTTACGCCTTCAATCGGGTCTTCGCCAGCGGTATAAACCGGCGCGACAATCACCGTATCGGCATCATTGAAGCACGCTGCAAACTCATCAAACAAGCTGTGCAGACGCGTATAACGATGCGGCTGAACAATACCGACGACACGACCCTTGGTTGCTTCGCGTGCGGCTTTCAGCACTGCGCGAATTTCAACCGGATGGTGTCCGTAGTCATCGAAAATCTCAACGCCATTCCACGTGCCCGTATGGGTAAAGCGACGCTTCACACCACCAAATGCGCCAAGGCCACGACGAATATCATCGGCGGAAATACCCAGCTCATGCGCAACCGCAATGGCTGCCGTTGCGTTGGAAACATTGTGCATGCCCGGCATTGGCAAACGCAGATCCTTAATCTCTGTCGTTTCACCCTTGCGCGAACGGATCAGCACATCAAATAGGCTGACAGCGCCTTCCATGCGATGATTAACAAAACGCACATCGGCCTGCGGATTTTGACCGTAGGTTACGATGCGGCGATCCTCAATGCGGCTTACCAGAGCCTGCACTTCAGGATGATCAAGACACATAACGCCAAAGCCATAAAATGGCACATTTTCAACGAACTGCGCGAAAGCTGCGCGCACATTATCAAAATTGCCGTAATGATCGAGATGTTCCGGATCAATGTTGGTCACGACAGCAATATCGGCAGGAAGCTTGAGGAATGTGCCGTCGCTTTCATCCGCTTCGACAACCATCCAGTCACCATCGCCCATACGGGCATTGGTGCCATAGGCATTGATAATGCCGCCATTGATAACCGTCGGATCCAGATGTCCCGCATCAAGCAAAGCTGCAACCATCGACGTGGTGGTGGTCTTGCCATGGGTGCCGCCAATGGCAACCGCGCGGCGGAAGCGCATTAGTTCGGCCAACATTTCGGCGCGGCGAACAATCGGCAAAAGCTTTTCGCGCGCTGCGGACAATTCTGGATTGGTCTTCTTGATCGCAGTTGAAACGACGATCACTTCTGCATCGCCGAGATTCTCAGCCTTGTGACCGACGAAGACTTCAATGCCCTTCTCACGCAGACGCTGCACATTGGCGCTGTCCGACTGATCCGAGCCCTGAACCTTATAGCCAAGATTGTGCAGCACTTCCGCAATGCCGCTCATGCCAATGCCGCCGATCCCGATAAAATGGACAAGCCCGATGTTGAGCGGCATTTTCATGGCCGAGTTCCTTCTTTAAATTCCTGAACTGATTGTCCTGCTGCAATAGCCTCTGCGAGATCAGCAAGCAACTGCGCGGCATCAGGCTTACCAACGCTTTTTGCAGCTTTGGCCTGTTGTTCAAGCCTTTCTGGCTCGTTAATCGCCGCACTGATGATGTCAGCCAATCGCTGTGGCGTTAGCTCTGCCTGTCGGACAACTTCGCAACCGCCAGCGCTCGCAAGAGCTGCGGCATTCGCTGCCTGATCATGATCAAGCGCATGCGGGAAAGGCACCAGTATTGCCGGACGGCCAATGGCTGCAATTTCGGAGACGGTCGAAGCCCCCGAACGTGAAATAACAAAATGCGCATCGGCAATGCGTGCTGGCATATCGTTGAAGAACGGCGCAACATCCGCAAGAATACGCAGCTTTTGATAAGCAGCGCGAACAGCCGCTTCATCTTCTTTGCGTGCTTGCTGGGTAATCAGCAGCCTTGCCCGTTCACTGTCTGGCAAAAGCGCAATCGCTTCGGGAATAGCTTGTGAGAAAAACTGCGCACCCTGACTGCCACCAAATACCAGCAGACGAAAACGCTGCCCCTCTTTGGCTGGTCGATAGGATGTTTTGGCAGCTGCAAGCACAGGCGGACGAACCGGATTGCCCGTCGAAATAATCTTATCGGCAAAAGAACCAGCAGTTTCTGGCAAGAACCCGCCAGCAATTGCCTTCACGCGCGAAGCCAAACCCTTATTGGCACGGCCCATGACGGCATTCTGCTCATGCACCATTGTCGGGATACCCATATTGCTCGCAGCATAAAGCGGCGGCAACGTCGGATAACCGCCAAAGCCAGCAACCAGTTTCGGTTTCAGGCGACGGAACAGTTTGCGGCTGTCGAGATTACCCTGCCACAACGACCAAAGCGTACGTGCCAGCGCAATCGGATTACGCCCGGCAATGGTTGCTGAACGGATCACATGCACATGATCCTCCGCGAAGGCTCCGGCAAAACGCTGCGCGCGAGCGTCCGTTGCCAGATGCACATCCCAGCCGCGAGACTTCAACTCATGCGCCAGTGCTTCAGCTGGAAACAGATGGCCGCCAGTCCCCCCAGCAGCCAGTACAATTACGCCTTTGCCCATAGTTCCCTCACAAAACCGGAATGCGCCTGTTCACATCGGCACCCATGCTCACCGTATGCGTCATACGCGCTTCCGGACGACGGCGTGTCAACGCCAGCAGAATACCCATTGTGATTGCAATCGCTACAAGCGATGAACCACCATAAGATATGAATGGCAGCGTCATACCCTTTGCAGGCATCAGATGCAGATTAACCGCCATGTTGATGATTGACTGGAAGCCAAACAGGATCACGATGCCGGAAACAGCAAGACGCGTGAAAGCATCACGCTCACGAAGCGCAATCGACAAGCCACGGATCACGATAAACGCAAACAGCGCCATGATGATCATGCAAAGAATGATGCCATATTCTTCAGCAGCCACAGAGAAAATAAAATCGGTATGACTATCAGGAATGATGCGCTTAACGGTGCCTTCGCCCGGTCCCTGACCGAACCAGCCGCCACGCAAAATGGCTTCGCGACCTGCATCCACCTGAAACGTGTCGCCCTCGCCGGTCATGAATCGATTCACACGGCCCGCAACGTGATCCAGCGTCATATAAGCACCAAAAGCGCCTACGACTGCGATACCGCCAAGAACGAGAATCCAGAACATCGGCAGGCCAGCGAGAAAGAACATCGCGCCCCATGTGCCAGTGGTCAGCATGGTTTGCCCGAAGTCAGGTTGCAACATCAGCAATCCTGCGGTCACGCAGAACAACGCCATGGCCAAAAAATAACCCGGCATATGTCCACCGCGCTCGCGCTCTGAGAAAAGCCACGCACAAATCACCACAAAAGCAGGCTTCATAAACTCGGACGGCTGAATGGAAACACCCGCAAGGCTGACCCAACGACGCGCGCCTTTAATCTCAATACCCACGAACAAAGCCGCAAGCATCAGGAAGAGCGATGCCCCCAGCAGCAGCAATGCAAAACGTCTGACCTGACGCGGCGACAGGAATGACACGCCAATCATCACCGCCACAGCGGGTATCATAAAGAATGTCTGACGCTCAACAAAATGAAAGCTGTCAAGACCAATGCGCTGCGCAACCGCAGGACTTGCCGCAAAGGAGAGCAGCACGCCAAGGCCCATCAGACCCAAACATGCAGCGAGAAAGTAACGGTCGATTGTCCACCACCAATTGGCAACAGCACCACGGTCAACGCGACTTACCATCAGCTTTTCCCTCCGATTGGCTCAATACCCGGGAGTGCGAGAACGGCGCTGCGGAATGCATCACCGCGTTTTTCAAAATTCTGAAACTGATCAAAGCTTGCGCAGGCTGGCGAAAGCAGAACTACCGGCTCGCTTGAAGCGTCATTGCCAGCATCACGTGCCGCATGTTCAACAGCCGCAGCCAAAGTGTCGGAAATTTCAAACGACACCGCATCGCCAAGTGTGGCAGCAAATTGCGCCGCAGCTTCACCGATCAAATAGGCTTTGGTGATACGCGGGAAAAATTCCGACAAAGCGCTGATGCCACCAGCCTTGGGTACACCACCAGCAATCCAGTAAATATGATTGGCAAAAGATGACAAGGCTGGCGCGGTTGCTTCGGCATTGGTCGCCTTTGAATCATTGACGAACAGGACTTTACCGCGATGGCCCACTTGCTCCATGCGATGCGCGAGACCAGGGAAGCTTTTCAGACCAGCACGAATTTCTTCGATTGAAAGACCAACCGCAAGACAGGCAGTGATAGCTGCAAGCGCGTTCTGCGCATTATGCGCGCCGCGCAGCGAACCAATACCTTCAAGCGAAGCTAAATCCTCAACGCCACCAGCTTTAGCGGAATAGAGCTTTGCACCATCTGCAAACGCACCATTCTCAAGGCGTTTGTCCTTGGAAATTTGCGCGACTTTTACGCCAGTGCTTTCGAGACGATCTGCAATGCTGAGGCAATAGTCGTCATCGACGCCAATGATTGCCACGCCGCTTTTCGCAACCAGCCGCTCCTTGATTGCGGCATAGTTTTCCATCGAACCATGGCGATCAAGATGATCCGGCGTCAGATTAAGCAAAATTCCAGCAGTCGGATTAAGCGATGGCGCAAGATCAATCTGGTAAGACGAACACTCAACCACATAGAAACGGTTTGGCGCAGGCGCGTCCAATGTCAGGATCGCTGTGCCTATATTGCCACCAAGCTGCATATCGCGGCCTGATGCCTTGATGATATGCGCAATCAGCGCGGTCGTGGTCGATTTGCCGTTGGTGCCAGTGATAGCAATAAACGGGCAATCTGGCGCGATATGATTACGCTCGCGTACGAACAGTTCAACATCGCCGATAATCTCAACGCCAGCAGCGCGTGCCAGATCCACCGTCCAGTGTGGCTTTGGATGGGTCAGCGGAACACCCGGCGAAAGCACAAAGGCAGCGAACTGTGACCAGTCCGCCTGCCTCAGATCACCTGTTGCAATGCCTGCGCTTTGCGCGCGGGCCACACTGTCGGGATTATCATCCCAAGCAATGATCTTCGCGCCACCAGCCACAATAGCCTTGGCCGTTGCAATGCCCGACCCACCCAATCCGAAGAGGGCAACAGTCTTATCTTTAAGGGCGGTGATCGGGATCATTCGTCTGCCTTATCTCAGCTTCAGTGTGGAAAGGCCGATCATGGCAAGGATAATCGCCACGATCCAGAAACGGATCACGACCTGACTTTCCGTCCAGCCCTTCTTTTCAAAATGATGATGAATGGGTGCCATCAGAAACACGCGCTTGCCGGTAAGCTTGAACGAGCCAACCTGAATAATTACCGAAAGCGCTTCCATGACGAAGAGACCGCCAATGATCGCAAGAACGATCTCGTGCTTGGTGGCAACAGCAACAGTTCCGAGCATGCCGCCAAGTGCCAGCGAACCCGTGTCACCCATGAAGATCGCGGCAGGAGGTGCATTGAACCAAAGGAAGCCAAGCCCCGCGCCAATCACTGCACCCAGAACGACAGCCAGTTCACCTGTACCCGGAACAAAGTGGATTTGCAGGTAATCCGCAAAGATCGCGTTACCCGAAAGATAGGCAATAAAGCCAAACGAAGCCGCAGCCACCATCACTGGCACAATTGCGAGACCATCAAGACCATCGGTCAGGTTCACCGCATTGCCTGCGCCAACCATCACGAAGGCCGCAAAGGGAATGAAGAACCAACCGAGATTAAGTACGAACTGCTTCACAAACGGGAATGTCAGCGACGACGAGAACGGCTCCTGCCCTGCGCGCATGATGATGAAGGCTGCAATAGCGGCAATGAAGAACTCGATTGCCAGACGCGACTTACCGGAAAACCCTTTATCCGACTGCTTCGTCACTTTCAGATAATCATCGTAAAAGCCGATTGCGCCAAAGCCGACCGTGACCATCAAGACAACCCAGACATAAACGCTGGAGAGATTAGCCCAGAAGAAACATGACACGAGAATGCCGGTCATAATCATCAGGCCGCCCATGGTGGGCGTACCCGCTTTCTTGAAGTGGGTCTGAGGACCGTCGGCACGGATTGGCTGACCCTTTCCCTGTCGCGCACGCAGCGAATTGATGATCGCAGGACCAAACAAGAAAACGATCAGTGCCGAAGTAATCATCGCGCCGCCGGTGCGGAACGTGATGTAGCGAAACACGTTGAACGGAGTCACATGATCGGCAAAAACTGCAAGAAGCATCAACATACGGAGAAAAATCCCTCAAACACGCCTATTCGGCAGGCACCACCGGTGGAAACTGGTTTGTCAGCGCCTTGACGATCTTAGCGAAACCGATCCCTTTGGAGGATTTCACCATGACAACATCACCGGGGCGGACTGCTTTCATCACCAATGGCAATAATTCCTCGGTGCTCTGCCTGTATTCGACGTGAATTTCAACCGGCAAGGCGTTTTTCAGCACCGACATTTCACGGCCACCGATATAAAGTACGTTCACTTCCGCATCGACAATCGGGCGCGCAAGGTCAGCATGAAGCTTGCCGGACTGACGGCCCAGCTCCAGCATATCGCCCAAAATTGCGATGCGGCGACCGCGTGGACCTTCCGGCGGCGTTGCCTGCAAAAGTGAAAGCGATGCGCGCATCGACGTTGGATTGGCGTTATAGCTTTCATCAATCAGTGTGAAAGAACCACCGTCCGGGTGTTCCAGCACATGGCGCGCGCCGCGCCCACCTTCAGCGGTCAACGTTGCCATAGCAATGGCAACCTTTGCCGTATCAGCGCCGACAAGATGGGCAGCACCCAGAACGGCAAGCATGTTCTGCACAATATGGCGTCCCGGCATGCCGACTTTGACGACAGCTTCTTCATTGCCTATTTTAACGGTCATGCATGAACAGGTCGGATGCATTTTGACTTCACGCAGACGATAGTCCGAACGCGCATTTTCACCAAACGTAACAATATGCTCAACGCCTGCCTTTTCAGCCAGCTCTTCAAGCTGTTTGAAGCGCTTGTCGTCGCGATTAAGCAGCGCATAACCGCCCGGCACAACGCCTTCAAAAATCTCAGCTTTTGCTACTGCGATTTCTTCAAGATTTGCAAAATGGCCAAGATGCGCAGGCGCGATCAACGTAATCAGCGCCACATGCGGACGCACCATCTTCACCAGCGGACGAATTTCGTCATGATGATTCATGCCGATTTCAAACACACCGTAATCGGTATCGGCTGGCATACGCGCAAGCGTCAGCGGCACGCCCCAATGATTGTTGAATGAGGCAACCGACGCATGAACTTTGCCACTATCGGCAAGCACATGACGCAGTGCTTCCTTAGTTGTCGTCTTACCGACTGAGCCTGTGACAGCAATAATCTGCGCTTTGGAGCGTTCACGCGAGGCAAGCCCAAGCTTGGTCAAAGATTCAAGTACGTCTTCCACGACGATCATCGGGACTTTGAGATGACCAAGCGCCGGAAGGCGGGATTCGTTTACCACGAGAAGACCTGCACCAGCGGCCATGGCAGCCGTTGCAAAATCATGCCCGTCAAACAAATCGCCCTTGATCGCGAAGAAAGCTTCGCCTTCTTTCAACGTGCGGCTATCGATGGAAATTCCGGTGATCCCCGCAGGCAACGTACCAAAAGGCCGGCCTTCCATGGCCTCCACCATATCGGCAGATGTCCAAAGCCAGTCACTCATCCCTTATGCTCCTCAAGGCGCGCGCCAAGTGCTGCCGCCACTTCCGTATGATCAGAGAATGGCAACGTAATATTGCCAACGATCTGACCTTCTTCATGTCCCTTGCCCGCAACAACCAGTGTGTCGCCAGGCATCATCATCGAAACTGCTGTGAAAATCGCCTCGCGACGGTCACCGATTTCGGTCGCTCCCGGAGCCGCGGCCATAATTTCCGAGCGAATTTGCGCCGGTACTTCTGAACGTGGGTTGTCGTCGGTAACAATTGCCACATCAGCAAGACGCGCTGCGATTTCGCCCATGATCGGGCGCTTGCCCTTGTCACGGTCGCCGCCGCAACCAAACACCACGATCACGCGGCCAGTTGTAAACGGGCGCACAGACGTCAGCACATTTTCAAGCGCTTCTGGCTTATGGGCATAATCCACATAGGCGGGTGCACCCTCTTCAGTCGCACCAACGAGATCAAGACGCCCCGGCGCACCTTTGAGGCGTTCAAGTGCACGCATTGCAGCCGCAGCCGGAACGCCGGTCACCATTGCAAGGCCAGCCGACACCAGCGCATTCGCAACCTGAAAATCACCAGCCAGTGGCAGTTCAATTTCAAAGATTTCGTCAGCGATACGCACTTCCACATGCTGGCGGAAACGCTCATGTTCAACGCGCTTAATGGTGATGAAATCACCCTTACGGCCAACAGTCTTTACATCGCAGCCAGCGGCCTTCGCAGCTTCAATAGCCTGCGGAGAAAACTGATCATCCGCAAAAATAATCGCAGGCGAGCCTTTTGGCAAAAGCGTATCAAACAGGCGCATCTTGGCATGCAGATATTCTTCAATCGTGGCGTGATAATCCATGTGATCGCGACCAAGATTGGTGAAGGCGCCAGCGGCAAGCTTCACACCGTCAAGGCGACGCTGGTCAAGACCATGCGACGAAGCTTCCATCGCAGCATGGGTCACACCTTCATCGGCAAGCTCGGCCAGAAGGCGCTGCAACTCAACCGGATCAGGCGTGGTCAGCGAATTATAATCGCTACGCGTTGGCGAGAAAACGCCAGTGGTCCCAATGTTGGCGGCAGGAAAACCAGCATATGCCCAAATCTGACGCGTAAATGAAGCGACCGACGTTTTGCCGCTTGTACCTGTGACTGCAACCATAACTTCCGGCTGCTTGCCATAAAATTGAGCGCTAGCTACCGCGAGCGCATGGCGGGGATCGTCTACATGAAGGACAGGCACGTCGAGATTTTCGAGAACGGCACTCTTGCCTGCGATAACTGCAACTGCACCACGTTTGACCGCATCAATCGCATAGGCTGAGCCATCCGCCTTAACGCCTTTCAGAGCTGCAAACAGAAAGCCCGGCTCCACTTTGCGGGAATCCGATGTAACGCCAGTAATTTCGAAATCACCTGCGGAACCGGAGGTAAGATCCTTAAAAAGTGCGATGTCTTTCAACTTCATGGTCATACCAATTCCAGATAAAGGGACGTATCACGCGTTACAGGCAATTACACAAATCAGTCATTTGCAGAATCAACAGAAGCGATCTCCGACTCTGCTGGCGCAAATTCCTGTTTAAAATCGGGCTTAACCCCTAAAAAAGTGGCTGAGCGGCGAATAATATCAGCAACCATCGGTGCAGCATTCAGACCAGCGGTCGCGCTGTACTTACCTTCTTCAGGCTTTGGCTCGTCAATAATGGTCAAAACCACATAGGTTGGATCATCCATCGGGAACGATGCAAGGAAGGCATTAAAGCGCACATCTTTCGAATAGCGGCCATGAACGACCTTTTCCGCCGTGCCGGTTTTTCCGCCGACGCGATAGCCCTGAACCGTTGCGCGCTTACCCGAACCACCCTGTGCAGTCGCATTCAGACGATAGAGATAACGCATATCGGCAGAGACTTGGGGATGGATAACCTGCTGGGCGACTTGATCGGCCTGAGCCTGTGTACGCGCCAGGAAAGTTGGCTCAATCAGCTTGCCGCCATTCATAAGCGCCGCCGCACCAACCGCCGTCTGCAATGGCGTGGTCATCATGCCGTGACCAAACGAAATGGTCATCGAATGAACTTTCTTCCAAACGCGCGGCTCAACCGGGCGCGCAACTTCTGGAAGCTCTGTCTGCATACGATCCAGAAGACCAAGCTTTTTCAAGAACGCGCGATGCCCTTCAATACCAACCACATTGGCTTCGTGACCCGAACCAATATTGGATGAGAAGATGAAAACTTCCGGCAGCGTCAACACACGGCCCTTACCGTGGAAGTCGCGGATGGTCTGACGACCAATAACCAGCGGACGCGAGGCATCGATCTTCGAGTTCAGCGTAAACTTGCCAGAGTCGAGCGCCATCGCCGTGGTGAAGCTCTTAATCGTCGAACCCATTTCATAGGTGCCCGCCGACATACGGTTAAGGCGATCCTTATCCAGCGCATTCACTGGATTGTTCGGATCGAAATCCGGCACGGACGCCATAGCAATAACTTCACCGGTCTTCACGTTGAGAACAACAGCACCCGCAGCAATAGCGCGGTAGCGTTCGACCGCTTTGACGAGTACGTCGCGCATAATGTGCTGAACACGAATGTCAATCGACAGCTTGATTGGTTCAAGTGATTGCGCGGTGGCCATGCCAGCCGCTCGCAAGTCGCTTAAGCCCTGACTGTCGACATATTTCTCCATACCGGCAATGCCCTGATTGTCGACATTGACGAGACCAAGAATATGCGACGCGGTCGGACCACCCGGGTAGAAGCGGCGCTTTTCGGTACGGAAACCAATACCGGGCACGCCAAGCGCCATGATCTGGCTCTGCTGACGTGGTGTGAGGCCACGCTTAATCCATACGAACCCTGCGCCACCCTTCAAGCGACGATAAGTGGCTTCCCAATCAAGATCAGGAATAACAGTTGAAAGCAGTTCAATGGTTTCGTCAGGATCAACGATTTTGCGCGGTTCGGCAAACAGCGACGCGGTCTTAATATCGGTCGCGAGTATCTCGCCGTTACGGTCCAGAATATCGGGACGCGATGCAAGCTGATGCACAGCAGGACCGTTGGAGTCATCGTCTTCACCACCAATGACGCCGAAATAGACGAGCTTTCCACCGATAACGCCATAAATGCCGACGAAACAGACAATGGCCATCCACAAACGATTGCGCGCACGATTACCGTGTTTTTTGCGCGAACCCACAAACGCCATGTTGCCGGCCAGCTTTTCATTGCCAGCCGGCGTGTTGCCGTCATCAATCGTATTTTTGTTCTTCATGGAAAATCCGAGCTTCAGCCGCATGATCAGTGCCTCGCTCCATTCTTTTTAACGCTTCCGGTGGTCGTTGCGTCTGGTTCCAGAACGCCGCTCGCGACCAGCTCGTCGCTGCCGGAAATCAATTTCTGAATATCATCAAGCTGGCGCTCAGGAATATCTTCGACACCCATAGCCAGCTGCTGCGCCTCAATCGGCTCAAGCTTCAACTCTTCCGAGTAAACCCCAACGAGGCTCTGCAAACGTCCCGGCTGGTTCATCAATGCCCAGTCTGCGCGCAGAAGCGTAATCGTGTCCTTCTCAGAATTGATCTGGCGTTGAAGTTTAGCAATAACCGAGATCTGCCTCTCCGCATCATATTTGATGGTATAGGTGATCGTTGCTGCTACCAGCATTGCCGCAATCATGATGAGTTCAAAAGTACGCAGCACTCGTTCAACTCCGGGCCAGTTCGTGCGTTTCAGGCAGCTTAGGCAACCCAAAAAGCGTCAAATCATCTTCAAGAGGCGGATTTTCAGTTCGCACACCTGCACGTAATTTTGCGGAGCGCGAGCGAGGATTGCGCTCTTCTTCTTCTGCCGTTGGGCCGACAGCGCCCTTCACTGCAGGCGTAAAGCTTGGCAGCCGCACATGCGTTTCCGGCAAATGCCGCGATCCAGCACTGCCGCCGGAACGATCTGCAAAATAGCGCTTAACCATACGATCTTCGAGCGAATGGAATGTCACAACAACAAGACGCCCGCCGGGCTTCAAAACGCGCTCGGCAGCAAGCAATGCGCGCGCAAGTTCGCCCAATTCGTCATTCACATATATGCGTAACGCCTGAAATACACGCGTTGCAGGATGAATTGGCACCTTTGGATTTCGTCCGACCAGCGCTTCAATCGCATTGGCGAGATCGAGCGTACGCGTGAAAGGCTGTGCTTCGCGGCGCTTTTCGATCATCCGCGCAATGCGGCCTGCATTACGTTCTTCACCCAGAAAATTAAAAATGCGCGCAAGGTCGCCCATCTTAAGACGATTCACGACGTCAGCAGCACTCGGCCCCTTACGCGACATGCGCATATCAAGCGGACCATCTTTCTGGAAAGAGAAACCGCGCTCGGCTTCATCAATCTGCATCGAAGAAACGCCGATATCGAGAACAACGCCATCAACCGTGGCACCCGCTCCCAATACCTGTTCAACCGCTTGATCCAGCACCGAGAAACGGCTCTCAACAAGATCAAGCCTGCCGTCAAACTCTTTCACCATAACCTGCCCTGCGGCAATCGCAGTTGGGTCACGATCAATAGCAATCACATTCGCGCTCTGCTCAAGAATGCAACGCGTATAGCCGCCAGCACCAAAGGTGCCATCGACAATTACTTTGCCGGTTTCGGGTTTCAGAGCGTCAATCACTTCGGAGATAAGCACCGGAACGTGACGGACCTGAGCCCCTTCGGCTTGAGATTGGTCTCCGCCGAGGCTAGCCATCATCACGGTCCTTTCTCGGGACCACGTCCCGCTATCCTGTGTTTTACGCATCATTCCGGCCAATTTCAGACGGGTGTCGATTTGGCGGATTCGTTCAAACAGTTATCGGATATTAAGCTTAATGAACCGTTATCCTTTGACGGCGACCTTCATAAATCCGTCTTGTGTGAAAAGTTTTCCCCGCAATAAATTGAAGCACTTTTGTTTGCTCTTATCCTCGCCGCATCAGAGCAGGTTTAGCCGACAATGCATTCATCCAATATCCGGCATGCACGATCACATAGTTATGAAGAGCGCACTTCCCACCACCGTTGACGAAATCACCACACAGGATTATTAACTGCAAATAATTTGCAATTGCATTTTGGAAGCTTAAAGCATGGCATTTAAGATGGCCCAAGAGGATACGACGACGCCCGCAGCAGCCCAAGACGTTACTTTTGAAGGTTGGCGTCGGGATCGCGGCGAAGCTTCGATGTCAGATGTTCATCGCTCGATACGGGTCAGTCGCTCCGGTTCAAAACTCCGCCGCGCCATGGCTTTCTTCGGCCCCGGCTATTTGGTTGCAGTCGGCTATATGGACCCCGGCAACTGGGCAACATCGCTTGCGGGCGGCTCGCGCTTTGGCTATGTGCTGCTGTCGGTCGTGCTGATTTCAAATCTCATGGCTGTTCTTTTGCAAGCGCTCTGCACCCGACTGGCAGTTGCGACAGGACGTGATCTTGCTCAAGCCTGCCGCGATGCCTATCCGCGTTTTCTTGCTTGGCCTTTATGGTTGCTCGCAGAACTTGCCATCTGTGCCACCGATCTTGCTGAAGTCATCGGCACAGCCATTGGTCTCAATTTGCTGTTTGGCATTCCGCTCGAAATCGGCGTCATTCTAACTGCCGCCGATGTGCTTTTGGTTCTTTATCTCCAAAACAAAGGCTTTCGTCGTGTTGAAGCGCTTATCATTGCGCTGCTGGCTGTCATTGCTATCTGCTTTCTGATCCAGATTTTGATGGCGGACCCAAATTGGGGCGACGTTATCCGTGGCTTTGCACCCACCACTGAAATCCTGCGCAATCCAGATATGCTATATATTGCACTGGGCATCATTGGTGCGACGGTCATGCCGCATAATCTCTATCTGCATTCGGGCATCATCCAGACCCGCGACTATGGCCAAACAATACCGGAAAAGCGCGAGGCAATCCGCTATGCCACGCTTGATTCCACCATCGCTCTGACATTTGCACTGCTGGTCAATGCTTCAATCCTGATCCTCGCCGCCGCAAGTTTCCACGCGACCGGCAATACAGGCGTCGAAGATCTCGACAAGGCTCATTCCCTGCTCAATCCACTGCTTGGCTCAGCGTTGGCACCAACGCTCTTCGCAATAGCTTTGCTGTGTTGCGGTCTTAATTCTACGATTACAGCGACTATGGCTGGTCAGATCGTGATGGAAGGCTTCATCGACATCAAACTGAAGCCATGGCTTCGTCGCGCTATCACACGCTTTGTCGCGATTGTTCCGGCTGCCATCGTTACAATCATGTATGGATCACAGGGAACCAGCGAGCTTCTGATCTTGTCTCAGGTGGTACTTAGCCTGCAATTGCCGTTCGCCGTCATTCCGCTTGTGATGTTCACGGCAGAAAAGAAAAAGATGGGCGCGCTGGTGGCACCGCGCTGGGTGACAGTCCTTGCTGCAATTACCGCCGCGATCATCGTCGTTCTGAACATGAAGCTCATCTACGACTTCTTCACTGGTGTACCGATCTAAAGCGCGTTTCGATCTGATTAAGTCAGATCGGCGCTCTCAATAGTTATCTTAACGCGCATCCTTTCCGAAAACCGGTTCCCACTTTTCGGGATGCGCTAAACAGATAAAGTGTCAGTCGGTCTATAAGCCGGGTTTTGTATGGCCGGACTTGCGTCCAACGTGGCAGCCATTCATCTGGGACGGATGTCGCCACCCGCCTCTTGCAACCCACCCGGACGACTGATCCGGAAACTGATTGCCGGTCCTTGCGAACCGGCGCGCCGTCCCTATTCGGTTTTGCTCCCAATGGGGTTTACCGTGCCGCCTGTGTTGCCACCGGCGCGGTGGGCTCTTACCCCACCCTTTCACCCTTACCCCGTCATCCCTGCCGCTTAGACAAGCGGTACGGAAGACGGGGCGGTTTACTTTCTGTGGCACTATCCCTAGGGTCGCCCCCGCCGGGCGTTACCCGGCATCGTATTTCCATGGAGCCCGGACTTTCCTCACCTGCCGTCTTTCGACATATGACAAGCGCGGCTGCCCGACCGACTGACGGCGCGTATATAGCATGATCGGACAAAGTGGGAACCGTGTTTCGAAAAAATCTCCACACAACAAAAAAGCCGGCAGCGAACACGCTACCGGCTTATCAATCACATCATCGGCCTGAAACTCTACGCGACCGATAACATGAATTCAGATGTTACAGACCAGCCATATAAGACTTAACCGAGCTGCAATATTTTGCAGATGTTGGGTTCATACGCTTTGCGCCATGACCGGCATTATACTTGAGGATCGTGCCGCAAGTGCTGCCGCCACCAAGCTTCTGGGCTTGTGCAAGATATTTCATGCCAAACTGAATATTGGTCGAAGGCTCATAAAGACCTTTTGCCGAACCCGTGTAGCCAAGACCGCGAGCGGTCGAGAGCTTGATCTGCATGAGACCAATTTCACCCGCTGCACCGCGCACATTTGGCTGAAAGTTGCTCTCATGACGAACAACAGCATGCGCCAGCGAAGATGGAACGCCATAGGTTGATGCGTAACGATTGATGATCTGCGAGTAAGCCTTACCGCCAACCTGTGCAGTCTTTGATGCGTCTGCACGAGCCTTGGAACGCTTTGCGCTCTTTGCAGCGGGCGCTGCGCGCTTGGTGATAACAGAGGCCTTCTTAGCCGTCTGCTTCGTTTCTGTGCGGGCGGAACGCGAAGCCTTTTCTGACTTGTTGGCTTCCACAGCCTTGTTCTGTGCACGGGCTTTCAGAAGGTCTGCGAGATTGGTTGGCTCGTTTACCGGCGCACTCATTGCAGAATTTAGACCAAAAGAACTCATGGCGCCAATGAGGGCGCAAACAACTACAAATTTTGACTTCATAACCTACCGTCTTGGATCGTTTTTATGGGGCTTTGCTGGTCTTGGGGGCAGCATTGCCGTTTTATTTATGGTCCCGCTCAACAAGCATTTCACACGCTCATCACCGCCGGGAATGGCAGATCATGTGATGGGGAAATGCAGCCGAAGATTGGTAGGGGAAGTAAAATAGTCTTACAGGTTGTAATAAACGCTGTCACATTTCGTGATGCGCGCATGAGTGGAAAAAGATCAGCAATCAGCACGACTTCCGGTCTAATTTAATGAAATTGCTACAGAAATATGAAATATTGGTCGTGGAACACCCTAAAAAATAGCGATGCTCACGCGGTAACATTTTGCAGCGAAAAAATAAGCCTGTAGAGGGTATCTATAGTAGATACATCGGCTACACCATCCACATTTTGTGTCCGAAAATGCCGCTGAAAGGCCTTAATCACGATCTCAGTGGCCTCATCGAACGCACCATTGATCTCAATTTTGTATCCGTAAAGCGCAAGCATCGATTGCAAAGCCTCGACTGGCTGGCCTTGTTCGCCGCGTGCGAGAAAACGACCGCCGCGTATCGGCGTTGGCTCAATGTAATGGCCAATGCCTGCCTCATGCAGTTGCTTCCATGGGAAGTTGTGCCCCGGATCGGTCTTGCGCTCTGGTGCTATGTCTGAATGCGCAAGCACGTTTTCGGGACGGATTTCGTAGCGCGAACAAATGCTGCGGCACAATTCGATAACCGCCGCGATTTGCTGTTCAGCGAATGGTGGATAGTTTTCCAGATTGCCTGGATTGACGATCTCAATGCCGATAGAAGCCGAATTAATATCGGTCTCGCCTTTCCAAAAGCTATTACCCGCATGCCATGCGCGCGCCTTTTCAGACACCATCTGCACAACACGTCCATCTTCATGAACCAAATAATGTGCCGAGACTTCCCGTTCAGGAGACTTGAGAACCTCAAGTGCCTCCTCTGCTGTCTCCAACCCCGTATAGTGCAGGATCAGATAAGTCGGCGTTTTGCCATCCTTGCGAATACCGAAGTTCGGCGAGGCATCAATAGTAGCGGTCGGATAATCCGGCTTCTCCAACGCGAGCGCTGCTAAGTCATCTGACGGTTTGATAACTGAACCACTCATGCGGCCTCCAGTTGTTTCACTACACTGGCCCAAGCGCTGTTGATCGCAGCGAGGCGCGCATTTGCAATATTAATGAATTCCAGCGGAAGCCCCTCCGCAACAAGTCTGTCCGGATGATGCTCTTTGACCAGCGCACGATATTTTTTGCGCGCTTCTTCAAATGAAACACCACGTTTCAGTCCAAGAATGGCAAAGGGATCGCCCTCGCCGCGACTGACATGCCGCAAAGCGATGCGGTCAAAGCCTTCTTCGTCATAGCCAAAAATTTCGGCAACATTCGACAGGAACGCCATTTCCTTTTCATGCACATAGCCATCTGCGGTCGCTATATGGAACAGCCCATCGAGAATATCTTCTAACAGGTGACAATTCTCATCGCCTTCGCGACAAAGCCCCGCAAGCTGACGTGCATAGCTCTCATAACCGGCGACATCCTGCTGTGCGAGATTATAGAGGCGCACAACGTGCGCATGCTCTTCTTCTGGTACGGAGAAAATCCTTTGGAACGCGCGAAACTCGTCCTGTGTCACAACACCATCTGCTTTAGCCATTTTGGCGGAAAGCGCGATCATGGCGATGGAAAATGCAACACGTCTGCGCGTGTCTGCATCGCCTTCGAAAACTGTTCGCACAGCTTCAATCACGCTAGAAATAGCGCTGAGCGTTATAGAGGTGAAGAAATCACCGATTTGAACCCAGATCGACATGAATCGTTTCTATAGAATTACGTAAAGGCTGGAAACATCAACACGTAACAATCGACGAAAAAACAATAATTTAGCAATAAACAAAATAGTTATTGGGACTGACGTTCTGAAAAAGAACGCTGCGCGGAACTTGCAGCAGCTTCACCTGCAGCTTGAGCCTGTTGTTCGTTTTGCCCAACTGCTTTGGCTGCGGCTTCTGCATTGCTGCGGGCACGTTGAACAGCTGCAGCCTGCTGTTCTGGTGTCATCACACCAGAATTATCTTCCAAGGCCTTAATCAGATTAGGGCCATCCTGCTCTTGCGCGGCTTGCGCAGGAGTGGAGGTTTCTTGCTCTGGCTGAGCGGATACTGCGTTCGTATCGTCACTACCCTTACCGCAAGCAGCAAGTGCAACAAGAACAACAGCGGAAATCAAAAACAAGAAATTACGGCTCATGACAAAAGCCATAACCGAAGAAAGACGACGTTTAAACTCCGAAAACGCGCTCATCTCATCTTTGTTTTCAACAATCGCAGAATTTGTCACCAGTTCTGCTCCTTTCGAGGCAAATAGCGGCCCGAAACCGGACCGCCATCTGAAACCAGCGAATGCCATGGGCATTCACGTAAACCTAACTGCAATTTAGTTTGCAGGTGGCGTACCTGTTGTACCCGGCGTCGAAGGCGCAGGGGTAGCAGGGGTCGTTGTCGTATTGTTAGAAGGCGCGGCTGGCGCTTCAGGCGCTGGTGCAGCCGGAGCATTGCTGGTGTCTTTTGAATTGTCGCTACAAGCTGCAAGACCTAAAAACGATACGGCAGCAACTGAAGCAATCAAAAACTTCTTCACGGTGGCTCTCCTTACCCTAAATTGAAGCGTTGCGGGGATATAGCCAACGCTTTCTGATTTATTGTGCGTGACCGGTTTAGCGGCCAATCACCTCGAAAAGACATTCGTCACATCACGCTTTTGTCCCCATAGCTATTTCCAAGCGATCTGTTTGACGACGCCAACATCACGTTAGAAAACGGCGAGCATGCGGAAAGGTTCTCTCAAATAGTCTTACGAGCGGTAACAAACCGCCATAATAACAAAGTGCTAACCATAACTTTCTGCGTCACGCGCCTGTTACCCGACAATGTTTAACTCAGCCAAACAAATCCGGATTCGCCAGTGATTTGGCGCTAAAAGAACGGGGAACATGGCATGAAAAAGCAAAGCGCCAACGATACGATCCTCAAGCGCGCGGTCACTCAAAACAACGCGCTCTCAAAAGACGGTGTTTCCGAAAGACTCTTTGCTTGGCTATTCAAAGGGCTGGTCTATCCGCAAATTTGGGAAGACCCAGAGGTCGACATGGCAGCGCTTGCCATTGAACCCGGCCATCGCATCGTGACAATAGCGTCAGGCGGTTGCAACGCGCTTTCTTATCTGACTGCTGATCCGGCTTCGGTCGAAGCGGTTGATCTGAACAGCGCCCACGTTGCATTCAACAGGCTTAAACTCGGCGCTTTAAAGCATTTGCCGGATTATGCGAGTTTCTACCGCTTCTATGGGAAAGCCGATGACAAGGCCAATCTTGCGGCCTATCAGCGCTTCATCCAACCACATCTCGACAGCGAAAGCCGGGCCTATTGGGAAAAGCGCAAATGGAGCGGCCGCCAGCGCATCTCGATTTTCTCCCGCGATCTATACCGCCATGGTCTGTTGGGCGTCTTCATTGGTATGGGCCATCGCGTTGCCCGTCTTTATGGAATTGATCCACGCGACATTCTAAAAGCGCGCACGATGGAAGAACAGCGCACGTTCTTCGACACAGCTCTGGCACCTTTATTTGAAAAGCGCATGGTGCGCTGGGCCACAGCGCGCAAGTCATCGCTTTTCGGCCTCGGCATTCCGCCACAGCAATATGATGCTTTAGCGACAGCCGGAAATGGCGATATGGCATTCGTTCTTCGCGCGCGACTTGAGAAACTCGCCTGTGCGTTCCCGCTGAATGAAAACTATTTCGCATGGCAGGCATTTGGCCGAGGATATAGTAACGACGATGAGACCGGCCCGCTGCCGCCCTACCTCTCGCGCGCTAACTTCGACACTGTGCGTGCACGCGTTGATCGCATGAGTGTTCGAAATGCGAATTACACGGAGTTTCTCGCCAAAAAGCCTGCTTCATCGGTGGATCGCTATATTCTTCTCGACGCTCAAGACTGGATGAATGACGCACAGCTCAACGCGCTCTGGAGCGAGATCACACGCACAGCAGCGCCCGGTGCACGCGTCATCTTCCGCACGGCAGCTGAGCCAAGTCTGTTGTCGGGCCGGGTTGATCCCTCAATACTCGACCATTGGGATTATCGCGCTGATCAATCTCGTGCTTTGCATGACCGCGACCGCTCTTCTATTTATGGCGGCTTTCACCTCTATGTTCTGAAAGACGCATAGTATGAGCGTTCATCAAAAACATAGCAGCGGCGTAGACCACGCCAGCCTGATGGACCGCGTTTATCGTCACCAAAGATATTTCTACGATGCGACGCGCAAATATTATCTTCTCGGGCGGGATACGATGATTGCTGGCCTGAACGTCCCTGAAGGCGGCAGCGTATTGGAAATCGGCTGCGGTACGGGACGCAATCTGGTCAAAACCGCAAAGACCTACCCTCGCGCGAAGCTCTACGGCATCGATATTTCAGCCGAGATGCTCGACACCGCTCATGCGGCTGCAAAGCGTGCCGGAATTGCGGAACGCACAAAACTCGAACGCGCCGATGCCACACATTTTGATCCCAGCTTACTTTTCAACGTAGGTAGCTTCGACCGCATATTCATTTCTTATGCCGTCTCAATGATCCCACAATGGCAATCGGTTATTGCTGAAAGCATTCGACACTTAAAGCCGGGCGGCGAAATGCATATTGTCGATTTTGGCAATCAACAAGGACTACCGCGCTGGTTCAAAAAAGCACTTTTCACATGGCTTAACTGGTTTCATGTGACGCCTCGCGAAAATCTTTTCACCGTTTCAGAGCAACTCGCAAAAGAACAAGTCGCTCATATGAAACAAAAAGTCTTGCATCGCGGCTTTGCATGGATCGCTATTATCTGCGCCAACACATAAACAGTGCGACACAATATATATTGAGCAAAGTTTTGCGGCCTCAGCGGGTGACGCAGACAACGGTATCGCGTAACCCTAATCAAGACTGATTCGCGACACCGGGACCATTGTATGAACGCTATCGCCAGCCGCTGCTTTCTTGCCCTCGGGGCGTGTCTTCTGTCCGCTTGTACGACAGTGGATTATGATTTCGCCGACGTTAAAAAGTCAGGCAATTCGATGCAGCAGATGGCGCGGCCATCCGGCGCGGTTAATGCGCCGCGCTTTGGTGATCGCAAGCCGTTCGAATGGACGGGTCGCACACCTTGGCATTATCCGATCCACGGCACCGATGTCTCCAAATATCAGGTGGATGTTGACTGGAACGCGGTGCGACGCAGCGGCATTTCCTTTGCCTTTATCAAAGCAACAGAGGGCGGCGACCGCTTCGACGATCGTTTCACTGAGCACTGGAATGGTGCAAAACAAGCTGGCATTCCGCGCAGCGCCTATCACTTCTATTATTTCTGTCGCCCTGCAATTGAGCAGGCGCGCTGGTATATCCAAAATGTACCGCGCGATCCAAACGCATTGCCACCCGTGCTCGACATGGAATGGAATGCACATTCGCCCTCGTGCAAGCTGAGGCCGAATGAAGTCGTCGTGCGCAAAGAAATGAAGATTTTCCTTGATGCCGTCGAAAAGCATTATGGCAAGCGCCCAATCATCTACACCACCGTCGACTTCTTCGATGAGAATAACCTAAACCAACTAAGCGGCTATCCGTTCTGGTTGCGCTCGACTGCCGGTCATCCGACTGAGAAATACGGCCCGCATCCCTGGACTTTCTGGCAATATACCGGAACCGGCACAATTCCCGGTATCAAGGGTGATGCGGACATCAATGTCTTCGCAGGCAGCGCGGGAGCATGGAAAAAGTGGCTGGAAAGCAACAAGGTCCGTTAACTGAGCAATAAACGGGAACTCACACTAAGTTTCGCTTCATTTCCATGACGTGATGAGGCAATAGCTTAAAAAACAAATGGGGACGTTATTTCCCTTTTAATTGTGAGTTCTCTCGATGAAACTTATCGCTTCAGTGATGGCTGCCGCTTTACTGGCATCAACTGCAATTTCCCCTGCTCTCGCTTCTCCAGCACCGACTGCTGCGACGGATACGGCAAATATGCCGAAGCCCGAATGCGAAATCGATTATGGTCAGTGGATGGACAATCTGACCAAAGAAGCGCGCGAAGCGGGCGTTGGCGAAAAGGGCATTGCTGAACTGCACAAGGCAACGCTCGAACAAAAGGTTCTGGATCGCGACCGCAAGCAGACTGTTTTCAACCTCACCTTCACCGAATTTTCCAAGCGCCTGATTTCGGAAGCACGCCTGAAGAATGGCCAGAACAATCTGGCCAAGCATGCAGATGTGTTCAAAAAAGTTGAAGAGACCTATGGCGTTCCCGGCCCGGTTCTCGCAGCCTTCTGGGGACTGGAAACAGATTACGGCGCTATTCAGGGCGATTTCGATACGCTGAACGCGCTTGTCACCCTTTCTTACGATTGCCGCCGCCCGGACCTGTTCCGTCCACAATTGATCGCGCTGCTTAAGCTTTTCGATACCGGCGTTGTCGATGCAGCAACAACCGGCGCTTGGGCTGGCGAAATCGGCATGATGCAGCTTCTGCCAAAGGACTATCTGGAACGCGGCGTTGATGGCGACGGCGATGGTAAGGTCGATCTGAAGAATAGCATCCCTGATGCGATGATGACCGCTGGCCGCATGATCTCCGAGCTTGGTTGGAAGCGCGGCGAGCCATGGCTTGAAGAAGTGCGCATCACGCAGGATCTGCCGTGGGAAGAATCCATCCGCACCAATCGCAAGCCGCATTCATGGTGGGCGCAGCACGGTGTAACGGGCCTCAATGGTCCACTCGGCCCCGATGATGGCGATGCATCGCTTCTGCTGCCATTGGGCCGCAAAGGTCCCGCGTTTCTTTCCTATGCAAACTTCGACATCTTCGTTGAATGGAACAAGTCGATTGTTTACGCAACGACCGCTGCCTATTTCGCGACCCGTCTTGCAGGTGCACCAGCCTTTAATGCTGGCAATCCTGATCAAGGCCTGACGCAGGAGCAGATGAAAGAACTCCAGACCAAGCTACAGGCGCGTGGCTATGAGATGGGTAAGATTGACGGCGTCTTCGGTGTTTTAACCCGCGATGCCGTTCGCACCGAGCAATTGCGTCTGGGTATGCCTGCCGATTCATGGGCAACGCCAGAACTTCTCGACAAGCTCTGATTATACTATCAAAAGGCGCGGACGGCCTCCGCGCCTTTTCAATTATTATAAGCTGATCCCCCACCATGCTTTCAACCCTGATTATCGTTTTGCCCGTCTTCGCCCTCATCTTTTCCGGTTGGGGTGCCTTCAAGCTGAACATATTAGGCCCGCATGCCATAGCAGAACTCAACCGTTTCGTTGTCTATCTCGCCCTGCCCGCTCTGCTGTTTGATATCATGGCCAACACCCATGGCAGCGATCTCTGGCAGCCGGGCTTTATCAGCGTCTTTCTACTCAGCAGCGCTATTGCCTTCGTACTTCCATTCCTTATTCGCCTTCGAGGCCAACTGTCGCTTGCTGACAATGCACTCGACGGTCTGAACGCCGCCTATCCGAATACCGGCTATATGGGCATCCCGCTTTCGATGATTGCATTCGGCTCAGGTGTCCTTGCTGCAACGACGATCTCGATCATCATCACGGTCTGCGTGACTTTTGCTTTTGCGATTGTGCTGATTGAAATTGGTCTGCAAACAGAGAAGAAGCCGCTGCGCCTTATCTGGAAAGTGGCGCGCTCGCTGGTGCGTAATCCGCTGCTCGTTGCCCCGTTTCTCGGCGCATTGATGCCTGTGACCGGCCTTACCATTCCCGCCCCTGCTGAAACATTTTTGAAAATGTTGGGCGGTGCTGCTTCACCTTGCGCATTGGTAGCGCTTGGACTGTTCCTCGCACAACCACGCAAGATTGAGCGCGAGAGCATCAACGCCATCGCCTTCCTCGTCTCGGTCAAACTCATTGTTATGCCATTGGCTACGTGGCTGCTTGCGGTTTACGTTTTCAATCTGCCAACACATCTTGCGCAAAGCGCTACATTGCTTGCAGCCCTTCCTGCCGGAACTGGTCCGTTCATGCTGGCAGAACATTACCGTCGCGAAGCTGCAATCACGTCGAATGTCATCCTCTATTCGACGGTTCTTTCGGTGCTGACTCTCTCGGCTTTCCTCGCCTTGATCCGCTAAAACAGCAAAAGCCACCCTCAAAATTGGCAGTTTCGTGGCTTTTTCATGAAATGTGAACAAATTTTTACAGGCAAAAATTTCAAAGACTTAGGTGGTAAACAGAAGGTTTTTTTCGCAATCACTGCATATTGCAGTAAGAAATCTTCTTTTGTTTAAACCGTTTTGCGCTTAGATTCAGGTTCTCTACCAGCGCGCATTCGACCAGTCATTGGCTCGTCGGGTGCATAGAAGGAGACAGACCGATGGGACTTACACGATCTTTGAACGTCCTCATGATCTGTGCAGCATTTGCATTTGTTGCAGCGTTGATAGCAGGCGTCATTCCCTGAATGAGGGATAGCCTAAGCCATTAGACGGCATCAGTTTTTGAGGATGAACTGATGTGTCTTACTTAAAGAAAAGCCCGGTTTTTAAACCGGGCTTTTTTCATATCATGCGACTTCAAGCGCAGGCTCTATTTTAGGCCGAATGCCAATCATATGGCAAATCGCAAACGGCAGATCAGCGCGGTTCATCGTGTAGAAATGGAAATCCTGCACACCGCGCTCAATCAGGTCCATGACCTGTTCGGCAGCAATTGCAGCCGCAACAAGCTGATGGGTCTGCGGGTCTTTATCCAATCCATCAAAGCGTTCTGCAAGCCAGGCCGGAATATGGGTTGCTGAGCGCGCGCAGAAATTGCTGACCTGCTTGAAATTATGCACCGGCAGAACACCTGGAACGATTGGGATATAAATGCCTGCACGGCGCACACGCTCGACATAACGCTCATAAAGATCGTTATCGAAGAAAAACTGCGTGATCGCCCGCGTTGCACCATTATCGACCTTGCGCTTAAGCATATCGATGTCGGTCGCAAAATCCGGGCTTTCAGGATGCTTTTCCGGATAAGCCGAAACAGAAATATCGAAATCAGAAAGCGTGCGCAGACCACCAACAAGTTCCGCGCCATTCTGATAACCGCCCGCTGTCGGTACGTATTTTTCGCCAATGCCGCTGGCAGGATCGCCACGCAGCGCCACAAAGCGATTAACGCCAAGCGCCGCAAATTCTTGCGCAACGCGATCAACTTCCTCACGCGTTGCGTCAACGCAGGTCAGATGTGCCGCAGGCTGAATATCGGTTTCTTTCAAGATACGCGCGACCGTGCGGATCGTGCGCTCACGCGTCGAACCACCCGCACCATAGGTCACAGAGACAAACTCAGGCTTAAGCGGCGCAAGCCGCGTTACTGTTTCCCACAGGCGCTGTTCCATTTCTTCCGACTTAGGCGGGAAGAATTCGAACGATACCCGGGTGGTCTGGCCGATATCAGGTCGGCGGGAAAGACCATAAAAGCCCATTAGACTGTCTCCGTCATGCTTGCATTACGCGGTGCCGGATCAGCAATCAGCAAACGCGGATCATGGGCAAGCCAAAGCTTGACCGTCAGTCCGTCGTCACCATTTGCAGCCTTTGGCGCCAACTCAGTTGTTTTTGCAGGTTCCAGCCCTGCCTCTTTCATCCAGCCCAGCATCTGCTCATCACTGAAGCCAAGCCGTAAATGCGCGTGCTCTTCGCGCAAAAATTCGAGAAGATGCGGGGCAAAATCGACAATCAGCAATCGACCGCCCGGACGCAGCGCACGCGCCGCTTCACGAATTGCAGCCAATGGGTCATCGAGAAAATGCAGCACCTGATGGATTGTCACCAGATCGAAATTCTCGCGCTCAACAGGTAGCGCATAGACATCACCCTGCCGCACCTGCGCATTGGCAACCGATGCCAAATCAAGGTTAGCACGCGCCACAGCCAGCATGTCGCGATTGATATCAATACCAAGCCCACGCACATATAGCGGTGAGAACAGCTCCAGCAAACGACCTGTGCCCGTGCCTACATCAAGCATAGCCTGAAACGGCCTGTCGCCGATGATGCCCTTGAGAGCGACTTCAACAGCATTCTCCGACACATGCAGCTTGCGGATTTCATCCCAACTCACTGCATTGGCGCTGAAATAAGCTGCGGCCCTTTCCTGACGACTGGATTTGACCTGCAAAAGCCGCTCCATATCGCGCTCAAGCAGCGCATCGGAAATATCAAGCTTCGATAAGAGATTGCGCGCAACCTCGCCACAAGCGGCACTCTCCGACAGCCGGAAATAGGCCCATGCGCCTTCCTGATAGCGATCAATCAGATCTGCCTCACCAAGAAGCTTGAGATGCCGCGATACACGCGGCTGCGACTGTCCGAGAATGGTTGTGAGGTCTGAGACTGTCAAATCGCCCTTGGAAAGAAGTGCAAGGATACGCAAGCGGCTTGGTTCAGCCACTGCTTTTAACACATCCACCATCTGATCGAGCTGCATGCGCAAATCGCAATCTCCATACTCTCAAACATATAAAGATATGTTTATGTGAATTATAGAAATCGCGCAAGCGATTTTCACACACCCATGCACAGCAAAACTGCTGTGAAACTCTGGTAGCCGTTTGAGTGAAATAATAAGCAGAGTATGCTTGTTACGAATCTCGCTGAAAGCCGGAAAGGAAGACAGCCATGGGTGCAAGCACTGTACGACAGAAGGCAATAGCAAAGTCGCTTACGCTTTTGCTCCCTGCAGTCCCCTATTCTGATTCAGAGCCAATTCGCGCGGCAGCCTTAGCGCCTCACATGAAAGCGCTTCCTCCATCCATTGCCGTATGGCTTGCAACAGTTGCACATGTCCGCCACTCGCATACTGACTATGACGCCCTGCGTGATGATGGCTATGACAAGGATTCAGCACGCTTTTTCGTGATGGACTCAATCAATAAAAAGCTCACCGAATGGCGCGCAACACGGCTCGTCACCGCAGACGATGATGAGAAAGTGGAAATATAAACGCCGCCCGAAGGCGGCGTCTAACAGATTTAAATATCAGTGGGTTCCGTGGCCCTGCAGATAACCGTGTTTGCGTGGATCGGGCATGACTAGACCGACGATGAACACGATCACCATCATGATGGTTACATACCAGAAGAACCCGCTTTCAAAGCCGACCTTCTTGAACCACAGCGCCACATATTCAGCAGTACCGCCAAAAATTGCATTGGCAATCGCATAGGAAAAGCCAACGCCCAAAGCCCGCACTTCAGCCGGAAACAGTTCCGATTTCACGATGCCGCCAATCGACGTGTACATGCTCACAATTGCCGAAGCGATAGCAATATAGATAAACGCCATTGTCGGGCTTTGTACAGAGCCAAGCACTGTGAGCAAAGGAATCGTCGTCAACACCGATACGCCGCCAAACGCGATCATCATTGGTTTGCGACCAACCTTGTCGGAGATATAGCCAAACAGCGGCTGCATAAGCATGAATGCAAACAGCGCAACGGTCATAACCTCGCTGGCCGTTTCCTTGTTCATACCCGCGGTATTGACCAGATATTTCTGCATATAGGTCGTGAACGTATAGAAGGTCAGCGAACCGCCAGCCGTGAAGCCCACAACAACCAGAAATGCCTTGCGGTGATGCTTCCAGATCGTGGCAAAGCTACCAGCAGCCTTATTGTTACGGGATTCTTCTGTCGACGTTTCATGCAATGTTCGGCGTAGATAAAGCGCAACAATTGCAGCCAGACCGCCAATAGCAAACGGAATGCGCCAGCCCCATTCATGCAGCTGCTCAGTCGTTAAGAAGAATTGCAAAATGACCAGAACCAGCACGGCCAGAAGCTGACCGCCAATCAAAGTCACATACTGAAAAGACGAGAAGAAACCACGACGCCCGGCAAGTGCGACCTCACTCATATAAGTGGCAGTCGTGCCATATTCACCGCCAACCGACAGACCCTGTAAAAGTCGGACGAGTAGCAGAAGGAGCGGAGCCCAGAGACCAATCGTTTCATAGGTTGGCAGGATCGCGATTGCAAAAGAACCAAGGCACATCATGCTAACCGAAATCAGCATGGAAGTACGACGACCGAGCCTGTCAGCCACACGGCCAAACAACCAGCCACCGATAGGTCGCATAAGAAAACCAGCTGCAAAAATTGCAGCCGCATTCAACAACTGACTGGTTTGATCCGCAGCCGGAAAAAACTGTGACGCGAAGTAAAGCGCGCCAAAGGAATAGACGTAAAAGTCGTACCATTCGACCAGATTGCCCGAGGCGCTTGCAACGATCGCGTAAATTCTTCGGCGCGTATCGTGAGCGTCGTGTTTCTCCTCGATCTCACCATTGGCATCGCTGTGCATTTGTGCATTGCTCATTGTAAAACTCCCGATAGCAGCCGCAAAAGGGGATACGACTGCATGATTACTCGCCTTGCTTGGGAGAGAGCAAAACCAGTAATCGTTGATCTCTGAATCAATATATTCGGCAGGTTGGTCAGGCCTCAGATTTCAGTCTGCAACTCCGCATGGTTCAACCAAGAAGGCTGCACAGTCCATGAAGCTGACCTTGACGTAGCATCTTTGAAAAACAGATTTCGCCACTCCCAATCAAGCGATCCCAGCGGGCATCAATAATTGTTTGGAACTACCTCCGATATCGCGAAATCATAGGAGCAATATCGTTTGTATGCAATCTATTATCATGCACTACTATTGTAGTAGAAACTCATCAGCAGTCGCATAAGAACTTGAAATTTAACTGTTTTACCGGATACGCAATTTACAGATCCGGTAAAATCTTTGTGAAATAAGGTCTCCGCCACAGAGCAGAGAAGGCCCGCTAAAGCGTTTGACTATTTTCTGGCGACGATGAAAATGCGCGGGAACCGCAGCAGCACACGACCATCATTCAGCGTGGGATAGAACGCCTCAAGCCGTGCTTTATACGCTTTCAGATACTCGCGCTGCTCATCATCATTCAATGGATCGAGAAATGGACGCAGCCCAGTGGACTTAACCCATTCAATGATTGCATCCACATCGGCGAGTTGATGATTATAAATCACATGCCAAATATCGACGTGGGATGCATACCCGATCAAAGCGTTATAGTAGTCTGCTGCTGGCGGCAGTGGCGCTCTGCCCTTATCGCCAATCTTATCGTTAAAAGGCTCGGTTTTGGCAACTTCACGCATTAAAACATGGGTCGGTTCAGCCATGTTATCCGGCATTTGCACTGCCAGATAAGCACCTGTCTGAAGCTCGGACACTAGCCTTTGCATCTGTTCAATATGATCAGGGACCCACTGAAAAACCGCATTGGAAAACAACACATCCGTTTCAGAATCTGGCACAAATTTGGTGAGATCACCGAGAGCGAACTCTACTTGTGGCAAGCGCGCCTTCGCCTTCTCGATCATATCCGGCGATGTATCAAAGCCCGACATCTTCGCATTCGACCAGCGCTGAACCAAAAGCTCTGTAGAATTTCCCGGTCCACAACCAATATCGACCACCTTGCGAGGACTATCGATCATAATCTGCGCCAGAAGATCAGCCGCCGGGCGACTACGTTCATCTTCAAACTTCAGATATTGCTTCGCGGACCAGTCACGCATGTTGGTAGCCTCACCTGTCATTGCTCTCATGTTGTAGAGAATTTTAATATTTCATATCAATCAATGGCGTTACGAAAAAATATTAGAAAAAAGAAAATCGTCAATTCATAAAAGGAATTGTTATGTTCATAGAACTAAGAAGAGTAGATGGATCTTTATTTACTTATAACTTTGATTATTTAACGGCTTTTAGTGAAGCAAACGTAGGAACTACATTAGCATTCACATGGGGAATATCTGCGGTTCAAGAGACATATGAAGAAGTAAAAGCCCTCATAGAGAGATAGAAATAAAGAACAACCCCAAGAAAATACTCTTGGGGTTGTCCATTCCAAAATAAACCCTTAATTAGATCAGGTTTAATCGTTATATTCAGCGTGTCAGCGGCTTGTAAGTAACCCGCTTTGGATTGACACTTTCAGGTCCGAGACGACGAACCTTATCCGCTTCATAATCCTCGAAGTTGCCTTCGAACCATTCAACATGGCTATCGCCTTCGAATGCCAGAATATGCGTTGCCAAACGATCGAGGAACATACGATCGTGGGAGATGATAACAGCGCAGCCAGCGTATTTTTCTAGCGCATCTTCAAGCGCTGCCAGCGTTTCGGTATCAAGATCGTTGGTCGGTTCGTCAAGCAGCAGAACGTTGCCGCCTGCCTGCAACATCTTGGCAAGATGCACGCGGTTACGCTGACCACCGGAGAGATTACCGACTTTCGCCTGCTGATCGCCGCCCTTGAAGTTGAACGCACCGCAATAAGCGCGGGAGTTCATTTCAAACTTGCCGAGCTTTATGATATCGTTACCGCCGGAAATTTCTTCCCAGACATTCTTGTTCGCATCGAGATGATCGCGGCTCTGATCGACATAACCAAGGTGAACCGTGTCGCCGATACGGATCGAACCGGAATCCGGCTTTTCCTGACCAGTAATCATCTTGAACAGTGTCGATTTACCGGCACCGTTCGGACCGATAACACCAACGATACCACCCGGAGGCAGCTTGAATGTGAGATTTTCGATCAGCATACGCTCGCCAAACGACTTGGTCAGACCTTCGGCTTCGATAACCACCTGACCGAGACGTTCACCAGCCGGGATCAGAATCTGGGCATCGCCCGGACGCTGATTGTTGGCAGCTTCAACCAGCTGATCATAGGCCTTGATACGCGCCTTCGACTTCGACTGACGAGCCTTCGGGCTAGCGGCTATCCACTGGCGTTCGCGCTCAAGTGCCTTCTGACGCGAATCGTCTTCACGGCCTTCCTGAATCATACGCTTGGACTTGGCTTCCAGATAGGCGGAATAGTTGCCTTCGTAAGGAATGCCGCGACCGCGATCAAGTTCGAGAATCCAGCCGGTGACATTGTCGAGGAAGTAGCGATCGTGCGTGATGAGAAGAACAGCGCCTTCATATTCACGCAAATGCTTTTCGAGCCATGCAGTGGTTTCGGCGTCAAGGTGGTTGGTCGGTTCGTCGAGCAGCAGCAAATCAGGCTTCGAAAGAAGCAACTTGCAAAGTGCGACACGACGACGCTCACCGCCCGAAAGCTTGGTAACATCGGCATCAGCTGGCGGGCAGCGCAGGGCTTCCATCGCCATTTCAACCTGACTGTCGAGATCCCAGAGATTCTGGCTGTCGATGACGTCCTGAAGAGCCGCACCTTCGTCTGCGGTTTCATCAGAATAATTCATCATCAGTTCGTTGTAACGGTCGAGAATAGCTGTCTTTGATGCTACACCTTCCATAACATTGCCGAGAACGGTCTTTTCTGGATCCAGATGCGGTTCCTGAGCAAGATAGCCGCAAGTCGCACCTTCAGCGAGCCAGGCTTCGCCGGTGTAATCCTTGTCCATACCGGCCATGATCTTGAGGATCGTCGATTTACCGGCACCGTTTGGACCAAGAATACCGATCTTAGCATCTGGGTAGAATGACAGATGAAGGTTTTCGATAACCTTTTTAGCACCATAGGCCTTGTTCAGCCCGGACATATGATAAATGAATTGGCGTGCCATAAAGCGCGTCGTCTCCACGAGTTAGAGAGCGTGAACAGCGATAACGCCGAACCGCAGGGAAATTTCTGAAGGGTATGTAGGCGAAATAGAGCGCGGAAGCAAATATCATCGCGCAAACTTCAGCTTGAAAAGCTTCCAAACAAAATGAAACCGGGCGCGGATATTTCCGTCACCCGGTTTCCCCTCTGGCCACCACTCGGGAAAGTATCCTCCCTTTCGCCGAATGGCCTGCTAGTTATGCCCTAATACCGAAATTTAACGCCTCTGGATTTCCTTCAAAACTCCGTCGACATCCTCTGTTGGAGATAGATTTGCCTAGGTTTTTACGGTTTTCAAGCGGAATTTGCTCAAAAATTACATTTGCCTAAAATTAATTCACTCAACCTCTGGATGCCTTTTTAAACGACACCACCAAAAGAGGGTTTGACTATTTGCGCAGCATAAATTCAGATGCTTCCATGTCGTTTGAAACCATCCATCTCTTACCGCTTAATAGCGGAATCGAATTGCCATTTCGGCAATCGCTGATCGCTGCACCAAGGGCTGCCGTGCACATCTGCCACGGGCTTGCAGAGCACTCTGCGCGCTATGCGCGGTTTGCAACCGCCCTGAACGCAGCAGGTTACAACGTCTATGCGCATGATCATCGCGGTCATGGCGCAAATATTGGCGCATATGCGCCAAAAGGAATATTCGCGCAAAAAGACGGCTATAGAGTGGCAATTGATGATGTTCTTGCCCTAAACCGCCATATTCATGCCTCGCACCCTGTCTTGCCGGTGGTTTTATTCGGGCACTCCATGGGCGGACTGATCGCGCTCAATTATACACTCATTCACTCTGAAACAGTTGACGCTGCAGCTATATGGAATGCCAACTTCAACGGAGGCGTTGAGAACAGCGCGGCGATGGCAATTCTTAAAATCGAGCGCATGCTCAAAGGCTCAGACGTTCCAAGTTCGATCCTGCCAAAGCTCACCTTTAGGGCTTGGGGCAACGCTATCCCCAACCATCGCACCGCGTTTGACTGGTTATCGCGTGACGCCTCAGAGGTTGAAGCTTATGCTAACGATCCACTCTGCGGTTTTGATGCAAGCGTGGCGCTCTGGATCGACGTATTCCGCATGATTAAGGCTGGAGCAACCGACCGCAATTTTGCAAATATTCGCCGCGGCCTGCCGTTTAATCTGGTTGGCGGTGGCGAAGACCCTGCAACAGATAGAGCCAAAGCCACCAAAAAACTCGCGCACAGAATGCAGGCGATGGGCTTTAGCAAAGTAACTTGCACAGTCTATCCCAACACACGGCACGAAAGTCTCAACGACCTAAACCGAGATGAAGTGACGCAGAATTTTCTGGATTGGCTCTCGGAAGCTCTTCCGTCTGGCAACAAGTCCGGCTAAAAGCGGCTTATATTCTGAGAAACTGGTCAAGCTCACGATTTCTTGAAACACTTGGTTTGCCCGGCAATCAATGGTATGGAGCCCGCCTTGCGCGCTACAGGGCACCTGTACTGAGATATTACGCACACTGATTTACGGTAAATGCGCAAGGAATGAAGGAACTCCGCTTGTCAACACCGACGATTTCTGTGGTCATCCCCTGCCGCAACGAAGCCGACAATCTCGCTTTTCTGCTCGATGAAGTCGATAGCGCCATGCTGGGCCGCGCCTATGAAGTCATTGTCGTAGACGATGGCTCAACAGATTCAACCAGCGATGTGCTGGCTGGCCGCATCCATGCTGGCAAGCCGCTGCGCCATATCCGCCATGACCGCTCATCCGGCCAAAGTGCTGCTTTGCGCTCCGGCGTTTTTGCAGCGCGTGGCCAGATTGTTGTGACAATGGATGGTGACGGGCAGAACAATCCTGCCTATCTGCCAGCACTTGCAGACGCCCTGATCAATGCCGGCCCTGCTTTTGGCATTGCCGCCGGTCAGCGCCTCAAGCGCACTGATACCAAGCTCAAGCAGCTTTCATCACGCTTTGCCAACAATCTGCGCGGCGCGATCCTCAAAGACAAAACACGCGATTCCGGTTGCGGCCTCAAGGCGCTGCACACCGACCTGTTCCGCGAGCTGCCATTCTTTGATGGCTGGCATCGCTATCTGCCTGCGCTCGCTCTACGCGAAGGTTTTGATGTCGTGCATATCGATGTCACCGACCGCGAACGCCGCCACGGCAAATCGAATTACGGCATTCTCGACCGCGGCCTGCGCGGTGTTTTAGACCTTTATGGCGTGTGGTGGCTGCGCAAGCGCCGCAAGGTTGTGCCGCGCGTGACGGAGATTACCCATGACTGATATTTTCAGCAGCTTCATCCAGTGGTTACACGATGTGTTCGTAGCACAGTGGGACGGCTGGATTATTCTAGGCTTCGTCGCTCAGGCCTGCTTTACCATGCGCTTCGTCGTGCAGTGGCTGGCATCGGAAAAAGCCAAGAAAAGCGTAATGCCGGTGGCATTCTGGTTCTTTTCGCTCATTGGTGGCGTGCTGCTCTTGGTTTACGCCATCCAGCGCAAAGACCCCGTTTTCATCGCAGGTCAGGGCTTTGGCCTGATCGTTTATATCCGCAATCTCTGGCTTATTGCCAATGAGAGGAAGCGGTTGAAGGCAGCGAGTTAATTCGTTTCACCAAACAAAAACGCCGATCTGAAATCCTCAGATCGGCGTTTTGAATTTTAAAACATGTATTTGTCCCAAAACCGGTTCCCACTTTTGGGAGACATGCGCTAACTCTTTAAAGTCCGCCCTACTGAGCGATAATCCAATCCGGTTCCGGCAACATCGTCCGCTTTATAGACATTGCGCAGATCAATCAGCACATTGCCATCCATCGCTTTTGCGACACGCTTCAAATCAAGCGCACGATAAGCATTCCACTCGGTCAAAAGCGCCGTAACACCCGCGCCTTCTACTGCCTCATAAGCAGAACCGCACCAGATAACCTCCGGCAAAACTGCTTTGGCAGCATCCATTGCTTCCGGATCGTGCGCACGCACAGAAATGCCTGCTTTTTGAATAGCGGCAATAATGTCAATCGCAGGCGATTCACGAATATCATCGGTGTTCGGTTTAAAAGCTACGCCCAGCACAGCAACCGTTTTCGTTCCACTCTCACGAGCAGCGGCAATGATACGATCCGCCATCGATAGCTTGCGCGCTTCGTTGACAGTGATCACCTCTTCGATCAGCGACTGCGGCGCATCATACTTTTTGCCTGTCGCAGCAAAAGCGCGGGTATCCTTCGGAAAGCACGAACCACCAAAGCCCGGCCCCGCATGGAGGAACTTCGAACCAATGCGGTTATCCATGCCGATTGCACGTGCAACTTCCTGCACATTGCCGCCGGTCTTTTCGCAAAGATCAGCCACCTGATTGATGAACGTCACTTTCATAGCGAGAAAAGCATTGGCTGCATATTTGATGATTTCAGCATTTTCAAGCGAAGTAACGACCATCGGCGTTTCACGCAGATAAAGCGGACGATAAAGCCGCTGCATCGCCGCCTTGCCGCGCTCATCATCTACGCCAACGACAACACGGTCGGGACGCATAAAGTCTTCAATCGCTGAACCTTCACGCAGAAATTCAGGGTTTGAAACCATCGAAAACTCAACACCCGGACGCGCTTCCGCAATGCGGTCGCGAATACGCGCATTGGTTCCGACAACGACCGTCGATTTAATAACGACCACAGCACCCGGCTTCATGGCAGCCGCAATTTCATCCGCAGCAGCTTCAATATATTGCAGGTCCGCTTCACCATCTCCGCGACGCGAAGGCGTGCCGACTGCAATCAGGATCACATCAGCATCGGCAACACTGGTTGCAAGATCGGTACTGAATTCAAGGCGGCCATCACGGATATTACGCCCCATAAGCTCATCAAGGCCCGGCTCGAAAATCGTGACCTTACCCGCTTCAAGCCGTTCGATGATCGACGGGTTCTTGTCGACACAGGTGACGTGAAAGCCAAACTCGGCAAAACACACACCTGAAACCAGACCCACATAGCCCGTTCCGATCATCGCCAGCTTCATACGTTCAGTCCTTTTTCGTTCATCGCAAGCTTGCTGAACCTGTTGAGATTTCGGTTATGGTCTGTCGAAAATGGTATTTTTCGAGAACCGGCGCGCCGCGTACTTAAAGGTACGTGAGCACCGGAAGCGCAGAAAAGTGCCATTTGCAGACGGGCATGGCCGAAATATCGGTGGGTTCAGAGCCATTTATCATAGTCTGACACCAAAAGGTGTAATGGCTTTTCGTTCTCTTCAATATCGGAAAAGCGGCCAATCGGCTCACGGAAAATATTGTCCGTCAGATCGTCATTAACGGTCGATACTTCACCGATCAACACATCGCCGCCCTCACCCCAGAAGGCATGCCAGTTACCCGGCAGCAGCGTAACGCTTTCACCTGGGCTTAGCTTCAAATGCGCACCAGCTTTCTGCGTCACCAGACGACCATCAGTCGCAACCGTTACATCAGTTTCTTCATCAACACTGCCATCGGCGCGTGAATTAAACAGTTCCAGTACCAGCGTACCGCCACCACGATTGATAATGTCTTCGGCCTTCAATGCATGGCGGTGCATCGGCGAAATCTGGTTTTTGCATGAGATCATGATCTTCTCAGCATACAGCATGCCAGTGCCACGCTTGAGATCTTCGACATTACCGTTGCGTGTTGTGAACAGGAACAAGCCGAGATCGGCAAAATTGCCCTGACCATAATCAGTAATGTCCCAGCCAAGGCGCCCATCGAGAATAGCCTTCGCATCGCTTGACGTGTGCTGTTTCAGCTCTTCCGGCGTCCAATAGGCGAATGGCGGCATGATATAACCAAAAGAACGGATGAAAGCATCGCTCTCGCGGATAATCTCATTAACTTCTGAACGTTTCATGGCCTGCTAGCCTCCCATGGAATGAAACCGAATATGTCAGGCAGCTTGGTAACTGGCTTTCTCCCATCTTGGCAATCCCGCGCGCGCAACTCACACATATTTGCGAAGAACTGCGCGAATGCGCGCGTGTCGTCTTTACGCGAAAATCATGTCGCATCCCAATGCGCGTTTAGAACATTTCAATGATTGAATCATGACAACGGAAGCCAGTCTGAACATGAGCCAATGAACAGACAAGCCATTGAGATAATGGGAAAGCGCAGCTTCCGGAGGATAAAGGGAACATTCGGTCGAGCAAGCGTCGCTGAGAGAACAGCACCAGCCCGACTTTGATACGGACGCAAAGGTTTGATTCTATGGACGTTCGCAACGAAATGCTGGGGCTTTTGACCGGGCGCGACCCAAATTTCAGCCTTGAGCAGAAGTTTTACACCGATCCGGATTTCTACAAGCTCGATCTGGAAAACATTTTTTATCGCGACTGGCTCTTTGTCGGTCACGATTGCGAACTGCCCAAGACCGGCTCGTATATGACCGTGCAGGTCGGCGCTTATCCAGTTGTGATCGTGCGCGATTCACAAGGGACTATCCGAGCGTTCCACAATTCCTGCCGTCACCGTGGTTCGCGCATCTGCGCGGCTGAAAAAGGCACAGCAGCCAAGCTCGTCTGCCCTTATCACCAGTGGACCTATGAACTTGATGGCCGCCTGTTGTTCGCGCGACAGGTTGGACCAGATTTCAAGCCCGCCGAATATGGTTTGAAGCAAGTGCATTGCGAAAGCGTCGCGGGCTATATCTATGTTTGCCTTGCAGACGAAGCGCCCGATTTCAACAGCTTTCGCGCCTTGGTCGAGCCTTACCTCGCACCGCACAACATTAAGGACGCCAAAGTCGCCTTTGAAAGCTCGATCATCGAGAAGGGTAACTGGAAGCTCGTTTGGGAAAACAACCGCGAATGCTATCACTGCGCGGCCAACCACCCCGAACTCTGCCGCACCTATCCCGAAGCACCTAGCGCTACGGGCGTTCAGGGTGTGATGGAAGACCCGGAAATCAACCAGCTCTGGAAAAACTGTGCTTCTATCGGCTTGCCTGCCGAGTTCAATATGTCGGAAGACGGCCGCTATCGCATTACCCGCATTCCCTTGCTGCGTGACGCAGTGAGCTACACCATGTCCGGAAAGCCAGCGGTCAAAAAGCCATTGAGCGATCAGGTTTCAGGCGACACCAATATCGGTGCGATGCTGCTCTTCAACTATCCTTCAACGTGGAACCATTTGATGGTCGATCACGCCATTTCCTTCCGCGTTATGCCAATCAGCGCCGAGGAAACCATGGTGACAACCAAGTGGCTTGTTCACAAGGATGCGATTGAAGGCGTCGATTATGATCTCGATGAACTGACCCATGTGTGGATTCAGACCAATGATCAGGATCGGCAGATCGTCGAAGAAAATGCCATTGGCATTCGCTCACCCGCCTATCAGCCCGGTCCTTATTCGGTCGAGCATGAAGGTGGAGTGATGCAGTTCCTTGAATGGTACACCAACACCATCACGCCTCGCCTGAAGGGCGAGACGGCAAAGCTCAGCCGCGTCGCATAAAACAAAGCGCATCCCGAAAAGTGTGAAGCGGTTTTCGGAATAAGATGGGCGTAAAACGAAGCATTTTAAGAAGTGAGAAGGCCATGCAGCCTCTGAAATATCTGGATGAGATGCTGCCGTGGAACGACAGGTTGCAGATGCTGCAGTGCATCTCGGCCATCGAAGAAGCGCCAGACGTCATGACCTTCTCCTTCAAGACACTCGAGGACAACTGGTTCCGCTATACGCCGGGCCAGTTCGTCACGCTTGAATTGCCAATAGAACGGGCCGATGGACTGGGACCGGTGCTGCGCACCTACACACTGTCATCGACCCCTTCCCGGCCCTACCATATCTCGGTCACTGTCAAAGCGCAGAAGGACAGCATTGGCACCCGCTGGATGCTGGATCATCTGCGTCCGCCCATGAACATCAAGGCCTATGGTCCCAATGGCGACTTCTCGCTCGCCAATCATCCAAGCGAGAAATATCTATTCATCTCGGCTGGATCTGGCATAACGCCGATGGTCTCCATGACACGCTGGCTGTTTGATTGCGCACCGGCAACCGATGTCGCCTTCATCAACTGCGCGCGTTCACCCGATGATATTATTTTCCGCAAAGAACTGGAGCTGCTTTCAGGCCGAATGGAAGCCATGCGCCTTGCATTCATTGTGGAACAATCATCGGCACGGCATGTCTGGCTAGGACTTCATGGCCGCATCGACCAGCCAAGGCTTGAACTGCTGGCACCAGATTTTCTTCATCGCAAAGTGTTCTGCTGCGGACCAGAACCATTCATGAATGGCGTGCGTGGTCTCTTGGAGCAATCTGGCTTCAACATGGCCAATTACCATCAAGAGAGCTTCCAGCCTGCCAGCGAAATTTCTGCTGTACCTTTGCCATCGACACTCGCTGCAACCAGCCAAAAACCTGCGGCTCCCGCAAAGCCCGCCGTCCTACCTGCAACTGTTGTCTTCACGCTTTCTGGTGTTGAAGTCGAATGCACCGAGAACGACACTATTTTGCTCACTGCCCGCAATGGTGGCCTTAAAATCCCAAGCGCTTGCGAATTTGGTATTTGCGGCACCTGCAAAGTCAAATGTATCGGTGGTGAAACCGAGATGACCCACAATGGCGGCATTCGCGATGACGAGGTGGCGGAAGGCTACATCCTTGCCTGTTGCAGCCGTCCGCGTGGTCGTGTCGAAATTGATGCCTGATTAGGCTTTCTTGAGAAATTCAGTGCGCAGCACGAGGCCTTTGACCTGCTTTGTGCTGCAATCAACTTCGTCAGGGTTGCCCGTCAGGCGAATACCCTTCACCAGCGTACCGCGCTTGAGCGTCGTCGAGGTCCCCTTAACTTTCAAATCCTTGATAAGCGTAACGGAATCGCCGTCATTGAGCTGTGCGCCGTTGCTGTCACGCGTAATTTCATCGGTCATAATCATCCCCTGTCCAAGTAAAGCATGTCGCGGAAAAGTGGGAACCGGTTTTCCGATAACGGCATGCTCAAAATAACAACCCAAAGCTGCTCGGTAGCACCAAAGACAATGTAATACCAGAACGCGCATAATCACTGGCATCGCCCCTGATCGCTGACTATAATTGCGGCAAAGAATTCAGGAGCGTTTTATGATCGGACATGCCCTTCTCGTCGTTGATGTGCAAAATGACTTCTGTCCCAGTGGTGCACTGGCCGTCGATAAGGGGGATGAAATTCTACCTGCGATCAACCGCCTGATTGACGAGAGCGAACATGTTATCCTGACACAAGACTGGCACCCCGCAGGACATTTGAGCTTTGCAAGCAGTCACTCCGGGAAAAAACCTTATGATAGTGTTGAGATGCCATATGGCGAACAAACGCTATGGCCTGACCATTGTGTTCAAGGCACGTACGGTGCCGACTTTCATCCAGATTTGCAATGGACACGCGCACAACTCGTCATTCGCAAAGGCTTTCGCATCGGCGTAGACAGCTATTCATCTTTTTATGAAAACGACCGCAAAACGCCGACAGGTCTGTCGGGTTATTTGCGTGACCGCGAGATTGGTTCTCTGACAATCGCAGGACTGGCTACGGATTTCTGCGTCGCCTATTCCGCACTTGATGCAGTGGCGCACGGTTTTCAGGTGCGCGTAAGGCTGGATGCTTGTCGCGGCATCGACATTGGCGGATCAATGAATGCCATGCTCGATCAGATGCAAAAGGCGGGCGTTGAACTTATCAACGAACCCGCCCTTGCATCTCATTTCATCTGATTATTTCTCGATCTCGCCATCCGGCAAAACGACATAGATCAGCACGGCAATGATCGTGATGAAGAAGCGAAATGCGGACTCAATTCCGTTCCATGTGGACGACATCCACATGCCGAACCATTCGCCGCCAATCGACATGAAGCCAACCTGCCAGACGAGAAAGCCGACCGAAAGACCAGCAATGCCCCACTTCTTGGAGTGATTGAAGCTCTTTGCATCGCCACTTAAACGACCGAGCATCGCGAAAGCACCAATCCAGCAGAGAATGGCTGTCAGCGTTTCAGCAGCAATGATCAGAATATAGCCCGCATTGTGCAGAGTATTACTCTCGATAGCACGATATTTGATCGTCGCATCCGGGAAAATCGTATCCATCAGCAACACATGCTGAACGAAAGCGAAATTGCTGCCGTAATCGGTAATATTGCCGAAGGCGACCAGCGTTGCAAAGAAAGCGATTGCCGCAACAAATGCGGTTTTGCTCAAACGAGTAACGACCATGGAAAACCCCTCTCCAAAAAAGTCGTAGCCGTAGTCTTTCCAAACTTACGGCATATGAAGATACGCTCCGACGGGCCTTGTCGCGAGCAGGTCAACGCTTGCCAACTCTTTTGATTCGGTCAACAAAAAAGGCGGCCACAGCCGCCTTTCTCACTATTAAGCAGTGCGCCTTAATGCAACGCCGCTTCATCGGCTTCATTCTGCCAATCAGGATTCCGCTTGTTATAGCGAATAGATGAATAGAGGGAGAGACCGATCAACACAGCACCAATCAGGCCCGTGATAACTTCCGGAATATGGAAAAGCGTCTGCACATACATGATCACAGCAAGCACCAGAATTGCATAGAATGCGCCATGTTCGAGATAGCGATACTGACCAAGCGTCTTCTTCTCAACCAGCATAATGGTCAGCGACCGGACATAGAACGCACCGATACCAAGACCAATTGCAATCACGAACAGGTTCGTCGTCAGCGCAAAGGCACCAATCACGCCATCAAACGAGAAGCTGGCATCCAGCACTTCCAGATAGATAAAGGCGCCTAAGCCCCCGCGATGCACCATATCAACCTGTTCCTGCGACGCATCGAGAACCGCACCCAAGCCCTCAACGGCTAGGAAGGTCAGAAGACCAAACAGTGCAGCTACGAGGAACGTGTGCGAATGCTCTGCATCAAGCTGGTATGAGAAAAACAGGATCAGCGCAATTGCAACGCCGATCTCGATGCCCTGAACAGATGCAAACTTCGACATTTGGCTTTCGATGACTTTGACCCAATGCACGTCTTTTTCGACATCGAAGAAGTATTTCATGCCGACCATCAGCAGGAATGTGCCGCCGAAGGCCGCAATACCTGTGTGAGATTCCGCAATCACCCGCGCATATTCATCCGGCTGCCAGATCGCGAGTTTGAGCGCTGAAATCGGATCAGTCCACATGGCTACCGCAACAATCGCAAGCGGAAAGATAATCCGCATACCGAAAACGGCGATTATGATGCCCCATGTTAGAAACCGATGCTGCCATTCAGGTGTCATATCGCGCAGGATGCGTGCATTAACGATAGCATTATCAAACGAAAGCGAAATTTCGAGAACACTCAACACCGCACAGATGATGAAAACGGAAATCATGCCGCCGATCGTGCCGGTCGTCGAATATCCGAGCCAGAGCGCACCCAGAAGGCCAATGACCGTGAAAATCGCAGGCCAAATGAAGTATTTATAAGTGGTCATCGCAAACCGTATAATTATTGTGTCTGTGAGGCAGGCCGAACTATCGATCTGAAAATTCTCCAGATAAACGGCGCTACTCCTGCGGGGCTTATGTTATGTAAGAAGCCCCACTGCCGCGAACAAGAAAAACAATGGCAAAATTGTGTTCACGAAAAAACGCAAAACTCAAGATTACGTGATCAGTCATGCTCTCTGCCACCTTACGCAAAAAATATGTGGCAATTATCGTGTTTGATCATAAGCTCGTTACAGCATGCAAAAACTATAAGACATGATTGAACCGGAGAATAATATGCTTACAGGCCCTCAATGCCGCGCTGCTCGAGCGCTCGTAGAATTCTCCCGCGATCGACTTGCACAACTCTCGGGCATTGACGCTACTGTCATCGAGCACTTTGAGCGTAAGATCGGTACACCGACCACGGAGCAAAAACAGGCTTTACAGGATACGCTTGAAAGGGTCGGCGCTCAATTTATCTGGGAAAACGGTGGCGGCCTCGGCGTGAGGTTAAAATTCAACCGTTCTGAAGCAAAACGAATTGCCAGCTTGGAAAACGAAGGCGGTATTCCGGGTTATGACGACGTTCCATGAATGTAGACGGGACGGCCTCACCTTCGCTTCCCGACTATCATCAGACCCCCTCTAAGCTTCAATGATACAGGCGGGGTAAAACCGTTCAAAATTCAATTTTTTGGTTTATTTCTGGGCATGATTAACATATTGATACGAATAGACCTTTTGAGGTTATACTTTCATTTTTTCTAAATTACGCTCCAAGGGGATTGATCCGTGATGAAGCTAAATTCAAGCATATATAGCAGGAATTTTGCGGGTAAGACTGTGCGTAATATTGCTTTCATGAGTACCTTTTTTATAGCACCAACAGCTTCTGCTCTTGCCGCAGACGTAATCGCGCCTGCGCCTGCTCAGTCAGAGTTTCAAGATCAACAACGTTGGAGGGTGATTTTTAGCCCTTATGTCTGGGGCGCTTCATTGACTGGCAATGCCGGTTTAATGGGCCGCTCGACCAGTGTTGACGTGCCCTTCAAAGACATACTCAATAATCTCGATATGAGCTTCATGGGCAATATCGAAATTACGAACGGAACTTACGGCGCTTATTTTGACGGCCAATACACAAAGACCAGTCAGAAAGAGGATGTTCTTGACAGGCAGCTCGGCCTCGACATCACTTCGACTACTTTGACTGGCGGTGTTTTCTACCGAATTTATCAACATGATCTTGATGGTCTGACCTATTACGGTCGTCAGCGTGTATTTGCGATTGAGCCGACAGCGGGCATCCGCTGGACTCAAATCAAAGCAAAATTGAATGTCGATCCATTTACTGAAAGCCGGCAGGCAAACTGGACAGATCCCTTCATCGGTACGCGTGTATTGTATGACATCGGTGAACGCTGGAACATATCTGCCGAAGCTGACATCGGCGGATTTGGAGCTGGAACGAAGTTAAGTGCAAATGGCCAGATCTATCTCGGCTATCGTACGAGAGTATTCAATCTTCCAACAATTTGGCGTGTAGGCTATCGCGCGCTTTATCAAGATTATCACGACGACGACAGCCGCGAAAAGTTCAAGTATGACGTAACGCAGCACGGCCCGGTTGTCGGCTGGTCAGTTCAATTTTAAGAACACCACGGGTTGAAATTGCAAAGAATTAAGCCGCCTCACACCATTGGCGGCTTTTTCTTATTAAAATAAGCATAATTGAAAATTCATAGTTGCAACATTTTTCGTTCTCACTTCAACTTGAATAATGGGACCCATTTTTAAGAAATATGCATTAATGCATGATCTATATCAAAGCGCCCAATGCACTGGAGAATGAATGTCGTTGATCTTTGAGCTTCCAGTTTACGCATCTTTTTTTGTCTTTGTTATATTGGGCGTAGGCGTTTTCCTGATTGGGCGAGCGGCGCTTTTCATTCTTTTCAAACATGCAAGCCATGACATCCTCTCCATACCAATTGGCGCCTTTATTGGTACAATCGCGACTGCATGGGCGCTTTCTTTAGGGTTCGTTGCAGCAGATATATGGGCTGCAAATTCAAAAGCTGATCAGGCAACGAGCGAAGAAAGGTCATCAATTTCGAGGCTTATTGGCACCTCAAGTCCTGATATTTTGAACGAGGCTGCATTACGAAACGCTCTTATTGAATATCGCGAAGCTGTTGTGAAAGATGAATGGCTTAAAAATAACAATATCGAGCCAGCGCCACAGGTGGAGATCGCACTGCAAAATATCCGCCGTGAAATCGTTAGTCTTGCGAGGACTGATATACCCTCGCCAATTATTTCCCAGATCGTCCATGATTTCGATGAATTGCAGGATGCACGTAATACCCGCCTATCAGTAGGATCAGCGTCTATTGATATGTATAAATGGTATTTGCTATTATTCTTAACAATTCTGACCGCTATTACTATAGCAACCACCCATGCAGACAGAGTAGTGGCAGGCATAAAGGCGCTGATAATCTACTCAACCACGGCCTCTTTTTGTCTCTGGATCCTGGCAATTCATGCAAATCCTTATCAAGGGATTGAGCGGATTGAGCCATCTCTTCTTTTTACCAACCATAAAATCGGATAGGCCACCATCATCAAGCTCATGAAAAGAAACGGCCTAATAGGACCATCCCTCGTAGCTGTAGCGGCAGCCGTTTTGTGCATGGCGCCGTCGCAGTCTTCAGCGGCAACTTTTCGAGTATGTCACGGCTACGACTGCTACTATCAAACGAAAGTCATTTTAAGTGCAAAGGATTTGAGTCGCATTCGGGACTTGCTGCATAAAGGTTCCAAGTCTCCAGCTCTTGAGCGCGAAGCACTGCGCAAGGCCATTGCAATCTTTGAAGAACGCAGCACTGCTACAATTGGTGTACGGGACAAGCCTCGTATGCAATTTGGTAAAGCACGCATCAAAGGTCAGATGGATTGTGTGGATGAATCCACCAATACGGATAATTTTATACGCTACCTTCATTCTCAAGGCCGGCTGAAATATCATCAGCCTACGCGCAAAACGACACGCGGCAGTTTTTTTGATGGGCGCTACCCACACTGGACCGCTGTCATGCAAGACAATGAAGGCCTGAAATGGGCTGTAGATTCATGGTTTGAGCCAGGCGGAGGACTACCCGATATTATGCCTCTCGCTGAATGGAAACGCCGCGGTTACGGTGGAGAGAGATAAGTATCTGCATGTCGTATTTCGCATAAGCGACGACTTACAGATTTAACATTGATAACGCATAGTAAGTTAACTGCATCACCAAGGGGGTAACTATGACTATTTTGAAGAAGTCCTTTGCCGCAGCTTGCACCAGCGCGCTCGTCGCTGTCAGTATGTTTGCAGCACCTGTTGTCGAGGCCTGCACACGCGTGGTTTACCTCGGCGCGAATGATCACGTGATCACCGCTCGCTCGATGGACTGGAAGGTTGACGTCGGCACAAATCTTTGGATTTTCCCACGCGGTATGGCCCGCACCGGCGAAACAGGTCCAGATTCCATCAAGTGGACCTCCAAATATGGCAGCGTCATCGCTTCTGGCTACGATATCTCGACAACTGACGGCATGAACGAAGCAGGGCTTGTTGCAAACGTTCTCTGGCTGGTCGAATCCGAATATCCAAAATTCGATGGTACAGGCCCTGGCCTTTCAATCGCAGCATGGGCACAATATGTGCTGGATAATTTCGCAACAGTTGATGAAGCCGTACAAGAGCTTAGCAAAAACCCATTCACAATTGTAACGGATGCCGTGCCGGGCGAAAGCCGCTTGGCAACGCTGCATCTTTCGATTTCTGACGCCAGCGGCGACAGCGCAATTGTTGAATATATCGATGGCAAGCAGGTCATCCATCACAGCCCGACCTATCAGGTGATGACCAACTCCCCGACGTTTGAGCAGCAGCTTGCGCTGCATTCCTACTGGGAGCAAATCGGCGGGACGGTGATGCTTCCAGGTACAAACCGCGCTTCAGACCGTTTCACGCGTGCTGCCTTTTACATCAACGCCATTCCAAAATCAGAAGATCCTGTTGAAGCCATCGCCAGCGTGTTTGGCGTCATCCGCAACGCTTCTGTTCCTTTTGGCATTACAACTCCAGATGAACCGAATATTTCCTCAACGCGCTGGCGCACCGTGTCTGACCAAAAAGAAAAGCTTTATTTCTTTGAATCTGCACTCACGCCAAACGTTTTCTGGGTGGATCTAAAGACTATTGATTTTTCGGCTGACAAGGGAAAAGTCCAGAAGCTTGATCTCGGACCAGATCAGAAAAATATTTTTTCTGGTGTCGTGAACACTGAATTTAAGGATGCTAAGCCGTTCAAATTCCTAGGAATTTGATTGGCCTAGAATGACATTCGCATTTTCTCGCGGAGAAAAATCTGAACCAATCGCCTGCTAGAGCATTGTCTTAGTACAACAAACCAGAACGGAGGAAATCCAATGGACTGGAATCGCGTAGAAGGCAATTGGAAGCAGGCTAAAGGCAAGGTCAAGGAACAGTGGGGCAAACTCACTGATGATGACCTTGATCAGATTAATGGTCGCCGTGAGCAGCTGGAAGGCAAGATTCAGGAGCGCTACGGCATCGCCAAGGATCGTGCGAAGTCTGATATTGATGACTGGTACAAGCACCAGCAATGGCTTTCTTAGAAGCCGTAGTACCTATTTAACAATGAAGCCCCGCCTTTGGCAGGGCTTCATTTTTTATATGCGCTTAGCAGCGATCAACGCGCTGAAGCGAAGCAGACAATCCCATCAGTGAGAAAGTGTAACGGGTCTGCGTACCGCGTGCAGAAGTGGCTTGGACATTGACCGATTTGCCCGACCGCATAGCACTTAAAATACGAGCCTCATCACCAACATTCTGTGCCCATGCGCGGTTGCCTTCGCTAAAGAAGGGGAATTGCGCGCCGTCAACCATAACGTTGACGCGGCTATCTGCTTTCAATTGATAGCCCATAACAAGCTGCGGGCTATAGCTTCCGCCAGACTTGGAAATAATTATGAAATTGTCACCATGCTGCACTCCTGCCGGAAGGAAGCTCGACGGCACAGTCAATGCGTAGCATTTGTTTCCGGGCAATTGCGTGTTCTGATAGACACCCCAATCCCTGAATTCGCCGATATGGCTTGTCTTAGCCGAAGCCGCGAGAGAACTCGCCACCAACCCTGCAAGCGCCAACGCAACAGCGGTTGTTTTTCTAGTCATTGCCTGAGACCTCCTAAATTAAATTCACGTGACATGAAAAATTGTTTCATTACGTTACTATTTCTTTAACAAACTCCTAAAAACTTGTTGAACGCGCAAATTCCATAGGCGATGCGGCTAAAGCACAAAGGTTTATCGCAGGATATTTGGTAAATTTGTTTAAGAGAAAATGGTGGGCTCGGAGGAACATGAACACGGGCTTTAACTAATTGATTTAACTAGATTTTCTAGGTAGAAAGGTCGGGTGATGCCAACGCTGATGCCAACACATTTTGGGCTGCTATGGGACTTCTGTGGACGATCAGCTCAAAATGAACGCTCGCCAGGTATCCCAGTCACTCTCCCACTCCGGTGGCCTATCTGTTGCTATGATACTCTGGACAGAACAACTGGCGTCCGAAAAGCAGCCACAGCCGCCTATCTCCGACGGATCGAATTCGCCGCCGCGCTCCAGATGCTCGCGATACTGTTTAAGGGTGAGGTAATGGGTGACTTTGTTGCGGACGATCCGCAGGAATGGCCTGACCGTGGGTACAGCCTCCATTAGCCGTTCCTGTTCCTTTTCGTGGCGAGTGTAGACCTCCGGCAATTTTTCTAGCAGGTTGGCGAAGTGGGACTGCCCCGCCTTCACACAGAACCCTCCGCAGTTGTTATGGACGAACCCCATTCCGTAGAGCCTCGGAAGTTCGATGTCATAGTCGTCGATAATCTGGTGGACTTGGGCCTTGCTCAAATACGGCGGCGCGCCAAGCAATGCTTCGCACAGATACGGGTCCCAATTTTTCCTCGCTTCCTTGAGACGGTGCTCCTCGTACCAATCAAAACCGAAATGCAATACGCACTCACTCGGCTGATAGGTTGCTGCTAACCACCGAGCGAAGGTCTTACCTTTTAGCTCGACCGTACAGTGGGCCGTTCGCGTGTTGCCCTGATACCGAACGTCTCGGAAGACCTCCCACGGATCACGGCCATCCGCCAGCCTAAGAAGTTCGCACCCAAGTGCGCGTGAACCCTCTTCGATAAAACGATAGAGATCCGGGTCTTCAATTAGCGTGTCGCAAAACACCAGGAGAACGTTTTCTCTGCCGTATTTTTCTACGGCCAAGTGCGCGGCAACAAATGAAGCGGCGCCGCCACTGAAGGAGACGATGTGCTTGATGGGCATGTGAGTGATTACCAGAAAAGATGTCGATTCGATTCTACTACACCACAAGTAGCCTATTCAACTAATCGTTGAATATCTGTCGTTCAACCATCACTTGGGGTGCGCGGCCGGTGCCAACAATTTTCGGCGCTGCCCTGGGTAGGAAGGACTCGAACCCACAACGGGTGGGACTCTTAATTTTAGTTTCACAACAGATTCTTTAATGAATTGAATCGCTTAGAGAAACTGGAGCTTTGTTGGCATCACTCAAAACCACCGATTTGATGCCAACAAATACGCCAACAAATTCCGCGAGCGGGACCCACATTTGCCTGCTAAGTCATTGATTTTATTGGATAAAAAAGTCATTGGTGGGCCCGGAGGGACTCGAACCCCCAACCAAGCGGTTATGAGCCGCCGGCTCTGACCAATTGAGCTACAGGCCCACACAACACTGCAACTACCTTAAAGAAACATGGGACACAAGCTGTCAATTACACAAGTTGCCCTAATACGCACATATTCGATTGCCATTCATGCAACTCAAGTCACAATTGATCTCATTTGAAACAGTTGATTGCAATTCAACTGCATTTCAGATCAGATAATGTGGCGTTTTGCTTTAGAGGAAACTTAAATACACGAGCAACAAAGCAGAAATAGCACTATAGCAAAGAATGCTTTGTAAAAGCTGCCTCAACATTCTCTACAGGAGATCTCATGAAAAACCGCGCTACTACTCTTCTTGCCACCTCCATTTCGGCAATCATGCTTGCAGGCATACTTGCACTGCCAGCCAAAGCGCAGGAGAATCAGATGACGAAGCAGCCCGCACGCATCGCCGTTACCGGCGAAGGCAAGATGAACTCTGCACCAGACATGGCTATTCTGAACCTCACTGTTTTACGTGATGCAGAAACTGCACGCGAAGCAATGACCGCAAACAATGAAGCGATGGCCAAAGTTCTCGATGCGATGAAAATGGCTGGTGTTGAAGAGCGTGATCTCCAGACAAGCGGCATCAATATTCAGCCACGTTATGTTTACCCAGACGACAAGAATGGCCTGAAAGAGCCAAAGATCAGCGGCTATAGCGTTTCGAACAGCCTGACAGTCCGCGTGCGCGATCTGGCCAAGGTTGGCAATGTTCTCGATGAATCCGTGACGCTCGGCGTCAATCAAGGCGGCGATCTGACCTTTGTAAACGACGATCCAGCATCGACAATCAACGAAGCACGCAAGCGCGCCGTCGCTGATGCTATTGCCAAGGCGAAGACCCTTGCCGATGCCGCAGGTGTTGGCCTTGGTCGCGTCGTTGAAATCAACGAACAGAGCCGTGGATATATGCCGATGCCAATCGCACGCCAGGCCAAGATGATGGCAGCAGCAGCGCCTGAAGACTCAGTTCCAGTTGCAGCTGGCGAAAACAGCTACAACGTTTCGGTCAACGTCGTCTTCGAAATCAAAGAATAAAGAAAGGGCGCTCTAGTGTGGTGGATTTGAAGTTCCTATCATTGGTGTTGCATTCACGTTTAGGAACTTCAAATCCGTAGACCACACTAGATTCAAAAGCTTACTAGTATGGCTTCGAACCCGAAATTCGCTTCGAGAGCTGCTTCTAGGTGATACGAATTTCGGGTTCGCCATACTAGCGCCCTCCTCTTCTTTTCCGTCTTCAAACAAAAAAGCCAGCCTGAAATTCAGGCTGGCTTTTGTTCATATTAGGCGACCGTTAGCGGATGATTGGGCAACCGCGTGCATTGGCAAAGACAACGCCGGTTGGGCGACCATGACGGATGCCGCGCACCTGAACCGACTTTCCACGATACGCAACACGAGCACTACGAATGCCCATACGATGCGCTTTCATCTTGGCATTTTCAACCGAGCACGCAGGGCCACGATAAGCGGGGCGGCCATGATGACGATTGCCACGATGATCAATCTTGATCAAAGGCGAATGCGCCGACGTGCTAAACGCTGGAGCGGAAGAAGGCGATGCAGCATTTGCAGATGCACCCGCTGAGAAGACGGCAGCAAGACCAATTGCAGCAGTAACAACAAGCGACTTGAACGAAATTGCGGACATCTTGAAACCCTTTCAAACTTTTATCAGGTGATGCTCACCTGAGACGCTTAATAAGTAGTCCATGAAAGATGAACGGAAAGCCAAGCCACCGTTCATATCGCGTTCAGTTTCATAAGCATCACAAAACAATCGCGCGCGACACGACGAATATAATTCATATAAAGCAATGGCTTATTCACACTCCGTGCGTGAACAGGTGCTTACAGACTTCAATATTAAACTTAATTAATGTGCAGCAGACGCGGTTCAGTCCAGCGGAACCATGTGCTGGATATACTCTTCTTCATCGGCCAGCTCATGATCAAAGGCTGTTACTTTTCCGCGGATAGAGACGCCTGCTTCGTAGATCGTGTCCGGAGAGCCCGACACTAGCGGATGCCACCAGTAAAGATCAGCACCTTCCGCAACGAGACGATATGCACAGGTCGCAGGCAGCCAATTAACCTCATAAACAATCTCAGGCGTCAGAAACACGCAGTCAGGCACCGTCTTGCGGCGGTTGGGATAATCGCTGCACTTGCAGCTATCCTTGTCCAGCAGCGTACAGGCAACCGTCGTCCAATAGACTTCCTCGGTATCGTCATCGAGCAATTTATGCAGGCAGCATTGACCACACCCATCGCACAGGCTTTCCCATTCCTGTCGGTTGAGTTCTTCAAGAGATTTGGTCTGCCAGAAAGGTTTCTTATCCATGGGGCTGCATATAGAGCATTTGCAGCAAAAGTGCGTAGCGGTTTTGCCTTGAATAGCGTGGGCAAATCGCCGCCCTTCGCTATTGAAACAAAAGCCATGCTGCGATACATAACGCGCATCATCCTTATGATCGTAAGCGTCTTACGTTAAGCAACGCATCAATTCTGCCGGGAACGGCTATTCGCTTTGATGTTTCGTTGCGCGTTCCCCGCATAATATTCAGGAATACACATGTCTCAGTTGAACGGTTCACGCCGCAGAAAACTGCCAGCGCGTTATGCATCTGTTGTGATGCCGCTTATTCTTTCAATCATGATGACATTCGTTGTCTCATTGATCGCAACCGCAAAAAGCCTCGGCTTTACGCATCCAGATCTCGCTTATAGCTGGATGACTTCGTGGGCGCTCTCATGGGCCATCGCGTTCCCGGTCCTGCTGGCTATCCTGCCAATGGTCCGCAAGATGGTCAGCTTCGTCTGCCATCCGCACTAATAACAAATAAAACCGCGCATTATTCATGCGCGGCTTTTTTCAAAACTAGCAAAACTGATTATCGAAAAATCGTTTCACCCTGCTCATCGATAATCTGGCGACCCTTGTTGAGCGAAATGCTTGCAGCATCTTCAATGCCCGGGCAACGATCCGCACGCACAAATCGATGCTCTTTCAGTTCGCCATCAATGGTCTTGGAGATCACACCACACACCTGATACTGGCCGCCTTCACTATAAGGCGTTGCAACAATCAGGAAGTCTTTGTGCTCAAGGCGTCCGGCTTCTTTTGGTGCTGCTGGCGTTTCTTCTGCTGAACCACCGCCAAAAAGGCGTTTCAAAAAAGACATAACGCTCCCTCTCTTTCGAGCGCGTTTCGATCTGACTCTATAAGACCAGCGCTCTAAGTCTTTGTTTTGACGCGTATCCCGAAAGCCGTTTCGTACTGTGCGGAATGCGTCCTCATAAAATCGCCCGAAACCATGTCTGGCATCGGGCGAAAAGGTCTTAGCTGTCGAGGAACGAACGCAGCTTGCGCGAACGGCTCGGATGCTTGAGCTTGCGCAGTGCTTTCGCTTCAATCTGACGAATACGTTCACGCGTAACCGAGAACTGCTGACCGACTTCTTCAAGCGTGTGGTCAGTGTTCATGCCAATACCGAAACGCATACGCAGCACGCGTTCTTCACGTGGCGTCAGCGATGCCAGAACACGGGTGGTCGTGTCACGAAGATTGGCCTGAATGGCAGCATCGATTGGAAGCAGCGCATTCTTGTCTTCGATGAAGTCGCCAAGATGTGAATCTTCTTCATCACCCACTGGCGTTTCAAGCGAAATCGGCTCCTTGGCAATTTTCAGAACTTTGCGCACTTTTTCAAGCGGCATGGCCAGCTTTTCAGCCAATTCTTCCGGCGTCGGTTCACGACCAATTTCATGCAGCATCTGGCGCGATGTACGAACGATCTTGTTGATCGTTTCAATCATGTGCACCGGAATACGAATGGTGCGCGCCTGATCAGCAATCGAGCGGGTGATTGCCTGACGGATCCACCATGTCGCATAGGTCGAGAACTTGTAACCACGGCGATATTCAAACTTATCAACCGCCTTCATCAGACCGATATTGCCTTCCTGAATAAGATCAAGGAACTGAAGGCCACGATTGGTGTACTTCTTGGCAATCGAAATAACGAGACGAAGGTTGGCTTCCACCATTTCCTTCTTGGCGATGGTTGCTTCGCGTTCGCCCTTCTGAACCTGATTGACGATACGGCGGAATTCACCAATCGAAATCGCGGTTTCAGTGGCCAGCATCTGAATTTCAGAACGCAGACGATCAATCGCGCGTTCTTCTTTTGCAGCGAAATCTTTCCAGCCACGAGCCGAGAGAACACTGACGCGTTCTACCCAGTTCGGATCAAGTTCATGGCCCTGATATTCTTTCAGGAACTCCTCGCGACGAACACCAAAGGATTCAGCCAGACGTAGCAACTTGCCTTCGTTCTGAACGAGACGCTTATTGATGTCATAAAGCTGTTCAACGAGCTGCTCGATACGATTCTGGTTCAGCGAAAGCGACTTAACCGCTTTAATCAGCTGATCTTTCAGTTCCTTGTAACGACGTTCCTGGCTCGACGACAGATCAGCCGAAGCAAGCAGGCGGCTTTCAACCTGTTGGTCCTGCAACTTGCGAAGCTTGCGGTAAGTATCGGCGATCAGATCGAGCGTTTCCATAACCTGTGGGCGCAATTCGGCTTCCATAGCCGCCAGCGACAGGTTGGCTTCGTCCTCGTCTTCTTCCTCTTCTTCCGAAGAAACGTCACCACCTACATTGGTGATGTCATCATCGTCACGCGAACGGCGCGGAGCCTTGTCGTCACGTGGCTTTTCTTCTTCCACGCGCTCAACAATCGGCGCCTGCTTGGCTTCTGGGCCAGCATAAGTGGTTTCAAGATCGATGATTTCACGCAGCAGAATGTTGGATTCATTGAGCTGTTCGCGCCAGATGATAATCGCCTGGAATGTCAGCGGGCTTTCACAAAGCCCAGCGATCATCGTTTCACGACCCGCTTCAATGCGCTTTGCGATGGCAATTTCGCCTTCGCGCGACAGAAGCTCAACCGTTCCCATTTCACGCAGATACATTCGGACAGGATCGTCGGTGCGGTCGGTCGGCTCTTTCTTGGTGGTGGTGGCAGCAACGGCGGTGCCACTGGTTTCAGCCAGTTCGCCGCCTTCTTCCTGCTCGTCATCACTGCTGTTTTCGTCACGATCAGCTTCCTGCTCATCGTCTTCAACAACATTGATGCCCATATCCGACAGCATAGCCATCGTATCTTCGATCTGCTCAGATGTCACTTCTTCGGAAGGAAGCACAGCGTTCAGCTCGTCCATTGTGACGTAGCCGCGCTTCTTCGCAACCTTGATCATCTTCTTGACAGCATCGTCAGAAAGGTCGAGAAGCGGCCCGTCGGTCGCACCTTCGCGCTCGACTTCGGCTTCTTCGTTTTCCTTAGCCTTCGTTGCCATATTGCTCGTCTCCAGGCGACACCAGTCGCTTCTAAGATATATAGAGTGGCCAAACGGTTTTGCGAGAGCGCCGTTTAACTGTTGATTCTGCGAATAGCTGATTTCACGTTAATGCCGAATTAACCCTGCGGTTATTAACGAGCCCTGTTGGTTCTAAAATCCTGTGGGTTGATCCGGGAACACTGGTCGCCTTGAAGGCCCTGCCCGCTCTTTAATTCTTGCCCACTCAGGATGATTTCAGAGATCCACTCAGGGAATATTGATCAATATCAGTTCTTTAAATCCTTGCTCGAACTGTCGTGATTCCGTCATTTGTGCCGCACGTCAAGAGCGACTCACCTGATTCGGGTCTAAAAAGCGAATCATTTATTGTCGCGGCCCATTCTCTGGGCTTTTACGCAATGATACTTTCTATAAACGGCATTCCCAGCAGGTTTGAAATGCAAACTCGAAACTCTGGCGTTCGAAAGTGATTCGCCCGTTTCGAATTACGAAGCACTGGGGGCACGTCCCGACGAAAGTCCGAAACCATCAATAAGAGCTTCGGTGGCCTCTGCCTGCGCAATCTGCTTTTGAATGTCGATAAGCCGAGCAAAAACTTCGCCTGTTTCATCCGTATCAAGCGATGCTTCGACGGCGCGCAGTTCCCTATGTAGGGTGCGCGCGCGCTGATGCAAGTGAAGCGCCTGTTTTAAAGCTTCGCGCACATCATCTTCTGCGGCCTGTGCCATCGCGGTCCATTCGCGTGTACGACGGACCATGGCTTCCAGTGTTTCAATCAGTTCACCATGACCGGCTGCGACCAGCGCCTTGCGCATGGCAAAGCCGTCCTGAACATGATCGGATGCCAAAACATCAAGCATGGCGAAATGCAGTACCCTCAAAGCGTCGTGTTCAAAATCGAGCGTCGACATCGCCTCGAAATCTTCTTCGATAAGACGTGGGTGATTAAGCAACATCAAAACGATTGCCGTTTCACGCGCTGGTGCATTGCGGCCTTTGACCATGTTCGAACGCGTCAGGCTGTCTGAAAATGCCATACGCCCACCAAAGGCAGCGCCGCCACGACCTTGCTGCTGCGGCCCACGTCCCTTGCCTTTGTCGCGATTGAACGAACTGCCACCATTGCTCTGCCGCCTTTGGCCAAAAAATGCCTGCGCTCTGTCACGCATTTCCTGGCTATAATGACGCCGAATGTCCTCATTCGCGATACGATTGGTGATTTCGCGCAACCGGGCTTCGAGCTCGGCACGACGCTCCGGCGTATCAAAAACACCTGATGCCGTTTCCCGCGTCCAGACCATATCGACCAGCGGCTTTGCATCCCGCAACACAGCATAGAACGCCGACGGACCTTCCGCCTTGACCAGATCGTCCGGGTCTTGTCCTTCCGGCAGCATTGCAAAGCGAAGTGACTTTCCCGGCTGCAAAGTCGGAAGCCCAAGATCAGCCGCACGATGCGCTGCACGCACACCTGCACCGTCACCATCAAAACACAGGATCGGCTCAGGGCTGATGCGCCACAGTAATTCAAGCTGCTCTTCGGTCAATGCAGTGCCCAGTGGAGCGACGGCCTGGTGGATGCCAGCCTGCGCAAGCGCAATCACATCCATGTAGCCTTCAACCGCGATGATTGGCTTTGCCTCTTCACCGCCCTGTGGCTGACAAGCTTTTCGCGCGCGCAAACCGTTATAAAGGATGCGGCCTTTGTGAAAGAGTTCGGTCTCTGGGGAGTTCAGATATTTCGCAGGCGCATCGGCGGAAAGCGCACGGCCACCAAAGGCAATGATACGTCCGCGCAAATCCTCAATCGGAAACATGATGCGGTCGCGGAAGCGATCATAGGAAACGGCAATGCCTTCGCCGTGCACTACAAGACCACAGGCCTCAATCTGATCTTTTGCAACGCCTTTAGACGCCAAAAACTCTTTCAACGCATTGCGTGATTCAGGCGCATAGCCAATGCGAAATGCTTGTTGAGTAGCACTCGAAAGCCCACGGTCGCGCAAATAGGCACGCGCTTTCGCACCGGCTGCAACCTGCAACTGGCCTTCAAAAAACTGCGCCGCAAGTTCCATCACATCGAATAGCGTCGCACGTTGCGCCTCGCGCTTTTCCATTTCAGGATCGCGCTCAGGCATCGGCACGCCTGCCATATCGGCAACGCGTTGTACGGCTTCAGGAAAGCTTGCACCTTCCAGTTCGGTCAAAAACTTGAAGTGATCGCCGGTAACGCCGCAACCAAAGCAATGGTAACGGCCCTTGCGATCTTCGCAGTGGAAGCTTGGCGACTTCTCGCCATGAAACGGACAACAGCCCCAGAAGTCACCTTTCGAGGTGTTGCTTTTCTTACGGTCAAAAGAAACGCGCGTTCCGATCAGCGTCGAGATCGGCACGCGATCTCTGATCTCATCAAGGAATGAAGGCGGAAAACGCATTACAAGTGTCTCTTTCGGGTCAGCAAACTCTACGGTTTAAAGACTATATAGGCTCGCGCGCACACGCAGTCCATCGCCCGCGCCAAACGCTCCCCGTTAATCACATGCTCCAAGCAGCCATTTGGACATGCTGTTTTGTCACAAAACTGTCATATAACTTTCACATGTCAGTAGCCCGGCTTGATTTTAAGGGACTTCAGGCCCATATTCTCTTAATTATATGATTAGCCGGAACATATTTTTTCTCTTTTTGTTGCGTAGACTTAACTGAAATAGTTGTTCCCCCGCCTCCAAACTGAAAGGAGTTCCCGTGAACGGTTCTCTGGTCCTTTTGCATCTTGCTGGTGCTGTTGCTCTCCTTCTTTGGGCGACACGCATGGTGCGAACGGGTGTGGAGCGTGCCTATGGTGATCGTCTGCGCCGTCGTTTGCGCAACCAGATGCAAAACCCGCTGCTCTCCATCGCCTTTGGTCTTGCGCTTGCAATCGCGCTGCAAAGCTCGACGGCTGTAACGCTTCTGGTCGGCTCCTTTGTCGGATCAGGCATTGTCGGTGGCGTCGCAGGCCTTATGGCTGTGCGCGGTGGTGAGCTTGGCTCAGCACTTGTCGTCAAAATTTTGAGCTATGATCTGACTATTCTGGTGCCGCTCTGCCTTGTATCGGGCACCGTCATTTTTATGACGACGGAACGCCGCGACTGGCGACAGATCGGGCGCATTCTGGTCGGTATCGGCCTGCTTATCATGTCTCTGGAAATGACAGGTCATGCGACTGAACCGCTCCGCCAAAGCGAGCTCCTGCCAGTCATCGTCGATTATCTTTCAAGCGATCCGGTTACAGCTTATCTTCTGGCTGCCTTGATGACATGGCTGTTTCACTCAAGCATTGCCGCCGTCATTCTGCTCACCACATTTGCTTCGCGTGGATTGATCACACCCGAACTGGCCGTGGTTATGGTGCTGGGTGTCAATCTCGGCTCGTCGATCATCGCACCAATTCTCACCCGTCAGGCACCGCCAGAAACGCGTGTCGTGCCGCTCGGCAATCTGTTGATGCGTGGCGCAGGCTCACTTGTCATGCTCATCCTGTTTGAGACATTCAAACCCTCGATTGCTTTCTTGGGTGGCGACCCCGTCTCGCAGGTGGTCAACGCGCATATTCTCTTCAACGTCATCATCATGCTCGCTGGCATTCCACTCTCAGGACTGGTTCTGCGTGCAACGGAAGCATTGGTGCATCTCAACACTGATAAAAATGCCCCAACGCAACCGCTTGAAGTCGAAGAATATAGTGCGCTGGATAACGCCGTCCTCGACCGGCCGTCACAAGCACTGGCGAATGCGACGCGTGAAGTTGTTGGTGTCTGCGACACGATTGAAGTCATGTTGCGCCGCATTATCGACCTCTATGAAAAGCCCGATCAGGCGCGCATCCACGAACTCGCGGCACTCGATGACCGCGTGGATAAGAAACATGCCGCCATCAAGCTTTATCTAACCAGGCTTGCCAGCAAAAACCTCGATGAGTTTGAAGCACTGCGCATGCAGGAATTGATGGGCGCTTGTGTGAAACTTGAACAGGTTGGCGATATCATCGTTCGCAACATGCTCGCGCATGTGCAGAAAAAAATGGATCACAATCTCGAATTTACCGAGGAAGGCTGGAAGGAACTAAGCCATTTCCACGCCATGGTGCTTGCCAATGCGCATATGGCCTTTAACGTGATTGTTTCGCGTGACGGACACACGGCACGCCAGCTCGTGCAGGAAAAGGACAATCTACGCGATCTGGAAAAACAGACGAGCATGCACCACTTCTCGCGCCTTCGCGATGGTTCAACACGCAGTATCGAGACCAGTACGATCCATCTCGATACAATCCGCGATCTTAAGCAGATCAATTCACTGCTGGCATCAATGGCCTATCCAGTCCTTGAAGAACAAGGATTGCTCGGCACCACCCGCTTGAAAACAATCAAGCAAAGTTCATAAAAAACGTTCAGAAAGGTTACCGCCTTTCTGAACGCACAAAACATAATTTTACCTGACCAATGAATGATGCGGTTGCGCTAGAAATCGATCACGACTGAAGGTGCGCTACGCTGTGCCTCGCCATGGAATACGGCCTCAATATTATTGCCATCGGGATCAAGAACAAAGGCCGCATAATAATCAGGATGATAAGGACGCTCGCCGGGGGCACCATTATCCTGTCCACCATTATCGAGTGCGGCACGATAAAAGGCATCCACGGTCGCGCGATCTTTTGCCTGAAACGCCAAGTGATGCCGCCCGGTTAAGACGCCAAGCGCCGCCGGACTGTCTGCCGAGGAGACAACAAGTTCATCGGCCCAGAAGTAACCGTCAGATGTCGCATTGATGGGAATATCCAGTACAGCCAGAACAGCCGTATAGAAATCCTCACTGGCCTTTAAGTCGCGTACGACAAGCTGAATATGGTCGATGAGCCGACCACGATGAAGTTGATTTGTTTCCATGGCCGTTCATCCCATTTTTATATGTGCAACATCACAGAAACCAACTGTTCTGAGAGCCGTGAACAACCAGAATGCTTCAAGAAGATATTTCCGGCAATATAATATGCTCGAAACACACATCATGCGCAGCAATCAAAATACATTACGCATGTCACGTTAGGGACGGCCCACTCATGGGCCATCCCAAGCGGTTTACTGAAGGAGCGTTTTCACGAGAGCGCTTGCTTTCGTGAAATCCATCTGTCCGGCATAGCGTTCTTTCAGCGCTGCCATGACCTTGCCCATATCGCGCAAACCGCTCGCGCCAATATCAGCAATGACAGCTTCACAAGCCGCTTTGGCTTCGTCATCGCTCATCTGAACCGGCAGAAAGTCACTGATAATGACAATTTCAGCGCGCTCGCCTTCCGCCAATTCAATGCGATTGCCTTCTTCATAGATGCGAGCAGACTCTTCGCGCTGCTTGACCATCTTTCCCAAAATGCCAAGCAATTCTTCGTCGCCAACGGGATCTTTTCCCGCACCGCGATTGGCAATATCGCGATCCTTGACCGCAGCCATGATCAGACGCAGTGTGGACAAGCGAAGCTTATCCTGCGCCTTCATAGCGGCGGTCATTGCATCAGAAATCTCTTGGCGCAGCATATGGTTCTCCTAAAATCTGTAAACTGTTCAATTAAACCCGCTTCTATTCTAAAAGCGGGGGCATAAGCAATCACACGCTTAAATCCAACATTTCCCGAAAAGCTTGCATTCAGGCGATTGACCCGGCGTACAAGTTTCTCTATTTCTCAAAGCTTAGCAGGACATCGGCATGTGCTCACGGCGGGAAGTTTAATCCCCGCTGCGTTTTGGCGCATATATGGCCCCGAAAACACCGGTTTTCAAGTTGCTCAGCCTTGAGTGGCTGAAACTCGGATACATGCCGCATGACTGATAAACCGCAAACGCGCGCCAGACGGCAGCGCGAAACCACGCAGGAGTGCACGCCATGACCGAAGCCCCATCGAAGACAGCACCCTGGACAATTGCCAAGCGAACCGCCGTTCTCGTGCTGGCAGACGGCACCGTCATCGAAGGTCAGGGCGTTGGCGCAACCGGCGCAATTGAAGCGGAAGTCGTCTTCAACACTGCCCTCACCGGCTATGAAGAAATCCTGACCGACCCTTCCTATGCAGGCCAGATCGTCACTTTTACCTTCCCGCATATTGGCAATGTCGGCGCAAACCCAGAAGACATTGAAGACCTGACACCAGCCAACCGTCACGGTGCTGTCGGCGCGATCTTCAAGGCAGACATTACAAACCCGTCCAATTTCCGCGCCTCAGAACACCTTGATGCATGGCTGAAGAACCGTGGCGTTATAGCATTGACGGGTATCGATACACGCGCCCTCACCTCTCTCATTCGCGAGCGGGGAGCGCAGAACGCTGTCATCGCGCACGACCCGGAAGGCAAGTTCGACATTGATGCCCTGAAAGCGCGTGCTGCTAACTGGAGCGGTCTTGAAAATCTCGATCTTGCGAAAGATGTCACCATTGGCCAGAGCCAGACTTGGGACCAAACCCCATGGACCCTCGAAGATAGCTTTGGCGCACAGACCGATGCGCAATATCACGTTGTCGCACTTGATTTTGGCGTGAAGCGTAACATTCTGCGTCTGCTTTCAGGCCTCGGCGCAAAAGTTACCGTCCTGCCTGCAACGGCCACGGCAGAAGACGTGCTGGCCTATAACCCAGATGGTATTTTCTTGTCGAACGGTCCTGGCGATCCGGCTGCGACAGGTGCATATGCCGTGCCAACAATTCAGAAGCTGGTTGATAGCGAATTACCTGTTTTCGGTATCTGCCTCGGCCACCAGATGCTTGCTTTGGCACTCGGTGCAAAGACCGAAAAGATGCATCAGGGCCATCATGGCGCAAACCATCCGGTCAAGGATTACACCACCGGCAAGGTTGAAATCGTCTCCATGAACCATGGCTTTGCGGTTGATTCCGACAGCCTGCCTGAACATGTCGAAGAAACCCATGTGTCGCTTTTTGATGGCACCAATTGCGGCCTTCGCGTTATTGGTAAACCTGTCTTCTCCGTGCAGCACCACCCAGAAGCTTCGCCCGGCCCACAGGACAGCCACTATCTGTTCCGCCGGTTCATCAATCTGATCCGCGAAAACAAGGGCGAAGCCCTTCTGCCTGAACGCGAAGAAGCTGCATAAAGCTAGAAACAAAAAAGCCGGGATAAAATCCCGGCTTTTTCTTTGTCCATATTTATTAGCGATCAAATATCCCCGCTGAATGTATCGCAGGAATCGATCTTTCCGCTGTCAAACCCACGCTGGAACCATTTAGCGCGTTGCGCCGACGTGCCATGATTGAAGCTCTCCGGCACCACATAACCCTGAGAGCGCTTTTGCAGCGTATCATCACCAATCTGATGCGCGGCATTGATCGCTTCTTCAAGATCGCCAGCTTCCAGAATGCCCTTCTGGTCAGTGTAATAACCCCAGACACCCGCAAAGCAGTCTGCCTGCAGCTCAACACGCACCGACATCTGATTGGCCTGCGCCTCGTTCATCTGCTGACGCATCTGATTAAAGCGCGGCAGGATCCCAAGCAGGTTTTGCACATGGTGTCCGACTTCATGCGCAATCACGTAAGCATTGGCGAAGTCACCCGATGCGCCAAACTTGGTTGCAAGCTCATTGAAGAATGCCAGGTCAATATAAAGCTTTTTATCGCCGGGGCAGTAGAATGGTCCTGAAGCAGACGATGCCATGCCACAAGCAGAACGCACACCGTCAGAGAAAATAACCATTGTCGGCGGAGCATAGGTTTGTCCACGCGACTGAAAAATGCCGCTCCAAGTATCTTCGGTTTCCGCCAGAATAGTGCGTGCGAACTGCGTCGCCTCGTCATTGGCAACCTTGCCACCAGTGCTTTGCTGCGAAGTCTGGGTCGGGTTGATGCTGCCGTCACCAAACAGGAACGGCATTGGATCAATACCAAAAGCACGCAGCGCAAAGAACATCACAACCAGAATGAGAATACCGGAAATACCGCCGCCGCGCATGATGCGAAAACCGGGGCCACCGCCCATGCCGCCGCCGCGAAAGCCTCCGCCTCCGCTCTGTTGTCCACGAACGTCTTCGACATTATCGCTTTGTCTACGGCCTTGCCAACGCATGGACCAACTCCCCTTCACCGTGCCACCTGTGAACAGCGGCACCAAACTAACGCTTACAATTGTCGCACAAACAGTTGGTACAGCAACATAAAAAGTAAATGCGCATGAATCACAAACAAAGACGCATCTGCAACAAATGCGTCTACAAACCGGTATTACAACCAAGCTTGCCCATAAGTTTTGGTGAATGCCCGCATTTTCTTTGAAATAAGGGCATTTGTGGGGTTCCGCTTTGGCTCATCATTGCCTATAAGGCCCACTTAGCCCAAAGAATATACTTCTGCCAACCCGCCGGAAATCCGTGCGGGCTTTTCTGGCAGGCTAAAACCGAAGATAGGATGCCCCCATGCCGAAACGTACAGATATCAAGTCAATCCTGATCATCGGCGCGGGCCCAATTGTCATCGGTCAGGCTTGTGAGTTCGATTACTCCGGCACGCAGGCTTGTAAGGCGCTGAAAGAGGAAGGCTATCGCATCATCCTCGTCAACTCCAATCCGGCCACAATCATGACCGACCCGGATCTGGCAGATGCGACATACATCGAGCCGATTACACCTGAAGTCGTTGCTAAGATCATTGCCAAGGAACGCCCTGACGCGCTGCTGCCAACAATGGGCGGACAGACCGCTCTTAACACTGCATTGTCGCTCCGCCGCATGGGCGTTCTTGAGCGTTACAATGTTGAAATGATTGGTGCACACGCAGAAGCCATCGACAAAGCAGAAGACCGCGCGCTTTTCCGCGAAGCCATGGAAAAGATTGGTCTTGATACGCCGAATTCCATGCTGGCCAATGCCACCGAAATTAAAGACGAAGACCGCAAGCGTCACGAAGCCAAGCGCAACGAAGTAAAGTCGCAACACACGGGCGACGACCTCGACAAGGCGCTCGACAAGCTCGAAACCGAATGGCAGCTCGGCGAAGTCGAACGCAAGCAGCGCTATATGAGCCATGCGCTTGCCAAGGCTGCACAGGCGATGGATTTCGTTGGTCTTCCAGCAATCATCCGCCCAAGCTTTACGCTTGGGGGCACCGGCGGCGGCATTGCCTATAACCGTCAGGAATTCTTCGAGATCATCGAGCGTGGTCTTGATGCGTCGCCAACCACCGAAGTGCTGATCGAAGAATCGGTTCTTGGCTGGAAAGAATATGAAATGGAAGTGGTCCGCGACAAAGCGGATAACTGCATTATCATATGCTCGATCGAAAACCTCGATCCAATGGGCGTTCACACAGGCGACAGTATTACAGTAGCCCCAGCGCTTACGCTCACCGACAAAGAATACCAGATCATGCGTAACGCTTCGATTGCAGTATTGCGCGAGATCGGCGTTGAAACCGGCGGCTCAAACGTTCAGTTCGCGATCAACCCGGCGAATGGCCGTATGATCGTAATCGAAATGAACCCGCGTGTATCGCGTTCGTCGGCTCTTGCGTCGAAGGCAACCGGCTTCCCGATTGCCAAGGTCGCAGCCAAGCTTGCAGTCGGCTACACACTGGATGAACTCGACAACGACATCACCGGCGGCGCAACACCTGCATCGTTCGAACCATCGATTGACTATGTCGTCACCAAAATCCCTCGCTTTGCCTTTGAAAAATTCCCCGGCTCTTCACCAATCCTGACCACCGCTATGAAGTCGGTCGGCGAAGTGATGGCCATTGGCCGTACTTTTCAGGAAAGCTTGCAGAAAGCACTGCGTGGTCTTGAAACCGGCCTCACCGGTCTTGATGAAATCGCCATTCCGAACATTGAAGAAGGCGACGAAAAGAACGCAATCCGTGCGGCCATCGGCACACCAACGCCAGACCGTCTGCGTATGGTTGCACAGGCAATGCGCCTTGGCCTGACCACCGAACAGATTCACGACGTATCGAAGATCGATCCTTGGTTCCTTGAACAGATGGAAGAGATCGTTCTGACGGAAGCCCGCGTCCGTGAACATGGTCTGCCAAAAGATGCAGAAAATCTGCGTATGCTTAAAGCCATGGGCTTCTCTGATGCGCGCCTTGCAAGCCTGATCGGCAAGGATGCCGAAGATGTTGCAAAGCTGCGTAACGAGCTGGATGTGCATCCGGTTTACAAGCGCATCGACACTTGCGCGGCAGAGTTTGCATCGCCAACGGCCTACATGTACTCGACTTATGAAACGCCTTTCGTTGGTCAGCCGCGTTCGGAAGCAGAAGTTTCGGATCGCAAAAAGGTTGTCATTCTCGGCGGCGGTCCAAACCGTATCGGTCAGGGCATCGAATTCGATTACTGCTGCTGCCATGCAGCTTTCGCACTCAATGATGCCGATTATGAAGCCATCATGATCAACTGTAATCCGGAAACAGTTTCCACGGATTATGACACATCAGATCGTCTCTACTTTGAGCCACTGACTGCCGAAGACGTGCTGGAAATCCTGCGCGTTGAGCAGGAAAAAGGAACATTGCACGGCGTCATCGTCCAGTTCGGCGGTCAGACACCGTTGAAACTTGCGACGGCACTCGAAAAGGCTGGTATTCCGATCCTGGGTACCTCGCCAGATGCAATTGATCTTGCAGAAGATCGCGACCGTTTCCAGAAGCTGCTGATCAAGCTCGGCCTAAACCAGCCAAAGAACGGCATTGCCTATTCGGTTGAACAGGCTCGCCTGATTGTTGCTGACCTCGGCTTCCCGCTGGTTGTGCGTCCGTCTTATGTTCTGGGTGGTCGAGCTATGCAGATCATTCATGATGAGCGCGGCTTGCAGACCTATCTGCTCGACACTGTTCCTGAACTGGTGCCAGAAGACATCAAGGCGAAGTATCCAAACGATAAGACCGGCCAGATCAACACGCTTCTCGGCAAAAACCCGCTTCTGTTCGATACCTATCTAACACAGGCCATCGAAGTGGACGTCGATTGCCTTTGCGATGGCAAAGACAGCTATGTGTCCGGCATCATGGAGCATATCGAAGAAGCTGGCATTCACTCCGGCGACAGTGCCTGCTCGCTGCCAGTGCACACGCTTTCGCCGACAATCGTTGCCGAACTTGAACGCCAGACAGCATTGCTTGCAAAGGCGCTTAATGTCGGTGGCTTGATGAACGTGCAGTTCGCCATCAAAGATGATGAAATCTTCATTCTTGAAGTCAACCCACGCGCATCGCGTACCGTTCCATTCGTCGCAAAAACCGTTGGTACACCAATTGCCAAGGTTGCAGCCCGCATCATGGCTGGCGAAAGCCTTGAAGAAGCGATTAATGCCTATGGTGGCAAGCCACAGCCAAATGCGCGCCCGCACATCGCGGTTAAGGAAGCCGTATTCCCGTTTGCACGCTTCCCCGGCGTCGACACGTTGCTCGGACCGGAAATGCGCTCGACCGGCGAAGTCATGGGCCTCGACTACGACTATGCACTGGCTTTCGCCAAGGCGCAGCTTGGCGCAGGCGTAGAGCTTCCGCGTGAAGGCACGGTATTTGTCTCGGTTCGTGACGAAGACAAGGAACGCGTACTCGGTCCAGTCCGCAAGCTGGCAAGCATTGGTTTCAAGGTCATGGCGACTGGTGGAACACAGCAATTCCTCGAAGCCAATGGCGTGGAAGCAGTTAAGATCAACAAGGTGATCGAAGGTCGTCCGCATGTTGAAGATGCGATCCGCAATCGTCAGATCCACCTGGTCTTCAACACGACCGACAGTGCGAGCGCTGTTTCGGATAGCAAGTCGATCCGTCGTGCAACACTGATGCAGAAACTGCCTTACTACACCACCATGGCGGGTGCAGAAGCTGCGGCAGAAGCCATTGCAGCACTCAAGGCTGGTTCAATGGAAGTTCGTCCGCTTCAGGATTACTTCCGCGCATAAGCTGTATATGAGCAATTAACAAAGGCCGCAGATGAAAATCTGCGGCCTTTTTATTTTTAAGCTCTTACTTAGGATTGATGCGGCAAGCGCAGTGGCGTGGCGTTCAAGTCGATCTCAAGATGAAGCTTGGTCGGAAACAAGCCGTTATGGCCTAATCCCTTACCGATATGGATTACGGACGCAGCTTTCAGCGGCCCTTCCAGAATGGTATAGGCACGCTTTCGCGCATCTTCATCCATCCCATCCAGCGTCCCATCAATCACAATCCAGCTCGGATTTTGCAGCACCAACCGCGCCAGTGCTAGGCTTTGTTGCTCGTCAGCTGTTAGCGTCCGGTCCCAGCGCACAACACGGTCAATTTGCGGCACAAGTCGCTCAAGCCCGGCTAGTCTCAAAACTTCAGCGACCTTTTTTTTTGAAAAGTCGGTAGCGTTGAGTGGATAGACAACCGCATCATGCAGATTACCGGGCGGGATATACGGCGCATGGGGAATGAACACCACGCGGTCGCCCGCAGGCAATCCAATCCGCCCACTGCCCCATGGCCATAACCCACCGAGTGCACGGAAAAGCATACTGCGCTCAGATTCTGTGGCACCCGTTACGAGTAGACGCTCACCGGGATTAATGACCACATTTTTCTCAACCAGATTGAGACAACCGTCCGGCGCTGCAATCGACAGATTGTCAATCGTCAATTGCTCCTCCGTATTGGTCTCAACGGTAATTTGTCGATCAAGATGGCCAATTTCATCCATACGCAAAATCGCCTGCCGGAAGCTCGCGACACGCAGCAGCGTTGCACGCCAATCGGCAATCGCACCAAAATTATCGACAAACCAGCGCAGCGAATTATGCACCTGCGTGAAAGCACCGACCGCCATCATCAGACCGCCAAATGTCAGACCACCGGAGAAATAAACCGGGGCTGCGACGAGAATGGGCGCAACGATGGTAAACCAGCCATAGCCTGCCGTAACCCATGTGAGATTTGTGGTCGCAATGACGATGCGTTTGATAGCAAGCAGCACCGCATCAAGATCACGGTCCAGTCTGCGACGCTCATCGGCCTCACCACGCGCCAGCGTCACCGCGTCAATATGCTCGTTCACGCGCATTAGCGAAAAACGAAAATCGGCCTCTCGCGCATAGCGATCTGCATTGTGATTGACAAGGCTACGCCCCACAAACCAGGATAGCAGCGAAGCGGAGCCTGCGTAAAACACAGCCGCCCAAACCATGTAACCGGGAATAGAAAAACTATAGCCCCAGACATGGAAGACAAAGCCGCTCGAAAGCGACCACAGCACACCGACGAAGCTTACAAGAATGACCGTCGATTGCAGCAGGTTGATGCCGAGGTCGCTGGTTGTTTCCGCAAGGTGCCGCGCATCTTCCTGCAAGCGCTGATCGGGATTGATACCAATTTCGCCCGCTTTCGCCAGACGAAACGCCCGCCCCGGCTGCAACCATTGACCAACGAGATCGCGTGCCAGCCCATCACGCAATTTCAGCTTGAACATTTGGTTCAGCCAAGTCTGCGACACATTGAGAATGAGAACCGTGCCTGCAATGGCAAAAAAGATCAGCAACTGGTGGAAGAAAGCACTCAGATTACGATCGGACAACGCATTGTAAAAAGGCACATTCCAGCGATTGATAGCGACCTGCCCAACTGCAATCAGAACGATCAGCGCAAATATGCCGGTTCCCAGAGCAATAAGCTGATTACGCACCGGTGACACCCAGAATGCGCTCATCATCATGCGCGACTGCGAGAAAAGATCGTTACCGTCCGACAGCACTTCACCTTGCGGCTTCGTGAGAAGACGATCAGCGCCTTGCGGCTCATCCTGCTTAACTTCGGATACCAAGTCTTTCCTCATCGTATGTACGATTTCACGTTACCGCTATTACTGGCGAAATATAGTGACCAAAACCAGACGGAACCCCGTCGTTTTCAACAGCTCGCGCGTTCTTGAGCGCAGATATCATGTAACTTTCATGCGAGGGCAATCGGGAAGCTCTAAAACCTTCGGAAAATCGCATTACCGCCAAAACTCTCTTCATAGACGTCCCTCCTAATTGGGCCGACGACATGAGAAAAACTATTACGAAAATAGGCCGCCAGAGAGTGCAAAGCCTATCTTGTGTTGGTCAAATTTGTCGCATATAGTTTCTCTATCGATTTTTCGGTCAAGTGACTTTGCGACCCGCCCGGCCTGCCGTGCTTCCTGACGATCTCCTGTCCATAATTTCGATCCACAGGGACGTGTGCGAAGCATACGGACTATCGACTACTAATGTTACAAAGGAATTTCCCATGGCTACGGGAACAGTTAAGTGGTTTAACACAACCAAGGGCTTCGGCTTCATTCAGCCTGATCAGGGCAACACAGACATTTTCGTTCACATCTCTGCCGTTCAGCGCGCTGGTCTGACCACGCTTGATGAAGGTCAGAAGGTTTCGTTCGAAATCGTAGAAGACCGTCGTTCGGGCCGCTCGTCTGCTGACAACCTCGTCGCAGCTTAAGTTTCGCCGAATAGGCTAAAGCATGTCTCCCAAAAGTGGTAATCGGTTTTGAGATCAAGACATGCGTTTAAATAAATGAAGGCGGGGTAATACCCCGCCTTTTCTTTGTCCCGAGCATGTCACGAAAAAGTGGGAACCGCCTTCGCGGGAAAATCAGTCCACCGGACTGATTTCTGATCCCGCTTCGATCCGACAACGCCATGGGTTATAAAACATTGCTCACGGCAACCAATCCATGGTCACATGTCCCTCGTCAGCAGCAACGCGCGCAAGCCATGCCTGAACAGCCGGATATTGGTCCATATTAAAGCCACCGCGATGGGCCTCATGCGTATAAGCATAAAGCGCAATATCCGCGATGCTTAACGCATCCCCTGCCAGAAATGGCGTTTTCTTGAGCTGCGTTTCCATCACGCTGAGCGCCTTGTCGCCACCCTCAAGCGTAGATGCCAATCGTTCAGGCGTCGCATCACTTGCGCGCTCTGGATAAACCATCAAAGCACGACGCACCGCAACATATGGCTCATGGCTATATTGCTCGAAGAACAGCCACTGATAGACAAGTGCTCGCTCGTAAGCATCTTTGGGCAGATAGGCTGTGCCTTCTGCGAGATGGAGAAGAATAGCATTTGATTCGGCTATGAACCGCCCGTCTTCGAGTTCGAGCAACGGAACCTTGCCGTTTGGATTTTTGGCCAGATATTCCGGCGTTCGGGTTGAACCATCAAGCGCCGAAACAGTGACGTGCTTAAACGGCTTGCCGATTTTCGCAAGCAAAAGCCGTGGCTTATAACAATTTCCAGAATCTGGCTGTGAGTAGATCGTGAGCATCTGCTTCTCCTGTACCGCTATAACATGTCGATCCGGCTACACCCTGTCCAATCAGTTTCGTTGAACGAATATGCGCGGATCACTGATGGATCAGAACTTTTAAGCAACACAATTGCGCGAGACCACGGAATTTGTTGCGAAACTGCAAAGCTTTTGTTGCGATTCGTGCGCCAATGCGACATAGAAAGCCCGCAAGACCGGACCACGCCCGGTGCCGGTTATCTGATCCTGCCATCTATGGAGATCTATCATGGCATTTCTCGCCGACGCCCTTTCTCGTGTAAAACCATCTGCGACCATCGCGGTCAGCCAGAAAGCACGTGAACTGAAAGCCAAGGGCAAGGACGTGATTGGTCTCGGAGCGGGTGAACCCGATTTCGATACACCAGACAATATCAAGCAGGCTGCTATCGACGCGATCAATCGCGGCGAAACAAAGTATACCCCAGTTGCTGGCATTCCTGAGCTGCGTCAGGCCATCGTTGCTAAGTTCAAGCGCGAAAACGGTCTCGATTATAAGCCAGAACAGGTCATCGTCGGCACAGGCGGCAAGCAGATCCTGTTCAATGCCTTCATGGCAACCCTGAACCCAGGCGATGAAGTGATCGTCCCTGCACCATACTGGGTAAGCTATCCAGAAATGGTTGCGATCAACGGCGGCACGCCGGTTTTCGTTAACACGAAGATCGAAGACAACTTCAAGCTGACCGCTGCGGATCTCGAAAACGCGATTACACCAAAGACCAAGTGGCTGATCTTCAACTCGCCATCGAACCCAACCGGCTCGGCATACACAGAATCCGAACTGAAGGCACTGACCGACGTTCTCGTGCGTCATCCGCAGGTCTGGATTCTCACCGACGACATGTATGAACATCTCGTTTATGGCGATTTCGTCTTCACGACGCCGGCACAGGTTGAGCCTTCGCTTTATGACCGCACGCTCACCATGAACGGCGTTTCAAAAGCCTATGCGATGACCGGCTGGCGTATTGGTTACGCAGCAGGTCCGCTGCAACTCATCAAGGCTATGGACATGGTGCAGGGTCAACAGACCTCCGGCGCTTGCTCCATCGCTCAGTGGGCGGCTGTTGAAGCATTGAACGGCACGCAGGACTTTATTCCGAAGAACAAGGAAATCTTCCAGGCACGTCGCGATCTGGTCGTATCCATGCTCAATCAGGCAACCGGCATTCATTGCCCGACACCTGAAGGCGCGTTCTACGTCTATCCGTCATGCGCTGGACTGATCGGCAAGAAGACAGAAGCTGGCAAGGTGATTGAGTCTGACGAAGACTTCGTAACCGAACTGCTTGAAGCAGAAGGCGTTGCCGTTGTTCACGGTTCGGCTTTCGGCCTCGGACCAAACTTCCGCATTTCCTATGCGACTTCGGACGAACTGCTTGAAGAAGCCTGCTCACGCATTCAGCGCTTCTGCGCAAGTCTGCGTTAAACACTTCTATATAGATTGACGAAGGGGCCGAAAGGCCCCTTTTTCGTCTCTGCATTTCTCGTAAAATCATATGCCCCGGCGTAAAGCCAAAAAAAAAGCCAGACAAATGTCTGGCTTTGAGTTTTGAAGGTGCCATTGAGGCAAACCTCCAGAGGGGAACACTCAGCGCGCGCAAATGGGAGGAGGAAACGCAGCGCTGAGATGACTCTTATATGCCTTGTGATTATTGTTTTTGCAACTCAACTTTAGCACAATGCAGCCATGCATTTTTTGCATAGCTTCGCCATTCAATATTATCAATTAAAATCAATAGCTTGCACATTAACCAACCAATCATGTTTCTTCATACTGCATTAATGAGCCGCCTAAACGAAAGGCACATAGCCATCATGCATGCCTCATAAAATGGCAAGAAATCACATGGAAGACCAAATCAGACCACCTGACGTCTGTCATCAAACAATCATCCAACTGCAACCTATCTGTCATGAGAGGCTCCTAGATACCGTTTAAAATTCGCAGCCTCTCTCCCCCATCGCGCTGCGCCGGAGCCTATCTTGCGGATCATCCAGATTACCGACACACATCTCAGTCCAACCAAGCTGCACTTCAACGGCAACTGGTCGCCGCTTATTGACTGGATGGCTGATCAGAAACCAGACCTCATTATCCATACCGGCGACTTCACGGTTGATGGCGCTGATGTGGAAGATGATCTGATCTTCTGTCGTGAATTGATGGCAGACCTTCCCGCTCCGATGCTCTGCCTGCCGGGCAATCATGACATAGGCCATTTACCGGCAAGCAGGCAGCCGGTTAATACCGAACGCTTACAACGCTGGCGCGACCACTTCGGCCCCGAATACTGGACGCTGAATTTCGGACAGTGGCTGCTAATTGGCCTCAACAGCCTGATTATGGGCGATGGCTCCGTGCTGGAAGAAAAGCAATTCCATTGGCTCGAACAACAGCTCAACCATAGCGAAGGCTGCCCTGTCGCTATTTTTGCGCACAAGCCGCTGTTTATCGACAGCCCAGATGAAGGCGAAACCGGGCTCTGGGGCATCCCACCTGTTCCACGCCAGCGTTTGATGGAGCTTTTCGCACGCCATCACGTGCAGCTTCATGCCAGTGGCCACCTTCATCGGGCATGGTCCGGTGAAGCGGCAGGAATAAGCTATGTCTGGGCACCGTCAGCGGGCTTTGTTGCGCATGCAATAGATCGTGAACTTCCCGGCGACCGGATTGTCGGTGCTGTCATTCATGATCTTGATGACACAGCGACAAGCAAAATCGTTGAGATCGAAACACTTAGCCATCACGTCATCGACGATGTCATGCATGAGGTTTACCCAAGCAATCTCAATCGGGAAAAGCTAAAGCCTCAAGAGAACCTGCCCGCTTAAGAACATCCAATAAAAAGGCCGCGTAAGTAAACTCACGCGGCCTTTTCTCGACCTTTGAAACAGATCAATAGGTCCAGTTACGCGCCTTTGAAAACAGGAAGTCGCGGAACGCATGAAGCTTGGCCGAATTCTTCAACGCTTCCGGGTAGCAGAAGAACGTGTCGAAGGATGGAATTTCCTCAAGATCGGGCAAAAGCTGCACCAGACCGGATTCCTTGTCGGCCATATAATCAGGCAAAACTGCCATGCCGACGCCACGCTGCACAGCACGACGCACCGACAGAAGGTTATTGACCTGCAAAACCGGAATACGCGAACTGCCATCTGTACGACCGGCAATTTCCAGCCAGTTGAGCCCAGTCAGATAGCTTGGCGCAGGCTCACCGAACGTCACCACGCGATGCTGGTCGATTTCTTCAATGGAATTGAGCTTCCCGTGCTTGGAAACATAACCCGCCGATGCATAGACGTGCATATGCACGGTGAACAGGCGACGCTGGATCAGGTCCGGCTGCTGCGGCTGACGCAAACGAATTGCGCAATCCGCGTGGCGCATGGTCAGATCCAGTTCCTCATTGTCGAGGATAAGCTGCAACTGAATATCCGGGTAAAGCTCGACGAACTCTTGAATACGCTCGATCAACCAGCCAGAACCAAGACCAACCGTTGTGGTCACGCGCAGGCGACCTGTCGGCTTTTCCTTGCTCTCTGCAAGCTTGGAGCGGACATTTTCGAGCTTCATCAGCACGTCATGCGCTGTGCGATAGAGCGTTTCGCCCTGCTCCGTCAGAATAAGGCCACGAGCGTGGCGATGGAACAACGGAACTCCCACATCCTGTTCCAACGCACTGACTTGGCGCGAAATAGCTGACTGCGACAGATGCAATGTCTGTGCGGCATGGGTAAACGACCCCGCTTCCGCGGCGGCATGAAATATGCGCAGTTTATCCCAGTCGAGTGGTGCAACCACCTTCTCCCCCTCTCATTACTCCGCAGCTTCGTGCAGCGGTTCCTGTGCAGCCAGATAGCGCTCGGATTCAAGCGCCGCCATGCAGCCCATACCAGCGGCAGTCACTGCCTGCCGGTAAATATCATCGGTAACGTCACCAGCAGCAAAAATGCCCGGAACATCCGTCGCCGTCGAATCAGGCGCAGTCCACAGATAACCGTTTGGCTTCTGCTTAAGCTTGCCTTCGAACAAAGAAACGGCAGGAGCATGACCGATGGCGACGAAAACGCCATGTGCATCGAGAATATGCGTTTCGCCTGTAACAATGTTCTTGAGGCGCACACCGGTCACCGTCGCGCCCACTGGTGGCTTTGCTTCTGTGCCGACGATTTCATCGATCACGCTGTTCCAGACAACATTGACATTTTCACGCGACAGCAGGCGATCCTGCATGATCTTTTCAGCGCGGAAGCCTTCACGGCGGTGAACAACTGTCACGCTCTTTGCGATATGCGAAAGATAAAGTGCTTCTTCAACAGCGGTATTGCCGCCACCAACAACCACAACATCCTTGCCGCGATAGAAGAAACCGTCACAGGTCGCACAAGCAGAAACGCCGCCGCCCATGAACGTCTGTTCGCTTTCAAGACCAAGCCACTTGGCCTGTGCGCCGGTCGCGATAATTAGCGCATCGCAGGTATAAACCGTGCCACCATCGCCAATCAGGCGGAAGGGACGCGATTTGGTGTCAACTTCAGTGATGATGTCATAGACAATTTCCGCGCCGACTTTTTCAGCCTGTGTTGCCATCTGCTCCATCATCCATGGACCCTGAACAGGTTCGGCATAGCCCGGATAGTTTTCAACATCAGTGGTGATCATCAACTGACCGCCCTGCTGCAAACCTGTGATGATGATCGGTTTAAGCATCGCACGCGCTGCATAGATTGCGGCGGTATAACCCGCCGGACCTGAGCCGATGATGATAACGGGCGCGTGACGCTGTGACATAGGGAAATCTCCGGTCCAAAAATCGTTTCAGGCCATTTTCGGCAAGTGAGAAAAACGATCCTGCACCCTGCTTTGCCAATATCCTGATATTGTTTGACAAGGTAGGTTCACAAACCCGCCTTTGCAAGGTTTGAGCGGCGTTTGTCGGCCTTAGCCCACAGCTTGTGACCTTTCAGCAAGCCTATAAGTCACAGGTGCATTGCAGCGGGCAAATTCCCGCGTTAAAGACACAGAATACATCGCGTTTATAAAAGACGCTGGGCGCTTTCAAAAAACGCTGGAGCCGACCGCCATTTATAAGACAGTCGCCAATATCTGTGCGCGTTTCGGCCTCGTTATGGCTGTTGCAATGCTGCTGCCTGCGGCTATCGACCTGCGCGACGGCAGTGACGATTGGCTGATCTTTATCCGATCAGCTGCGGCAACCGGCGCTTTATCGTTGCTGATTCTGCTCGCCACACAAAACCAGAATACGCGCTTTACCCCGCGCCTTGGCTTTCTGCTGACAGCGTGTCTTTGGCTGACAGCAAGCTTTCTTGGCTCGATCCCGCTCTATTTCTCACATCTGCCGATCAGTTATGCGACGGCATTCTTTGAAGCGATGTCAGGCGTCACCTCGACGGGTGCGACCGCTCTGACCGGTCTTGATGATATGCAGCGCGGCATTCTGCTCTGGCGTTCACTCTTATGCTGGATCGGAGGCGTCGGCTTCATCGGCTTAGCGCTTTTGATGCTGCCATCGCTGCGCGCTGGTGGCTTGGCGCTTTTCCATATGGAAAACTCCGACAAGTCTGAGAAGATTTTGCCGCGTATGAATCAGATCGCGCTTGGCATCGTCATAGCCTATCTCAGCCTGACAGCTGCTTGCATGATCGCTTATTTTGCGGTCGGCATGAGCATCTTCGATGCGGTCAATCATGGTCTGGCAACTGTCGCCACCGCAGGTTTTTCTACCCACGACAACTCGTTTGCCTATTATGAAGGCAACCGAATGTTGCTAGTGGTTTCGACCATATTCATGGTGCTATCGGCCCTGCCCTTCATTCTCTACATCAAAGCTTTCATGCCGCGGCGCACCGAACTGTTAAAAGATCCGCAGGTGAAGCTCTTTTTCACCATCGTGATTGGTTTCAGCTTCATTCTTGCGGTCGTCTTACGCCTTGGCACGCATATTCCATTTGGCGACGCGCTGATTGCAGCATCGTTTCATTTTGTCTCGGTCATCACGACAACCGGCTTCACAACAGAAGATTATTCGCTGTGGGGACCGCCAGCCATCGGCATCTTCTTCCTCGCCTGTTTCCTTGGCGGCTGTGCAGGCTCGACCTCAGGCGGCATCAAAATGAACCGTTTGATCATACTATGGAGCCTGACCAGAGCCAATCTCGCGCGCCTCGTGATGCCGCACGCGGTCATCAAAATCCGGTACGGTTCTTCCGAAGTCTCCGGCGAGATCGCACAGAACGTCCTGCTCTATCTGTTTCTCTATATTGCTTCGCTGGTTATCGGCGCGGTTCTGCTGGCATCTCTCGGCCTGGATTTCGTCTCGGCCTTCACCGGCGCACTGACCGCACTATCCAATGTTGGACCGGGATTTGGCGACGTCATCGGCCCGGTCGGCAACTTCTCGACCATCCACGATCCGGCACTCTGGGTGCTTTCATTCCTGATGCTGGTTGGCCGTCTCGAGCTCATCACAATCTTTATCTTGTTCACACGCACTTTCTGGATGCGCTAACAACTCTTTAGATGGTTTACATCCAGTCGTTTCTTTTGGTATGAGCAAGATAGTATTGCGCTATAATGGCGCTGAGTGTTTTAAAATTACAATTGACTGAAATTTCCTTGCGCGGAGTTTTATATGCCTATTAAGGCTGATCTGGACGACATCGATTGGAAAATCCTTCGGGAGCTCCAGAATGACGGGCGCATCACCAATGTCGAACTCGCTGAACGGGTCGGAATTTCCGCCCCTCCTTGCTTGCGCCGCGTGCGCAAACTTGAGGAGAGCGGCGTCATTCGTGGCTATCGTGCCATCCTTAACGGCAACGCACTCGGTCAGGATCTTGTCGCCTTCTGTTCTGTTGGTTTGCATCGTCAGGCAGACGCCGATTTGAAGGCTTTTGCGGAGAAGACAAAGCAGTGGCCGTTGGTACGCCGTGCATGGATGGTTTCAGGCGAATCTGACTTCCTGCTGCATTGCGTTGCACGCGATCTTAACACGTTTCAGACCTTCGTTATCGAAGAACTGACAGCAGCGCCTAATGTGGACTCAGTCCGCACAGCGCTGACCATTCGTCCCGTTAAAGACGAACCTCTGATGATTCTCTGATCAGATCAAATTCCAAGAAAAGCGACTATGTCCTGCGCAGTCGCTTTTTTATTTGGACAAGAAGTCAGCTATTAAATACGCGCTCGTAAACCGCGCTGATTGCAGCGGCCTCTTTTTCGAGCGGAAACGCTTCGCGCACATATGTTAGCGCATTTTCACCATGACGCTCAGCCATCGCTGGATCCGCCAGATATGGCTCGATTGCATCACGCAACGCATTGCCGTCACCCGCAGCAACAAAACTGCCCGTGCCTTCGACAATCATTTCCGCATAAGCGCCAGCATCACTTGCAACGACAGCGGTTTGTGAAGCCATTGCCTCCAGCGGCGTCAGCCCAAAACCTTCATTGCGTGACGGGGCAACATAGAGCGTCAAGCGCCGATACCAGATGCGCACATCCGGCACTTCGCCAAGGATACGAATACGATCTTGCAAGCCAGCCGCCGCAATACGCGCTTTAAGATCATCTTCAAAAGCCTGATGCTCAGACGTGGTGCGGCCAGTAATGATTGCTGTCCATTCCGGATATTTTGGCAAAAGCGCAATCATCGCATCGACAAACAGGTCAGTGCCCTTGGAATGACGCACACGCCCAAAACAACCAATGGCATACTTACCCGGCAAGCCTGATGCACTGAACTGATCATCCTCGCCGACTGGCGGATGAAAACGTTCAAGATCAACGCCATGCATAATCACATCATGCGGCACTTCAAGAAAGCTTCCCGAGCGGCCACTGGTCGCAATCACCGCATTCATGCGGCGGATCAACCATTTGGTGAAAGGCTTGTGATGTCGTTGTGCAGCCGATGTAAACACCAGCCGCAGCTTCATGCGCAGCACGTCACGCATAAAAATTCCGGCCAGCATTTCAATGTTGCGGCGCGCATGCCAAATGCGAAAGCGTCGCTTTACGGGCTTTTTCCAGAAGGAGAAAAGAGCCGACCAGCCAAGATGCGGAAGGCTCTCAGGCAGTCCCGGTCCCATTGTGGCAATGCCCAATCCCTTTGCACGTTGCAAAGGGATGAGCTGCACTATGGTTGAAGTCACACCTGAAAGGCGGCGCTTGAAATTAGGCGCAATGACCTCAACCTCACCGACAGGGACCGTCACTTCAGACATCAGATAAACTTGAAGCTGATGATCTCATATGAACGCGAACCGCCCGGCGCGTTAACTTCAATCGTGTCGCCTTCGCCCTTACCGATCAGTGCGCGTGCGATTGGCGAAGAAATCGAAATGCGCCCCTGCTTCACATTGGCTTCCTGGTCGCCAACGATCTGATAGACTTTTTCTTCTTCGCTCTCTTCATCGATCAGCGTGACGGTGGCGCCAAACTTGATTTTGTCGCCGGAAAGCTTCGTAACATCAATGACTTCTGCGCGACCAACGAGATCTTCCAACTCGTTGATGCGACCTTCATTCAGGCTCTGTGCTTCTTTCGCTGCGTGATATTCCGCATTTTCGGAAAGATCGCCATGCGCACGTGCTTCAGCAATCGCCTCAATAATATGTGGGCGGTCAACTTGTTGACGCGTGCGCAGTTCTTCCTTGAGGTTTTCGAAACCGCTAGGGGTCATCGGGAACTTTTCCATACCCAGTCCAGTCCTTTCCATCGCCCGCCGCACTTCCCTCCGGGATTAAATGCGACGGCAGTTTGATTGCCCGCCTGATTTTGCTTCACACTGGAGACAAAACCACCGTCCGACAGATGAAATCACCCGGCGGCACACAAAAAGAAAACGGTCCCCGAAGCAATCGCTTCGGAACCGTTCAAAGAGATGTTGGTGAAACTATAGCATTTTAAAAGATCATTTCACGAACAAAAATTTCTGCCTGTTAATTATGCGCGGAAATCGCGCTATTTTTTCGAGACAGGCCAGCTTGCAGGCCATTTTTCGGGGCCACCGGCATAATTGCCGTCACAATCGCCTTTCGAGCGCTCCTCAAGAAGCACGAAGCGGACCTTGCCATCCACGTCGTCAGTCGCTTTCCAGACATCATAGGTTCCGCAATCACCAATGCCACGACCTTTGAAAAAGGCGGTCAGTGTCTTGGATGATTGCGACCAGTCGATATTCCAAGCTTGATCAACGGTGCTCGGACCATCATCGGAAATGGTCGGCAATGAGATCGGAACCACCTTGTCATCCGACTGGCTGTAAAAGGCATAGGGCTGGTTATAGGCGCCCGGAGAACCGCACGGCACTCCAATGAGGTTCGTGCCATCAGTTATTTTTGCATTAAACCCGCCACCATTCTGAAAGGGATCTCCGTCGTCAGTGCCACAAATCGAATCCTCGCCACTGAAATCTTTACGAATGGACTCTGGCAGTTCATTAATCGTTGTTATCTGTGACACATCTGGAGCGGGCGGAGCCGCCTTATTGCCCTTGCTCTGCAACGCCGCAACAGTGCCACTGAGCGCCTGTTGGTCATCCATATAGATCAGCCCGCCAACAAAACCTGAGAGCGAATAGTTGTAGGTCTTGTTATTGAATTGCAGCGTCAGCTTCTGACCGGCTTTCATGGCATCAATCAGCTTTTTTACGTCTGCTGCATTTTCATAATAGCCTTGGCCATCATCAAGTTTTAGCGCCGAAAGGTCGAAAGAAATCACCTGTTTGCCATCAACAGCAACCGCAATTTTGCCAGCCTTAGCGCCTTGATCAAACCCCGACAGACGCAACGAGGGCTGCGAATTAACTGCACTACTGCGATAAAGGCTGAACGATATCGGACCATTATCCGTACTTTTAAGTGCAAGTGTGCAATTTGAAGCAAAATCGCACTGAACCCAGCTATCGCGAATTTGCTTGAAAGCAGCAGTAGCAGGACCAGCATTGGCCAAAACAGCTGCAAGCGCAGCTCCTGCCAGAATGGCTTTGTTTCTAGTGAGAAAAAAAAACACGTAGCCCCTCCCGAAAAAGCGTTCCCAAACACGCCGCACAAGGAAATCCCTTGCCGCCGTTATCGACTATTGCCTATAGCATAGCCGCGAAGGGATGACGCGCCAAGCCGCTAACCTGATCCCGCATTTATGAGGCAATGATGACACGCGTTCAGGCAAATCTACTCCTTCTTCTGGCGGGCGTCATTTGGGGTATGGGCTTTGTCGCACAATCAACCGCGATGGCCAGCATTGGTCCATTTCTGTTTATTGGTGTCCGTTCGGCGATCGCCGCAGTCACTGTGCTGCCATGGTCGATTGCCGAAGGCAGACGCTCACCCCATAGGCTGCAACGCTCGAACTATCTTTACTTTATGTTTGTTGGTTCGATGCTGTTTATCGGCCTTGTCCTGCAACAGATCGGCTTGATCACCACGTCTGTCACCAATGCAGGCTTTCTCACCGGCCTTTATGTTGTGATGGTACCGGTGCTAGGTGTCATTGTGTTTCGCAACTGGCCGCATCCAATCGTCTGGCCAAGCGCTGTTGCCTGTCTTGCAGGGATATTTCTGCTATCCGGCGGCACTTTAAGCGCGCTCAAACAAGGTGACTGGCTCGTCATCATTGGCGCAGTGTTTTGGGCAATGCAGGTTTTGCTCATCAGCCGTGCCAATCGTGCAGGCCGACCAATAACACTGAGCTGCGTGCAGTTTGCCACCGCTGCGGTGGCTGGGCTGGCGATTGCCGTGGTGGTTGAAGACATCAATTGGAACTTTATTGCACTGACGTGGAAAGAACTGCTGTTTACCGGCGTGTTTTCATCAGGCGTTGCATTCACGCTGCAAGCTATCGGCCAGCGCTACACAACGTCTGCACAGGCGGCGATTTTCCTCTCATCCGAAGCAATCTTTGCCGCGATGTTTGGCGCGATCTTCCTCGGCGACCGCCTGACATTCATTGGCTTCATAGGCTGCGGGCTATTGTTTATCGCAATGATGGCAGTGGAATTGGTTCCGATGTTCTGGAAACGCAGAGCGGAACCAATCCCAGCAGCGGCTGAATAACCCTGCATTTCCAGCAAAAGTGCGAAAAGTAAAACTAGCCTCGAAAAATCAGTGCTGCACCACCGGCTATCAGCGCAAAGCCCATCACGTGATTCCACGTGAAAGCTTCTTTGAGATAAAAAATCGAGAACAGGCTAAAAATCACCAGCGTGATAACTTCCTGCATCGTCTTGAGCTGTGCAGCTGAATAGACTTCATGCCCGATACGATTAGCGGGTACAGCCAGAAAATATTCAAACAGCGCGATACCCCAGCTGATGAAAATCACTGTTATCAGCGGCGTGCTGGTGAATTTCAGGTGCCCGTACCAGGCAAAGGTCATGAATACGTTTGAGCCGATGAGAAGCAGAATCGGCAAAACGCTTGGCGAAATGAGTGCTGACATGGGAAGAACTTTGGGGACCGGAAGGATCATGTCGCGGTCTGGCCCTCAACCGCAAGATAGTGTTAGCAGAGTGACATGGAGATTTCGCCAATCTTATGACCACGAACTGCCCGATTATCGCCATAGGCTTTAACAGCGGCACTGACTGTTCGTTTACGCTTATGGTCTAATATGTGGGCAGAACCGTTTCCAGAATGAAAGGCAGGGACATGAGTTTTGCGTTGTCCAACCGCTTTCATCGTCTTGCATTGCCGACAGGTCTTGCACTTTTGACACTCTTAGCCAGTTGTTCGGGTGATCGTCCGCCGCGACCGCAGGCAGACATTGCCAATGCAGATATCGTCGTGCCGCCGCAAGCCCCACGCGAGCCGCGTGTTGTTGGTCTCGCTGAGGAAATCGAAAACAACGCCAATGAAATGACAACACAAAGCCAGCCGCATTACGCGGGCGACTATGGCTTTGCCACACCAGTGCAAAATCCTGTCAGCACGGTTGAAAACATTTATGCGATGTCGAATTCCGAAGCCGCCTGCCGAACACGCCTCAAGCGTCTTGGTGTCGTCTTCACCGAAAAATCGCCGATCAATCAGGGTGGAAGCTGTCGCATCAACAACCCGATTGAAGTGCGCGGCTTCAACAGCGGCAACATCGCTTTCAAGCCAGCAGCAACATTGAACTGTGAGGTGACGGAAGCCTTCGCACGCTGGATCAAGGGCGACCTGCAACCTTCAGCGCGGCTGCGTTATCTCTCCGGTATCAACACGATCCACAATGCGGGTGGTTATTCCTGCCGCACGATGAACCATCGTCGCGGCGCGAAAATGTCGGAGCATTCCAGTGGCAATGCCATCGATGTTACGAAAATCGTTCTGAACAACGGCAAGAGCATCACCGTTCGCAAACCCGGCTTCTTCGCCTTCCGCGAAAAAGGCTTGCTCAACAGCGTGCGCTCCGATGCTTGCTCTTATTTCACCACCGTTCTCGGACCCGGCTATAACCGCGAACACGCGGATCATTTTCACTTCGATCTGATGCAGCGCCGCAGCGGTTATCGCGCCTGCAAATAGCAAAAAGCCCGGACATATCCGGGCTTTACATTATTATTCCGCAGGAACCGGCGTTGGCTGGCCGGTCTTGTCGAGCGCGACCATAACAAACTCACCATGTGTCACCAGATCCATCTCTTCGGCGAGATAACGCTGTGCCCACGCTTCAACGCGAAGCGTGATCGACGTGCGCCCAACACGCGTGATTTCAGTGTAAACACAAAGAACATCACCAATCTTGACTGGCTTCGCGAACGACATTTCGCGCACAGCCGCCGTTACAACACGCCCCTTGGCACGCTCTGAAGCGCGAATAGCACTTGCAATATCCATCTGCGCCATAACCCAACCACCGAAAATATCGCCCGCTGCGTTGGTATCATTCGGCATGGCCTGTGTACGCACGGTCAACATGCCCTTTGGCGCGTTCAAATCAATCATCAATGTTTCCTTCGATCACCTAAAAGAGTCGGGTGAATTATGCGGCAAGCCGCGAAAGACGAAAAGTGCGACATGCGCACCGCAGCCATGCGATAAAATCTATCATTTAAAAATCGAGTAAAATTACAATTATTAATCATCATAGTAGAACAAGTTTGATTCTTTAAAGTAAAAATAATAAAAAGATAGTATCCTAGATTTATATACAAATATAAGGATATTCAAATGAAAACAATAATAACATCTTCTATTGTTGCATTAGGACTTTTATTTGCAAGCAATGCCGAAGCGGCCAGCGGTTTAGCGACAGCTACTATAAATCTTCGTACCGGCCCCGGTACACAATATCAATCTATGGGACGCATCCCAAATGGCGTTGTCATTGGTGTGGCAGGCTGCACCAACGGATATGGCTGGTGCCGTGTCAATTACCGCGGTCTTGATGGTTGGGCGTCGTCCCGCTACATCGCCGTGCAAACGGGCGGCGGATATACTACCAATGATAATTTCGGTCCTTCAGCAGCAGCCATTGGCATTCCACTCATTGCTGGACTCGTAATTGGCTCGGCAATCAACAACAACAATCGCTGGGATGATGGTCCCGGCTGGGGCTGGGGGCGACGCCCCTACAATACGGGCTGGGGGCCAGGATGGGGCCCCGGTCCAGTTCGCCCGGGTCCGGGTTGGCGCGGTCCCGGTCAATGGGGGCAGCCAAGGCCACATTGGGGTGATCGTCCCGGCTGGCGTGACCATCCCGGTTACCACCCAAATTTCTACGGTCCGGGCGATCGCTGGCGTCCAAGAGGACGATGGTAGGTGACGCCTCCTGACAGCCTGATGTCAGGAGCCACACAATTCTGATAAGGGGTGCGGCGGTTTTAATCGCTGCACCCTTTTCATTTGTGCTGCGAAATTCCATATTGTGTGCATGGCCTCCTCAAAAGACAAATACACTCAGGATTCGCAAGACGAAACACGCGGCTTTGGCGAAGTGCCACAGCGCGGTTTGTCAGGCACCCCGCTTTCAGGCTCAATCTCCGATTGGGCAAAAGATATAGGTGAAGAGGCCGACAAGCCTCAGCCACAAGCCAAAGCGGCGAAGGCGCCTAAAAAGGTGCCTGAACGCAGCAAAGAATCTTCGCGTAGTTCTCGCGGGACATCTATTGGCGGCGCTGCATCAGCCAAAGAACGTGCGGCTGCTGGCCTTAATCCGGTTTCGGGCCTCGACATGAGCCTCGAAGAGGCCACGGCGCTCAACCCTACGGGCGCGACCGCGACCGTACAGGCACTGTCAGACCTGATTGAATCGGGCAATCCGCTGTTCAAGAATGGCGAGCTATGGACGCCGCACCGCCCTGCCCGACCACCCAAGTCGGAAGGCGGCATTTCGATTCAGATGGAATCGAGCTTTGAACCATCCGGTGATCAGCCAACCGCCATTCGCGATCTGGTCAGTGGGCTAGAAGATCAAGACCGCACACAGGTTCTGCTCGGCGTCACCGGCTCCGGTAAGACCTTCACCATGGCGAAGGTCATTCAGGAAACGCAGCGACCTGCGCTCATTCTTGCGCCAAACAAAACGCTGGCAGCGCAGCTTTACGGCGAGTTCAAAAACTTCTTTCCGAACAATGCTGTCGAATATTTCGTTTCCTATTACGACTACTATCAGCCGGAAGCCTATGTGGCGCGGTCTGATACGTTCATCGAAAAAGAATCGACCGTCAACGAACAGATCGACCGGATGCGCCACGCAGCGACACGCGCGCTGATCGAACGCGATGACGTGATTATCGTCGCATCAGTCTCTTGCATCTACGGTATTGGTTCCGTCGAAACCTACACCGCCATGACGTTTGAGATGAAGATTGGCGACCGTCTCGACCAGCGCCAGCTTCTCGCCGATCTCGTGGCCCAGCAATATAAGCGGCAGGACATCAACTTCGTGCGCGGCTCGTTTCGCGTGCGTGGCGATACGATTGAAATCTTCCCGGCCCACTTGGAAGATCGCGCATGGCGTATTTCGCTGTTTGGTGATGAGATCGAAACCATCGCTGAATTTGACCCGCTGACCGCCCAGAAAACCGGCGATCTGCAATCGGTCAAGATTTACGCGAATTCGCACTATGTAACGCCGCGCCCGACGCTGAATCAGGCAATCAAGTCCATCCAGAACGAACTCCAGCATCGCCTTGTTGAGTTAAACAATGCAGGCCGTTTGCTCGAAGCACAGCGCCTTGAACAGCGCACCACTTTTGACCTCGAAATGCTGGAAGCAACCGGCGTTTGTAACGGCATCGAAAACTATTCGCGTTACCTGACAGGGCGTCAGCCGGGTGAACCACCGCCGACCCTGTTTGAATATATCCCGGACAATGCGCTCGTCTTCCTCGATGAAAGCCACGTCACGGTTCCGCAGATTGGCGGCATGTATCGCGGCGACTTTAGGCGCAAGGCAACGCTGGCCGAATATGGCTTCCGCCTGCCCTCCTGCATGGACAATCGCCCTCTGCGCTTTGAGGAATGGGACGCCATGCGTCCGCAGACCATCGCGGTTTCGGCAACGCCGGGCAAATGGGAAATGGAAGAAGCTGGCGGCGTGTTTGCCGAACAGGTTATCCGCCCAACCGGCCTGATCGATCCGCCAGTGGAAGTGCGTCCTGCGAAAAATCAGGTGGATGATGTGCTGGGCGAAATTCGCGAAACCGCACGCAAGGGCTATCGCACGCTCTGCACGGTGCTGACCAAGCGCATGGCCGAAGACCTGACCGAATATCTGCACGAACAAGGCGTTCGCGTGCGTTATATGCACTCGGACATCGACACGCTGGAACGTATCGAAATTATCCGCGACCTGCGCCTTGGCGCATTCGATGTGCTGGTGGGTATCAACCTGCTCCGCGAAGGTCTTGATATTCCCGAATGCGGTTTCGTCGCCATTCTCGATGCCGACAAGGAAGGTTTCTTGCGTTCGGAAACGTCACTCGTGCAGACCATTGGTCGTGCAGCGCGTAACGTTGACGGCAAGGTCATTCTTTACGCCGACAACATCACCGGCTCCATGACGCGCGCGATGGATGAAACCAGCCGCCGTCGCGAAAAGCAGGAAGCATATAATCTGGAGCATGGCATCACGCCTGCCTCGGTGAAGAAGAATATCACGGACATTCTGAATTCCGTTTATGAACAGGATCACGTCCGCGCAGATATTTCCGGCTTTGCCGAAGAAGGCGCGATGATGGGCAACAACCTGACCGCCCATCTCGAACATCTGCAAAAGCAGATGCGTGATGCAGCTGCCGATCTCGACTTCGAGAAGGCCGCTCGACTGCGCGACGAGATCAAGCGTCTGCGTGAAATGGAACTGGCGATTTCAGACGATCCGCTGGCGCGCGAAGTGGAGCTTGAAAGCCCGGTCACGGGTCGCACCAAAGGCCGCCACAATGCTGGCCGGAAGGTTCATCGCACGGTCGATGCGGAGCCGAAAAAGTCGCTTTTCGCTAAGCCGTCGCTCGACAATATGGGTCCCGGCACGGATATGGCAAAGCCGCTTTTCCGCAAGAATACGCTGGATGAAATGACCGTCAAGCGCACGGAAAAACCAGCGGGTGCGAATGATGCGATCATCCGCCGCGAACGCGCTGGCGTCGGTTCCTATGAAGACCCGGCTGAAGCAGCCCGCAAAAAACGTCGCCCCGGCAAAACTGGCCGACCGGGGCGGTAACATCACTCAGCTTGAGGGCTGTTTACCAGCCTTCAAGCACGATCTTGCCTTTGGCCTTACCGCTTTCCAGCACGCCATGCGCTGCTTTAAGATTAACGGCATTTATTGGTGACATAACTTCCGTCACCGTCGTTTTGATTTTGCCTGCGTCGATCAGCCGTGCAACTTCATTCAGAAGTTTGCCCTGTTCATTCATATCCGCCGTTTCAAAAACCGGACGTGTAAACATCATCTCCCAATGGATTGAGACTGACTTACGTTTCAGCGGCGCGACATCAAAAGTATCGAAATCGTCAATCAAGCCGAACCGCCCCTGTGGCGCGATCAATGACACAATCTCATTGAAGTGATCCATCGTCTGCGTGGTGGAGAACACAAAAGCCGGCGCACCAATCCCCAAAGCCTCGACCTGTTGTGCCAGAGGCTTGCTATGATCGATGACATGATGTGCGCCGAGCTCTTTCACCCAATCCTGTGTTTCAGGGCGCGAGGCAGTGGCAATCACCGTCAACTCCGTCAAAGCGCGTATCAGCTGAATGGCTATTGAGCCAACACCGCCTGCTCCGCCAATAATAAGAACAGCATTGGCAGCACCTGGCACTGGCTTACGAATGTCGAGCCTGTCAAAAAGCATTTCCCACGCGGTGATTGATGTCAGCGGCAGGCCAGCAGCCTGACTGTTGGAAATCGACGCAGGCGGCGTTCCCGCAATACGTTCGTCAACCAGACCAAACTCGCTATTGGCTCCCTGTCGAATATACGAACCCGCATACCAGACTTTATCACCAATCTTGAAATTCTCTACCGCTTCACCGGTTTCAACCACAGTCCCAACAGCGTCCCAGCCCAACACTTTCCACTGGCCTGGCTCTGCCGAAACGCCTTTGCGGATTTTATAATCAACCGGATTAACCGCAATGGCTTCGACCTGCACCAACAGATCGCGGCCTTTCGCAACAGGCTTCTCCAGTTCGACATCCAGTAGTGAATCTGCGCGATCCAGTTTGCCGGCGGTTTGATAGGCAACAGCTTTCATAGTCTTTGCTCCATTTGCTATGGAACAAATATTAGACTACAATCAGAAAATGAAAATACGCACAAAAATTGCACATAGTGTCGTGTTTTGTACTTAGTATATATAGGATACTTATGACCAAGGTTAAGCATTCCCGTTTTGATTGCAGCCCCGGTTGCTCCGTTGAGGCGGCGATCGGCCTCATCGACGGTAAATGGAAAAGTGTTGTGCTATTTCATCTCCTGGATGGAACGCTGCGGTTTAATGAATTGCGACGCCAGATACCCGGCGTGACGCAACGTATGCTGACAAATCAACTGCGCGAGCTTGAAGAAGACGGCCTGATTGACCGCAAGGTCTATGCGCAGGTTCCGCCAAAGGTTGAATATAGCCTGTCGCCGCTGGGGCGCAGCATCGAGCCCATTCTGCTTGCTTTGAAAGATTGGGGAGACACCAATATCAACCGCTTCGGCAAGCAACAGCCTGCGAAAACCGCCGCCTAGAAAGCGCGGCCTTTAACAGCCGCTCCTTCTATTGCTTAGTTTACTTACCGGCACTGCCCGCCATTCGTAATGCGATAGCCGGCGCGTTCCGCTTCACAGCGGTTTGAGAATGTCTGTGTAACACTCCCTCTGCGGGCACAGACCGGCATAAATTCGCGCGTGCAAGCACCAGCGCCCGGACGACCGGGTCTATTGCCTTGGTGTGGAGGCCGCCCCGGGCGCTCACCTCCCCAGCCGGAACCCGGCCCCGTAATAGGTCTTGAACTGCACTGGCCGTTTCCAACAATCCGATAGCCATCAGCACGGGCTTGGCAGGCATTGCCAAAAGTCTTTCGCGACGAACCGCGCTCGCCACAAACCGGCGCATAAATCATCGGGCACATTTGCGGCTGTGATGGCCCCGGCCTGACTGGTGGCCGATAATCCGGCCCACCTTCGGCGACGCAGCCCGCCAGAAACATGACGCCCGCCAACACGCTCAAACAACTGATTTTATTAAGCAGCATGACTCTCTCCCTCTATTATCTGAGTGCTAAAATGGCGCAAAGATCATTTAGAGCAAGAACATATTTTGGATATTCGATCTCCACATACGAACCCATATCGACATGTCAAAAACTTGCTTTACTCTGCACTCAAGGATTTCGGGGTTTATGAGCGGAAAAACTGCATGACGCATTCGCATCTGGCTATCGCAATCATTGCGCTTTTTCAGCTTTTTTGCTGGCCGGACGCTATTAGATCCGTATTCGCTCAAAGCGAAGCTGCAGTGGAAGTCTACGGTCCGCCGATGCCGCCGAAAAAAGCGGAGCCCACTGTCACGCGCATCTGCGAACTCATTGAAGAAAGCGCAGAAAAACGCGGCATTCCAAAAGATTTTTTCGCGCGTCTTATCTGGAAAGAAAGCCGCTTTGATCATCGCGCCGTCAGCCCTGTCGGTGCGCAGGGCATTGCGCAGTTCATGCCCTATACGGCCAAAGAACGCGGACTGGCCGACCCGTTCGACATCGAACAGGCAATTCCAGCCTCGGCAGGTTTTCTGAGCGAACTAAAAGGCGCTTTCGGAAATTGGGGCTTGGCAGCAGCAGCCTATAATGCGGGTCCGGGTCGTGTTGGCAACTGGATGCGTTCTGGGGGCTTTCTGCCGCTCGAGACCGAAGATTACGTGCTAGACCTGACCGGCGCACCTGCCGATAATTTCGCAGCTGGTCAGGAGATCACCAACAGACCACTTGATGCGAAGCTAAGCTTCAGCGAGGCCTGCAAACGCCTGCCCATCGTTCGCACCGCAACAATTCCAATGTCGCGGATCAAGCCGAAGCCTTGGGGCATTCAGGTTGCGGGCAATTTCCGGCGCAGCGCCGCAGTTAATCAATGGAACCGACTGCGCAAACAATTCAGCTCCGTGCTCGCCAGTCATAACCCGGTGATCAGCCGGGTGCGCACGCCAATTGCACGCCGAGGCATCTACGCAGTTCGTATTGGGGCGGACAGTCGTGGGGAAGCGGATAACATCTGCGCTAAACTGCGTGCAGCCGGCGGCGCATGCATAGTTTTGCGTAATAAATGAGCAATTGAGCATACTATACCATAGTATGAAACGATATATTGCCTTAAGCTTGTTCTTTTTTGGTATAAAATTAGCAATATTCTGGTAATTTTTATACAAAATAACAACGATACCGTTTCAAAGATAACCAATCTCATATTTGGTGAAAAATTTGCTTGCCAAACCTCGCATCTTAGATCAGTCTTCACGTGTCCGGGCAATTTGAGTACAACGGAAGACTGGAAGAACGGCGTGCCGGAACCGCTAGAAGTTCCGGGTTGGAGATTTAATCTCCGGCAATGATCGGTTCCTTTCCTAAGTCGATAACTGCCTGCATAACCCTCTGCCGGGTGTGTGGTGCGTTCGGCAGAAGTTGTAATTCCACCGTCTCTAATCAAGCGGTGGCGCCAAGGAAAAGGAACGGATCCCATGGCACAGACCGGACAGGTCAAATTCTTCAACTCCGAAAAAGGTTTCGGATTTATCAAGCCTGATGATGGCGGCGCAGACATCTTCGTGCACATCTCTGCTGTACAGGCTTCGGGTCTGGCAGGACTTGCTGACAACCAGAAGGTTTCTTACGAAACTGAACCGGATCGTCGCGGTAAGGGTCCTAAGGCCGTAAATATCTCGGTTAATGACTAAAACCGAATTTTACTGATAAAGAATTTGATCCCCGGCTAACGCCGGGGTTTTTTATTGTCTGAACTCTAACGTGATTTCTGCCTTCAATAAGCGGAAACTCCTGTTTAAGGCCGTTACCGAATACCTGATCAGAGCGCGAAATATTACAGACTCTGCTTCTAATTTACCGGATTATGGCGCTTTCCAAGATGTCCTTACCATTGTTCAGCCTCCATTCATGTCCAAACTATTAACTTGTTATTCATGATTGAAGCAGTGTGCCGATCCGGCCCTGCACATCAAAGAGATTAAGTTGTGCCTCTGAAGGAGCGGACAATGAACAAGTTACTTAAGACAGCTATTCTGGCAGTTGCCTCTATAGCAGCAGTCTCGGCACCGCTCGCAGCGGCTTCAGCAGATTCCTGGGGTCGCCGTGGCTGGGATAATGGTGGCTATAATCGTGGTGGATGGGACCGTGGCGGCTGGGATCGCCGTCCATACAGGCATCGTGACCGTGGCGGTGATGCTGTTGCTGCTGGCGTCATCGGCCTTGCAGCTGGCGCACTCATCGGTAGCGCGCTGAGCCAGCCACAGCCAACCTACGTGCAGCCAGCACCGGTTTACGCACCACCACCACCACCGCCTGCATATTATCCAGCACCGCCAGCGCGCAGTGTGCAATATCGCGCAGGTTATGAGCCATGGAGCCGTGGCTGGTACCAGTATTGCTCCGACCGCTACCGGTCGTTCAATGCAAATACCGGAACCTATCGCGGCTATGATGGCCGGGATCATTTCTGTTCCGCAAACTAATCGGATACACGAAACAAAAAAGCCGCCTCAAAAGGCGGCTTTTTTCATAACTCAAGTAGATCAGGCATATCCGAGATCGTTCAAAAACGGATTGTTGCGGCGTTCTTCGCCGAAACGCCCACCCGGGCCATGACCGCACAGGAAGCCAATATCGTCGCCGAGCGGCAGAAGTTTCTCTTTGATCGAACGAATGAGTGCGGCATGATCGCCACCCGGCAAGTCAGTACGTCCGACTGATCCGTTAAATAAAACATCGCCAACAATCGCAAAATGCGCTTCTGGATTATAAAAGACTACATGACCCGGCGCATGCCCCGGACAATGCAGAACGTCAAACACATGACCTGCCACGGTGACTTGGTCACCATCCTCCAACCAGCGATCTGGCGTAATGTTCCGCACGCCCTCGGTCAGGCCGTATTTCAGGCCAGTCGTCACCAAATTATCGAGCAAGAACTCATCGTCTTTGTGCGGGCCGATAACATCCACACCCAGTTCATCTCTTAATTCTGATGCGCCGCCCGCATGATCAATATGGCCATGCGTAATCCAGATCGCTTCTACTTTAACATCCTGCGATGCAATCGCTTCCTTGATGCGCTCAAGATCGCCGCCCGGATCAATCACGACGCCTTTTTTTGTGTCGCCATCAAAAAGGATTGTGCAGTTCTGCTGAAATGGCGTCACCGGAACGATGATTGCCTGCAATTGTCCCATCAAAAACTCCATTCAGTCAGCATGTTCAAAAATTTCCGTCGCTCATGAGATAATGCAGCGCATCACGCTTTCAAAGGCATAAAATAAAACGGGCGACCAAAGCCGCCCGTTTCCCCTCTCACAGGAAATCAATCGGTTGTTGTCCCCACAACCGCGTTATTCAGTTAGGCTTTGCTTGCCAGCGAGTTTTTGATCAGACCGACTATTGCCGTGAGAACGAGACCGCCCACACCACCACCCGCTACCTGACCAATCACACCATTAAGAACAGAATCCAAACCGCCGCCGGATAACATCGGCAGAAGCTGACCAAGAATGACACCACCAATGCCACCGGCGACAGTATTGCCAGCAGTACCGAGGCTCAGGTTTTTAACGGCGCCGGCAATATTGCCACCGACCGCACCCGAAACAAGCTGAAGAATGATAGGCAGTAGAGATTCCATAATCGTCACCCCATCTGAGTTAAATGCCGGAATAACGCGAGTCCGACTGGCAGAATCTTGAACTGAAACTTGCCAATGTCAAACAATAAGCATCCAAATAACAAAAAAGCGGCTCTAAAAGCCGCTTTTTCTGTTTAAAACAATGTTATTCTGCCGCTATTCGCTTCGGCTGAACTTCATTTACATAGTCCTGCATAAGCAAGCTCGTAATTTCGCCGGGCGTAAAGTGATATTTGCCAATCTCTGAAACCGGCGTCACTTCCGCAGCCGTACCACACAGGAAGCATTCGCTGAAATCTGCCAGTTCTTCTGGCATGATGACACGCTCAACAACTTCGAGACCACGACGCTTGGCAAGATCAATGATCGTGCGGCGCGTAATACCGTCGAGGAAGCAATCAGGCTTCGGCGTATGCAAAGCGCCTTCTTTCACGAAAAAGACATTGGCACCCGTAGCTTCTGCCACCTGACCGCGCCAATCAAGCATAAGCGCATCGGCATAGCCTTTGGCTTCGGCTGCATGTTTGGAAATGGTGCAGATCATGTAAAGACCAGCAGCCTTGGAGCGCGAAGGCGCTGTGCGCGGGTCTGGGCGGCAATATTCTGCGATATCGAGGCGAATGCCCTTCATTTTTTCTTCAGGCGAGAAATAGCTTGGCCACTGCCAGATCGCGATTGCCAGATGAATGCTATTGTTCTGTGCGGAAACGCCGAGCGACTCTGAACCGCGCCATGCAATCGGGCGCACATAAGCATCTTCAAAACCCTGCTTTTTCAGCAGTTCACGGCAGGCATTGTCGATTTCTTCAACACTGTAAGGAATCTCAAAACCAAGAATTCGAGCCGATTCATGCAGACGCTCAGTGTGCTCTGTCAGCTTGAAAATCTCGCCGCCATAAGCGCGCTCACCTTCAAACACTGCACTCGCATAATGCAGACCATGGGTCAGCACATGCACCTTTGCATCCTTCCAGGCGACAAATTCGCCGTCCTGCCAGATAAATCCGTCGCGTTGATCGAATGGAATCGCAGCCATTTTAGCATCCTCAAAGTTGGGCTTTGTTTTCCTGTCAGCCCGTTTGGCCCTGATGGGCCTTTCCCTAGTCAAATTCAGTCAGTTAAATCGATTAACTGGCAAGCAAGTCGTGTTTTTCTTTTAGTACAATGGTATTTTACGATCATGTACACTGATTTCCGCGCAAACAATTGTGCTGAAATCAGCCAGACAAAGCATGTAAAACAAAGATATTTCCGGTAATTACGGAAAATAACGCTCGCTATTATGCATTACCGTCCTTATTGGACAGTATGTCACAGCAAACCGCGTAATTATCTCTCCTCCAACATGCCCCAGCGCAAACTTTATTCCAAAAAAACCGGCCTGCACTTACCAAAAATTATCTTGGCGATTGAGTTATGTCAACAATGCTGACATATTTATCGCAACAGGATGGAGCCTAGATGTGAATTCGACCAACGACGTGAACTATATCAGCGATCCTCTGACGTGTCGGGAGGCTGACGATCTCAACGTCATTGAACTGCTGTTCTTCTCTTATCGCGATTTCACTGCCGATCCGGACCTGATCCTCGAAAAGATTGGATTTGGCCGCGCCCATCACCGTGTGCTGTATTTTATCAATCGTAAGCCGGGCATGACGGTTGCAGAACTTCTGGATGTGCTGCGTATTACCAAGCAAAGTCTGTCACGCGTTCTCAAGCAACTCATTGATACAGGCCATGTCGTTCAGGAAACAGGCCTAGACGATCGCCGTCATCGTAAACTTTATCCAACGAAAAGTGGCCGACAGCTTGCTCTCTCGATCACTCTGCCACAGTCGCGCCGTATCGCGCGGGCATTGGAGGGAAGTCAGCCTGACGACCGGAAAGTAATTGAGCGCTTTCTTTACAACATGGTCAATCCTGAACGGCGTGTTCAGATTGATGACTTTGCAGCAGCCGAAGCAGCTGTGGAAACGCTCACATAGACGCGCCACTTTCCTGTCGTTAAGATGTAGCATGTCGGCATATTCTGTCAGGAAAACCAAAACTGGTTCACCTGATACGAGATGCTTAGAGCGCATCCCGAAAAGTGTGTAACGGTTTTCGGACAAGATGCGCGTTAAAACAAAGAGTTGAGACGCGCCGATCTGATTCAATCAGATCAAAACGCACTCTAAAATTATTGCCACGCCCACACGATTATGCGTAGGGAGACGTGGAACAGGATGGGATCTAACGACGCCATGGCTCTAGAAGAAAAGAACCTTTCAGACGACGCGCCTCATCTTCTTGTTGTCGATGATGACACCCGCATTCGTAGCCTTCTGTCGCAATATCTGACGACAAGCGGCTTCCGGGTCACCATGGCAGCCAGCGCCGCTGAAGCGCGCCGCAAGCTCGAAGGCATTGATTTCGATCTGCTGATCCTTGATGTGATGATGCCGGGAGAAACCGGCGTATCGCTGACCCGTTCGCTGCGTGAACAAAAGACCGTGCCAATCCTGATGCTGACGGCTTTGTCAGAAACAGATAGCCGCATTGATGGTCTGTCCGCAGGTGCGGATGACTACCTGCCAAAGCCTTTTGATCCGCGCGAGTTAATCCTGCGCATCAATAATATTCTGCGTCGCGGAGCTGCTCCGGCGCAACCAAAGATCGAGCAGATCGTTTTTGGTCCATATACTTTCTTCATACCGCGCCGCGAATTGAAGAAGGGCAGCGAGACAATCAAGCTGACGGATCGCGAACAGGACATCATGGCGATTTTCGCTGAACGCGCCGGTGATACAATTCCACGTCATGAGCTGACGGGAACAGATGGTGATGTCGGCGAGCGTACCATTGACGTTCAGATTAACCGTCTGCGTCGTAAGATCGAGCAAGATCCAGCAAACCCGGTTTGGCTGCAAACCGTTCGTGGTATCGGCTACAAGCTGAGCATCGAATAGAGCGGAGCGTCGCAAATTTCAGAGCGTGACCGAAAACATAAATTAGCAGAAGCGTCTGGAGTATTCTGAGACGATGACGTCCCTCTGGAGAACCCTATCGCGTTGGTTTGCGCGCCGTATGCCCAAAGGGCTGTATGCGCGTTCGCTCATCATCATCATCGCACCGATGGTGTTGCTTCAGGCGATCATTGCTTATGTGTTCATGGAACGTCATTGGCAGATGGTGACGGAGCGGCTCTCAACCGCCGTTGTGCGCGATATTTCTGCGATCATCGACACGCTGGAAACTTATCCGCAAGAACCCGGATACGACAATCTCATCCGCATTTCGCAGCAACGTCTGGGACTTAATATCTCCATCCTGCCGCCGGACCCGCTACCACCGCCGGGACCGAAGCCTTTCTTTGCCATTCTTGATTACTTCCTGAGTGAGGAAATCACGCGCCAGATCAACCGCCCCTTCTGGGTGGATACGGTCGGCGATTCCGATCTCATTGAAATCCGCATCAAACTTGAAGACAAGGTGCTACGCGTCTTTGCTCGTCGCAGTCAGGCCTACGCATCCAATACCGGCATCTTCCTGACATGGATGATCGGCACCGCTCTTGTGTTGCTAATTATCTCTATCGCTTTTCTGCGTAATCAAATCAAACCGATCCAGCAGCTTTCACAAGCAGCGGAGAGCTTTGGTAAAGGACGGCCCATGCCGGAAGGCTTCCGCCCGCATGGCGCGGAAGAAGTCCGCCGTGCCGGTATTGCGTTCATTCAGATGCGTTCGCGCATTGAGCGCCAGATCGAACAGCGCACAGCCATGCTTTCAGGCGTCAGTCACGATCTGCGAACCATTCTGACTCGCTTTAAGCTGCAATTGGCCCTTACCGGAAATGCCATTGATACCGAGCCGCTTAATCAGGATATTGCTGACATGCAGACCATGCTCGAAGGCTATCTGGCCTTTGCGCGTGGTGAAGGATCGGAAGAAGCCGCGACATATGACGTGCGCCTGCTCTGCGATAAGCTCGCCAATGAAGCGCGGTTACGCGAGCGGGGTTTCCAGTATTCGATTGAAGGCGACAGCGAAGTCAATGTGCGTCCCAACGCGTTTTCGCGTCTTGTCAGCAATCTGGTCTCCAACGCCTTTCGCCACGCGCAGAATGTCGAGCTTTCCGTAACCCACGATGATGGCTGGTTAAAAATCGTCGTTGATGATGATGGGCCGGGCATCCCCGAAGACCGACGCGAAGACGTGTTCAAACCCTTTGTGCGCCTTGATGAAGCACGCACGCAGGATTCAGGCGGTACAGGCGGGCTTGGCCTCGCTATCGCCCGCGACATTGCCAGAAGTCATGGCGGCGACATTGAACTGGAAAACGCTCCCAAAGGTGGCCTGAGAGCGATTATTCGGATTCCGGCCTAGCGCATCCCGAAAAGCTGGGGAGCCTATTTCGGATAAGATGCGCGGCAAAAAAGTGTTAAACCTTATTCAGTGCCTGTGCCACGACATAGCCAAGCGCTGTTGCTGCAAAACATGCAGCCAATGAAATGCCGACGTTTAAAAGTGCTCGTCCGGGCATTCCCGAACGCAGCAAATCAACGGTTTGCATGCTGAATGAGGAAAAAGTGGTGAAGCCACCGCAGACGCCGACGAGGAAAGCGACACGCCAGATTTCTGGCAATTCAAAGCGGCTGGAAGCAATCGTCATTGCGCCGAAAAACGCGATGGCAAAAGAGCCAATGATGTTGACGACAATGGTGCTCCAAGGCAGATCACGGCTGATCGGTGCCAGCCACAGCGAAAACCAATAGCGCAACACGCTTCCAAACGCCCCGCCAATAGCGACGACAATCGTTCCCTGCATCTGTTCATTCCAATGACGTTAAGTGCGTTGAGACTGCACCTAAAAGATCAGAATAATTTGACGCCGTCTTGAACTTTTTTATCAATTGCAGCGAGAACGACCTCGCCATTTTCATCAGGGAAGCCGAGCGTCAGCACTTCGGACATAAATGGCCCAATCTGGCGCGGTGGAAAATTGACCACGGCCATGACTTGCCGACCGATCAGATCTTCCGGCTGATAGTGCTTGGTAATTTGCGCAGACGACTTCTTAATACCGATCTTGTCACCAAAATCGATCTTCAGCTTGAAAGCTGGCTTGCGCGCTTCGGGAAATGGCACCGCTTCAACGATTGTTCCCGTGCGAATATCGACCTGCTCGAAATCGGCCCAGGTAATCGTTTCAGTTCCGCTCATCTCATTCCCCCAAAATAAATCCCGGTCTCATCGACCGGGATCAAAATTCATCATGCACGTCCGACGGTTTCAAACAGAACGCTTTCCAGCGATTCACGCGCACTTACACCAGACCAGACGACAAACTGAAACGCCTGAAAATAGGTTTCGCATGCTTCCAGTGCCGCAGAAAGCAAAACTTCAACCTGACGGCTTGTCGGCTCTGCACCACCCGCAAGAAGGAGCGACTGACGATACATAATCGCGCCTTCCTGCTGCCAAAGGTCAAAATGGCCCATCAGAAGCTTTTCATTGATGAGCGACAGCAACCGCATCACTTCATTGACGCGAGGTTCAGCAACCTTGATATCAAAGGCACAGGCCAGATGCAGCGCTTCAAAATCCTCCATCCAGGAGAACGAGATATGGTAGTCAGTCCAGTTACCCGCTACCGAAATTGCAATTTCGTCGTCGCCAGTCCGCTCGAACGTCCAGTCGTTTGAATTCGCAACATGCTCAATCACATCCACCGGATGCGCGTCGCGTGCAAATTCAAGCTCAAGAAGGCTCATGTCCGTTTCCTGTTCTGCGAAGCGCCTCGAAAGGCACTTCCAAATTCCCGGCGCGCAAGTCACTGCTCGCCCGCGCCTCGCCCCGCACAAGACCAAGTGCAGAAAAAAGACACGAATTGATCGGTCGAGGAATCGACATGCTTTAAAAACATGCAACGCCTCAATGGCACACGCACATACGCAACTGATACTGGAAAGCAGCCTGAAGACGCGAAAACTAAAACTACAGCCCCTCGCCGCTGCCTACATGACCACATTACGAATCATGTAGTGTTTTCAGTCTATTGATGCTGAATCTGAACGCCAGCCCCTTTTGTCGAAAGAGGCATTAAAGCATGTGGAAATATGAGAAGGGCAGGTCGGAACCCCTGCCTTAAGCGACTCTAAGACAAGGGTTTTTGGCAGTTACAGCCTGTTAATAAAAAATTATGAATTATCTTTGGATTTCGCTGCTGCCACAGAGGTTTTTGCCGTTTTCGCAGTCGAATCAACTTCAAATTTAGCAAGACGCGCTTCAAGTGCTTCGATTTTGACAAGCAGAGCGGCGTTTTCGGCGCGTGCTTTGATCGCCATTTCACGCACTGCTTCGAAGTCTTCGCGCTGCACAACATCAAGCGTGTTGAGCACGCGTTCGCTCTGCGAGCGCAAAGCAGTCTCGACTTCGCGGCGCACACCTTGCGCAGCGCCTGCCGCATCCGTCACAAGCTTTGCGAGTTCATCGAGAACCCGGTTCGATCCGCTGGTCATAGCTTTATTCCCTATTTCGATACGGTCTTGTTGAAAACCTCAATTTGAAATAGGGCCGTCTCGGTTCTGATGCAAGTGAAGCTGTATAAACGTGATGACTTGACCACTCAGATATCGTCGCGCATGGTCCGCCGGAAAATGGAGTTATTGAATTATGGAGACTTTGCAGTCTGCCTCTGGCCTCGCCTTTCCGAATATCGATCCGATAATCTTTTCGATCGGCCCGTTTGCCGTGCACTGGTATGGGCTGGGCTATGTCATCGGCATCATGTTCGCATGGTGGTATGGCAAGAAGCTGCTTCGTAACCATCGCCTGTGGGCCAACAACCAGCCGCCAATGAAGCCAGAAGCGCTGGATGACTTTGTCATTTGGGCAGCGCTCGGCGTGGTGATCGGTGGACGTCTTGGCTACGTACTGTTCTACAATCCCGCTTATTACTTCTCCAACCCACTGGCCATTCCAGCTGTGTGGGACGGTGGCATGTCGTTCCATGGCGGCATCTTAGGCACCACAATTGCGATGATCTGGTTTGCACGCTCACGCGGCGTCAAAGTCTGGAGCATGTTCGATACGGTTGCCGCTGGCGTTCCTGTCGGCCTTGGCGTTGTGCGCGTTGCAAACTTCATCAATGATGAACTGTGGGGCCGCGTCAGTGACGTGGCATGGGCTGTGCGCTTCCCGAATGGCGGTGGCCTGCCACGTCATCCAAGCCAGCTCTATGAAGCATTCCTCGAAGGCTTTGTTCTATTCTTCGTTCTGCTCCTGCTGGTATGGGTTGGCAAAAAATTGAAAGCGCCGGGCTTTATCGCGGGCACATTTGTTCTGGGCTATGGCCTCAGCCGTATTGTCGTTGAGTTCTTCCGCGAACCCGATGCGCAGCTTGGTTATCTATTCGGCGGATGGCTTACTATGGGCATGATCCTGTCGCTGCCAATGGTCATCATCGGACTTTGGGCCATGTGGCGCGCCAACAGAGCCGCAGCAAAACATGCCTGAGGCAACGCTTAAAGAGCGGGTGAAACGACTGATCGGCACCACGGGGCCGATCAGCGTGGCCGACTATATGGCCGCGTGCCTTGGTGATCGCGAGGCTGGCTATTACACGACGCGCGAACCTTTCGGGCGCGATGGTGATTTCATTACCGCTCCCGAAATAAGCCAGATGTTCGGCGAACTGATTGGCATATGGTGTGTCGGCGTATGGGACGCACTTGGACGCCCAACCGATGCAGTGCTTTGCGAAATCGGTCCCGGTCGTGGCACATTGATGAGCGATATGCTGCGCACGATTGCAAAGCTTGCGCCACAAATGGCAGCATCTGTTCGTGTTGCCATGGTCGAAACCAGTCCACGTCTAATAGAAAAACAGAAAGAGAAGCTTGCTCCTCTTAATACTTCTGTCGAATGGTTTGAACGCTTTGCCGATATTCCAAACGGGCCACTGATCCTCGTTTCCAACGAACTGTTCGACGCAATCCCTTTCAGGCAATTCGTGAAAGCCAATGGCCGCTTTGTGGAACGATTGATCGCGCTTGATGAACAAGACGAGTTTCAGTTTGTCAGCGGCGCTGCAGGCATTGATGCGGCACTCCTGCCCACAAAACATCAGACAGTACCCGAAGGCGCCATTTTTGAAGCAGCGCCAGCCCGAACCGCATTAATGCAGGAAATCGCGCAACGCATTACCGCGACGCTTGGTGCAGCACTCTCCATCGATTACGGCCACCTACAATCAGGCTTTGGCGACACGCTGCAAGCCATGCTGAAACATGCCTATGATGATGTATTTGCCCACCCCGGAGAGGCAGACCTAACCAGCCATGTCGATTTTGACATGCTGGAAAAAACCGCGCGCCATTGCGGCTGCAAAACCGCAACCATGACCCAAGGCGATTTTCTGCTCGCCATGGGCCTCATCGACCGCGCCGGTCGTTTGGGCGCAGGACGCGACGAAACCTTCCAACATAAAATTCGCGAAGATGTCGAACGATTGGCATCACCCGATCAGATGGGAACGCTGTTCAAAGTGCTGGCCATTAGCGACCCAAAGACAACCATCTTTCCATTCGATAAGGCCTAACAAAGGCAACCGTCAAAAAGCTGCGATTGACAAGCAAACCAGCCTCCCCCACCATCCAGCCGTTTTGAAAAGAGAAAATCCATGACCGATAAGCCGCAACCGCTTCGCTCCCCTCTGCTGGATGGCCCTGCCGGAACAAACGGCAAGCGCATTGCGCATGGTTTTTTCACACGCAAGGGCGGAGTATCTGGCGGCATCTATGCAGGTTTGAATGTCGGCAGCGGTTCCAATGACGTGCCGGAACTGGTCACCGAGAATCGCCGACGCGTTGCTGAAACGCTTGGCGTTGCATCCGATCACCTAATGACAGTGCATCAGGTCCACTCGCCTGATGTGGTTTATGTAACCGAGCCGTTAAGCACGCCGCGCCCGAAGGCTGATGCGATGGTGACCAATATTCCGGGCATTGCACTTGGTGCTTTGTCGGCAGATTGCGGCCCGGTTTTGTTTGCAGATCATGAAGCAGGTGTTATCGGTTCTGCTCATGCCGGTTGGCGCGGCGCTTTCACCGGCGTTCTCGAAAACACCATTGACGCTATGATTGAACTTGGCGCAAAGCGCGAAAACATTATCGCTGTGCTTGGACCGACAATCGGACCTGACAATTATGAAGTCGGACCGGAATTCTATGCAGAATTTACCAGCAAAGACGCATCTTTTGCCAAGTATTTTCAGCCTTCCGATAAGGAAGACCACAAGCTTTTCGATCTCTGGACCTTCATCACCGACCGCCTGACTGCCGCAGGCGTGAAAGCTGATGCGCTGCGTCAGTGCACCTATGCCAATGAAGACCAGTTTTATTCCTACCGGCGCACAACGCATCGCTCTGAGCCGGATTACGGTCGCCAGATTGCGGCAATCGCCATTGTAGAAGATTAAGGAGAACCGCATGGCCCTTCACTTCGAGCCGGAAGAATTCGCCGCACGTCGCGACCGCTTGATCCTGAAGATGGAGGAAGAAAAACTGGATGCAATCCTGCTGTTTGCGCAGGAGAGCATGTATTGGCTCACAGGCTACGACACATTCGGCTTCTGTTTTTTCCAATGTCTCGTGGTCAAGGCCGATGGGTCTACCGTTTTGATGACGCGCTCTGCCGATCTGAGACAAGCGCGTCACACATCGAACATCGAGAATATCGTGGTCTGGACGGATCGCGACAACGCAAACCCGGCAATCGACTTACGCAATATTCTCACAGAGCTTGACCTGCTGGGCACACGTATCGGTATTGAATATCAGACACATGGCCTGACAGGAGCTAATGCCCGCAAGCTCGATGAACAATTGCAGAGCTTCGCTAAACTCTACGATGCGTCTGGCATGGTGGACAGGCTGCGTCTGCTGAAAAGCCCGGCTGAAATCACCCTCACCAAACGCGCAGCGGAACTCAGCGATGATGCACTGGATGCAGCCTTAAAACTCACCAAAGCCGGCGCCAGCGAAGCTGACATTCTAGCCGCCATGATGAGCGCCAATTTTGCAGGTGATGGCGACTATCCTGCCAATGAATATATCATCGGCTCCGGTGCCGACGCCCTTCTGTGCCGCTATAAATCCGGTCGCCGGACACTCTCCGCCAACGACCAGCTGACGCTCGAATGGTCTGGCGTGTTTCGCCACTACCATGCACCCATGATGCGCACCGTCATTATCGGCGAGCCGAAACCAGAACATCATCAACTCTACAATGCAGCACGCGAAGCGCTGGAAGCCGTCGAACAAGCCATGACACCGGCCTCCACCTTTGGCGATGTGTTTGACGCGCATTCTCGCATCATGGAAGCGCACGGCCTCACCCGCCATCGGCTAAACGCCTGCGGCTATTCTGTGGGTGCTCGTTTTGCGCCATCTTGGATGGACCCGCAAATGTTCTATTCCGGCAATCCTGAAAGCATCCAGCCGGATATGACACTGTTTGCCCATATGATCATCATGGATTCAGACACACAAACCGCCATGACTTTGGGCCAGACTTATCTCACCACAAATGGTGCGGCACTGCCACTTTCACGGCATTCGCTGGATATGCCCGTCATTCCCTAGAGATGATTGTCAAGTGAGCCGGGATGAGCGATAAACTCCGTTCACAGTGCAGGAGTGGTCTGCGCTTACTGGAGAATGAAGCTGAACATGAACAAGGCTCATCTTTCAATATTGCTGTTACTGACAGGACTGCTAACCGCGTGCAACAGCACGGAATCCGCATTGAATGTGCAGGGCTCCAATCAGCAACCCGCACAAACCACCCAAAATACAACGACGCCAACACCTGCCCAGCCAGCAGCAACGACGCCAACTCAAACAACAACCCCCGCCACAACACCGGCACGCACCGCGTCTCTCAAGCCGGGCAAGCTTTACATAGCGCCGATCATCGGCGCGCCGGTCAATGTCGTGACGCCCCTCACCCACCGCATCAATGACGATGCGCGCGCCAAAGGTGTTGAGCTTGCAGGCAATGGCGGGGCGGATGCTGCCTATGTTATGAAGGGCTATTTCTCGGTTCTCTCCGAAGACAACCAGACCACTATTCTCTATGTCTGGGATGTTATGGATGCCTCTGGTAATCGTCTGCATCGTATTCAGGGACAGGAAAAAGTGCCGGGCGCAGCGGCAGACTCATGGAGCGTTGTGCCCCCTTCTGCCATGCAATCCATCGCCGATAAGACCATGCAGGAATATTCGAGCTGGCTTGCGGCAAATCGCGCATGAAAAATCAGTTATCTGGCAAAAGACTGAAATCTTTTGCTGAATCAACGGTGCCCGCCTGTGGGAAAGCACTTCGAGAAGGCTTTTTACCGCAATTGTGACCTCACAGGACTTGCAATGACGGTGACTCTTTGCAATAGGCCGCTCATTCGAGAAAACCTTGAAAGCTGCGGCACTTGACACTTTGTGAAAGAGTACGCGGCTTTAAAGTTTTTAAAGGATGACAAAGCGAAGCTGGACCTGTTTCCGTTTCGCTTGAAATCAGAGATCACGTCCGTTTCACGGACTTTTTGCGACAGAACGAAACTGCTCCGGCTTCAGAGGCAAAAAGAATGAAACTTTTCGCAGGCAATTCCAACCGGGTTCTTGCTGAATCCGTTGCTAAACATCTCGACATTCCGCTTGGCAAGGCCACTGTGCGCCGCTTCGCTGATCAGGAAATCTTCGTAGAGATTCAGGAAAACGTGCGCGGCGAAGACGTATTCGTTTTGCAATCGACCTCCTATCCAGCAAACGACAATCTGATGGAACTGCTGATCATGATCGACGCCTTCCGTCGTTCATCGGCACGCCGCATCACTGCCGTTCTGCCTTACTTCGGCTATGCCCGTCAGGATCGTAAGCCCGGACCACGCACGCCAATCTCGGCAAAGCTGGTTGCCAACCTCATCACCGAAGCCGGTGCAAACCGCGTTTTGACGCTTGATCTGCACGCAGGTCAGATTCAGGGCTTCTTCGACATTCCAACCGATAACCTCTATGCGGTTCCGGTCATCGCGCGCGATGTGAAAGCCAATTACGCCACCGGCAATTGCATGGTTGTTTCGCCAGACGTTGGCGGTGTGGTTCGTGCCCGTTCGCTCGCAAAGCGCATCGATGCACAGCTCGCAATCGTTGATAAGCGTCGTGAACGTCCGGGTGAATCGGAAGTCATGAACGTTATTGGTGACGTAACCGGCAAAGATTGCCTGCTGTTCGACGACATAGTTGATTCCGGCGGCACGCTCTGCAATGCGGCAGAAGCTCTGCTTGCCAAGGGCGCAAAGAGCGTTACTGCATACATCACGCACGGTGTTTTGTCGGGTGGCGCTGTTGCCCGTATCGCTTCGTCAAAGCTGAAAGAGCTGGTCATCACTGACTCTATCCAGCCAACAACAGCGATCAACGACGCGCATAATATCCGCGTCCTGCCGATTTCCGGTCTGATCGGCGAAGCGATTGCACGCACCGCGGCTGAAGAGTCGGTTTCAAGCCTGTTCGATTAATCTAATCAGAATACCAAGACATGCCGCAAGCAATAGCACCAGCGGCATGTTGAGCTTCAAGACGATAAGCAATAATGCCGCCGCGCCTGCGATCAGGACGGCGGCATTGTCTATTGTGCTGACATCTGGCAGCGGCAGACTGAAAACGCCGATCTGATGATCGACCACTTTGCCAAACAGCACATGCAGTGAAAACCAAAGCGCCAGATTGGCAATCACACCAACAACCGCAGCAGTGATCCCGCCAAGCATGGCAGACAGCCAGCGTAGTTGCCGCAAGCGCTCCACAAACGGCGCTCCCGCAAGTATCCAGAGAAAGCACGGCACAAAAGTAAACCAGAGCGCAATCAGCCCTCCGAACAAGCCCCCGACAAGCGGCGGCAGACCGGACAGATTGGCTGCACCCACAAAGCCGACAAAAACAAGCACGAGGATCAATGGCCCCGGCGTCGTTTCAGCCAGTCCCAACCCAGTCAGCATCTCGCCGGGTTGCATCCAGCCAAAGTGATCCACCGCTTGCTGCGCGGTATAGGAAAGCGCTGCATAGGCACCGCCAAAGGTCACAGCAGCCAGCTTTGAGAAAAATGCGGCTTCTGCGGTGAACACATGGGTACTGCCAAAGACCATATAAAGCGCAATGAGTGGCACCAGCCACAGCCCGCCCCAGATCAGGGTTTGCAGCGAAAACTCGCGAAACGCATTGGGCACAGCTTGCGCGACACTAATGCTCGCTGCTCCACCTCGCAGCCAATGACGCAATCCACCCGCAAGCGCTGCCAGCACCACGACAATCGGAAATGACAGTTTTAAAAAGGCGATTGCAATGAAAGCGGCAATTGCCACCGCATAAGAAAAGCCGGAAGCCAGTGTGCGCTTTGACATCCGGTAAAGCGCTTCAAACACAATGGCCAGCACCGCCGCTTTGAGGCCGAACAAAAGTCCCGCAACAATGTCGACATGGCCGAAGGCAACATACAGTGCTGACAAAGCCAGCATAACCACAGCACCCGGCAGAACAAACAACAGCCCGGCCAGCAACCCGCCACGCCAGCCTTTCACCGTCCAACCCGCATAGGTCGCAAGCTGCATAGCTTCCGGCCCGGGCAATAACATGCAGAAGTTCAGCGCATGAATCAGTCGCTCCTGATCCATCCAGCGCTTTTCATCGACCAGAACCCGCTGCAGCATAGCAATTTGCGCAGCCGGTCCGCCGAACGACAAAAGCCCGACTTTGCCAAAAGTGATAAATAACTCTCTGAAATCAGGCTGCGGCTGTGTTGTCATTCTTGCTCTCTGTAAAATCCTCCCAGCAGTTGCCGAGGATCATTACAGTTTCATGACAGTTTGCACAGAAGCGCTTTATTCCGCAGCCGTCGCTTCATCCGCCTGATCATCCGGCGCGTTTGGATCGCCCGGTGCGGTCTCGCATTGAAGATCAGGGAAATTGACGATACGCAAGCCTTTGAAGTCATTGCGCACTACCAACAATCCACGTTCCTCAAAATAGGTCAGCAAGCGTCGGGCACGGCTCAAGGAATGCGTACCATAAGCACGCGCGAGTGCCGCATCCGAAGGGCAAGTCGCCCCTGTCACCGCCGCCTGTGCGACAATCAGAAACACGCCCTGAACATCATCTGTGAGGCTTTCAGAAAGTGCCAGCGCCTTCTGCCATGTCTCGCCGGTTGCCACATCGCTCTCAATGCTTGCTTGCGCAACGGCAAGGCGACGGCGGAACGCAGGCAAAGCCAGCGGTTCACCCGGAACGCGATGAATGCGACAGCGCACCAGAAAGTCCTGATAAAGCACCGCAACTGAACGGAAGGACGCCTCAGGATCATCAACGATCTCGCGCATCACCTTTTCAAGCAGGCTATCGCGCTCCGCCTCGATTATTCCGGGGAACAATGGCGCTTCGACAGGTTCCGCTTCCGGCTTTGGCTTTGCCACCTGTGCGAGAATTTCAGCCGTTGATGGTGCCGGAGGCGGCGGCGGCGTGCGACGCACAACCGTGCGGATTTCCTGCGGCGCAGGCGTGAAAATCAGATCGCGCGCATCTTGCGGTGCGTCAGGCAATGGCATGAGCTTTGGCGACGACGAGCGCGCAGAGGTTTCGACTTTGCCAATTTTAATCGGCAAGGGGCGACGCGACAAAGCAGGTCCAAGGGCAATGAAATGACCGCGCTGCAGATCGCGGAACTGTTCCGCCTGCTTGCGTTCCATCCCGAGGAGATCAGACGCACGCGCCATATCAATATCAAGGAAAGTACGGCCCATCAGGAAGTTCGACGCTTCAGCAGCAACATTCTTCGCAAGCTTTGCAAGACGCTGCGTGGCGATCACACCCGCAAGGCCGCGCTTACGGCCACGGCACATCAAGTTTGTCATAGCGCCAAGCGAGAGCTTGCGCGCTTCGTCTGACACTTCACCTGCAGCAGCGGGCGCAAAGAGCTGAGCCTCGTCAACCACCACCAGCATCGGATACCAGTAATCGCGCTCGGCATCGAACAGACCGCCAAGGAAAGCTGCGGCGGCACGCATCTGCTGCTCGACGTCCAGACCTTCAAGGTTCAGCACCACAGAAACGCGATGCTGGCGAATGCGGCTTGCAATACGCGTGAGTTCTGCTTCCGAACGCGCAGCATCGACAACCACGTGGCCATGAAGATCAGCAAGCGTTACGAAATCGCCTTCCGGATCGATGATGCATTGCTGCACCCATTGTGCGCTCTGCTCAAGCAGACGGCGCAGAAGATGCGACTTGCCGGACCCTGAATTGCCCTGCACGAGAAGGCGGGTTGCGAGAAGCTCTTCAAGATCAAGCATGGCCTGCTTGCCACCACCAAGCGCCGCTGCCGAGGCAGAACCGCTTCCAGCAACAGAACCCATGTCGATACCGACCTGCATCTCGTTTCCTTTGTTTCATAAATGAAATAGCGACTCGCAATACAAAGGCGGTCGATCGGCCATCCGCTTAACATTTTTGACGCGACCAATGCCACCCGTTAAGACAAAAGCCCACAGAAGCTGTGGAACGGGTTGCATGAAAAGCCCCTTTGTTCTATAGCACCGCCATCCGCGTAGACACCCTTGGAGGCAACGCGGAATGGATCGGTCCGGTCTTTCACCTTGTGGAAGGCATTACGGGCTGTTTCATGTTGTTTGTTGGAGCATGATCCCGAAAAGTGGAAACCGGTTTTCGGACAAGATCATGCTAATAAAACCGGCAGGCGACACTCCAGTAACTTTGAAAGGTAATGCCATGAGCGATACTTACGTGCTCAAGGCCGATCTGCGCAGCCGGGTTGGTAAGGGGTCCTCCCGCGAACTTCGCCGCAACGGCCTAATTCCTGCAGTCATCTATGGCGACAAGCAGGAACCAATCTCGATTGCTGTTTCCTATAAGGAAGTTTACTACAAGATCCACGGCGGCGGCTTCAAAACCACTGTTGCTACGATCGAAGTAGACGGCAAGAAGATTCAGGTTCTCCCTAAGGACTACCAGCTGGATCCAGTTCGTGACTTCCCACAGCATGTTGACTTCCTCCGCGTTTCCGCGAAGTCGGTTGTCCATGTTAACGTTCCTGTTCACTTCAAGAACGAAGAAGCAGCACCGGGCATCAAGCGCGGCGGCGTTCTGAACATCGTTCGTCACGACGTTGAACTGATCGTTCCAGCAAACGCAATTCCAGAAGCTCTGGAATTCGACCTGACCGGTCTCGAAATCGGCGACTCGGTTCACATTTCGGCTATCAAGCTGCCGAAGGGTGCAACTGCTGCCATTCAGGATCGCGATTTCACGATTGCTACCATTGCTGCACCTGCCGGCCTCAAGTCGGAAGAAAATGCAGAAGGCGAAGCAACGGACGGCGAATAATCGCTTTCGGCATAAGAGGGTCAGAAAACCATGCTGCTCATCGCAGGACTTGGCAATCCCGGCCCTCAATATGCGCGTAACCGACACAATATCGGTTTTATGGCGGTGGATGAAATATTCCGCCGCCATAGATTTTCCAACTGGCAGAAGAAGTTCAAAGCCGAGATCGCCGATGGCGTGATTGATGGCGAAAAAGTGCTTCTCATCAAGCCAATGACCTTCATGAACCTTTCTGGCCAGTCGATTGGCGAAGCCATGCGCTTCTACAAGCTGACCTCTGCCGATCTCGTTGTGATTTATGACGAGCTTGATCTTGCGCCTGCAAAGCTGCGCATCAAGACTGGCGGCGGCTCTGGTGGTCATAACGGCATCAAATCTATTGACGCGCATGTGCAGACGTTCGACGGCGGTAAAGACTATCGCCGTATGCGTCTTGGCATCGGGCATCCCGGCGCGAAGGAACTGGTGCACAATTACGTCCTTGGCGATTTTGCTAAGGTCGATAGTGAATTGCTGGATAAGTTGTTCGGCGCCATTTCCGACAACATTAGCTTACTCGCTAAAAAAGAAGACAACAGCTTCATGAACCGCGTAGCGGTTGCTATGGGCGACGGCAATCAGCGTCCCAGTGGGTTCAAGGCTGATCCTGCACAAGCAGCAAAAGCACCGCCAAAAGCACAGAGCCACATTCGACAGGCGCGTCAGAACGCAGCCAAGCCGAACATTCCGGCAAGCGGCCCAATGGCTGAAATGCTGAAAAAGCTGCTCGGCAAGAAGGACTAAACCATGAGCGATGTCGTTTACATGTTCGCCATGAGTCTCGATGGCTTCATTGCCAATGATGACGGCAGTTTTGACTGGCTGGAACAATTTCCGCCGGACGATGGCTTTGGCTTCGATGAATTCATGAGCGGCATCACTGGGATAGTCATGGGGCGCGAGACATTTGATGTTGTCGGCTTGGTACCGGAATGGCCTTATGGCTCGCTGCCAGTCGTCGTTGCAACCCATCAGACATTCGACAATTTGCCAGCAAATACCGTCACGATGGCTGGTACGCCGGATGAACTGATCGCGAAGTTGCAAGCCATGGGAGCGGATGGCCCTATATGGCTCATGGGCGGCGGCGATCTGGCGCGGCAATTTCTCGATGCCGGACTGCTTGACATCATCGATATAGGAACTATTCCGGTCATACTGGGAAGCGGCAAACCGGCTTTCAAAAAATCATCACGCCACTGGCTGGAGTTGCAATCCGCCAAGGCGCTTCATAATGGCGCCGTGCGCTCAATTTACCGCGTCAAGCGATAAGGGACGAATATCATGGGTTTCAAATGCGGCATCGTCGGTCTGCCTAATGTTGGCAAGTCCACGCTTTTCAACGCTCTGACCAAGACGGCAGCAGCACAGGCTGCAAACTATCCATTCTGCACCATTGAGCCAAATACGGGCGAAGTGGCGGTGCCTGACCCACGCCAGAGTGGCATTGCAAAAATTGCAGGCTCGAAGGAAATTATTCCGACCCGCATCAACTTTGTTGATATTGCTGGTCTCGTACGCGGCGCCTCGAAGGGCGAAGGTCTGGGCAATCAGTTCCTCGCCAATATCCGCGAAGTCGATGCCATCGTGCATGTTCTGCGTTGTTTTGTAGACGACGACATTACGCATGTTGAAGGCCGTATCGACCCTGTATCGGACGCTGAAACCGTTGAAACAGAACTGATGCTGTCGGATCTTGAAAGCATTGAACGCCGCATCGTGCAGATCCGTAAGCGCGCTTCGTCGAAGGACAAGGAAGCAACGACGGTTCTGCCGGTGATGGAACAGGCACTGGAACTGCTGCAAAATGGCAAGCCGGTTCGCTTGATGCTTAAAGATATTGCGCCAGACGATCTGCTGATCCTCAAGGGCTTGAACCTGCTGACCTCAAAGCCAGTGCTTTATGTCTGCAATGTTGCCGAAAGCGACGCAGCGAAAGGCAATGAGTACAGCGCTGCTGTCGAAAAAATGTCCAACGAACAGGGTGCGCAGAGTGTCATCATCTCGGCAGCTATTGAAGCCGAAGTCGCTCAGCTCGCTGACGAAGAAGCCAAAGAATATCTCGACGCCATGAACCTTGAAGAGCCGGGTCTCGACCGCCTCATTCGTGCGGGCTACAAGCTTCTTGACCTGATCACCTATTTCACGGCAGGACCGAAGGAAACCCGCGCATGGACTATCCGTCGTGGCACCAAGGCTCCGGGCGCAGCTGGCGTCATCCATACGGATTTCGAGCGCGGCTTCATTCGTGCGCAGACAATTGCGTATGAAGACTACATCAAGTTCAATGGTGAAGTCGGCGCAAAGGAAGCAGGGAAAGCGCGGGACGAAGGCAAGGAATACATCGTCCATGACGGCGATGTGATGCTGTTCCGCTTCAATACCTGATAAAACAAAGGCCGCTACAAAATAGCGGCCTTTTTTCTACGCATGTCTCCCAAAAGTGGGAACCGCCTTCGCGGGGAAATCAGTCCACTGGACTGATATTCTAATCCCGCTACGATGGGATTAAGACATGCGCAGGCAAAGAAACAGAGCGGCCTTCGCCGCTCTGGTGGGAGGAGACCGGATTGACTGACAAGACGCCTAAATATGCGTATGAAGATTTCACGCAAGGACTGAAGCTTCCCTTCGGTCCGCGCACTCTCACCAAAGAAGAGATTATCGAATTCGCCCGTGAGTTCGATCCGCAGCCTTTTCATCTTGATGAAGAAGCAGGCAAGGCAAGCCTCCTTGGAGGCCTCGCTGCTTCGGGCTGGCATACAGTGTCGCTTTTCATGCGCATGGTCTGGGATGCCTATCTCAAAGATTCGACTTCACAAGGCAGCCCCGGCATTGAATTCAACCGCTGGAAGCGACCAGTGCTAGCAGGCGACACACTGAGCGGCTGCTCAACAGTACTTGATCGTCGCCGCTCTAAATCCATACCGAATGTCGGATTCCTCACAGTCCATAACGAGATCGTCAATCAGCGTGGCGAGGTGGTTTGCGAGCTTCAGCATACGGCCATGGTCGGCCTTCGCAATCCTGAGCGCGAAGGAGATGCCGCATGAGTTTTATCGAAGACCATCTCGGCGAAGAACTTTCCATCGGCAGCTATACATTCACCGCAGAAGAAATCATTCACTTCGCCTCAAAGTTTGACCCGCAGCCGTTTCATCTAGATGCGGAAGCGGCCAAGAATAGCGTACTCGGCGGCCTCTGTGCATCGGGCTGGCATACAACGGCAGTGTTCATGAAGCTCAATGTGGCATCCATCGTTGAGGCAACCAAAGATGCGATGAAGCTCGGCGAGGTCCCGCCGACATTTGGCCCCTCACCCGGCTTTGAGAACCTCAAATGGCTACGTCCGGTCTATGCTGGTGATACAATCACCTACAAGCGAACGGTCCATTCTGTACGTCCGCTTGGATCGCGTCCCGGCTGGTCGATGCTTAACATGAGCAGCACCGCGTACAACCAAAACGGCAACAAGGTTTTGTCATTCGACAATGCCGCTATGGTGAAGCTGCCCGCTTAACAAAAAAGGCCCGGAGCAATTCCGGGCCGTTTTTCTGCGGGTTTTTGCGACTCAATCGCCTTCGAATTCCACAAGCGTACGCACCGGGACGCCAAGTGCTTCGAGCTTCTTGCGTCCGCCAAGGTCCGGCAGATCAATGATGAAGCAGGCCGCAACGATGTTGGCACCCATCTGCAAAAGAAGCTTCGCCGCAGCTTCGGCGGTGCCACCAGTTGCAATCAGATCATCGACCAGAATGATACGCTCACCCTTCTCGATGGCATCGCGATGCATTTCCATTTCATCAATGCCATATTCAAGGCTGTAAGCAATCCGCACGGTATCGCGTGGCAGTTTACCCTTTTTGCGGATCGGCACAAAACCCGCCGAAAGCTGATGCGCGATTGCGCCGCCGAGAATGAAACCGCGTGCTTCAATTCCTGCGACCTTATCGACCTTGTTACCAGCAAAAGGATAAACCAATTCATCAACCGCACGACGGAACGCCTGTGCGTCACCCATCAGTGTGGTGACATCACGGAACTGGACACCCGGCTTAGGATAATCAGGAATTGTTCTGATCGCGTCTTTCAAAGTGGTTTTGAGCGTCGATTCCATTTTCAGTCCTTTCAGAGGAGAAGCTTATGGCTTCGGCCCAATCATTGTATTGCCCACTCTTCAACCACGATATGGAGAGCGCGCCAAGCGGCTTCCCGTTCTTTTGAGCAACTTGTGATACTCATCCAACAAAAAGGGCGCCTCGCGGCGCCCTTTTCAACAGTCTGATTGATCAATCAGTGCTTTACATTCGACCAGATCGAACGCTTGGCGATGTAAACAAGGCCCGCAAACAGGATCAGAAAAATAATGACCCTAAAGCCGGTCTTCTTACGCTGCTCCAGATGCGGCTCAGCAGCCCACATCAGAAATGCCGAAACGTCATGCGCATACTGGTCAACCGTTTGTGGCGAGCCGTCATCATAAGTCACCTGATCATCGCTTAGCGGCTTAGCCATGGCCAGCGACTTACCCGCAATGAAGTAAGGGTTATAATGGGTGCCTTCAGCAACCTGCATACCTGCTGGCGGCTGTTCATCATAGCCGGTCAAAAGCGCGTGGATATAATCCGGTCCAGCTTCGGCATATTGCGTGAATATGTCGAAGATGAACGTCGGGAAGCCACGTTCCACTGCACGCGCCTTGGCAATCAGCGAGAAGTCTGGCGGCGCCGCACCATTATTGGCAGCGGCAGCAGCATTCACGTTCGGAAATGGCGACGGAAAATGGTCTGTCGCAATAGCCTTACGGGTGAACATTTCACCATCTGCATTCGGACCGTCTGTAACTTCATATTCCGCAGCAAAAGCCTTCACCTGATCCGGCGAATAACCAAGCGCTTCCAGATTGCGGAAAGCGACAAGGTTCATCGAATGACAGGCAGCACACACTTCCTTATAAACCTTAAGACCGCGCTGAAGCTGTCCCTTGTCATAAGTACCGAATGGGCCTGAAAAGCTCCAGCTTTCCTGCTTTGGATGATGGATAGGATAATGCTCAGGTTCCCCCTCGCCGCCACCGGCAGCAAATGCACCACCCATCGTCACACCAAGTGCCACCAGCGGAGCAATACCGAAAGCAGCGAAACTCTTGAGGATGTTTTTCATTGTTACGTCCTTCATCTCGCGCTTCAGCCTTTGATTTCCACTGGGGTAATCTCAGCCTTGCTTTCGCTCTTCTCAAGCACTGCCTCGGTAATCGAGTTCGGCAGGCGCTTCGGCTTTTCAACCAATCCAAGGATCGGCATGATGACGATGAAGAATGCGAAGTAGTAAAGCGTGCCAAACTGCGCCAACAGCGTGTATGTGCCTTCCGCAGGACGCGAACCCAACCAGCCAAGGAAAATCGCGTTGATCACGAACAGCCAGAAGAACAGCTTGAACCAAGGACGGTAAACAGCCGAGCGCACCTTCGATGTATCGAGCCATGGCACGACAAACAGGATCGCAATCGAACCAAACATCACCAGAACGCCACCAAGCTTAGAGTCGATCGGGCCAATGTTGAAAGTAATCGCACGCAGCATCGCGTAGAAAGGCAGGAAGTACCATTCAGGCACGATATGCGCCGGTGTTTTCAGCGAGTCAGCCTGAATATAGTTATCCGGGTGACCGAGGAAGTTCGGCATGTAGAAGACGAAATAAGCGAAGAAGATGAAGAAGACGAGCGCACCGAAAGCGTCCTTGATGGTCGCATAAGGCGTGAACGGCAGCGTATCGGTCTTCGATTTAACTTCGATGCCAGTCGGGTTGGTCTGGCCTGTTACATGCAACGCCCAGACGTGCAGGATAACAACGCCCACAATCATGAACGGCAGCAGGTAATGCAGCGAGAAAAAGCGGTTAAGCGTTGGATTATCAACCGCAAAGCCACCGAGCAGCAATTGCTGGATCGGTTCGCCTATCACCGGAAAGGCCGTGAAGAAGCCCGTGATAACTGTTGCACCCCAGAAGGACATCTGGCCCCATGGAAGCACATAGCCCATGAAGGCAGTTGCCATCATCAGCAGGAAGATGACCACGCCGAGAATCCACAAAAGCTCACGTGGAGCCTTGTAGGAACCATAGTAAAGACCACGGGCAATATGAAGATAAACAGCGATAAAGAAGAATGACGCGCCGTTCGCATGCATATAGCGCAGCAGCCAACCGGAATTGACATCGCGCATGATCTTTTCGACCGAATTGAACGCAATCGTCGTTTCAGCCGCATAATGCATCGCCAGCACAATGCCGGTCAAAATCTGGGCAATGAGCATGAAGCTCAGAATGCCACCGAAAGTGTACATGTAGTTCAGATTACGCGGTGTCGGATAGGCAACAAATGAATCATAGACAAGACGCGGCAAAGGTAGCCGCTCGTCGACCCATTTCTCGATGCCGGTCGAGGGCGTATATGTGGAGTGATGACCACTCATATTTTATCTCCCCAAGATCTGTTTAGCCGATCCTGATGACCGTATCGGAAGCGAATGCATATTCTGGAATGTACATGTTTTCCGGCGCTGGACCGCTGCGGATACGACCGGCGGTGTCATAGGTCGAACCGTGGCATGGGCAGAACCAGCCACCAAATGACCCGGATTCACCGAGCGGCACACAGCCAAGGTGCGTACAAACGCCGACCATGACGATCCAGTTTTCCTTGCCTTCACCTGCCGAACGCGCGACGTCTGTCGCTTCTGCATCCAAAGGAAGATTGGCATTGCGAGCAGCAATGTCTTTGAGATCGGTCAAGGCTGTAACCTTGGCGTCTTCAATTTCCTTAGCGGTACGATTGCGAATGAAAATTGGCTTGCCGCGCCACTTGACGGTCATGGATGCTCCTTCTTCGAGCGAAGATACATCGACCTCAATAGACGCTGCTGCGAGTGTCGAAGCATCGGGACGCATCTGGTCGATAAACGGCCATGCCAGTCCACCGACAGCAACGACACCGGCCATTCCCGTCGCAATATACAAAAAATCACGTCGTGTCGGCTCAGCCGTGTCGTGTGCGCTCACGTGCCAATTCCTTTTTAACCTGGATATTCAATTGATAACTCCCCTCGTCCTTCGTGCACCTGCGCAAAAGCGGTCCCGCCCTTTGCGCTCACACGCAAATTGCAGTTCTACAAGTGCTTGCAGAACGAAATTCCCTCCATCTCAACATTAAGGTGTAGGCAGGTTGAAATGCCTTGTCCAGACGCCAAGCCTAAGGGACGGCACCATGTCGCAGGGAGCGTTTTTGCGATCTTTAAATCGCTGCCAAACAAAAACCTCCGCGCAAATCTCACTTTGCGCGGAGGTTTTTATGATGCTGCAAATAGGCCTAAATTAGCGATCGATGCCCAGAAAACCGCCGGATTGCCGCGCCCAGAGGCCTGCATAAATGCCACCCTGCGCGATAAGCTCATCATGCGTGCCCTCTTCGGCAATGCGCCCCTTGTCCATAACAATCAAACGATCAAGCGCTGCAATTGTTGAAAGCCGATGTGCGATTGCGATCACGGCCTTGCCGTCCATGAGCTGACGCAGGTTCTCCTGAATGGAAGCTTCAACCTCTGAGTCGAGCGCTGATGTGGCTTCATCCAGAATAAGGATTGGTGCATTTTTCAAAATAGCGCGCGCAATCGCAATACGCTGACGCTGACCACCCGATAGCTTGACGCCACGCTCACCCACAAAGGCATCAAAGGATTTGCGGCCGTTGAAGTCTTCAAGCCTTGCAATGAACTCGTCCGCCTCTGCCTGTCGTGCGGCCTCCGCAAGATCGTCATCGGTCGCATCATCGCGCGCCAGCATGATGTTATCGCGCAATGAGCGATGCAACAGTGCCGTTTCCTGACTGACGACCGCAAAAGCGCGCCGCAGTGAGGCTTGCGTCACATCACGCACATCCTGCCCATCAACGAGGATCGCACCCTTCTCAACATCGTAGAGCCGCAGGATCAGATTGACGAGTGTGGACTTACCGGCACCGGAGTGCCCCACCAGCCCGATACGCTCGCCACCCTTGATGGAAAAGTTGATGTTATCCAGAACACCTGCAGCTTTGCCATAATGGAAAGTGACATTCTGTATATCGATCCGTGCATCCGTAATAAGCAATGGCTTTGCGTCGCGCTTATCTTCCAGACCAAGCGGTGCAGACAAAAGCTTCATCGAGTTTTCGATCAGCCCGAGCTGCCGCAGCATACCGTTTAACTGCATCATCAACCGGCCAAGCAGCATATTGAGACGCAGGATCAAACCCAGCGTGAAGGAGACCTGCCCGACGGTGATCGCGTTTTTTGTCCACAAATCGATAGTGATGCCCGCAATCACCACAATCATAACGCCCGAAAGGGCTGTCATAGCAAGTCGCACGCCTGTCAGTGAGCGCATGAATGGAAAGACTGCCGCGAGATAGCGCGTGAAGCCTTCACGCATGTAGCGCTCGTCATCATCAACGGTATTAAGCTTGATCGTCTGAATGTTCGAATAGCTATCGACGATGCGCCCATTGATCATCGATCCCGCTTCAGCAGACGCTTCCGCATTCTTTCGGATGCGCGGAAGATAGTGCCGTGCGATTAAGCCAAAAGCCACGATCCAGACAATGACTGCCGCGGCCAAGCGCCAGTCGAGCTGCCCGACCAGAACCAGCGTCGTGATGCTATAGATCGCCATAAACCAGACGACCTGAATGAGACTTTCAATCAGATCACCTGCCGCCTGTCCGGCCTGCCAGACCTTGGTGGCGATACGTCCGGCAAAATCATTCTGAAAGAAGGCGTAGGACTGTCGCTGGACATAGGAATTCGCCTGCCAGCGGATCATATTATAGAAACCCGGCGAAAGCGTCTGGCCTTCGAGCATCGTCGTCAGCGCTGTCACCACAAATCGGATGACGAGAACCGTTACCGCCATGAACAGCAGTTCCGGGCCAGCCGCCTGAAACAGTTCTGACCAGCTTCGCTCCACACCTGCACGACCGGCCTGATCAAGAATATCGACCAGCCTGCCGGTGAAATAAAACAGCCCTGCCTCAACCAGTGGCGCAAGACCGCCAACAGCCAGTGCCGTTGCAAGCGGCCATTTGGCCTGACGCGCATAATGCCAGAGAAAGGCCAGCGTTGTTGAAGGCGGTCTGAGCTTGTCCGGTTCGCGGAAGGGATCAACCCAGCGCTCGAACAGGCTGTAAACCGCTTTCATCAATTGCATATTCCTTACTGTGTCAGTTCAGCTTCGCCCTGCTCGTCAAAGCCAAGGAAGCCGCCCGACTGACGCGCCCATAGTCCAGCATAAATGCCACCGAGCGCTACAAGTTCCTCATGCGTGCCATCTTCAACAATTTGGCCCTTATCCATCACCACGAGACGATCAAGGGCTGCGATGGTCGAAAGACGATGCGCAATCGCGATAACGGTTTTGCCTTCCATCAGCGTGTTGAGGCTGTCCTGAATGGCCGCTTCCACTTCTGAGTCGAGCGCAGAGGTTGCTTCGTCCAAAATGAGGATCGGCGCATCTTTGAGCATCACACGCGCAATCGCGATACGCTGGCGCTGACCACCCGAAAGTTTCACGCCGCGTTCACCGACATGGGCATCCAGTCCGCGCCGACCTTTGGCATCGGTCAGCAAAGGAATGAACTGGTCAGCCTGTGCCAGACGAATAGCTCGCTCAACCATTTCCTCACTCGCATCCGGGCGACCATACATGATGTTCTCACGCACGGAGCGATGTAGCAGCGATGTATCCTGCGTCACCATACCGATACTTGCGCGCAGCGAATCCTGTTTGACTTTGGAGATATCCTGCCCGTCAATCAGGATGCGGCCCTTCTCCAGATCGTAGAAACGCAGCAACAGATTGACCAGCGTGGATTTACCCGCACCGGAACGCCCGACAAGACCGATTTTCTGGCCCGGCTTAATGTCAAGCGACAGGCCTTCGATAACGCCTTTGCCTTTGCCGTAGTGAAAGCCAATCTTATCGAAATCGAGCGCACCTTGGCTTACCTGCAAGACAGGTGCATTCGGAACGTCGACAACTTCATGCGCGCGCGAAATCGTGGTGATGCCATCTTCGACTGTGCCAATATTCTCGAACAGCGCCGACATTTCCCACATGATCCATTGCGACATGCCGTTGAGACGCAACACAAGGCCAATACCAACGGCCACAGCGCCGACAGAAATCGACGAGTTCATCCAGAGATTAATGCCGATCAAACCCACCGCGAAAAGCAGAATGCAATTCGACAGATAGAGCGTGAAGTGGAACATCGTGATCATACGCATCTGGCGATGCACAGTACCCAAAAAGCCATCAAGACTTTCTTTGACGTATGACTCTTCGCGGCTTGAATGCGAGAACAGCTTCACGGTCGCTATGTTGGTATAGCTATCAACAATACGACCCGTCATGGACGACCGCGCATCCGCCTGCTGTTCCGAAATCACCCGCAAGCGCGGAATGAAGAAGCGAAGCAGGATCATGTAAACGCCAAGCCACACCGCAAACGGGATCATCAGAACAATATCGGCTGAGGCTGCGATAAACAGCGTTCCAGCGAAATAGACGATCACGTAATTGAGCACGTCGAGAAGCTTCATCACCGTTTCACGAACGGCGAGCGCTGTCTGCATCAGCTTGGTCGAGATACGTCCGGCAAACTCGTCCTGAAAGAACGACATCGACTGACGGATCAGATAGCGATGCATCAGCCAGCGCACACGCATCGGATAATTGCCGAGCAATGTCTGATGAATGAGCAGCGAATGGATCAGCACCACGCCCGGCAGGATGACCAGCACAACGCCTGCAATCAGCGAAAGCCGCCAGCCTTCATTGCTCAGAAATGTCTCGCGCGACTGGTGCGAAAGCCAGTCGACTATATTGCCCATAAAGGCAAACAGAGACACTTCGATAATTGCAATCAGTGTCGTGAAAATAGCCATGCCGATAATCCACGGCCATGAGCCACGGGTGTAATACATGCAAAAGGCTACGAGCCCGCGCGGTGGTTCACGCGGAGGCTCTTCGGGATAAGCATCGAGTCGTTTTTCAAACCATGTAAACATGGTGTCCCTTTTACGTGCACCCTATAAAATTTGAAAGACAACAACAGGAACAAAAAGGGAATATTTTTGTGATCTGTGAATAAGCCAAATTCGCAACACATAGCTGCGCAGAGATGTGTTGATGCGAGCGTTTCAGCAAAGCTCTACTCTTGCAGCCCACCGATTTGTGGGCTACCCGGCTTGTATGGATCTGCGCATTGCCCTTTACCAGCCTGACATTCCCGGCAACACCGGAACCATTCTGCGCATGGCCGCTTGCCTCGGCTTCGCGGTGGACCTTATCGAGCCTGCGGGCTTCGACGTCTCGGACCGCTCGCTGAAACGCGCCGGCATGGATTATCTCGAACAGGCAGCCCTCACCCGCCACGCCAACTGGCAGCAGTTCAATGACTGGCGTCTTCAGGCAGGCAAGCGACTGGTGCTGCTTTCCACTAAGGCAGCTGTTCCCTACACGACTTATCAGTTTCAGGAGAATGACATTCTTCTGTTTGGGCGGGAGTCTGCCGGTGTTCCAGACAGCATTCAGGACATCGCCGATGCGCGGCTGATCATCCCGATGGTACCGGGTGCGCGCTCCCTCAATCTTGCGGTTTCTGTAGCACTTACAGCAGGCGAAGCTATGCGCCAGCAAAACCTCGAAAGTGATTCTTTTTCAGTCCCATAAGAGAAGAAACGGAATCAGTTCCCGAAGCAGATTTGAATGCGCCGCAATCTTGCCGGCAGCACAGAATAAACAATTCCAATATCCGGCCAGAAAGGTTCTATCTGAAATGAAACCATCGTTCCGCACCCTTACTTTGTCGGCTTCGCTTCTTGCGACCGCACTCGCTGCACCAGCATTCGCGCAGGCTTCCGAGACCATTTCGCCAAAGGTCATGGTCATCACCATGTTTGGCGAAGAAGCAAAGCCATGGCTGGAAGGTGAAAAATTCACGCAGAAGATCAAGCTTGCAGGTCTAAGTCCTGAATATCCCGAAATCGATTGCACGGCGGAAGGCCTCTGCCACATGACCACCGCCATGGGCTTTGCTAATGCCGCAAGTGCGGTTGCTGCCATGGCACTGAGCGATAAGCTTGACCTCAAGCACACCTATTTCCTGATCGCGGGCATTGCAGGCGTTGATCCAAAGCACGGCACACTTGGTTCTGCCCATTGGGCGAAATACGCCGTCGATGCGAACTTGAACCACCGCATTGATATTCGTGAAGCTCCTGAAGGCTGGCCAACAGACTTCTTCGGTCTTGGCGGATCAAAGCCGGGCGAAAAGCCAAAATGGGCAGCAGGCACAGAAGTTTTCGAACTTAACGGTAAGCTTGCCGATTATGCACTGGCAACAACCAAAGGCGTTGAGCTTCTCGACAGCGATGATGCGAAGGAATATCGCAAGCATTACACGCAAGAAGCTGCAACCAGCGCACCAAAAGTAACGATCTGCGACACCGCATCGGCTGACACTTATTGGCACGGCACCAAGCTTGGCGAAGCAACCGAACAGTGGACCAAGCTCTTGACCGAGGGCAAGGGCGAATATTGCACCTCGCAGATGGAAGACAATGCCACGCTGACCGCGCTCAAGCGCGCAGGCGATGCAGGCAAGCTCGACTTCAATCGCGTGGCCCTTCTGCGCACCTCTTCAAACTTTGATCGTCAGGGCAAGGACCAGACCGCAGCGGAATCGCTTGCAGCAAAATCAGGCGGTTTCCCGCTGGCCACAACCAATGCCTATCGCGTTGGCAAGACCTATGCAGACAGCATCATCAAGGATTGGAAGTCGTGGGAACAGGCACCGCAGACTGACGCCAAGTAAGTCGGTAATGCTATAACGACTCAAAAATCAAAGCGCCTTTCGATAATATCGGAAGGCGCTTTTTTTGCGAGCGCATCCCGAAAAGTGTGAAGCGGTTTTCGGATACAGATGCGCGTTATCTCGAAATGGCTAATTTGAATCTGAGTTCAAAGACTTAGCGTCGGAAATTGAATCAGTTCTCTAATCCGAGGTTGGCAAGCGCCGCATTGTGAATTCGATCACATCATCAGGCCGTTCGCACCAGCTCTCGATTTCAGTCCAATAGGCAGCTTTCGGAAAACTCTCGAACCATTCACGTGCCTTATCGCGTGCAGCCTGTCGCGGCAGGGCAAATGTCTCACGGACAAAGCCATCACGCGGGAGTCGACTTTTGTTCGCGCGGCCTTTTTCAAGCTGCTTGCGCAAGCCTTCAAGCGGCGGTTTGGGCGGTGATGCTTTCATGCAATTGCCTCCCTATAGGGAAATTTACGATCCCTTCAGGGATTAAGATAGGCAAGCAACACGCCTATGACGAGTCTTTTCTTGGGGAGAGGAAATTGCCCCTGCCACTCATCTTGTGTTCGCGCTATGCCAGCGCACAGGACTTTGCTAAGTCTCATTTATATAAAACGATGACGATACATTGCGTGAGAGGATACAAAAATGCAGCGCGACGAAATTCCGGCAATCATCCCGCAAGATATCGAAGAGAAAAAACTAGCTGCTCAAAACTGGTTTGAAGAACTGCGCGATCGTATCTGCGCGAGCTTCGAGCAGCTTGAAGACGACTTGCAGGGCCAGCTTTCTGATCAGGAACCAGGCCGCTTTGTCCGCACCCCATGGCAGAAGGATGAAGGCAACGGCGGCGGTGGCGTTATGTCCATTATGCATGGCCGCGTCTTTGAAAAAGTCGGCGTCCACGTCTCGACAGTGCATGGCGAATTCACCCCGGAATTTCGCAAACAAATACCGGGTGCCGAAGAAGACCCGCGCTATTGGGCCAGCGGAATTTCATTGATCGCGCATCCGCAGAACCCGAATGTGCCAGCCGTTCATATGAACACGCGCATGGTCGTGACCTCGCGCCAGTGGTTTGGTGGTGGTGCTGACCTCACCCCTGTACTTGATCGTCGCCGCACGCAGGAAGACCCGGACACGCTGGCCTTCCACAAAGCTTTCCGCTTCATCTGCGAAAAGCACAAAGACATTGTCGATTACCAGCGCCTGAAAGAATGGTGCGACGAATATTTCTTCCTGCCGCATCGCGATGAAGGGCGTGGCATTGGCGGCATCTTCTATGACTGGCTGCATTCATCCGAAGAACAGGGCGGCTGGGACAAGGACTTCGCTTTCACCCGCGATGTGGGTCGTGGCTTCTCTGTCGTCTATCCGCATCTTGTACGCCAGAATTTCAACAAAGACTGGACGCCGCAGGATCGCGAAGAACAGCTTATCCGTCGCGGACGTTATGTGGAGTTCAATCTGCTTTATGATCGTGGTACGATCTTTGGTCTAAAGACTGGCGGCAATGTGAATTCCATTCTCTCGTCCATGCCGCCAGTGGTGAAGTGGCCGTAACATTTATTAAAACAAAGGGCCGGATTTTCCGGCCTTTTCTTTATGCGTTAAACGCTGCGTGATAGCTCACTTCGCCTATTGGTATCTCGCCATTAAAAGACAGGCACTGAAAATACTCGGCCGGTACACCGGGAAGTTTTAGCCTGTCATCTGCCTTAAAGCCAAAGCGTTGATAATAACCTGGATCACCAAGCAGCACGCAGCCCTTGGCTCCCGCCTCTTGCAGTCGCGAAAGCCCATCACGGATCAATGTACTGCCAATCCTCTGGCCATGCCTTTCGGGCGAAACGGATACCGGACCAAGTCCATACCAGCCGAGATCCTCACCGTTGATAAGAACCGGCGAGAAAGCCACATGGCCAACAAGGTCATTATGTTCTTCTGCAACCAGCGACACAGTTAGGGCAGATGCCAAACGAAGCCCATCGACAATATCTGCTTCTTTCTGGTTGCTATGTGGTGCATGCAAAAAGGCCATCTGCGTGAGATTGCGAATAGCTGTCTCGTCGCCCGCTTTCTCGTCTCTCACTAGCATAGGCCTTATGCCTTTGGCTGATTGCGAAGCTTTTCAGCCTGCGCATAGAACTTCTTTTCCCACTCGTTGTGGTTATCCAGCCCTTCTTTGATGAAAGGGGTGAAAATCGCCAAATTCATCAGCGCCCAGTTGACGAAACGCGCCGGGAATTTCAGCGGCTTCACAAAATCCACAAACAGCACCACACGCGTATGCTCGGTGTGGTTCCATGCCTCATGCTCATAGGCATCGTCGAAAATCAGGACCTTGCCTTCCTGCCAATGACAAATCTGCTTATCCACGCGGATGGCAAGCTTATCGGCAGGCTCCGGAACGATCATGCCCATATGCAGGCGCAGCACGCCATTATATGGACCGCGATGCGGCGGCAGATGCTTACCCGGCTCGAAAATCGAAAACATAGCAGTCGTCAGACCCGGAATATGCTGCACAGCATTCCATGTGTTCGGACATGCTTTGACATTCTGCTCAGACTTCACACCGAAGCCCAACAGGAAGAATGTCTTCCAATGGTTGTCAGTCGAGATTGTCTTCACGTCTGACGAAATATCCTGAAACGATGGCAGCTCGCTCTGGCGCAGCAACACCTTTTCCAGTTCCGCACGAATTGCCGGATAGGCCTTCTCAACCTCTGCCGCCCACGGGAATGTCGCATTGTCATAAACGGGCGGATTGCCGAGCTTGGCATATTTCAGATTAAGCCGCTCCGCCCATGCAACGATACCCATGAAGAAACGCGTTACCGCACCCGGACGCTCCATTGGCGCAATGCCTTGCGTGCCGAAATTCTGCTTGGGATCAGAAGAAGCACTCTGCGAAGTCGATGTATCAGGATTGGACATGCCAAGACGCTTTCAAAACAAACTAAAAAACATTCGATCATAAGTTAATGAAACTATGGCTGAATTTTACAAGTCATCAGCCGTTCATTTTATTGCGATCAAGTTTGTCCAGAAGCGTTTCGCGGTCAAGACTAAAACCGGAGTCAATCCATAAAGTTTCGAGGTTGCGCAGCACTTCACCAAGTCCCGGACCTTTTTCAATGCCAAGTTCCAGAAGATCGCTACCCGTCACCGGAAAGACCAGAGGCTCATATTTTTCCGTCATTTCAAGCAGCCGCGAATAGCCGCCAGCACGGATCATCGCGTCGTCGCTGGAGGCCGCTTCCTGACGCGCCGATGCATAAGCAAGCCGGATGCGATCTTGTATCGCCTGCGAACTGCCGCGATAAATAAGTTTCTTCAACGCCTGCTCGGAAGTCTCAGACTTAACAGCGTCCGCCCTCGCCCATGCTTCAAGCCGCGCACGCTCGGCATTCGACATTTTCAGCCGCTTGCCCAGTTCCGTCATGCGTGCCGCATCCGGCGGAACAATGCTTTCAAGCCGCAAAAGCGCATCAACTGGCCAGCCAAGATCGGCTTCCGTGCGCACGAGGCCATGAATGGAATCTATGCCCCATTTTTCGCTTTCCGGCAGAATGGCACTCAGCACGCCCGACTGCCGCATCCAGAGCAGCGAGCGCGAAGGATCAGGTGCGGCCAGAAGCTTTTTAAGTTCCGCCCAGACGCGCTCGGCAGACAGTTGCTCAAGGCCGTCTTTCAGCCGTGCGCTGGCACGCAGGCCTTCCGTTTCAGGTCGCCCTGTTCCATACCACGCAAAGAACCGAAAGAACCGCAAAATGCGCAGATAGTCTTCGCGAATACGTTCTTCCGCATCGCCAATAAAGCGCAGAGTCTTTGTTTCAATATCGGCAAGACCGCCAACATAATCGATCACATCGCCATTGGCCGTTGCATAGAGCGCATTGATGGTAAAATCACGCCGTTCGGCATCCGCTTTCCAGTCGGTTCCAAATGCCACCTTTGCATGACGGCCATCGGTCTCAACGTCCTTACGCAAGGTCGTCACTTCAAATGGCTGACCATGAATAACCACTGTTACAGTGCCATGCTCAATGCCGGTTGGCACAGGCTTAAAACCCGCTTCTTTTGCCAGTCGCACCGTATCTTCGGGTAGATGGGTCGTGGCAAGATCAATATCGCTGACAGCTGTTCCGAGCAGCGTATTGCGAACAGCACCGCCCACCACGCGCACTTCACCACCGTCGCGATTAAAAGCGGCAAAAAGCGCCTGTAATGGCTTTGCATGAAGCCAGCTGGCCTTGTCAGAAATATTCACTGTATCGCTCAACGGTAGAGCCTTTCATAAAGTCCGCGAATGATACCTGCGGTCACGCCCCAGATGAATCGTTCGTGATATGGCATTGCGTAATAAAAGCGTTCCTGACCATTAAACAACCGGCTTTCGCGCCGGTGATTGGCCGGGTTCATCAGGAATGAAAGTGGCACTTCGAAAATATCCGCAACCTCGTCCGGGTTCGGATACACGTCAAAAGGCGTATTGACCACCGCCAGAACCGGGGTAATGGAAAAGCCGCTGCCCGTGAGATAGCGCGGCATATGCCCGATGATCTCCGCCCGATCAGCAATCAGCCCGATTTCCTCATTGGCCTCGCGCAGCGCTGCATTTTCCGCCGTTCCGTCCTCCGGATCTATGGCGCCGCCCGGAAACGCAATCTGGCCGGAATGTTGGCGCAACTTTTCCGTGCGCCGCGTGAGCAGCAGAGTTGCTTCCGGCCCGCGATCCACCACTGGCACCAGCACAGCCGCATCGCGCATTTTCGATGTGACCATAGATTGCGTGAAGTCCGGATTGAGCAAATGATCACCCGTCAGATCGTCATGATCCGGCTTCCAGTGACGTACGCGTTGCGCAAAATCATTCGCGGAAAACAGGCTTTGCACATGCTCATTCATGCAATGCAGCCTCCAGCGCATCCGCAGGCATCATCGGGAAAACCGTTCCATTCGAGCGCACTGCAAACATGGTCACGCCATCAACCTCAATCTCTTCGCCCAATGCCACCAGATCATACATAACCGCACGTCCGACCAGCGCCTCAAGTCGTCCACGCATAGTGATATAGGGTTTAAGACCGCCGCTTTCATCATCAACGACAAAGCGCAACGGATGCTCAGCATCGACTTCGACAACATCACCGACATTGGTGCGGAAAGTCAGTTTCTGTGCCTCACCCTCGCCAGAGACCTGCATTTCAACAGCAATGAAATGCGCGTCCTCCACCCGAATGCCAATTTTTTCCACCGGGGTTACAAGATAGGTTTTACCGTCTTCATCCTTGCGCAACACCGTCGAAAACAGTCGAACAAGCTGCGGGCGGCCAATCGGTGTTCCCATATAGAACCATGTGCCATCGGCAAGGATTTCCATATCCAGATCACCGCAAAACGAAGGGTTCCAGCGCTCAACCGGCGGAATCCCGCGCTCTTTGGTGGCGGGTCCACTGGTAGCATCAGCATGAGCGCGCGCAATCAGCGCTTCCAGTCCGCCCATATTTTCAGCATCGCGTTTTATGCTTTGCGGCGTTTCGTTGCCTTCGGGGGTGATTTTTATCATCCGACTCGGTTATCCCTGTGCGAATGTGATTAAAACTCTTAAAGTCATGAAATAGTCACCGTTTCACGGCTTGTCAGCATATATAGTGATTTAATCGATCACATGCAGGTGCGGATATTTTTGCGAGGTCCTTATGAGCGTAGTTGTTAGCCCCGAAATCGCCAACCCCGACCAGATTGTTGCCGAAGCAGAAGCCGCACTCGCCGACATCGCACGCATAAAGGAAAATGTCGGAACGGTTATCTTCGGGCAGGAAAGCGTCATCGAACGCACGCTCGTCGCAATTCTGGCTGGCGGTCATGCACTGCTCGTCGGTGTTCCCGGCCTTGCCAAAACCAAGCTTGTAGAAACACTCGGAACAGTTCTTGGCCTTTCAGGTCAGCGCATTCAGTTCACGCCTGATCTAATGCCATCCGATATTATCGGCTCGGAAGTGATGGAACAGGATGCAGACGGCCGCCGCTCGTTCCGCTATCTCAAAGGCCCGATCTTCACGCAGCTTCTGATGGCCGACGAAATCAACCGCGCCTCGCCACGTACCCAGTCGGCCCTTTTGCAAGCCATGCAGGAATATCACGTCACCGTCGCCGGTCAGCGCTATGACCTGCCCGCACCGTTTCATGTGCTTGCAACGCAAAATCCACTGGAGCAGGAAGGCACCTATCCACTGCCTGAAGCACAGCTTGATCGCTTTTTGATGCAAATCGACATTCTCTATCCTGAACTCGATGCCGAGCGCCGCATTCTGCTGGAAACAACAGGCGTTACTGAGGCAAAGCCGCATGCGGTTCTGGATGCCGAGCGTCTGCGCCAGATGCAGGCACTGGTGCGCCGTATGCCTGTTTCAGAAAGCGTCGTTGACGCTATTCTCAAGCTCGTGCGTTCTGCACGTCCCGATGCCGATAATGAACATGCAAAGAAACACATCGCATGGGGTCCGGGTCCACGCGCAAGTCAGGCGCTGATGCTCTGTGCGCGTGCGCGTGCGCTTTATGAAGGGCGTCTCGCCCCATCCGTCGATGATGTGAAAGCGCTTGCTGAACCAGTTCTGCAACATCGCATGGCGCTTAATTTTGCAGCGCGTGCGGACGGCATGCATGTGCGTGATGTCATCGCCAATCTGGTGAAGGCTTCTGCCTGATGGTGATTGGCGCAGAAGTTTCATCGGCAGACCGCAAGGATACTTTAGCGCGTGCACGAGCGCGCGCAGCCAGTATCCCCGATCTGCTGGTTGAAGCGCAACGTGTCGTCAACACTGTGATGAATGGCTGGCATGGCCGTCGCAAACGCGGCCCCGGTGAAAACTTCTGGCAGTTCCGGCCCTATGTGCAAGGCGAAACACTGGCCCATATCGATTGGCGGCGCTCAGCGCGTGACGATCATACCTATGTGCGCGACCGCGAATGGGAATCCGCACACACTGTCTGGCTTTGGTGCGATTTCTCACCCTCGATGCTTTATCGCTCGCAGCTGTCAACGGTTTCGAAAGAAGCCCGTTCTCTGGTGCTGACCCTTGCACTGGCCGAACTTCTTTCGCGTTCAGGTGAACGCATTGCTTTCCCATCGCTGTTGCAGCCCTTTTCGGCGCGCAATGGTGCGGAACGCCTAGCAGGCGCATTGATGCATGACACCGCCTCACGCCCTTTACCCGACATTGATCTAATCCGCCGTTTTTCGGAAGTTGTGCTGGTGTCAGATTTTCTTCAACCGCTTGATGAACTGACAACTTTGCTTGACGATCTGGCGAAGCGCGGAGTTCGCGCACATCTTGTGGAAGTGGCCGACCCGGCAGAAGAGACGTTCCCCTATTCGGGACGCACCGAGTTTCGCGACCCTGAAACAGGAACAACGCTTGTTGCAGGCCGAGCTGAAACCTATGCGGAAGACTATCGCCGTCTTTATATCGCACGCCGCGATACGGTGGCCGATTTTTGCCGACGCCTTGGCTGGAGCTTTACCGTGCATCGCACCGACACACCGGCAACGCAGGCTCTGTCGCTATTGCATGATGCTTTAAGTGTATCCTCTTCAGGAGGTGCGCGCTGATGAATTTCCTGCCGCTCGCTTTTAGCTCACCACTTATTCTCGCAGGTCTTCTTGCGCTACCGGTCATCTGGTGGCTGCTACGCATGACGCCGCCGCGCCCGCAGGAAGAAACCTTCCCGCCATTGCGCATTCTGGCACAGGTTTTCAAACGCGAAGAAGTGCCGTCGAAAAGCCCATGGTGGATGACGCTGCTTCGTCTGCTGATTGCAGCGCTCGTCATTCTCGCGCTTGCTTCGCCCATCTGGAATCCGCGTCCCCTCGCCCTTTCCGGCAATGAACCGCTGGCCATCGTCATTGATAATGGCTGGGCATCGGCAGAAGACTGGCCGCAACGCGTAACGGCTGCGGAAAAACTAATTGCCGATGCGGAAGGCACCAACGCACAGATTTACGTACTTGGCACCGCAGAACCAGCCAATGCCGAGATTGGCCCTTATGATGCCAGCCGCGCATTAGAACGCTTGCAAGCCCTGCAGCCGCGCCCAATCCCCGTTGATCGCAAAGTGGCATTGGATCGCCTCGCATCGACAGTGCCACAAGGCGAAAAAATTCGGCTGGCTTTCATGAATGATGGCCTGTCGCAGCCGACTGACAACGATGCTTTCGCAAAGCTTGATCAGGATGGTCGCTTGGCCTCAGTTCTCTGGTATGCGGCTGATCTTGACCGCGTTGTGGCGCTGACCAGCATCGACAACAAAGTCGACAGCCTCGAAGCAAAAGCAATCCGTCCGGAAGGCATAACCATGCCGCGCACGCTGACGGCCTCTGCCTTTGACGACAAAGGACGTCGCATTGCGGAAGCGCCACTCTCTTTCGCCGTTGGCAGCACAGAAGCGACAGCGCGCTTTAATCTGCCGGTCGAATTGCGCAATGACTTCCGCGTCATCCGCATTGACGGCATCCAGCAGGCCGGAGCCACACGTCTGATTGATGCAGGATCAGAGCGCCGCACCATCGGCCTTCTTGCCAGTGGCGATGGCGATCTCGCACAGCCACTTTTGTCGCCGCTGCATTATATTTCGCGTGCGCTCTCGCCTTATGCAAACCTGATCGAACCACGTTCCGCAGACCTGATGAAGACTGTGCCGGAACTGCTAGATGCGAAGCCCTCCGTCCTGATCATGGCCGATATCGGCACCTTGCCAAAGCCTGTTGAAGAACAGCTTTCCAAATGGGTTGAAGATGGCGGCACACTGGTTCGCTTTGCCGGACCACGCCTCGCCGGTGCCGGTGAAAATGATCCGCTTTTGCCGGTGCGTCTGCGCAAAGGTGAACGCGCTTTGGGCGGAACACTATCATGGTCCGAGCCGCAAAAGCTTCGTTCATTTTCAGACAAAGGCCCATTTGCGGGGCTGACGGTCCCGGATGATGTGACAGTCACACGACAGGTTCTGGCGGAGCCATCTTTCGATCTCAACGACAAGGCTTATGCCACGCTTGCCGATGGTACGCCGCTTGTAACAGGCGAAAGCCAAGGCCGGGGCAATGTGGTTCTCTTCCACAGCTCGCCCGATGCCACATGGTCGAGCTTGCCGATTTCCGGTTCCTTTGTCGAAATGCTGCGCCGCATCGTGTCGCTGTCGCAGCGCACCAATGCGCAAGGCGACCAGCAATCCGTTTCACTGCCACCTTACCAGCTTCTTTCTGCCTCTGGCGAACTCACACCGCCCTCGTCGGAAGCAAAGCCTATCGTCGTGGAAAAAGACAAACTGCCCGATGTCAGCATCAACACACCGCCCGGCTTTTACGGCAATGAAGACGGTTTGAAAGCGCTCAACATTTTTGAGGGAAGCAACATCAAACTGCTGCCAATGACCCCACCCGCTCTTTCTGTTGGATTAACGCCCGCATTCTATGGTGCAGACCAATCCATTTCGCTGCGCGGTCCGTTCTTTGCAATTGCCGCAATGCTTCTGGCGCTCGACACATTGCTGATGCTCTGGCTGCGTGGCGTGTTCCGTCGTCGCATGAAAATCCGCTCGAAAATTGCAGGTATCGCCATTCTGGTCGCTGCCGCTTCTGCTATCAGCCTGATACCCGTTTCCGTGCCTTACGCCCAGGCGCAACAGGTGCACGATGATAGCAAACCCGGCGATGAAGCCATTATCAATTCCGTCTCGCAAACCCACCTCGCCTATATCATCACCGGCAATGCCGCGACCGATGACATAAGCAAAGCAGGTCTGCGCGGGCTGACTTTTGCGCTTAGCGATAAAACCGCACTAGAGCCGGGTGATCCGATTGGTGTAGACCCCGCAAAAGACGAACTGGCCTTCTACCCGCTGATTTATTGGCCGATTGACCCGGATGCGCCAATGCCGACGCCAGAGGCAATCGCTAAGGTTGACGCCTATATGCAGCAAGGTGGAACCGTGCTTTTTGATACGCGCGACCAGCTGCAGGCAGGCGCAAGCCTTGATGCATCTGCCTCGCCTGCCAATCAGCGTCTGCGTACAATTCTCGACGGAATGAATGTGCCGCCGCTTGAGCCAGTTCCCGACGATCATGTGCTGACCAAGTCTTTCTTCATCATGCCGAATTTTCCCGGCCGCTATGAAGGAAGCCCGCTCTGGGTTGAGGCAACCGCAGCGACCGATGCAGCGCGGGACAGGCCAGTGCGCACGGGCGACGGTGTTTCGCCGATCATGATAACCGCCAATGATTTTGCGGGCGCTTGGGCCGTGGATGAACAGGGCAATCCGATGTTGCCAACCGTGCCCAATGATCCGATGCAGCGCATCTATGCCATTCGTGGCGGCGTGAATATCGTCATGTATATGCTCACCGGCAATTACAAATCTGATCAGGTCCATGTTCCCGACCTGCTAGAGCGGTTGGGGAATTAATATGAATGTAGAACTTGAACCCTTCCTCTCATTGCCATGGCTGATCGGCATACTGGCACCGCTGGCGCTACTCGTTCTGGCGACAATCGCGCTGCGTATGCGCGGCGGAATTATTCGTGGCCTTGCAGCCATTGCCCTTGCGCTGGCATTGCTTAATCCGGTCATCGTCAGCGAAGAACGCGAACCGCTGAAAAGCGTCGTGGCGCTAGTGGTTGATCGCAGCCAGAGTCAGCAACTCGGCGAACGCCGCGCTGATACAGATGCATCCCTTAAATCCGTGCGGGATCAGCTTGCTACGATGCCACAGTTTGAAACGCGTGTGGTGGAAGCAGCAGAACCCGGCGAAAACGACAATGGCTATGCAACGCGGCTCTTCGGTCCGCTTGCACGCACATTGCTGGATGTTCCGCCGTCGCGCGTTGCAGGCGCCATTATGATCACCGATGGTCAGGTGCATGACATTCCGACCAGCGCAAACGCTCTCGGCTTTGACGCACCTGTTCATGCGCTTATCACCGGCAAGCCGAATGAGTTCGACCGCCGCATCAAGTTCAATAAGGCGCCGCGCTACGGCATCAGTGACAAACCGTTGGAAATGTCCTTCACTGTCATTGATGAAGGCAAAAGCTTAGGACAGTCCGCCCCCGTCGAAATCCGCGTTAATGGCGAAAAGGTCAGCGAAGAACAGGCAAAAGTTGGGCAGGAAACGCCGGTCACGATTGAACTGCCGCGCGCTGGCGTCAATATTGTTGAGATCACCACGCCAACACTTCCCGGCGAAGTGACCGGTGCTAACAACCGCGCCGTTGCAACAATCGATGGCATTCGTGAAAACCTCCGCGTGCTGCTGGTTTCAGGCGAGCCGCATAATGGCGAGCGCACATGGCGCAATCTGCTGAAATCCGATGCCGCCGTGGATCTTGTGCACTTCACTATTTTGCGCCCACCCGAAAAACAGGATGGTACACCAATCAACGAATTGTCGCTGATTGCTTTCCCAACGCGCGAGCTTTTCGTCGATAAGGTCAATGAGTTCGATCTCATCATTCTTGATCGCTACCAACACCGCGATGTGCTGCCGCTGCTCTATTATGATTACATTGCGCAATATGTTGAAAATGGCGGCGCGCTGCTGGTGGCAGCAGGTCCGGAATATGCAAGCGATATGTCAATCGCCCGCACCCCGCTTTATAGCGCCCTTCCTGCAATGCCGACCGGAACGATAACGGAAAAGGCTTTTTATCCGCGCCTGACCGACCTCGGAAAGCGTCACCCGGTAACACGCGGTCTTGATGGCAGCGATCAGGAGCCACCGCATTGGAGCCGCTGGTTCCGTACCATCGACATTGACCAACCGCGTGGCGAAACCGTCATGAACGGCGCGGACGGCAAGCCGCTTCTGGTGCTCGACCGAGTCGGCAAAGGCCGCGTTGGTATGTTCCTATCCGATCAGGGCTGGCTCTGGGCACGTGGATTTGAAGGCGGTGGTCCCTATGCCTCGCTTTATCGCCGCATCGCACACTGGCTGATGCAGGAGCCGGAACTGGAAGAAGAAGCGCTGACCGCTGGCGGCAATGGCCGCACGCTCGCAATTCATCGTCAGACCATGGGCGACAATCCCGGTCAGGCAACTGTCACCACACCATCGGGCAAGGAATTGCAGGTCAACCTTACACAGGGCAAACCCGGCCTGTTCGACGGCACATTGCAAACCGATGAGATCGGTATTTTCCGTGTGAAGAATGGTGATCTGGAAACACTTGCCCATGTGGGACCAGTGGATGCGCCTGAATTTTCAGACAGCATATCAACCACTGAACGCCTGCAACCACTGGCAGATGTCACCGGCGGCTCGGTCCATCGCGTGCATGAGAGTGCGGAAAGTTCAGTTCAGGTCCCAGCCATCACTGCTGTTGCGGCTGGCCGCACGGCAAGCGGTAGCGACTGGATTGGATTGCGCGAAACATCAGACACGCAGCTTAAAAGCGTCAATCGTCTGCCATTGTTTTCAGGATTGTTTGCGCTCGCCGCCCTGCTCTTTATCTTTGGCGGAATGTGGTATCGCGAGGGACGGTAAACCGACCCCTCGCTTTCCCCTCTTTTTAACTCTCAAACTCTGTTTGCGTGCTGAACAACACCGCTCACACCATTGAGCGCATTTGGCGCAATCTCGCAGGCAAGCATCCGCCTCGGATCGACCGGCGCTGGCATAATCATCGAACCCGGCTGCACCATTTTAAAGCCGAAAGGTGCATAATAAGGCTCGTCACCCACCAGAACGATCAGCTTATGACCGGCTTTTTCGGCCGCCTCAATCGACATGCGCATCAGCTTGCCGCCGATGCCCCGCTTCTTCCACTCAGGCCGCACAGCCAAAGGTCCGAGCAACAAAGCTGGTGTCTTGCCAACCATAACCGGCGTCTGACGAACTGAACCAACCACGATACCGCCCATCAGCGCCACAAATGACAGATCGAGATCATGTGGGCCACCTTCACGAATGAAATGTGCCGCTTTGGTAAAACGGGCAGGACCAAAAGCCTCGGCATTGATCGCTTCGATCTCGATATCGTGCGCCGGGTTTTCCTGTGCGTAGGTCAGTTCAAGTTGCTGCATGGTGGATTTGCCTGAAGAGAGAGCTGGTGGCCATAAAAGCCCAATGGAATGCAATCTGCGCAGTTTGAGCGCAGTTCTAACTTTCATCGTCGGATGAAGCGCATTCCGGTCATTGTTCTCTCCAGTGCGGCGTGATTTGACGATACCGCAATTTGACAGTTGCCTAACACCAAATTGATCACAGGTAAAACAAAATCTTTCAAAACGGCGGTGCAAACTTATCTTTTTGGCACCGTTACGCACTGTTCACGCCTTGATAGGCTGTCAAACGGCAGTTTTGGCGCTATTTTCCTTATCAAAAGGAGAAATCACATGGGACTTCTGGTTGACGGCAAATGGCAGGATGTCTGGTATGACACGAAAGCCACCAAAGGCCGTTTCGAGCGCTCAAAATCACAGTTCAGAAACTGGGTCACAGCAGATGGAAGCGCAGGCCCGAGCGGCGAAAGCGGCTTTAAAGCCGAAGCTGGCCGCTATCATCTTTACGTCTCCTATGCCTGCCCTTGGGCGCACAGAACCCTGATTTTCCGCGCTTTGAAAAAGCTCGAAGACGTCATTTCTGTTTCAGTGGTCGATGCGCTGATGGTTGAAGAAGGCTGGACCTTCTATGGCACCACTGGCAGCACGGGTGACGCGCTTTATGGCGCGGAACGTCTGCACGAGATCTACACGAAAGCTGATCCGCATTATTCTGGCCGCGTGACCGTTCCGGTTTTGTGGGACAAGCAGCGCGAAACCATCGTTTCAAATGAATCGTCTGAAATCATTCGCATGTTGAACAGTGCTTTTGACCAATTCGGCGATGCATCGCTTGATTTCTATCCGGAAGATCTACGCAGCGAAATCGATGCGCTCAACGATTTCATCTATCCAAACATCAACAATGGCGTCTATCGCGCTGGCTTTGCCACCGAACAAGACGCCTATGAAGAAGCCTTCGGGCAGGTATTTAACGCGTTAGACAAGCTGGAAGATACGCTCTCAAAGAACCGCTATCTGACAGGTTCAAACCTCACCGAGGCCGATTGGCGTTTGTTTACCACACTCGTGCGCTTTGATCCCGTCTATGTCGGGCATTTCAAATGTAATTTACGCCGGATCGCCGATTATCCAAACCTTTGGAACTACACGCGTGAACTTTATCAGGTTCCCGGTGTGGCAGAGACGGTGAATATGGAGCACATCAAGGGCCATTATTACCGCAGCCATAAGACGATCAACCCGACGGGTGTCGTTCCGCTCGGGCCTGAGATCGACTTTGCCGCACCGCATGACCGGGACCGGTTTGACGACTGAGCCTTTTCTGCAACAGTCCTTTCAGAACATCTTTGTTTTCTAAAATCTTGAGCGCCTCTTTGATCCTGATCAATGGGGCGCTTTGCTGTGCGGTCCAGAGTGCGCGCATCACTACCCCAGACTACCGGGATCAAGACTTTGAGACTAAGAATTTAGGAGAGACTGATGAACCGCTTTGCCAAAGGGCTTCTCGCAGCAACAGCACTGACATTCGCCGCACCTGCAGCCTTCGCTGCTGACGCGATTGTCGCCCAGCCCGCGACCGAAATCGTTGCCGTTCCGCAGGCGCTGTCGCCATGGCAGATCCGCGTGCGCGCACTCGGCGTCGTCGCTGAAAACAAGGGCTACGTAAACGGCGTTGATGGTTCCGGTCTCGATTACTCGGAGTCGATCACGCCAGAACTCGACATCACCTACTACTTCACCGATAACCTAGCGGCTGAACTCATCCTCGGCACCACCTATGCCAATATCAACGGCACAGGCTCAATCGAAGGTCTCGGCAAAGTCGGTAAAGTCTGGATGCTGCCGCCAACGCTGACCATGCAGTATCACTTCACCAACTTCGGTGCTTTCAAGCCTTATGTCGGTGCAGGCGTGAACTACACGATTTTCTACAATCAGGATGCAGCAGGCGTTGATTATCTGAAAGTGAAGAACACCTTTGGCGGCGCGCTTCAGGTCGGCTTCGACTACATGCTTGATGAACATTGGGGTATCAACTTCGACGTGAAGAAGCTGTTCCTCGAACCAAAATTCGACGCAACACTGGCTGATGGCGTTACACAGGTTAGCGGCAAGGCCAAACTCAACCCTTGGCTGATCGGTACAGGTATCACCTACCGCTTCTAAGCATCGATAAGGGCGCGAAAGCGCCCTTTTCTTTACCAGTTTGCAAGCGGCTCCAGATCATGCAGCGCCTCTTGCAAGCGACGTTTGGTGGAAGGCGTTGTTCCTTCCGGCAATTTATCAAGCGGGAAGAAGCCAGCTTCGGCTATTTCCCTGTCACGCTGCTTTGGTCCGGTCTGCTCGAAAGCCCGACAGACATAAAGTGCCACATGATCCCGTTTTGACGCATGCGCATTCTTATAAAGCGCAAAAAGCTCAGGCCGTCCCGTCAGGCGGATATTGCCCTCCTCACGCAGCTCTTTCTCCAGCGCCTGTCCGAATGTTTCACCGCTATCGACGCCGCCGCCTGGTAATTGCCAGCCCGGAACATAGGTATGCTTCACCAGAAAAACGGAATTGTTCTTTTCATCAATCACAATTGCCCTGACACCAAGCGTCATCGGGCGCCGCAATAGAAAATAAGTATGAAATATAAAATGGCGGAAGCGCATACCGTCAATCCTGAGCAAATGTCCTGCACGCATCATTGCTACAAAGACATCAACAAAAAGTCGCTAAACACGGTTTCGATTTAAAAAATAATACAGTACACCGAAACTATGTTTCGCCTCACCCATATTTCAGACATCCACCTGTCGCCGCTGCCCCGCATTCGCTATCGCGAGCTGGCATCAAAGCGTATCACCGGCTACATCAACTGGATGCGCAATCGCAAAGGCGCGATGCATGGGACAGTTCTGGACAATCTCATTGCCGATATGCTGACCCAGAACCCCGATCATATTGCCGTAACAGGCGATCTGGTCAATCTGGCACTCAATCTCGAAATCGACGTTGCGCATGACTGGCTGCTGAAACTCGGAGACCCAAACAATGTTTCGGTCGTCCCCGGCAACCATGATGCCTATGTACCCGGTGCGCTGGATAAATCCTGCCGCAAATGGGAGCCATGGATGCGCGGCGATGGCGTGGATAACCACGGCCAGCGACCTCTGTTCCCTTATATGCGTGAACGCGGACCCGTAGCGATGATCGGTGTCTCATCTGCGCGCGCGACAGCGCCTTTCATGGCGAGCGGCGATTTCCGCTCGGCACAGGCCAAACGTCTTGCGCTTGCACTTGATGAAGCGGGTTCACGCGGACTATTCCGCGTTGTGATGATCCATCATCCGCCGATCCATGGGGCGACACCTGCACATAAGCGGCTCTATGGCATACGCAGGTTTCAAAAGGTTATTCAGAAGCATGGTGCCGAACTGGTCATCCATGGCCACACGCATCTTGCAACGCGATACGACATTGAAGGGCTAAACGGCAAAGTGCCGGTCATCTGTGTGCCGTCGGCCAGCCAGAACTTTGGTGGGCATAAACCACCTGCACGTTATAACATCTTCAACATCGACCGGAAGCCGGAAGGCGGTTGGTCATGCCAGTGGGAACAGCACGGCATTGAAGATGCGAGCGAACGCATCATCAAAATTTCAGAGCAGAAATTATATTAGAGCGCCGTGGGCCTAAATTGGCCCACAAAGGCCGCTCTAACACTGTAAATACAAAAGGCGGCATTTCTGCCGCCTTTTCTTTGATCACTTACCAACCACCCGGTTGGCCGCCGAAACAATTGCTTCGAGCGAAGCGCTCACGATATTGTCGTTGATACCAGCACCGAACAATTTGCCGTCTGGATAGGCGACTTCAACATAGGAAATAGCGGCTGCATCCGAACCCTGCTTCAGCGAATGCTCGGAATAATCGATAACCGACATCTTCACGCCGAGATATTTCGACAGCGCATCGATGAAACCATCAATAGGGCCGGTACCCTTGCCTTCAATATTCTTGGTCACGCCATTATCAGTAATTTCAGCGGTCAGAATACGACGACCCTTCTGATCAGGATCAGGATAGGTATGATGATCGACAAACTTGATGCGGCCTTCCGCCTGTTCCACATAGAGCTTCTGAAACTCTTCATGAATGCGCTTTGACGGCAGTTCCTTGCCTTCGTCATCCGTGATGTTCTGGATGATTTCGCGGAACTCGACCTGCAGATTGCGCGGCAGGTTCAAGCCGTAATCAGCCTGCAGTATATAGGCGATACCGCCCTTACCCGACTGCGAATTGATGCGGATGATCGCTTCATAGGAACGGCCAACATCCTGCGGATCGATTGGCAGATAAGGCACTTCCCAAACAGGAGAATTGGCGGTCTTGCGAACCTTCATGCCCTTGTTAATCGCATCCTGATGCGAACCGGAGAAAGCCGTATAGACCAGCTCACCCACATAAGGATGACGCTCGGCAATCTTCAACTGGTTTGAATATTCATAGACATCCTTCATGCGATTGATGTCACGGCAATCCAACTCGGGGTCGATGCCCTGCGTGTACATGTTGAGCGCCAGCGTCACCACGTCCACATTGCCAGTGCGCTCGCCATTGCCAAACAACGTGCCTTCAACGCGGTCAGCACCAGCCATCAGTCCCAATTCGGTTGCAGCAATGCCGGTACCACGATCATTATGCGGATGCAGCGAAATGATCAGGTTTTCGCGATTATCGAGATTACGGCACATCCATTCAATCTGGTCGGCATAAACATTTGGTGTGTTCATTTCGACAGTCGATGGCAAGTTCAGGATAAGCTTGTTTTCCGCAGTCGGCTTAACAATCTCCGTCACCGCATTGCAGATTTCCAACGCCACATCCAGCTCTGTACCGGTGAAGCTTTCCGGCGAATACTGGAAGCGGTAACCGCCACCAGCCTTGGAAGCCATGTCCATGATCATCTTGGCGGCATCGGTCGCAATCTGCTTGATGCCCTTGACGTCTTTGTTAAACACCACTCGGCGCTGCAATTCACTGGTCGAATTGTAGAAGTGAATGATCGGCGTCTTCGCACCTTCCAGCGCTTCAAACGTACGGGTGATCAATTCAGGACGGCACTGCACCAGCACCTGCAAATCAACTTCATCAGGCGTATCGCCCTGCTCGATTGCCCAGCGGCAGAAGTCAAAATCGGTCTGCGAAGCCGATGGGAAACCGATTTCGATTTCCGGGAAACCCATGTCGACCAACAAGCGGAACATACGTTCCTTGCGGTCGTGGCCCATTGGATCGATCAGTGCCTGATTGCCGTCACGCAGATCAACCGAACACCAGATCGGCGCTTTTTCGATGCGCTTTGCTGGCCATGTGCGGTCATCGAGTTTTGGAAACGGGAATGGCGTATATTTTACAGCCGCGTCAGACATGCTCTTGATTGGAGCTTTACGCTGAGCGTCAGAATTTTGGGCGTTCACGTTGTGGTTCATGGTCTTCTCATCCTCCCGGCGTACTGGGCAGTTCTAAACTGCGCACACGACACGGATATCTCGTCTTAAAATTCTAATTCGGATTTTGAGAAAGGAGCATGCGTCAGCGGGACTGTCATCGACCGCCGGACGCTCCTTTCAACGAGCCCGGCGATCGCCGCTAAGGCCGAGGGTAAGAAGCGAGTTTAGAACGCAAACGTTCACGCGCGCGCTGAAAGCGACGGCGGAATGTTCCAAAGATGTTGCGTTCTTCATAACCATGTCGATGCTTTTACACGCGGGGTTTCAAACGCGCAAGACGGATTTTTTTACGCAAAAGGCACAGAACTCGTGCCAATCGGCAGCTTTGCTTCATCTTCCGGCTCCACATGGATCACGACACGCGCACTTTCGATCTGCGTTTTCAGCGCATCTTCGATTCGGTCGCATATGATATGCGCGTCGCCCACGCTCATTTCAGCAGCAACAACCAGATGAAACTCGACGAAGGTAACACGACCTGCAATGCGGGTTTTGAGATCATGCACCTCAATCGCACCACCGGCATTGGCTGAAATCACATCGCGAATCCGCATTTCCTCGGAGGGCTCAACACCAATATCCATCAGGCCCTGAACCGACTTATTTATGACGCCCCAGCCCTGCCAGAGAATGTTGATGGCTACCAAAATAGCGAGCAGCGGATCGAGAATGGCCCAGCCGGTGATAACCGCGCCAACAAGGCCGAACAGAACACCCACGGACGTAAACACATCGGTCATAATGTGCTGACCATCGGCCTCCAGCGCTGGCGAACGCGCGCTGCGACCCGTGCGAATGAGCAACAGCGCCCAGAAGCAGTTTATGGCTGCCGCAGCGGTATTGATTGCAAGACCCAGCCACGGCTCTTCAATCTCATGCGGCGCTTGCAAGGCTGACCATGCTTCTTTTGCAATCAAAAGCGCTGCAATCGTGATCAACACGCCTTCGACAACCGCCGAAATATACTCCGCCTTGTGATGACCAAACGGGTGGTTCTCATCGGCTGGCTTGTAGCTAACACTGATAGCCCACCATGCGCCGAAAGCCGCAATCACATTGACGATGGATTCGAGCGCATCCGAATAAAGCGCGACAGATCCCGTGAGCGCATAAGCCACATATTTCAAACCCATAACGCCCAGCGCAACAGGAATAGACCAAGCGGCAAGGCGCCGAACTTTTACACTCGCGTCCATCACAAACCCTAATTCTTTAAATTCTTATCCCGACAAGCGGGTTTGAGCTTAAATATAAGCTCACTGCGCATTCACTCTGGCCAAGCCAGTTAGCCGCATTTCGATAGGCGTTCTATAGCCCAGAAATTCCGATAATCGAACCCCTCTTTTTTACTTCAGCAACTTAATTTTCTCTTGCGAATGCAATGCATTACAGTTGCAAATGGTTCGCTAAAGCATAATCCGACCGGAGTGAAACGAGTGTCGATAAGATTATGCTTAAGGTAAAAAGAGTTAGAGCGCCGATCTGATAAAATCAGATCGAAACGCGCTCTAGAGCAGCTCCGAAAAGGCGTTATTTTTGAACCCCATAAACGAAAAAACCGGCCGCAGTTTTCACTACGCCCGGTTCTTTGATTGTCAGATAAAATCGCGTTTAATAGTTGGTGCGGCGTGCTTTGTGCTTCGCTGCAAAATGCACCACCACATTTTCGATCATTCGCATCCCCGCATTATGACCCAACGTCATGATGGATTCGGGGTGGAACTGCACCGCCGCCACAGGCTCTTTTTTATGTTCAAAAGCCATAATGACACCATCTTCGGTTTCTGCTGTCACCAGAAAATCATCGGAGAGACGTTCAGGATCAGCAAAGATCGAGTGATAACGACCGACCGTTATTTCCTTCGGCAAACCTGAGAAGATGCGCTCTGGCTTTGAAACCCGAATACGCGACGGCTTACCATGCATCGGAATGCGTAGCTGACGTAGCGTTCCGCCATAGGCTTCTGCGAGTGCCTGAAGCCCCAGACAAACACCGAAGATCGGCAGCTCACGCTTACGCGCTTTATCGATAGTCGCCTTGCAATCAAAGTCCTGCGGTGTTCCTGGTCCGGGCGACAGCACAACGAGATCAGGATTGATGCGATCAAACACCTCGTCTGCCACCGGCGAACGCACGGTCGCAACCGTTGCACCTGTCTGGCGGAAATAATTGGCGAGTGTATGCACGAAAGAATCTTCGTGATCGACCAACAGGATTGAAATCCCCTCGCCCACCTTTGCCGCCACGCGCTCTTCAGCAACTTGATTGCTCTTCTGCGCTTCACGCACAGCGGCAATCATAGCCGATGCTTTCAGTTCGGTTTCGGCTTCTTCTTCTTCAGGATTGGAATCAAACAGCAGCGTCGCACCGGCGCGGATTTCAGCCACGCCTTCCTTGATGCGAATTGTACGCAGCGTCAGGCCAGTATTCATGTCACCATTGAAATGCATCATGCCGATAGCACCGCCATACCATGCACGCGGGCTGCGTTCGTTGTCTTCCAGAAAACGCATAGCCCAGAGCTTTGGTGCGCCAGTAACCGTCACAGCCCATGCATGGCTCAAGAAGCCGTCAAAAGCATCCATACCGTCGCGCAGACGACCTTCAATATGATCAACCGTGTGGATGAGACGTGAATACATTTCGATCTGACGACGACCGATCACACGTACCGAACCCGGTTCGCACACGCGGCTCTTGTCGTTGCGATCCACGTCGGAACACATGGTCAGCTCGGACTCGTCTTTCTTCGAATTGAGAAGCTTCAGAATCTGCTCAGAATCTGAGATCGCATCTTCACCGCGTTTTATGGTGCCGGAAATCGGGCAGGTCTCGATACGACGACCATTCACACGCACAAACATTTCCGGCGAAGCACCAACCAGATATTCGTTCTCACCCAGATTGATGAAGAACGAATAAGGCGATGGATTGATCGACTTCAGACGACGAAAAATTTCCGAAGGAGCCGTGTGACAGCGTTCATAGAAAGTCTGCCCCGGCACGACTTCAAACAGATCACCGCGCCTGAAGCTATCCTTGGCGCGTTCAACCAGCTTGGCATATTCGCCCGGATTATGATCGCCGCGTGGCAGGTCACGCTCGGCAGGTTTGAAAGCCTGTACAGGCGTCGCGCGTGCAAGATCATGCGTGGACGAACCGCCACAGCTAAACTCATAGCGGTCCACCCATGCGCGTGCGGAGTAGTGATCCGCCACAAAGATTTCATCAGGAATGAATAGCACCAGATCACGCTGATCATCCGGGCGCTTCAACTTGTACTGGATCGCGTCAAACTGGAATGCGAGATCATAGCCGAACGCACCGTAAAGGCCGAGATTTGCATCTTCTTCGGAGAAGAAAAGGCCAACAATTGCGCGTAGCACGGTGAAGACCGAAGGCATACGCGAACGTTCTTCTTCGGTGAAGGTGCCGGTGGGTTCAGCAATCGTCAGCTCGATACGATCTTCATCGGCCTTATCGACCTTCACTTCGACAAGCACCTCAACCGTCTTGAGGATCGGGCGCAGCAGGATCACGCCGCGCTTGTTCAACGCTTCAATGCGTATTTTACGTTCTCGAGACGTGATCACCACTGGCGGATCAACGATTGCCGTGTCCCATCGCGTGTAGCGGCCCGGATATTCGTAGTTGGAAGAAAACACCGCGCCGCGCCGCTCATTAAGAGCATCGATATAGGTCTCGATGGCTCCCTTATAAGCAGTCAGATGGCGCACACGTTCGACAACAATGCCGCCCGCTGTTTCGTGCGTGAATATCTCGCTATCCGCAATTTTCGCATTCATGACTGGCAATTCCCAAGTGTTATTCGTTATCGAGCACTTCCAAAGCTCAGGCCCCTCAACCAAAGCGCATCGTGCTTCGGCTTTTTATGCTCGCATGTCTTTCCCCCAAAACCGGTTTCCACTTTTGGGAGGCATGTGATGGTCTTATTCAAACAGCCAAACAAAAAGGCCGCCCGGATAATCCCAGCGGCCTGTTTCTAAACGCAAATGCACAAACGCCTGCGTGGCCGCTTTTAGCGAGCCCACCACCAGATTTTTGTTTCAATGCGCGAAATGTTCATGACGATACTGTTAGCCTTCCCTTGCATCGCTTGCAACCGGAAAATTCACGCCTTCGTCGCGCTTTGAAGTGGGAGCGCCTTAAAGCCAAACACAAAGAAAATCCGGACTCAGTGAAGCGTCCGGATTCTCCCTTTGCCCTTAATGAGAACAAACATGATGCAAGTTAGCCAGCACCTTCCATCACACCTAAACGGGTACCGCCCACAATGCCAAATGTATAAGCATAATATAACTCTCAGTATGCTGTACCAATAGCATAGATTGCATCAATACTGCAACCATAAAGTGCATTTTAGCTACTTGATACATTCATAAGGTACAATGACCACTGATATCTCAAGCTGTCGACTTTATCAGCGCTCAACCAGAGATAAGTAAAAGTATGATGTTTCAGGAATTTTGTATGAACGATTAAGCATTTTCGTCTTGCGCCTGTCCCCAATTTGGGATTCATTTCGTTCGCAGATCATTTGCAAACAAACAAAAAGAACCGTTCTTGCAGGCGGTCAAATGGGGACATCAATGAAGAATCTCGATGTGATGGACAGGAGCATTCTGTCTGCGCTTCAGGAAAATGGCCGACTGACCAACACTGAACTTTCTGATCGTATCAATCTTTCGCAAACAGCAACTGCTGAGCGCGTCAAACGCTTGACCCGCGAAGGCTATATTCTGGGCTACTCGGCACATCTATCGCCAAAAATGCTCGATCGTTCAATGCTGGTTTTCATTGAAATCAAGCTGGACCGCACCACGCCGGAGGTGTTTGAGACGTTCTCCACGTTCACGCGCGGCAATCCAGATATTCTGGAATGCCATATGGTTGCAGGCGGCTTCGACTATCTGATCAAGGCCCGCGTCACTGATATGGACCACTACCGGCGCTTTTTGTCAGAAGCCCTGCTTTCCCTTCCCGGCGTGCGTGAATCCCACACCTATGCTGTGATGGAAGAGGTCAAGGAAACATCGCATATCGCAGTTTAATTCGATCTTCATTTTGTTGAACACGAGTCACAATTTTTAAAATTCATTTCGGCATATTGCCAAAGACATAATGCGGGTATATACCCGTATTATGTCTCATTCCTGTATTTGCATAGATCTGCGTCAGGCAGCCCGAAAAACTTCAGCCATTTATGATGAAGCATTGGCTCCGCTTGGCATCAGCGTGGCGCAGTTCAGCCTGCTGCGAAAAATCTCCCGCGCATCTACGATCTCACTCACCGAACTGGCACGCATCGCTGAGCTGGACCGCTCGACCATGGGGCGGAATGCAAAAGTGTTGCAAAAAATGGGTTTGATTGAACCCGCCACCAGCAATGACCATCGCGAGACAAGCGTCGCTCTCACCAGTGAAGGACACAGACTGGTCGAGCTGGGCGGACCATTGTGGGATCAGGCCCAAAATGAAATTGAAGCGCGACTTGGTCACAAGGGTGTCGAGCAATTGCTGGCACTTCTTGGTGCTTTGTAGCGGTTGTAGCGCACCCCGAAAAGTGTGAAGCGGTTTTCGGAACAAGATGCGCGTTGAACGAGTGAATGCAATTTGACTGAAAACAATGACTGAAGCCCGCCCCAACTTTAGTTAAGTGGACGGTTTCGTCTTCCAATATGTGGCTGGTCGAAATCCAGCCGAAACAGAGAGTTCCGAAGATGATCTCAGCTCGCCTAGCCAGTTTTCTAGCGCAACGAAACATCCACTATGGATGGGTTGTCGCTGGCGTCACCTTTCTGACCATGCTGGCGACTGCCGCCGCCATGGGCTCGGCTGGCATATTGATCGAGCCGCTCCAAAGTGAGTTCGGCTGGACCAATGCGAATATCTCTTTCGCAATGGCATTGCGGCTTGTGCTGTTCGGATTGATGGGACCATTTGCGGCCGCTTTCATGAACCAGTTTGGCCTGCGCCGTGTGGTCATGGCAGCGCTTATCATGATTTCTTTTGGGCTCGTTGGCTCAATCTTCATGACCGAGCAATGGCAGATGGTGGCACTATGGGGCGTGGTCATCGGCCTTGGAACGGGCATGACCGCACTTGTCCTTGGCGCTACCGTTGCTGCGCGCTGGTTTGAAAAGCGTCGCGGTCTGGTCGTCGGCATGATGACTGCCAGCAATGCAACAGGTCAGCTTATTTTCATGCCAATTCTGGCAAGTGTCAGCCAGAATATCGGCTGGCGTTCATCACTGATCATTGTCATTTCATTCCTGCTAGCAGCCCTCGTGCTGGTGCTGATATTAATGCGTGATAAGCCTTCAGACATTGGTCTCAAGCCCTATGGCCGTACGGCACCAATGCCCGCACCCGAGCCAAAGAAACAGTTCGGCGCCATGCTTCTGTCTCCCTTGGTGACATTGCGTGAAGCATCCTCGACAACCACGTTCTGGGTCTTGTTTCTCACATTCTTCGTCTGCGGCTTTTCCACAAACGGTCTGATCCAGACCCACTGGATTGCCCTTTGTGGCGACTACGGCATTGTGCCTGTGGGCGCGGCTGGGATTCTCGCGGTGATCGGTGCTTTCGATCTGATCGGCACAATTGCATCTGGCTGGCTTACCGACCGCTACGACAATCGCTGGCTCTTGTTCTGGTTCTATGCGCTACGCGGCCTCTCGCTGATCTATCTGACCTTCACTGACTTCTCGATCTATGAACTCGCTCTCTTCGCCGTTTTCTATGGTCTTGATTGGGTTGCGACCGTTCCGCCAACGGTGAAACTTGCAGCCGAACAATTTGGCCCGGAAAAAGCCGGCATGGTCTTTGGTTGGGTCTTCACCGGCCATCAGGTGGGAGCAGCAGCGGCAGCGGCCTTTGCAGGTTTCGTTCGCACCGACTACGACAGCTACACACCTGCGCTTATTCTGGCCGGAGCCATGTGTTTTGCAGCCGCTGCAATGGTATTCCTGATCAATCGGCCCAAGTTGCAGGCAGCTTTCCAAGCATCATGATCTTGACTTGCGGCTCTTTTTGTTCAGCGCCAAAACACCGACGCTGATCAGAAGGGCCGCAAGAGTATCAGTTAGACCGGGCACTTCGCCCAACAACAAAAGCCCAAGCACCAGCGTCACAACCGGAATAAGCGCTGACAGTGCAGCCCCTGCCGCCGTACCCAACAGAACCACGGCACGGTTGAACGCAAAGATGCCAAAGGCCGACGTCAAAACGCCCTGATAGAAACCTTGCAGAACAATGTCGTTCCACGAAGTTTCACCAATCCCCTTTTGAAGAAACAGTATGTAGATCGGCAAAAATACAATCGCTGATGCGACCGAAGAAATCGCGGCCGCATGCAGGCCATCCATGTTCTTTTTGCGAAACACCATCACATAAAGCGACCAAACGAGAGCAGCGGCAAAAAACGCGATATGCCCCATCATCTCCGCGCCGCCAAATTGCGAGAAGCCTGCAATCAATGCACTGCCCAGCAGGATCAAGCCAACTCCTGCCCAGCGCACAGGCACCAGTCGTTCATGCAGTAGAAACACGCCGAAGATCGCAACCATTGCCGTCATCAATCCCGGAATAAGCGCTGCTGCATGGGACGCTGGCGCATATTGCAGACCAAAGGCCGTTAACAATGCATAGGGGAAACCAGCGCCTGCAACCAAAAGCACAAAGCCCAGCGCGCCCAATTGCCGAAAGCCAAAGCCTTTCGCCAGCACCACCGGCAGAAGAACAAGCCCCGCAACACCAAATCGCAAAGCGATAATATCAGACGGCAATAAAGCCGTTTGAAACCCAAAGCGGGTCAAAACAAATGACCCGGACCAGACGAGGACGCCCGAAAGCCCCCATATCAGTCCTCTGATTGTATCGGACTTGGCTGCTGAATTTATCGTTTCGCTTGTGGCGACCATATGCTTTGAACTCTGATTCATAAAACTGTCTGGCGACCATCGCAGAAAACTGCCGTGTCAGCGCCACGGATAAATCAGATATGAGATATTAGTTTTTCTTATCCCGCCTTTTGCCTTCGCTTGAATGCGAGATCACAAAAGCTTTCGATCAGTGAGCGAACGGGACTATCCGCCCGCGACACGATATAAACCGTGCGAAAAGCTGGCGGATCAAAACGACAAATGCGCAGATCATGCAGATCAGCACCCGGCAAACTGATCTCTGAAATCAATGTCAAACCAGTGCCATGGCGCACCATTTCAAGAACAGTCGCAATGTCACGCGTTTTCACCTGCTCACTGCGCGCGCCACTATTTTCATGAATAACGCGGTCGATAATCAACTCACATCCCGCAGCGGCGAGTAATTTCCTGTCACGAAGCTGAGCCGGGGCAAGGGTTGCCTGCTGCATAAGCGGATCATCACGCCGCCCTATAACGACCAATTCTTCTTCGCCAATGGCTTGTGCCTGCAATTCTTCAATCGGTAATGATGTGATGCCAAGATCAGCAATACCGTCTTTGACCCATTGGCTCACATCATCATGTCCGCCTTCAAAGGCACTGAACTCTACATAGGGATAAAGCCGGGAAAATGCTTTGCGCAATTCCGGCAACACATGCTCAAGCTGACTTGGAATGGCCGCAATGCGCAAGCGCTCTTGTCCGCCACTTGTCTTGCTTCGCGCCTGACTCTCGATGCGCTCAACAGCGGAAAGTGCTGCGCGCGCATCATCAAGAATAGATTGCCCAAAGGCAGTCAAAACCGCACCATCGCGTTTGCGTGCCAGCACGGCAATTCCGAGTATTTTTTCTAGCGTTGCGATCGCCTGACTGGCTCCTGATTGCGTCAACCGCAACCGACGACCAGCAGCACCCACGCTGCCCGTTTCAGCCACTGCTTCCAACAATCGCAATTGAACCAGACTGATTTTCATCTTCGCTTACCCTGCGCTTAATCGCGCAACAACGCATCACCCCAATCAGCACGACGCGCCCAACGGAAAAGCTCGCCATCCCGCTTGGTCAAAAGCCCCTCTTCCGCAGAGCCATCATCCTTGCAAAGTTTGATGGTGACCTTGCCGCCACCGACACGCGTTGGCGCGATAACCCGCGCTGACGCCGCAAGCGATGGATCGCGTGTTGCCGCAAGATAAATGAATTTCTCGTCTTCCCACGGCACTTCGGCATCCTTAGTCAAACGATGAATCCGCGACCGCGCAACACGACGCGAAAAATGACACCAATCCGGTGCCGCTATCGGACAATCCAGCTGATGGGTGCAAGGGGCTGCGATATGCGCGCCTTGTTCTAAAAGCACAGCACGTGCATCGAGAATACGCTGCCAGCCAGCCGGTGTTCCCGGTTCCACAATCACGAACAAATGTTGCGCAGAAGCCCAGAGCTTTTCAACCAGCGTCTTGCGGTCAAGCGGTGCCAGTTCATCCAGCACATAAGCAATCGTCACCAGATCAGCCTGCGGAAGATCCGGCTTTTCTTTAATCAGATCTGCCGCCCGCCATTCGGTTTGAAGACCGATATCTGTCGCAAGTTTGCTTCCCACAGCGCGGATTGCCGGGCTTGCTTCAATCATTGTGGCAGATTGCAGATCCGGCCAACAATCGCGTGCAGCCCAAAGTGCCGTTCCCGGCCCACATCCCACATCCAGCATCGTCTGAGGCACAAATTCCGGGCACACCTCCGAAACACTCTCTAAGCTTGCACGCACCGCGGCATAAGTCGCAGGAAGGCGTGCCGCCAGATAGGCCTTGGCCGCCAGATCGTCAGAAATATGCAAACGCCCATCGCGCGTTTCCGCACGATAGCGCCGCGACAGCAGATCAGATGCGCGCTTGAGGTCGGCCAGAGCCACACCTTCGAGCGCAGCATCCACGGCCTGTCGCAAGAGTGATGGTAGTTCCATTAAGGTTTAGCGCTCCAGAACCTGCTTCACGTCGACCAGATTGGAACGCACACGCAGAATGTAAAAGCCCATAGTCGTTAGATGCGATGGCGTAAACCATGCATCCGGGCTACCGTTGGAAACAATGAATGGCTGCATATCGAGCGCCGAGCGCAACTGCCGCTCCATTTCGTCCCATACGCCATCCAGATGCTTTTCTGCCAACACACCACGGAAATCCGAATGTGCAGCACGCAGGATGCCGTAATAAGCATAGAGCTGGCCATAGGCAAACCAGAAGCGATCATCAGCACGCGTATCAAACCAACCGGCATGATAATTCTCGGCGCGGTCCTTAAGGATTGCCGAGGTCGAACCCAGATCGCTCGCAATACGGTCAACAAGCTGGATCAGATTATCAGCGCGTGCATCAAAGGTAACCTGACAGGTCTGTAGACGTGTGTTGAACGAACGCAAATCCTTGATCGCCGAACGGTAATAGCTTGGTGTTGGCGTCTTAGGGCCAAACGGGCTCAAGCCAAAATACCAGGAATCTTCCGCAAACTGCAGATTTCCACGCGCCTTCTGCAGATCGCTATCAATCTGCGATGTGCCACGCAGACGGCCAATATTGTCCACCAACTCGATAGCGGTACGACGTACCGCAGCATTGATGCCACGCTGGAACGAAGCCTTATTATCGAGAAATGGTGTGCGGTCCCAGTCAATGCCAAAGAAACCAAGCTTATAAAGCAGCATGGAGGAAATCCACGCATTCTGGTTCACGTTGAAATCGGTAAGATCAGCGGCCACTTCGGCAACGGCAGATGGCGAACATTTGCGCGCAGTCGATGGAATTTGCGCTGCCTGCATCGGCTGCGTGTCGACTGGAGTTTCAGATGTAGTTTCGCTATCGCCGGTGGTCGGTGTAGTATCCGTCCCACTTGGCGTAGGTGTCGAAGGTGCTGGCGTTGCGGCCAATGGCGCAGGTGTCGTCTGCAACTCTTCACCCGGCGTCACAGCCGTTTGGTAGCTATATTTGGCCGGATAGTCGGGATCGAAGTTTGTCCAGACCTGCGTTTGCCAGATAAAATAGACGTAAAGACCACCAAATCCGATAACGAAAACCGCAACAGCGACTTTCCACAAATTTCCGAGCTTCAGAAAAAGCCGCCATAAAGCACCGAGCGGAACAGCAATTAATCGCGCCAATGCTGCGATAAATCGGCCAAGGAAGGAGAAAACGCCCCGAACTGCATTCCACACTGTCTAAAATCCTTCCTGTTGCCTGCAATCACAGGCTCTCTGGCACTTTTATCCAACCAGCAATGTCGCATATGAAATGCAACATATCACCAGCCACTAAACACGAACGCTTGTCTCGTTCTTCAAATAGAGTGTGGCTGGCTTTTCGACAACCATCGAGCAGCATCTCATGCCAATTATCGAAGCTTTTCGCGTTGCGAGGGTTGAAACGAAACAAGCCGTGGGTAACATGGCACCACTTCGCCCTGCTTCGGCCAGAACGCTTTCTGCGCCGAACTTTTGTCTGACGGCCCAGAAAAACGAGTACAACACCCCCTAAAGTCGCAATCAGAAATATTTTCGCCGCAATGGTACTTGATCGGCGAAATCTTTGGTGTTTGCTAAACGCTGGAACCGGAACAATAATCAATTCGACAAAGGGGCCCGGTTAGAGCGCATCCCAAAAGGTGTGAAACGGTTTTTGGATAAGATGCGCGTAAAACAAATAATGAGGGCGCCGGTCTGATTTAATCAGATCGAAAGCGCTCAAATGGAGAGAGAAATGAAGTCCACATCAACGCCTTCAATGAAACGCGTCTTGAATATGCTGGCGGTCACAACAGCAATCTTTGCCATTCCAGCAGCCGCCAGCGCTGCCGAGGCGGAAAGCTGCTCAACCATTCGCTTCTCCGATGTGGGCTGGACCGACATCACGTCGACCACGGCTGTAGCAACCGAGGTTCTCAAGGGTCTTGGCTATAAGACCGACATCAAGGTTCTCTCCGTGCCAGTGACCTATGCGTCGCTGAGCAAGAAAGACATTGATGTTTTCCTTGGCTACTGGAACCCGTCAATGAGTGCCGATCTCAAGCCGTATCTGGATGATAAGAGCGTTGAGACGCTGCGCACCAATCTGACGGGCGCGAAATACACGCTCGCCGTACCAAAATACGCTTACGACGAAGGCCTTAAAGACTTTAAAGACATCGCAACCTTCAAAGACAAACTCGGCGGCAAGATTTACGGCATTGAGCCAGGCAATGACGGCAACCGCCTGATCCTCGACATGATCACCAAAGATGCCTTTGGCCTCAAATCTTTTGAACTGGCAGAATCGTCGGAACAAGGAATGCTGGCGCAGGTCGCACGCAGCATTAAGAGCAAAGATCCGGTCGTCTTCCTCGCATGGGAGCCACATCCGATGAACAAGCGCTTTGAAATCGCTTATCTCACAGGCGGCGATGATTTCTTCGGCCCGAACCTTGGTGGCGCGACCGTCGAAACCAATATCCGCGCTGGCTACGCGCAAGAATGTCCGAATGTCGGCAAGTTCCTGACCAATCTTGAATTCCAGCTTGAAATGGAAAACGAGATCATGGGAAAGATTCTCGATGACGGCGAAGAACCAGCCAAAGCTGCAACCGCTTGGTTGAAGGCAAACCCTGCCGTTCTCGATAAATGGCTTGACGGCGTGACCACGCTCGACGGCAAGGAAGGTCTGCCAGCTGTCAAGGCAGAACTCGGCCTGTAATCTTCACATTAAGGGCCGCGGGCAACCGCGGCCAAATCATTTGCACACCATGAAAACGAAAAAGCACTCAGCAGGAGACAGAATCGTTGAACTGGCTGACGGACTATAAAATTCCGGTCGGACCTACCGCAAAATCGGTGGTCGACTGGCTTACCGACAATATGAGCGGCTTTTTCGACGCGTTGGCGGCTGTGATGCAGTGGCTTATCGATGGCTTGCTGTTTCTGTTGCAGCTTCCCCATCCGTTGATCCTCATCGCCATTTTTTCTGTTATCGCATGGTTCATACAGCGCCGCATTTCCGTGGTGATCCTCACGATTATAGGCTTTTTGTTCATCATCAATCAGGGCTATTGGGATGCAACGCTCAAGACGCTGACGCTGGTGCTTTCGGCTTGCTTTCTTTGCATGGCAATCGGCGTTCCGCTCGGTATCGCCGCAGCACATCGCCCAAAGCTCTATGCCGTCATGCGCCCCATTCTCGACCTGATGCAGACGCTGCCAACCTTCGTCTATCTCATTCCGGCAATCGTCTTCTTTGGCATTGGCATGGTACCGGGTCTCCTTGCCACGGCGATTTTTGTGCTGCCTGCGCCGGTGCGACTGACACATCTTGGCATCTCATCAACACCGTCATCGCTGATCGAAGCCGGTGAAGCCTTCGGCGCATCCCGTCGTCAGCTTCTCTGGAAAATCGAGCTGCCCTACGCCATGCCGCAAATTCTGGCAGGCCTGACACAGACAATCATGCTGTCGCTCTCCATGGTGGTGATTGCAGCACTTGTGGGTGCAGACGGCCTTGGTGTGCCAGTGGTTCGCGCACTCAACTCGGTCAATACATCGCTTGGTTTTGAGTCGGGCTTCGTCATCGTCGTGGTCGCCATCATACTCGACCGCATCTTCCGCGCTTCACGCGGCAAGTAGGAGATAAAGTCATGACGATCATTTCTGTAGAAGACGTCAGCATCATATTCGGCAAGAATGTGGATAGCGCGCTGGACTTAGCTGATCGCGGTGCTTCGCGCTCGGAAATTCAGGCCGAAACTGATCTGGTGCTGGGCGTGCACGACTGCTCGCTCAATATTCAGGAAGGCGAGATTCTCGTCTTGATGGGCCTGTCCGGATCGGGAAAATCGACCCTTCTACGCGCTATTAATCGGCTTAATCCTATTTCACGCGGTCGGGTTCTTATCCGCGATGGCGAACGCACAATTGACGTCGGCAATGCTGACCGCAAAACACTGCGACACCTGAGGACCGAACTCGTCTCGATGGTCTTCCAGCAATTTGGCCTTCTGCCTTGGCGTTCAGTCGAAGAAAACGTCGCCTTCGGCCTCGAAATTTCCGGCATGAGCAAGCAGGAACGTCTCAACCACGCACGCGACCAACTCGAACTGGTCGGCCTGAAAGAATGGTCTAAGCGTAAGGTGGGCGAGCTTTCCGGCGGTATGCAGCAACGCGTTGGCCTCGCTCGCGCCTTTGCAACCGGCGCACCCATTCTGTTGATGGATGAGCCTTTCTCGGCGCTTGATCCGCTGATCCGCACACGCTTGCAAGATGAACTTTTAGCGTTTCAGTCACGACTTAAGAAAACGATTGTGTTCGTTAGCCACGATCTTGATGAAGCCATGAAAATCGGCAATCGCATCGCGATCATGGAAGGCGGACGCATTGTGCAATGTGGAACACCGCAAGACATTCTGCTCAACCCAGCGGATCGATATGTTGCAGATTTTGTCGCGCATATGAACCCGCTTGGCGTCTTGCAGGCTGGAGACATCATGACTCCGTTTGACCGCAATGCAGCCCCTCGCCCGTTTGCGGCAACGACACGAAAAGAAACACTTGTTCGGGAACTGATGAAATCAGTTGCTGATAGCAGCGGCGATGTGGGTATTGTTGAGAACGGCGCTATTATCGGTAAAATCAATTCCGATGACATTGTTCGCGCGCTCTCCTGGCATCAGCAGCGCGGACAGCATTAGAACCCAATTTTCAAAACAAAAACGCCGCCTTAAGAAGGCGGCGTTTTTCATTTCTAGCAGAACCCAGCTTTACGCCTGAGCAGCCGCACGTGCTTCTACACGAGCGCGGATTGCATCAACATCCGCACGCGGCGTCGCAGCAAACAGCTTCTTGGTATAGTCGTGCTGCGGGTTGTTAAACACCTCTTCACGCGTGCCATATTCGACCACTTCGCCAAAATACATCACCATCACTTCATCAGCGATGTAACGTACGACCGAGAGGTCGTGGCTGATGAACACGTAAGTCAGACCAAATTCTTCCTGCAAATCAGAAAGAATATTGAGTACCTGTGCCTGCACCGAAAGATCAAGCGCCGAAACCGGCTCATCAAGAATGAGCAGTTTCGGATTGAGCATCAAAGCACGTGCAATCGCGATACGCTGACGCTGACCGCCAGAGAACATATGCGGGTAGCGATTGAAATGCTCTTTGCCAAGACCAACCTTGAGCAGCATTTCCATCGACTTTTCGCGACGCTCTTTGGCAGACATGTTGGTGTTGAGCAACAAAGGCTCAGCCAGAACATCACCGATCTTCTGGCGCGGATTAAGCGAGCCATAAGGGTTCTGGAACACGATCTGCACCTTCTGACGCATTTCGGCAGTCAGACCATCGCGGGCAATGTTCACATTCTCGCCGCCGATCATCAGATCGCCAGAAGTCTGTGGGTCGATCATGGTCAGGATGCGGGCAAGCGTTGACTTACCGCAACCCGATTCACCGACGATTGCCAGCGTCTTGCCTTTTTCAAGCTTGAAGCTCACGCCTTTGACGGCATGAACAACTTTTGGCTTGCCAAAAAGACCGCCACCAACATGGTAATCGCGCTTGATATCGCGCGCTTCGAGAACGATCTCGCTCATCACGCTTCTCCTGCGGCACTATTTGCCAAAACAAAGTCGGAAACAGTCGGCAGGCGATCACCCGTCGCATTTTCCGGCAAGGAGGAAAGCAATGCACGCGTGTAAGGATGCTTTGGCGCGGAAAACAACGACAACACGTCGGAGTCTTCCATCTTGTGACCCTTATACTGCACGATCACGCGATCAGCAGTTTCTGCCACAACACCCATATCATGGGTAATCATGATCAGACCCATGCCGTGCTCAACCTGAAGACGCATCAGCAGATCAAGAATCTGCTTCTGGATCGTCACGTCAAGCGCTGTTGTTGGTTCGTCAGCAATCAGCAGCTTTGGATTACACGCAATCGCAATCGCGATCATCACACGCTGACACTGGCCACCCGACATCTGATGCGGGAAGCTCGACAAGCGTTCTGCTGCATCACGAATACCAACCAGTTCAAGCAGCTCAATGGCGCGCGCACGGCTTGCAGCACCCTTAAGCCCCAGATGGCGCTTAAGCACTTCTTCAAGCTGATAGCCAACCGTGAAGCACGGATTAAGGCTTGCAACAGGCTCCTGAAAGATCATCGAAATATCGCGTCCGATAATCTTGCGGCGTTCCTTATCGGACATGCCTTTGAGGTCCTGCCCGTCAAAAGTCATGCTGTCGGCAGTCACAGTCGCGGTCTTGGGCAAAAGGCCCATGACAGCAAGCATACCCACCGATTTGCCAGAACCGGACTCGCCAACAATCGCCAGCACTTCGCCCTTATCGACCGAAATATCGATGCCATCAACGGCCTTGAATGGGCCGGTCGAGGTATCAAACGAAACCGTCAGGTTTTTGATTTCAAGCAAAGCCATCGATCAGCTCCTTTTCAGTTTCGGATCGAGCGCATCACGAAGACCGTCGCCGACCAGATTGATCGCAAGAACGGTGATTAGGATCGCAAGACCGGGGAAAGTCACAACCCACCATGCGCGCATGATGAACTCGCGAGCTTCGGCAAGCATTGTGCCCCATTCCGGTGTCGGCGGCTGCGCACCCATGCCAAGAAAGCCAAGCGCTGCAACGTCGAGAATAGCGTTGGAGAACGACATGGTTGCCTGAACGACGAGTGGCGCGAGGCAGTTTGGCAAAATGGTCTTGAACATCAGACGCAGTTTACTTGCACCGGCAAGCTTGGCTGCCGTCACATATTCACGCTCTTTTTCTGCCAAAACCGCTGCACGCGTCAAACGCGAGAAGTGTGGCAGCAGAACGAGTGTAATCGCAAGCACCGCATTGATGAGGCCCGGCCCGAGAATAGCCACCAGAACTAGCGCCAACAGCAGCGATGGGAACGCCAGAATAACGTCCATGATACGCATAAAGACAGTATCAACGCCACCACCAAAAAAGCCGGAGATGACACCAATCGTAATGCCAAGGCACATCGAGATGATAACGATCACGAAACCAACGAGCAGCGAATACTGCGCGCCATAGATGAGACGCGAAAGCATATCGCGACCGACCGCATCGGTTCCAAGCAGGAACTGCGTTGAACCGCCCTGTTCCCAGAAAGGAGGAGCCAACAGAAAATCGCGGAACTGTTCGGTTGGATTATGCGGAGCGATAACAGGTGCCAGAATAGCAACGATAACCAGCGCCAAAAATACGAAAAGACCAATAACAGCGCCGCGATTGACGCTGAAATAGAACCAGAAATCTTTCAAAGCCCGGAGTTTCCCGACTTCCATTGGAGCTTCCGGCTGAATTGCGGAGTGTGTCATGATACCCTCACTTGTGCCGGATACGCGGATTAATCAGGCCGTAAAGCAGATCGACGATCAAGTTTACGATCATGATGATGAACGCAATGATCAACAGTCCGCTCTGCACGACTGGGTAGTCGCGACGCGAAATCGAATCGAGCATCCATTTGCCGATACCAGGCCATGAGAAGATGGTTTCCGTCAGGATCGCACCTGCCATCAACACACCGACCTGAAGGCCAATGGTCGTGATAACCGGGATCATGGCATTGCGCAGCGCATGAAGACCGATAACGCGGCGAACCGGCAGGCCTTTTGCGCGAGCGGTACGCACATAATCCTCACCCAAAACTTCAAGCATCGCAGACCGTGTCTGACGCGCAATCACCGCAAGCGGAATTGTTGCAAGCACGATGGTCGGCAAAATGAGATGCGACACAGCCGATGTGAAGGCGCCCTTCTGACCCGACAAAACACTGTCGATCAGCATAAAGCCTGTAACCGGCGGGAAGTAATAGAGCAGTGATAGGCGACCCGAAACTGGCGTCCATTGCAGCGTGCCGGAGAAGAAAATGATAAGCAGCAAAGCCCACCAGAAAATCGGCATCGAATAGCCAACCAGCGAGATGCCCATCAGACCCTGATCGAACCACGAGCCGCGCTTGACAGCCGCGAGAACACCGGCAGGAATGCCCAGCAGGATCGCTACGATGATCGCACAGACAGCCAGTTCAATTGTTGCCGGAAACAGCGTGAAAAATTCTTCAATCACGGGCTTTTTCGTGACCAGAGACTGGCCGAAATCACCGTGCAGAAGGTTCCAGACATAATTGAGATATTGTTCCCATAACGGACGATCAAATCCGAGCTGAGCCAATAGCTGTGCATGGCGCTCGGGGCTGACGCCACGTTCACCTGCCATCAACAAGACAGGATCGCCCGGCAACACGCGGACGAAGGCGAAAGCCACAATCGTGATGCCGATAAAAGTCGGTATCAGATAAAGCAGTTTGTTTAAAACAAAACGGAACATACAAAAACTCCGACCGGGCGCGGAGGAAACCTCCACACCCGGCCGCTGGTGTTGTCAGATTTTACTCGGAAATATCAACTTCTTCGAAGCGATAATCACCAAGTGGGCTCTGTTTGAAGCCAGTTACCTTAGCGGACATCGGCACGAAAACAGTCGAGTGAGCGATGGTGTTCCAAGGAGCCTGTTCCTTGAAGATCACCTGTGCTTCTTCGTAAAGCTTCACGCGTTCGTCGTGGTTGGTCGTAACCTTTGCCTTCTGGATCAGGTCTTCAAATGGCTGGTAGCACCACTGAGCGCGGTTGTTGGAACCAACGCCGGCGCAACCAAGCAACGTGCCAAGGAAGTTGTCCGGATCACCATTGTCACCGGTCCAGCCAAGAATAACTGCGCCGTCACGGTCTTTTTCGCCGGACTTCTTGAGGTACTCACCCCATTCCATCGAAACGATTTCAGCCTTCACGCCAACTTTCGCAAGATCCGACTGCATAAGTTCAGCCGTACGACGTGCATTTGGCATGTAAGGGCGGCTAACAGGCATTGCCCAAAGCTTCATGCTCAGATCCTTGACACCAGCGGCTTCAAGAGCCTTCTTAGCGGCTTCTGGATCGTACTTGTCGTCTTCGATCTTGTCGTTGTAGCTCCACATTGTCGGTGGGATTGGGTTCTTAGCAACCTGTCCCTGACCCTGATAGACTGCGTCAACAATAGCCTGCTTGTTCACAGCCTGGTTCAGTGCCTTACGAACTTCAGGCTTGTCGTATGGAGCAACCATTGTGTTGTACGCGAAATAAGCAACGTTCAGACCAGCCTGCTCGTCAACCTTGAGGTTGGAATCGCCCTGAAGTTCCTTAATGTCAGCAGGTGCTGGGTAGGACATCAGGTGGCATTCGCCAGCCTTAAGCTTCTGCGCGCGAACAGCAGGATCGGTGGTGATTGCGAAAACAAGGTCATCGACCTTTGCCTTATCACCCCAATAGTCTGGGTTAGCCTTGAAGCGAACGACAGCGTCTTTCTGGTAAGCGACAAACTGGAAAGGACCTGTGCCAACCGGGAACTGGTTGAGGTCGCTCTGCTTGCCATCAGCTGCGAGCTTATCGGTGTATTCCTTGGAAATGATCGAAGCGAAAGGCATCGAGATATTTGCGAGGAAAGCAGCTTCAGGACGGGTCAGAATGAACTTGACGGTATTGTCGTCAACCTTCTGAATTTCCTTGATCAGAGTGCCCATTTCCATCGAATCGAAATATTCGTAGGTCACGCCAGACGTATATTCGTGCCAAGGATTTTCCTTGTTACCCATACGGTCATACGAGAAAATAACGTCGTCGGCGTTGAAATCGCGCGTTGGCGTGAACTGATCGCTGGAATGGAACTTTACGCCCTTACGCAGATGGAAAGTATATTCCTTACCATCTTCCGAAACTTCCCAGCTTTCAGCCAAGCCTGGTACAACTTCCGTTGTGCCGTTCTTAAATTCTGCAAGGCGATTGTAGACTGGATGCGCGGACGCATCGAACGTGTCACCGCCGGTATAGGCAGCAGGATCGAAGCCTTCAGGCGAAGCTGGCGAGCAATAGACAAAGGTCTTTGCCGATGCCGCACCGCTCATCAGAGCGACAACTGCCGTTGCCGCCAGAAGTGTTTTATAAAATTTCATTTAGTGCCCGCCTCCACGGAAATATTATTGCGCGCACCCTAAGCACGCAAGTGGCGCTTATCGAAACGTGTAGCACCCCACAATGCAAGCGATAATTTTAGAATCTTGTCGCATTCTCAACCGATTTTAGCCAAATAAATTAGATTCATATTTCTTAAGCATGCCGCTTTTTAGAAAATTGCGCTAAGCGGAGCTAATTTATAATATTTATTCGTCTCGGGGCATGCCTAATTTGAGAGCTCACAAACGCCAACACCATCACATAAGCTTGCCACCAACAGACCAGAATTGCCACAAGTCAATTAGCCCTAAATTTCTTTAGCGCGAAACATAGCGAAGAGGACCATCTGGATGCGGGCGGATAAGCCTCCACAGCCAAACCACGATAATTTGATTAGCAATCTACCGGGGTCTGCCAATATAGAATGAGATGAGACATAAGTGCTCAATAAATTTAATAATGAATTATATTCGAATATTAGAGCTTTTAAATTAAGGTTTTTCGATAGTGCCATAAATCTAAAACTGTTCAAAATGGGCTCCATCGGGTCCGATTTTATCCATTTCACCCGGTTAAAGGTGCACATTTCACGAGTTTACGGCTTTTTGCACTATTCTCGAACGGATTATCACCCCAGCTACGAGGCAGAACATGAGATAGAACGCTTATAATTTTGGGACAAATCTCTATAATTTTTTTGTCTATAATATAAGCAACGGCTTTTCAATTTCGTCATATAGTACTATTTTCGGAACGTCAGCCATATAAAATTGCTGGCAACTTTGTTAACCATATGCAGTCTTACGGGGGTATGACCGCGAATGACCATAGATAATAAATTTATTGATTTAGTAGACAATGCAGACCAGGTCGCTGATTTCTTATCAGCACTAGCTAATAATAAGAGGCTGCTAATTTTATGCAAACTATTACATAATGAAATGTCGGTAGGCGCTCTGGCAAAAGCTATTGACCTCAGTCAGTCAGCGCTTTCCCAGCACCTTGCGAAGTTACGTGCTCTCAATCTCGTATCGACGCGACGCGATGCACAAACGATTTATTACATCGTTTCGTCACCGCATATCGAACTGATGTTGTCGACGCTATCGAGTCTCTATATGAGTCCATCTCCGCGCCGACGCGAAATGGCAGCTGTGCTACATCAATAATTACAATCTCATGAGGCATAAGTCGTGCGATGAAGGAAACACAAGCCGGATCGCACGACTTTGTCGTCGAGATAACTGACGCTGATGATGCAAGGCTCGCAGCCTATAAAAACATCCGGGAGAAAGATCTGGTCGGCCGCCAACAGCGTTTTATCGCTGAGGGTAAGGTTGTCCTTAATGTTCTTTTTTCAGAATCTGCGCGCTTTGTTACGGAATCGCTTCTTATTCTCGAAAACCGTCTGAATGGCCTACAGGATCAGCTTGCACAACTGCCCGCGGGTGTAGAGGTCTATTCCGTACCGCAAGCCGTCATTGACGAGGTGACTGGATTTCATGTCCATCGCGGCATTCTGGCGGTCGGGCGTCGTAAGCCACAACCCGAACTGACGGATATGGTCAGTCAGTTGCCCGAAACTGCGCTCGTTGTGGTTTTGTGCGGCATTTCCAACCACGATAATGTCGGATCAATCTTCCGCAATGCAGCTGCTTTTGAAGCCGATTGCGTTTTGATGGACGAAACCTGCTGCGATCCTCTCTATCGAAAAGCCATACGCGTTTCGGTTGGCGCCACATTAAAGGTTCCATATTTTCACGGCTCCAATATCGAAACGATTGTGACGACGCTACAGGACGCCAAATTCAATATATTGGCGCTCAGCCCTTCATTAGCGTTGAATATCTATCAGGCGCCAAGCAACAATCGTCAGGCGCTGTTATTAGGCACTGAAGGCGAAGGGCTCCCCGCGCATCTGTTACGACAGCTCACAGGCGCTCGCATTCCAATGTCATCGCAATTTGACAGTCTCAATGTCGCTACCGCATCGGGCATTGCACTGTCGCGGTTTAGTAAGTTTAACTGAATACAAAAAAGCCTCCAGCAAATGCCGGAGGCTTTTATATTCTCTTTTACAAAATTGCCGTTAGGCAGCCGAAGCGCTGGCCGCACCAGTTACAAGGCGGCGAAGCATTTCTTCGGCGCGTGGTTCACGTTCCGAGCGAGCAATAAACCCACCGCCGAACACACGCGCCGTATTGCTGTCGTCAGAATAAAGCACGCAAGCTTGTCCGGGTGCGACGCCGCTTTCCCCGTCTACGAGCTCAACCCATGTCTTGCCATCAGCGTGATTCAGAACCGCAGGACGTGGTGGTCGCGTCGAGCGAATCTTAGCAAAGACTTCCAAGCCACCTTCCGGAAGTGCATCAAGCGCATGATCACCAAGCCAGTTCATGTCACGCAAGAATACCTTATGCGTTTCAAGCGCTTCGCGTGGGCCAACTATGACACGCGTATTGGCAGCATCCAGATGCACCACGTAAAGCGGATCGCCCGTTGCAACACCAATTCCGCGGCGCTGACCAACGGTATAGTGAACGATGCCTTCATGACGTCCAAGCACACGACCATCGATATGAACAATATCGCCCGGCGTCGCCGCTTCCGGCTTCAGCTTGGAAATGATGTCGGTATATTTGCCCTGCGGAACAAAACAGATGTCCTGACTGTCCTGCTTCTTCGCAACCGTCAGACCCATTTCTTCGGCAATCTCACGCACACGGGCTTTTGGCAGGTGACCAAGAGGGAAGCGCAGATAATCAACCTGATCCTGGGTAGTTGCGAACAGGAAGTAGCTCTGATCGCGATCAGAATCTTCCGGACGGAACATTGCACGATGGTCGCCATTCAAACCGCTGCGGATGTAGTGGCCAGTCGCCAATGCATCGGCACCGAGCTCACGCGCGGTCTGCAAGAGATCGGCAAACTTAACGGTCTGATTGCACGACACGCAAGGAATCGGTGTTTCACCGCTGACATAGGAATTTGCAAACGTATCGATCACAGCTTCGCGAAAACGCGCTTCATAATCGAGTACGTAATGAGGAATGCCTAGGCTTTCCGAAACGCGACGGGCATCTTCAATGTCCTGACCGGCACAGCATGAACCAGCGCGATGCACAGCCGCGCCATGATCATAAAGCTGCAGCGTTACGCCAACAACATCATAGCCTTCACGTTTGAGGATGCCGGCCACAACAGAAGAATCGACGCCACCCGACATGGCGACGACAACACGCGTGTCTTCCGGCTTTCCCGGCAGATCGAGGCTGTTCAGGCTCATGATAGAATCCAGCTTCCGGGCATAGGCCCTGCTTCTCAAAGTTTAGATTTGCGCCCTATATAGGTCACATGATGGGCATTTGCCAAGATGTCGCAGCAAAAACATCGCGTATTTTGCAGCAATTGCGCCACAATTTCGCGTGAGATTTTAAGAAAAATTACTGATGATCCGGGTTTTTTTATGACTTTCTCTTCAAATAAGGCATTTTTTTGCAAGTGTTACCAGATAGTTACCAGCAGTTTAGGTAAATATTAAAAGCTGTCGGGTTACTGTTGGGTTCGATTAGGTCCTTGAGTGTTGTGTAGAGAGTACAATGGCCGATCTGACTAGACCGCGTATAAAGTATGTTATCGGTCCCGATGGCAGTCCGCTGACCATCGCCGACCTCCCCCCCGCCTCGACAAGGCGCTGGGTCATTCGCCGAAAGGCTGAAGTCGTCGCCGCTGTTCGCGGTGGGCTTCTCAGCCTTGAGGAGGCATGCCAGCGTTATACATTGACGGTGGAGGAATTTCTGGGCTGGCAATCCTCAATCGACGAGCATGGTCTCGCCGGTCTTAGGACGACCCGCATCCAGCAATATAGGCACTAGGCTCTTATTGTTTCTCTGAAACAGGAAGACACAAAATCAAACCCCGGCCGGTTCACTGGCCGGGGTTTTTCTTTTGGCTGACGCGACTATATGAGAGAGGAACAAGCGCTCTCGAAGGATAGGTTAATGGCCGGGAATATAGAGATCAAAAAGAGCGACGCTGCTGATAGCGGTCGCTATGTCGTCAACATTGATGGCGATGAAGCGGAGATGACTTATACGAAGCGAAGCTCGACGCTCATTTCAATCGATCACACATTCGTGCCCGATTCGATGCGCGGAAAAGGTGTTGCACAGGCGCTTGCGCTCAACGCTGTTGAAGACGCGCGTAAAACCGGCTGGAAGATCATTCCAATATGCAGCTTCATGCAGGCGCAAGTGAAGCGCCATGCTGATTGGGCAGATGTTATCGCGGGTGCAAACGCTTAGCGCAGGTCGCGGATGCGGCTTGCAAGGCTTTTCGGGCGCGAGATGCCTTTTGTTGTTTTTTCAGCTTCAAGCAGCTTGTTGATTGGCGAAGCAGGGCCTTCATTGTCTGCTGTAACAGCAACCATTTTGGCTGCCAGCACTGCCATCTCTTCACGCAACGCGGCATTTTCTTTCAGAATATCTGCGGGTGCGGCAGTCGCTGATGCTCCATTGCGCGCATGGCGTTCAAGCCGCTCTTGCGCATCAGAAAAATCAGCAATTAGTTTATCGAGCTTCTGCTGCAATTCTGTATTGCGGCGCTTCTCGCTTTTCAGTTCAGTCTGTGCAGCAGTCAATTGCGTCGAAACCTCGTTATAGCGAGCAGATGCATCTTTACGTTCCCGACGCATTTCGCTCATCTCATTTGCCAAACGACCATGCTCGGCCTCTTTGGCACTTAACTCTATACGAAGCGTATCGGTCAGTTCTTCAAGAGATGAAAGGTGTTTTTGCAGGCGCTGCACTTCGGCTTCGACAATTTCCGCCTCTTCCGCTGCATTCTCACGTTCAATAGTGACCTCTGCTATTCGCTTGTCGCGAGCAATGAGCGTTTCGTGAAGCTCGGCCATATCGGATTCAAGTTGAACGAAACGCTTGAGTTCATCATGTTGCTCACCGATCTGAATCAGCAGTTGCACTGATTTTCCACGTTCCAACTTGAGTTGCTGTTCGAGCTTGCTGGCGATAACCGCATGTTCTGCACGTAGGCCATCACGGTCCGCGCGAATTTCTGCAAGCGTGACTGGAAGTTCAGCATGAATTTGCCGTCGCGCCAAAAAGAAGGCACGACGCCAAACTGAAGGACCAAGCAGAACCACGACGAAAACCGCCACGAGAACGCCAAGTATGAAAATGAGCGCTGACTGGATCACGGCTTTTCACATCAGGGCGCATCTCGAAATTGTGAAACGGTTTTCGGGATACGCGTTTAAAAGACAGGAGCCGCCAGCCATATAGATGACTGGCGGCTGTTCATGATAAGAATCAGAAGGGATTCCATGTCGGCGCACCCGACAATTTCAGATAACCAATATTGACGCCCAACCGCGCACCAACGCCTGTGCGGATTGGCACCAGCATGATGTTCTGACGCTTGAGTACGTTGAAACCGACGCCGGCAATAACATAAGCCGAACCAGCGACACCGGCGTAGCGGCCATATAGGCTCTGGATGTCGTCGAGGTTATAGACGAGCATCATGACCCGCGAGCCTTGTCCGCCAAAATCCCAGCCGAGCGATGGGCCTTGCCAGAATGTGCGGTGATCACCAGCATTCTTTGTGTAAAGCGTGCCTTCGCCATAGGTCAGGCCGCCAATGAAAGCGCCAGAGCCTTCTTCACCCAGAATGTAGCCATTGGGCAGGCCAAAGCTCTGGAATGCTTTTTCAACTGCACTGGCAATGCCGCCCGACGTAGAACCAAAAAATCTGTGTCCGGAATCAACAATTTCCTGGGACGAATAAGTGTTGCTGCTCTGTGCCAGCGCATTGTGCGGCACGGCGATAATGGAGATCAAGAAGGCCGCAATAAACGCTAAACTATACGTCGCGTTGCGGAACCCGATCTGCGACAGGGACGGTATGGCCATTTATAAATTCCTTTTGCCTACCAGCTTCTCTGTCTGACGCCCTGTTAAAAGCCTTGGCGTACGTCTCTTATGAACGCTTTCGCCGAATCGCGCTTATTCTAACCGCTAAATTCTTGTCTAAATCTTTATGGACTGAAATTGGCTTTAGAATGGCGGCAAAAAACAGCTTTCTTGCGGCAACCCAACGTGGCGTGTATCCAGATTCTCAAGGTTCCTGATGATGATTCGTCGGGGTTTATGCTCATCAACTGATTGCCGCCTGACATCGGACTAAATGTCGATCATCAGAGACGGTTCGCGCCTGGAGAAAACACCATGCCATTGCCTGTTACCCTGTCCGCACTCGATCTTGGTGCGCTTCTGTGCAGCCGTATCTGTCATGACATCATTTCGCCGGTAGGCGCGATCAACAATGGCCTTGAGCTGCTAGAAGAAGGCGGCGCAGATGAAGACGCAATGGCGCTCATCAAGTCCAGCGCACGCAATGCGTCCGCCCGACTTCAGTTCGCCCGTATCGCATTTGGTGCTGCCGGTTCTGCAGGTGTGCAGATTGATACCGGCGACGCTCAGCATGTCGCCACGCAATATTTCGCAAATGAAAAGCCTGAACTGACCTGGGAAGGTGCACGCGTTCTGCTTCCAAAAAACAAGGTCAAGCTGCTGCTCAACCTGCTGCTCATCAGCAATGCGGCGATTCCTCGTGGTGGCTCGCTGGCTGTTCGCCTCGAAAATGGCGACACCGATCCACGCTTTGTGATTACTGCAAAGGGACGGATGCTGCGCGTTCCGCCAAAGTTCCTCGAGTTGCATTCAGGCGCAGAACCAGAAGAGCCAATCGACGCGCATTCGGTACAGCCGTATTATACGCTGCTGCTCGCCGAAGAAGCAGGCATGACCATTTCTATTCATGCAACCGCAGAAGACATTGTTTTCTCGGCTGAATAACGAACACAGCGCACACAAAAAAGCGCAGGGTCAAACCTGCGCTTTTTTTGTTGGGTACATATAAAATAAAAGGCTCCACTTGCGTGGAGCCTTATTCATTTCAGCCTTGATAAAGCGCTTATGCGCTTTCACGCATCTCTGCACCATCTGGCTCGCGCAGCACATAGCCACGTCCCCAAACAGTTTCGATAAAGCTCTGGCTACCTGAAACGGCATCCAGCTTCTTACGCAGCTTGCAGATAAACACGTCGATGATCTTCAGCTCAGGCTCGTCCATACCGCCGTAAAGGTGGTTCAGGAACATTTCCTTAGTGAGCGTCGTGCCCTTACGGAGCGAGAGCAGCTCAAGCATCTGATATTCTTTACCGGTCAGGTGAACGCGCTGACCACCAACTTCGACGGTCTTCGCGTCGAGGTTAACAATCAGATCGCCAGTGGTGATGACCGACTGAGCGTGACCCTTGGAACGACGAACGATCGCATGAATACGTGCGATCAGCTCATCCTTATGGAACGGCTTCGTCATGTAGTCGTCTGCACCGAAGCCGAGGCCACGAACCTTGTCCTCAATACCAGCCATGCCGGAGAGGATCAGGATAGGCGTCTTAACCTTCGACAGGCGCAGAGTACGCAGAACTTCGTAACCGGACATATCCGGCAAGTTCAGGTCGAGCAAAATGATGTCGTAATCATAAAGCTTGCCGAGATCGATGCCTTCTTCACCAAGATCGGTGGTGTAGACATTAAAGCTCTCGGACTTAAGCATGAGTTCAATGCTTTGTGCGATAGCACTGTCGTCTTCAATTAAAAGGACGCGCATACTTATCCCCTTTCCGCCGCTGACCAGATTTCCCTCACGGCAGCTGACGGAACTGTCGTTGCCTTACGCATGAAGGTGCCTGCAAATGGTTAACAAAATATGATTCCGGTTGGCAAGCCTATTTCTTTAACTATTAGAAAAAAACCGTATCCAACTGAATCACAAGCAATTATTTCGTTCATTCGATACTCATGAATCACATTAAGAAAACCTCTTAAGTGATTCAATTGACTCTAGCTTTCACCTGTTACTCAAAAAGCACACCATATTTACCGAGCCTTAATTCCTAACGCGTATGATTAACGTTGCCGGTAAAGAAATGGTTACCAAAAGGCTGAAATATTAACTTTTGTTTCGCTTAAATTAACCACTCTTAACATAGGCAGCTCAGCCGACGCCCTGAAAAGCAAGGCTTTGCAATGGTTTAAGCAGTATATTACGGGAAAACGCCTCCCTTATATGCCTGTTAATAAAGTCGGGGGGAACGCCCCAACGATTAGAAAGCTGGTTGGTGTTCAAGGAGTATTGCGTATGAAGCCACGTGAAAGCCTCGTCAGGCTGAAATTGTTCCAGGTGAAGGAAAAGCGCCGTCAGTTGGGCCAACTTGACCTGATGATGGGTGAGTTCGAACGGATGGCCGGAGAACTCGACGCCCAGATTCTATCGGAAGAGAAGAAGGCAGGCATCACTGACATTAATCATTTCGCTTATCCGACCTTTGCGAAAGCTGCACGTCAGCGTCGTGACAATCTGTTTGGTTCGATTCGTGATCTGATGCAGCAGAAAGAAGCCGCCGAAGCTGAACTCGTTGTCGCCGAAGCTGATCTTGCGAAAGCAGAAGCGCTGGAAGAGCGTGACGGCGTCAAGGCACCTCGCGAAATCGTTGAGCGCCCGCTCAACCAGCGTCGCGCGATGATCGGCTAAAAACAGCCGAACTTTATTGAAAAAGGCACGGTCTCCGAGAGGACGCCGGGCCTTTTCTATTTTCAAAGCGTCAGCAGATAGTCCTCGAAACGCTGGCCTTTCTGATGCCGAAATACTTGTCCATCGCTCACAATATTGGTGATGCGATCAAGCCGGAAGTTGCGGAAATCATTGCGACTTTCACACCAGCCGGTCAGCAACCACACGGCATCAAACATCGTCAGCCCAAGCGGCCTTACGCTGCGTTCAGTGGCTTTGTCCCGAAGATCCAGATACTCGATTTTCACGATGACGCGATCTCGAACCGCACGCCTCAGAAATGACAAATGCAGATTGGCCTTGCTATGTTCTTCCGTCATTTGCGACACAGCTCTGAGCGGAAGGCTTTTATATCGATCCCCTGCACCAGACTGCATCGTCGCACTGAGCTTGCCCGATACACGTTGCGCTGCAGCAGACAATTCTTCATCACCTCTGGCAACGACCAGTCTGACGCCAAGCATAATCGCTTCGAGCTCGTCGGCATCGAAATGCAGTGGCGGCAGAAAATACCCCTTCTCAAGCTGATACCCTAAGCCAGACTCGCCTCTAATTGGTGCACCCATGGCCTGCAAGGTCGCCATATCGCGATAAATCGTGCGGGGCGACACCTCCATGATCTCCGCAAGCGCCTCCGCCGAAACGGGCGCGGACGCAGAACGAAGCCTATCGAGCAGAGAAAAAAGGCGCAGGGTTTTCATGGGGATGGTCTATAGCACACCCCTGACAAAAACTGTCAGGGGGAAGATGTATTTGCGGCACTCCAGATGAAAAGGAGTACCTCATGTCTATCCCTTACTACGAAATCGTCGTTTACAAAATCAACGATGCCACAAGCGCTGACAAAGAACGCGATAGCGCCCGCAAGATCATCAGCGCCCTGCCCGGTTTTATATCATGGGTCCCATTCACCGGGGCCAGTGATGCCGAGGATCGCGCTGATCTCGTCGCATGGGCCTCAATGGATGACGCACTCGCCGCAGCAGAACGCGTGAGTACCGCACCTGAGTTTGCAGCCTTCAGGGCGACCCTGAAACAGATGGTATCAATAGGCCATTATACGGCACCGACAAAACCAGAAGTCCTTGTCACAGCAGGGAACGGGATTGAGTTGGGCCGTTTTCGCCTGAAATCGGGCATAAGCGAACATGCCATGCGCGAAGCCTATGCTGCGATGGTCAGCAAGCACCTCTCGCATCAACCCGGCTGGAACACGCAACATCTCGTCAAACTTGCAGACGGGACTTTTGTTGATCTGGCCTTTGCCGAGAACGAAACGACTGCCACCGAAATCTGCGCAAGCTGGCAAGGCAATGCCGACTGTGACGCGTTTCTGGCACTGATTGAGCCGATCGGCATGGAGTTCGGCACGATCCTCTGACCTGATCATGCCGCGTGATGCGCTTATTGCGCGGCATATGCCAATTCACATTTGCATTCCTGCTGCAGCTAGTAGTAGGAATTGCGCGCGATGCAGAAACACGTCCCCTCCGGGCAAGACAAGGCCCGCGATAAATTCACGATTAGCCATAAACCAAAGCCAGTCCAATGGGGCTTGCTGCTGGTTGCATCTGCGATTTTCATCTATATCGGCGAGCGACTTGGGCTACCGGCCGCATTCCTCTTGGGATCGATGCTCGGCGCGATTGTTCTGGCATCACGCGAAAGCGCGATTAAGGTTCACACCCATTTCTCGCTGCTTGCGCAGGCTATTGTTGGCTTGCTTATCGCGCGTGCCATGACGCAGGAATTTTTCAGCAATATGGGGCAGCATCTGCCGATCATCCTGCTCTCAACCGGCTTCACGCTGCTCGCCAGCACGACAGTCGGCTATCTTCTCGCAAGATTTCGTGTTTTACCGGGAACAACTGCCGTCTGGGGCGTTTCTCCGGGAGCTGCCACGGCAATCGTACTGATGGCCGAATCTTTCGGTGCAGACGCTCGACTGATCGCCTTCATGCAATATCTGCGTGTTGTTCTCGTTGCGACCGCCGCCTCGCTCGTCGTGATGTTTACGACCGATATCGAAATTGCGGCTCCAGCGGCCATAGAATGGTTTCCAGCGATAAACTGGCACACACTTGGCCCAACACTTGCCTTGATCGTCTGCGGTGCGTTTTTGGGCCAATTATCGCGCATTCCAACCGGAGCAATGCTCATACCGCTGGCGCTCGGTGCCTTGTTGCAGGATCTAGGCCTGATGACCATCGACCTGCCACCATGGTTGCTGGCAGGCAGCTATATTTTCATCGGCTGGCGCATTGGTCTTGGCTTCACACGCGGTATCATTGCACATGCGGCCCGAGCCTTTCCGGCAGTGCTTGGATCAACACTTATTCTAATTGCTGTCTGCGGATTATTCGGCATGGCGCTCGGCCATTTTTTGGGTCTCGACCCGCTCACCGCTTATCTGGCCACCAGCCCCGGCGGCGCCGATACGGTGGCAATTATCGCAGCATCAAGCCATGTCGATCTGCCATTCATTATTGCCATGCAAACAAGCCGCTTTTTCATCGTGTTGCTTGCTGGTCCGGCAATTGCCCGCTTCGTTGCGTCGCGCATTGCGAAACGGCAGAAATAAGAAAGCCCGACTTTCGCCGGGCTTTTCTCAATCACTGATTATCAGGCTTATTTGCCGTGAAAACTACGGATCGCGCCAATGATCTTGTCCTGATCTTCTTCTGACAGATACGGATGCATCGGCAGGCTCAGAATACGTGCAGGCAGGGCTTCCGAAACAGGCAAGCCGCCCGGTGCAATCGGATAATGTTTGTAAGCTGTCTGCAAGTGCAGCGGCTTCACATAGTAAATAACCGATGGAACACCAGCTGCCTGAAGATGTGCCTTCAGACCATCGCGGTTTTCGCTTTCAATCGAATACTGTGCCCAAGCCGAACGATTGCCAGCAGGCAGACCCGGAACCTTGACTACATCCTTGAGCAATTCATTGTAGCGCTTGGCAATACGGTCACGCGCTTCCATTTCGTCTTCAAGGATCGCCAGCTTTTCCAGAAGAATAGCGGCCTGAATTGTATCGAGGCGCGAGTTGAGGCCAATGCGAACATTGTCATACTGCGTTTCGCCCTTGCCGTGGAACAGCACGGAGCGCAGCGTGTCAGCGAGTTCAGCATCATTGGTGAACATTGCACCGCCGTCGCCATAGCAGCCGAGCGGCTTGGCCGGATAGAAGCTTGTCGCACCAACATGGCCGAAAGCGCCGCACATGACATTGTCACGCTTGCCACCAATCGACTGAGCCGCATCTTCAATGATGAAGAGGCCTTCGCGATCAGCTACTGCGGTGATGCGGTTGTAATCGGCAGCAAGGCCAAACAGATCGACAGGAATGATTGCCTTTGGCTCAAGACGGCCTTCCTTGCGGACAGCAGCAATGGCAGCTTCAAGCTGTTCGATATTCATGTTGTAGGTGTCGGCATCCACATCGACGAAAACCGGCTCTGCACCAACAAGGGCAACAACTTCAGCGGTTGCAGCGAACGTAAACGATGGAACGAACACCGCATGGCCCGGGCCGATACCGCGTGCCATTAGAGGCATCTGCAAAGCGTCAGTACCGTTAGCACAAGCGATCACATGTTCCACGCCCAGATATTCACCGAGCTTCTTCTCAAACTCGGCCACTTCAGGACCGAGAATATAACGGCCTTCCGCAACTACCTTGGAAACGGCGGCATTGAGACGGTCTTCGATACGCGCGCGTTGCGCCCCAAGATCAATGAACTGCATGTTGGCTCCAATTTATCTGGTCCGCCCCATCAGAAGCGAATCCGCGACAATTCTCTTATTCCTTCACGCCCCTCCCTGCCATGGGGGGAGCGTTCAAAGTTTTGCGAATTTCGTAACACCAGTTGACAGAAATTTCTGTCAAAGGTTGGCTACTTAGAATGATTGACCGAACCTTCAGTCAGAATGCGCAACACATTAATTGCTTCCTGCCCATCGGTGCGCGGTGTTTCACGCGTTTCGATACAATGCAGGAAATGCTGCAATTCGCGTGTCAGCGGCATGCCTTCTTCGACAGCCACATATTCCGGCTCGACCGATTTGAAAGCCCACTGATCATTCTCACGCCAAACTTCATGCTTGTAGAATGCAAGCTTGCGATCCCAAGGTTCCGCATCGTCAAACACCAGCATGCCCTTGGTTCCGGTCACGCTCAGGCGACGCTCGCGATAAGAGTTCAATCGCGATGCAAACAGATGACCGCGAATGCCGCTCGGAAATTCGAGATGCACATGCGCAAAGTCGCTGATCTTATCAATAACCGCAGTACCCTCGCCGCGAACAGCTGAAGGCTCTTCGCCGGTAATTGCCAGAATCATCGACAAATCATGCGGTGCAAGATCCCAAAGTGCATCAAACTTGTCATGGAACTTGCCAAAGCCGACGCGGTGCGAATGCACATAGCGAACATCGCCGATGTCGCCGCTTTTCACCATATCAAGCAGTTTTTCAAAAGCTGGATGGAAACGCAGAATGTGACCGACCATGAACACGCGGTTATTTTCGCGTGCAGCTGCAACTTCTGCCTCAGCGTCTGCAACTTCAAGCGCAATCGGCTTTTCAACCAAAACGTCTTTGCCGTTCTTCACCGCTTCAATCGCATATTGCGCATGAAACTGTGCGGGCAGCGCCATAACGATGCCGTCAATATCGGGATGTGTGAAGAGCTCATCAACAGGGATATTCGGAACACCAAATTCAGAAGCAAATCGTTCTGCATTCTGTGGGTTCGCGTCAGAAACACCATGAAGGACACCGAGCCCCTTCAAGGTACGAATATGATTGCCGCCCCAATAGCCACAACCCAAAACCGCAATACGAGGTGCCATATAACTATGCCTTTGCTTTCCGCTAGTTACTTATCTACGCAAAACGTGGAAAACAAGACGAAAGCCATGCTAAGAGTGCTTGACAGGGTCCCATTACCCACATATACCGCCGCCATTCCTTGTGAAAACATTCGCTTGAGACGCTGGAAACGGTGTAGAATGGATTTTGCAAATGGTATGGCGGAGTAGCTCAGTAGGTTAGAGCAGAGGAATCATAATCCTTGTGTCGGCGGTTCGAATCCGTCCTTCGCTACCAACAACCCTCCCCACGAATTATTGCCGCTTCGGGCAAAATTTTCTCTCAACAAAACAATCAAATTATTATATCCATCAGCGAAAATTACAGCATGTCGCCCAAAAGTGGGAACCGGCTACGCGGGGCAATCACTCCACTGGAGTGATTTCTTATCCCGCTTCGATGGGATAAAGACATGCGTAAAAACACATAGATAATGCGTGTCTATTAAACGCGATACGTTGCGACACGCATTAAGAGTTGGTGGTATGATTTTTTTTAATCTCGCTTTTCTGGTGCTTCATCTGGTTTCGGTTGTGACCGGCGTTGCTGCGGGCATACTCTGGATGCGATCTGCGGGCGTTGATGTTCCAGCGATTAAGCCTTCAAAAAAGCTGCGCAAAGATGATGGCTCATTGTCTGGCGAGTGGGTTAACCAAGTCGCATCAAATCTTGATTCGCATCACAAGGGCTGGGTAAAAGCGACAGAGTATAATAAAGCCGCCGCAACTGCCGCCGCTATCGCCGCCTTATCACAGGCCGCTGTTTATGTTTTGAACATCGTGCAGAATCTTATGTCGCTATAAATTGCCGTCCAGATGTGCCAAGCTCGTCTTCGCGGACAAATCACAATACGGGGCAAAAATGAAATCATTGATCCTACTCATCACATGGATTTTCGGCGTCGCATGTGGCCTGTCACTGGCAAGCTGGCTGATGGCAAACGAACGCATCGGCGACGCAATCGTGATGCTCTACACGTCGAGCATCTTCGCTGTCGTGGCATTCGTTGTCCTTATTTATCTCGTTGCACGCCACGCATTGAATAACAAACGTCACCGATGATACTTTGCGACCACAGGCAATAGATAGATAATGTCCTCGCTCATCAACCAACCTCACCCATCCATCGACAAAGCTTCCATCAAGCAGCTGGTCGACACATTTTATGGTCGCGCGCGCGAGGATGAACTGATTGGTCCAGTTTTCACGAAAGCCGTTGCTGACTGGGATCATCACCTGGCGCAGATCGCGGAGTTCTGGTCATCGGTCATTCTGAAGACTGGCAGCTATGAAGGGCGACCCATGCCGCCGCATTTACGGCTGGGATTGCAAGGCGATCATTTTGATCGCTGGTTAGAGCTATTCGAACAGACCGCTCGTGAAGTCTTCCCGCCAGAGGGAGCCGTAATTTTTATCGACCGCGCGCGGCGTATTGCGGACAGCTTTGAAATGGCCATAGCCACGCATAGCGGGAAATTCACTAGCCCTCGCCATTCACGCAAGCCGTTATAGAAAACGCCCGCCGGTCAATTGAGCGGCGGGCGTTTTAATTTTATGCGGCGGGCTTAGTCTTTTCCGCCAGAAGCTGCTTCTCATGCCGAAGCAACATTCCGAAAAGATCACGCGGCTCGTCTGGATCGGCCAGAAGATCAAGCTGTACGTAGAAGCCGGTATCTTTCAGCTTGTCACGAACATAACGCAGCGCCGAAAAATCTTCCGTCGCAAAGCCAACCGAGTCAAACAGCGTAATCTGGCGCACATCGGTACGGCCTTCAATTTTGCCGGTAATCACTTCCCAGAGTTCCTTGACCGGATAATCGTCTGGCAACTGCTGAATTTCGCCTTCAATACGGGTCTGCGGTGGATATTCAACAAAAATATCCGAGCGACGCAGAATATCACCATGAAGCTCGGTCTTGCCCGGGCAATCGCCACCAACCGCATTGATATGCACGCCAGCACCAACCATGTTGTCGGTCAGGATTGTAGCATTGAGCTTATCGGCGGTAACGGTCGTGATGATATCCGCGCCTTCGACAACTTCCTCAACATTCTTGCAAATGACGATATCCAAACCGGTGCCTGCAAGATTGCGCGCGCATTTTTCCGAAGCGCTGCGGTCAAGATCGTAAAGGCGTAGCTTATCGATACCGAGAATTGCTTTGAATGCTAAGGCCTGAAACTCGCTCTGCGCACCATTACCGATGATCGCCATGGTGCGTGCGTTCTTTGGCGCAAGATGCTTGGCTGCAACGGCCGAAGTCGCAGCGGTGCGAAGCGCTGTCAGGATTGTCATTTCGGTCAACAGCATCGGATAACCATTGCCGACATCTGACAGAACGCCGAAAGCCGTCACGGTCTGCAAACCATCACGCGTGTTCTTCGGGTGACCGTTCACATATTTGAAGCCATAAAGTGTGCCGTCGCTTGTCGGCATCAACTCAATCACGCCTTCGTCGGAGTGCGATGCAACGCGTGGCGTCTTGTCAAAGCTTTCCCAACGGCGGAAATCTTCTTCAACATAATCAGCAAGCTCCTTGAGAAAGGTCTCTACGCCGACAGACAAAACCAGCTTCATCATGTGGTCAACACTGACGAAAGGCACGATATTGAGGTTCGGTTGGGTCATTCTAGCTCCTTACCATTCGGCGGCAAACTCTATTGGCTCGCCAGCCACGAATGCGGTTTCTGAAATCAATAATTGATGGTCGGGCGGTCCATGACACTGCGACCCAAAAGGCTCGCCATCAGGTCAACCATGACAGTTGCCGTGCGTCCGCGCTCATCGAGAAACGGGTTAAGCTCAACCAGATCAAGACTTGTCACCAAACCACTATCGTGCAGCATTTCCATAATGAGATGCGCTTCGCGGAAGGTCGCGCCACCCGGCACAGTCGTGCCAACAGCAGGTGCAATCGCCGGATCAAGGAAATCAACGTCGAGGCTGACATGCAGCAGACCGTTTTCGCTTTTCACACGATCAAGGAAACGGCGAAGAAGTGCTGCAACGCCATGCTCGTCGATCAAACGCATATCGAAAACCGAAACCTTGGTCTTCTGAATGGCTTCGCGTTCAGCCGGATCAACGCTGCGAATACCCATCATGCAGACATTCTTGGGATCAACGGCGGCGGCCAGATCAGGGAAGTAACCTTCAAAACCCTTCTGACCAGTATAATACGCAACTGGTGTGCCGTGCAGATTACCGCTCGCGGTGGTTTCCAACGTATGGAAATCCGTATGCGCATCAAGCCAGAGCACAAATTGCGTGCGGCCTTTTTCGGCAGCACGGCGCGCGATACCCGGAACAGTTCCTGCTGCGAGCAGATGATCGCCACCAAGGAAAATCGGAAAACCTTCTTCGCTTTCGCGATAGGCAGCTTCGCTGATCGCTTCGATCCATGCAACTGCATGTGGGAGCGCTTTGAGCGCCTTGTTCGGATGATCGAACGAGCGCTGCTCTGCTGGCACCAGATTGCCAAGATCTGTGTACTCGTGGCCGAGTTCTTCAATGGCTTTAGCAATACCGGCAGCGCGATAACCGTCGGGGCCCATGTTGCAGCCGAGACGTCCAGTGCCTTCCTGAACAGGCAATCCCAATATCTTGCAATGCATAAAGTAGGAATCCTTCTTTTTTCTATCTGAAATTGACCATTTAAGCTTGGCAATGTGAAGCAACCGGATTGGCAATTTTATCGGTTTGGTTTATCAGAATGGTGGATTGGCTTTTCAAAATGGAGAAAACATGGACGATCTGGATGAAAAGCTTATCACGCTTTTACGTCATAATGGCAGACGCAGCATTTCCGATGTGTCGATTGATCTTGGCGTTTCGCGCGCGACGGTTCGTGCCCGCATGGAAAAGCTGGAGCAGTCCGGCGACATTATCGGATATACGGTGATCCTGCGATCTGATGCAGTGGATCTGCCAGTGCGCGGTATCATGATGATCGAAATCGAAGGCCATGTCGCCGACCGGGTGGTAAAATCGCTTGGCGGATTTTCCGAAATTTCCGCAATTCATACCACCAATGGTCGTTTTGATTTGGTTGTGGAACTGGGTGCTGCAACACTGACCGATTTCGATGCCGTGCTACGTCGTATTCGATTGGTGCCGGGCATCAAGGCCAGCGAAACAAATCTGCTGCTGGCAACGCCGCGCTCGACGCGCGCACGTCTGTAATAAAAAAGCCGGAGAATACTCCGGCTTTTTTCACTTCTATTAGGCAAGCACAGGATAATCCGTGTAACCCTTGGCACCACCACCATACATATTCTGCTGATCCAGCTCATTGAGCGGAGCATTGTCCTTCAAGCGGCGCACAAGATCAGGGTTCGAGATGAACGGCTTGCCAAAAGCAACCACATCAGCGCGACCGCTTTCGATTTCCTGTTCGGCCAAGTCACGATCATAGCCATTATTGACCATCCAGGCAGCTTCGCCACCGGCATCACGATAAACCTGCTTGAGACGCGCATAATCAAATGGCTGCGGACCCTGCTGGAAATCACGCGGACCGCCCGTCGCACCTTCGATGATGTGAATATAGGCAAGACCGTAAGAAGCCAGCTTTTCGATCACATAATCGAACAGTGGCTGCGGATCGGAATCCGATGCGTCATTGGCAGGTGTTACTGGCGAAAGACGAATACCGACCTTACCCGCCGGGATGGATTTCGTGATAGCGTCGACCACTTCAAACAGGAAGCGCGCACGGTTTTCAATCGAGCCACCATATTCATCGGTGCGATGATTACTGTCTGAACGCAGGAACTGGTCAATCAGATAACCATTTGCAGCGTGGATTTCGACGCCGTCAAAACCAGCGACTTCAACCGCATCCTTTGCAGCCTTGGCATAGGTCGCAACAATTTCTGGCAACTCGCTCTTTTCAAGGGCGCGGGGCTCAGACGTTGGTGCAAATTCGCCGGTGCCGTCTGGATGCACCAGATAAGTCTTTGACTTTGCTGTAATGGCCGAAGGCGCGACTGGCTTGCCGCCATTTGGCTGCAATGTGTCATGCGAAATACGGCCCACATGCCACATCTGCACGACGATCTTGCCGCCGGCGCTGTGAACAGCATCGGTCACACGCTTCCAGCCAGCAAGCTGCTCATCGGAATAAAGGCCCGGCACATCGGCATAGCCCTGTCCCTGATGGCTGATCGGCGTTGCCTCGGTGATGATCAGACCGGCACTCGCGCGCTGTTCATAATAGGTGACGTTAAGGTCGTTTGGCACAGCGCGGGGCGAACGATTGCGCGTCAGCGGTGCCATAACAACACGATTGGCAAGTTTAAGATCGCCGATTGTGATTGGATCGAACAATGTGGCCATAGATGCATTTCCTTCAAGTGGGAACGATTGGGCGAATTGGTAAAATGGGCTAAAGATCGGATAGCGATTTGAGCAAGGCTGCAATTGCCTCCTCATCGCGCTTGTAGAAGGTCCATTGGCCAACACGGTGGGGCGTAATCAGCCCCGCTTTCGTCAGCACGGACAAATGAGCAGAAACGGTGGATTGCGAAAGACCACACCGTTCAAACTGACCGGCGCACACGCCCATCTCCAAAGACATGTGCTGAGCGGAGAAATGCTTCTCCGGCTGCTTAAGCCAGCTTAAAATGTCGAGACGAACAGGATGGCCAAGTGCCTTGAGTATCTCGTCCAACGGCATAGCTGCTGCTATAGATTGAATGTCCGACATCATGGTCACCTCGCTGATCTTCCTTCATATCGTCATTTCACGATATATGTATCGCTCAATTCCGATTTTAAAAGACCCTGCGCGTTCACAGGCGCGTGAACGATGAATATACATGCTTTCCTGTGGACCATTATGACGGTCGTGATTGCGTCAAAAAGCTATCCGACTATGTTCACACCAGATATTTTGAATTGGAATAAATAATGGCCAACGACATCAAGCGCATTGCCGCAATCATCGCAGCGGAAATCAACGCAAAGCCCGAACAGGCCATAGCAGCCATTGGTCTTCTGGATGAAGGCTCGACTGTGCCGTTTGTTGCGCGCTACCGTAAGGAAGTCACCGGCGGGCTTGACGACACTCAATTGCGAACGCTCGATGAGCGCCTTTCTTATCTGCGTGAGCTTGAAGCACGGCGCACCTCCATTCTGGAATCAATCCGCGGACAGGAAAAACTGACGCCCGAACTCGAACTGAAAATTGCAGGCGTTACCACCAAGGCCGAGCTTGAAGACCTCTATCTGCCCTATAAGCCCAAGCGCCGCACCAAGGCCGAAATCGCCCGCGAACGCGGCCTTGGACCGCTTGCCGAAGCCATTATGAGCGACCGCAAGCTGGTTCCAGCAGATATTGCCATACAATATGTCACCGGCGATGTTGTAGATGTAAAAGCAGCCCTTGAAGGCGCACGCGACATCATTGCGGAAGGTTTTACTGAAAATGCTGAACTGATCGGCAATCTGCGTAATTACCTCAAAGAACGCGCTATTCTGCGCTCCCGCGTCGTAACTGGTAAAGAAGCGGAAGGCGCGAAATTCTCCGATTATTTCGACCATTTTGAACGCTGGGGCAATGTTGCAGGCCATCGCGCATTGGCCATGCTCCGTGGTCGCAACGAAGATTTCCTCTCGCTCGACATCGAAATTGATGCCGACGATACTTCCCCTGTAAAACCAGTCGAACGCAAGATCGCCGCCGCTTACAATATCGGCGGAACGTTACCCGGCGACCGCTGGCTGATGGAAGTTGCAGGCTGGGCATGGCGTGTAAAGCTCTCGCTGTCCCTCTCGCTTGATCTGATGCGTGACCTGCGTGAACGCTCTGAAGAAGAGGCGATCAACGTCTTCGCCCGCAACATGAAAGACCTGCTGCTGGCCGCCCCTGCCGGTTCGCGTGCAACCATGGGCCTTGATCCGGGCATCCGCACCGGCGTTAAGGTCGCTATCGTCGATGATACCGGCAAGCTGCTTGACACAACGACAGTCTATCCTTTTCCGCCAAAGAACGATGTGCGCGGCACACAGGCCGAGCTTGCAAGCCTGATCCGCAAACACAAGATCGAGCTGATTGCGATTGGCAACGGAACAGGCAGCCGCGAAACCGAACGTCTTGTCGTGGATATGCTCAACGAATTGCCAGCGCCAAAGCCGCTCAAAGTCATCGTGTCGGAAGCAGGCGCGTCGGTCTATTCAGCCTCCGCAACCGCTGCCGCTGAATTCCCGCAGCTTGACGTTTCGTTGCGCGGTGCGGTCTCGATTGCACGCCGCTTGCAGGACCCTCTGGCAGAGCTTGTGAAGATTGAGCCAAAATCCATCGGCGTCGGCCAGTATCAGCACGATGTCGACCAGGTCCGCCTTGCCCGCTCACTGGACGCTGTGGTCGAAGACGCCGTGAACGCTGTCGGCGTCGATCTCAACATGGCATCTGCGCCGCTCCTTGCCCGGGTATCCGGCCTTGGAAAATCTCTTGCCGAAGCAATCGTCGCGCATCGTGACGAAGTTGGAGCTTTCAAGAACCGCAAGGACCTGCTGAAAGTCGCCCGCCTCGGCAACCGTGCTTTCGAGCAATGTGCAGGCTTTCTGCGTATCGCCAACGGCACCGAGCCACTTGATGCATCCTCCGTTCACCCGGAAGCCTATGGCGTTGCGAAAAAGATCGTTTCCGCCTGCGGCCGCGATGTGCGCAGCCTCATGGGTGATAGTGCTGCTCTCAAAGCGCTCGATCCGCGCGTCTTTGTCGATGAGCGTTTTGGTCTGCCAACCGTGCGCGACATCATTGCGGAACTTGACAAGCCGGGTCGCGACCCACGTCCTGGCTTTAAGACTGCGACCTTTGCCGATGGCATCGATGACATCAAGGACCTGAAACCCGGCATGGTGCTGGAAGGCACAGTTACCAACGTCGCGGCCTTTGGTGCCTTTGTCGATATCGGTGTGCATCAGGACGGACTTGTCCATGTTTCGCAGCTCGCCGATAAATTTGTCAAAGACCCGCATGAAGTGGTCAAGGCTGGCGATGTGGTGAAGGTGCGCGTGACGGAAGTGGATGTGCCACGCAAGCGCATCGGCCTCACAATGCGTAAAGATGGTGGCGAAGCCCCTGCCCCACGCAACAATGCACAACGTGATACAAAACCTGCATCGAAGCAGAACTTTGCTCCGCGCAAACAGGAACAACCATCAACCGGCGGTTTCGGCGCGGCCCTTCTGGAAGCAATGAAGAAGAAATAAACTAAATTTTATTGCCGATTGGAAAGCCGGTTGAGACTCGTCTCACCGGCATTTCATCGGTGGGAATGATCCAGCCATTGTGAATGGCGACACGCACTTCATCGCCTTCTTCCAACCGTATCGGATCGCGCACTTCAAAATGCAGGTGAATATCCGGCTTTGTCAGCGGCGATGCCTCGATGCGCGAACCGCCACCCCGATAAACGGAGCGCTTGACCCGCACGGGGATGCCGCCACTCTCGACCAATTGCAAATCCTCTGCGCGAACGCAGAGCTGCGCATTCGCACGCGGCATTTCAATGCCTGAACAACGCACCTGCGCACGGCTTCCCAGCACTAACGCCTCGCAATGTCCCGCTTGCGCAAAAGACACGACCTCCGCAGGCAGAACCATGCCATGCGCGATAAAGGACGCGACCATTTCGCTGGCCGGCTCTTCGTAAAGCTTGCGCGGCGTATCGAACTGCTGAAGCTTGCCATGATCAAGCACCGCAATCCGGTCAGCAAGCGCCATGGCCTCGGCCTGGTCATGCGTGATGTAGATAATCGTCGTACCAGTGCGCTTGTGGAAAGCCGCAAACTCGTCTTCCATCGAAGCACGCAAATGCACATCGAGATTGGCAAGCGGTTCGTCAAACAAGACCAGTGAAGGGGCTGCTACCAGACAGCGGGCCAAAGCCACACGCTGCCGCTGACCGCCCGAAAGATTGGCCGGGCGACGATCACCGAACCCATCAAGATCAACCAGTGCCAGCGCTTGGCGAACGCGGGCCTCGCGCTCGGCTTTGGCAACCTTTGCCACCCGCAGACTATAGCCGACATTCTCGGCGACCGTCATATGCGGCCACAGAGCGTAATTCTGGAAGACGATGCCGACCTGCCGCTTTTCCGGTGGCACGTTGCCGTCAACATGGGAAACGCGGCTGTCCCCAATATGGATTTCGCCGCCATCGACATCTTCAAAACCAGCAATCATCCGCAGAAGCGTGGTCTTGCCGCAGCCTGACGGTCCGAGAATAGCAACAAACTCGCCGTCCTTCACATCGAGCGACACTGCAGACAGGGCCTGAAATTCATTGAAGGCCTTGGAAACCTGTTCGATTTTCAGTCGCGCCATGGCAGCACTCCATTTGGAAGACGACGCGCAAACAGATTTGTTGCAAGCATCAGCATGAATGTCACCGCAACGGCCAGAATGGATATGGCAGCCGCATAGGCGGAATCGCCCGCCTGTTCAAAAGAAAACATCACCACGCCCAGCGTTTCCGATCCCGACGCCCAGAGAAGCGCCGAAACCGTCAGCTCACAGAATGCGGTCATGAAAATGAGCACGCCGCCTGCAAGCGTCGCTGGTGCGACAAGAGGAAATATAATGGTCCTGAGGCGATAGAAAAGCCCTGCGCCCGCAATTCGCGCTGCTTCTTCCAGCGCACGGTCGATCTGGTGAAGGCCAGCAACAGTTGGCCGCAGCGCCAAAACAAAGAAGCGTGCGAGATAAGCAAACAGGATGATCCAGAGCGTGTTGTAGAGGCTGACACCAACCACCGGCAACGGCTTCAAGAACAACAGCAAGCAAGCGATGGCCAGCACCACGCCCGGCAAAGCATAGGGCATTTCGGCTGCAAAATTGAGGATCGGCGTCCAGCGCCGTTTGCGCCATGCCAGCATATAGGCCAGCGGAACCGCGATCAGCACAGCAAACACAGCAGCCGCAAAGGACAGCATAAGGCTATTGCCAAATGCCCGCGCCGAACCCGCATGCTCAAGCATAACAAAGCGGAAATTTTCAAGCGTTGCTGTCGCAAATGTAAGCGGCACGCCATAGGCCGGAACCAGTGCTGAGAGCGTCAAGCCAATCAGCGGCAGAAACAGCACGATCACGATCAACAGCCATGCAGCTAACTCCGCCCATATAAGCCATACACCCAGCGCAAAAGGTGCTGCTGGAAGCGACGTTGAGACGATACGGAAATCGCGACGACGCGAGGCATAATCCTGTGCTGCGATCCCTGCCATAGCGATCAGACCGATCAGCACTGAAAGCACAGCAACACTCGACAGCACGGCTGGCCCACCACCCGCAAGACGCTGATAAATCAGCGTTGGCAAAACAAGATAATTCGATGGAATCCCCAGAAACGCAGGGATGCCGAAATTGCCGACACATGAGACAAAAGCTAGGGCCGCAGCACCAATGATCGATGGCGTCATCAGCGGCAGGATAATGGTGCGCAAAACGGTCCATTTGCTGGCACCGGCGCTCAGGCCTGCTTCGACCAGTTCGCGTGGGAGTTTACGCAGGCCAGCGCGCACGATCAGAAAGACCAGCGGCCCATATTGCACTCCGAGCAGAAAGATGATGCCCCAGACGGAATAAAGCGGATTACGGCTGCCAAGCGGCGGTGCCATGCCGATGAGTTTGAGCAATTGACTCGACGGGCCAAAAAGCTGAAGCCATGCAAGTGCTGTTACCTGCGGGGCAATCAGCAGCGGGGTCACATAGAAAAGCACGAAGACATTACGCCCGCGCATATCGGTCAAGCCAACGAGCAACGCCGCGACAATGCCAAAGGCCAGCGCCAGCAGCGTGCCGCCAATACCTATTTGCAGCGAATGCCATGTGGCAACCCATGTCGAACGGGTGCTTAATGTTTCAACAAGAACAGACGTTGATAGTTGTCCTTGCGGTGCAATCAACTCTAAAAGCAGCCGCATTAGTGGCAGAAGCGAAAGCACCGCAACAATCAGCGTTATACCAACAATCAGGGCCGTATCACGGCCCTGAAGATCTCGAAACATGCGCATGTTAGCTAATTATCCGCCAAACAACTCGGAGAACTGCTTCTTGTCGGCATCCGTCTGATTGAGAACCTTCTGGGTATCAATCGTCATGATGTTGATCTTGGTGCCTTCTGGCAACCATGCAGGACGGCCAACGCTTTCCTTCGCAGGCAGATAGCCCTGCTCCAATGCCAGCTTCTGGCCATCATCCGACAGGATGAAATCGACGAACTTCTTGGCACCATCGACGTTCTTGGCGGTCGCCATGATCGCAACTGGTTCGGTTACGGCAGGCACACCTTCCGACGGGAACACGAACTCAATCGGCGATCCCTTAGCCTTGGCATTGAGCGCCATGAAGTCCACAAGGATGCCATATGGCTTTTCGCCACTCGCAACCGACTTCAACACAGCGCCATTACCCTTGACGCTTGAAAGTTCGTTGGTCTTGAGGTTCTTGAAATAATCCCAACCGAGTTCCTTATCGAGCGCGAAACCGCTCAGCAGATAGGCCGCAGCACCCGAATAAAGCGGGCTTGGCATAACAACCTGGCCCTTATAATCAGCCTTGGCGAGATCAGCCCAATGTTCAGGCTTTTGCGCTGCGCCTGTATTAAAAGCGATTCCGGTGGTGATCAGCTTGGAGCCGAAATAGGTCTTGTCTGCATCGTAGCTATCCGCAGCAAAACCATCAACTTTGGCATCCGTATAAGGCAGAAGGCGCTTGTCCTTCTTGAGACCTTCCATCGTGACGGCATCGGCGATCAGCAGAACGTCAGGCTGTGGCGCGCCAGCCGAAAACTCGGCGGCGAGCTTGGTGAGGAGTTCGCTCGTTCCCGAACGGAAAATCTGCACGTCCGTATCCGGATTGGCTTTGCGGAAAGCTTCAACCGTCTTGGTCGCGTCAGCTTCAGGCTGCGACGTATAAAGTGTCAGCGTATCAGCCTGCGCAACAACGATAGACAGAGCAAGAAGAGCAGGAATTGCTGTGGCCCGCTTCAACATCTTGGTCATGGCGTTCTTTCCTCGAATTTCTATGTGGTTTTCAGCAGCATGTGCCGCTGCTCCAGCGTGATTACGCTGCATACGAGCTGAAATGGCGCAGATACTATCATATCGAGAAGCGCGATCATTCCTGTTCATGACTCACCTGTCAAACAAATCTCTAAAACATCTGCCAGAAAATCGGAACTGATTTCAGAAAGCAAAATGCCCTCCGGCAGATATACGGTCTGCGAAGGGCATGTTCAGATTGATTTGCCTTCCGCATCGCTTCCACTCTGGAAGTGATGCGGATGCCTTAAAGGGCTTAGGCTTCAAATATATGACAGCTTTAGGCTAGTTCAGATAATTATCTCTGCCGCATGTGCAACCTGTGCACCGGCTTCATAATAAGCTTCACGCAAACCACGGAAACTCTGATCTTTCGGGTCACTGACAGGCAGCGGCAGATCAACTTCGCCGATTTCTCCTGAAACCAGCTTCGCAAGATGCTTGCCGAACACTGTGCCCGGCGCGATGCCACGTCCGTTATAACCAGAGAAGCCCACAACATTGCGTGCAAGGCGATGGAACTTCGGCAGACTGTCATTGGTCATGCCAATCTTGCCATACCATTCCGACTCAAATTCCACTTCGCCAATTTGCGGGAAGAGACGCTTCAGCGATTTCTTTGCCCATGCTTTATGCACACTCGCACCCGTATTGCGCAGCGCACCGACGCTGCCAAACACAAGACGGCCCTGCTGGTCAAAACGGAACGACGACAGAACTTCCTTGGTATCCCATGCGCCCTGACGCTCAGGCAGAATGGAGCGCTTGATATTGTCCGAGAGAGGCTTGGTGGCCATGTTGAAATAGGGCAGATGCACAAGCTCGGCACGCACTTCCGGCCATGGCACATTGGTATAGGCGTTGGTTGCAACCACGACCCAGTCAGCTGTAACCGTGCCGGAAGCAGTCTTGACCACCCATTTGCCGTTTTGTTCGCTGGCACCGGTCACAGGGCTTTGCGTGAAAATTCGGGCACCAGCAGCAACGGCAGCACTGGCAAGCCCACGCACATAGGCGAGCGGCTGAATTGTGCCGGCGCGCAGATCGAGCAGCGACCCGGAATAGGCCTTGGTGCCGACCTTGGCTTCGGTTTCCTGCGCGTTGAGCAGCTTCACATTGGCACCGCGCCGCGCCCACTGCTCATAGCGAGCTTCAATATCCTTGAGGCCGTTTTTGCCTACCGCACAATGTAGCGTGCCCTGCTTTTCAACTTCACAGGCAATCTTGTGCTTCTCAATCAGTTCAAAAACCAGCTTGGGTGCATTGCCAAGTACATCGAGCAGACGGTCGCCATATTGCTGACCAAGCACGCCCGGCAGATCATCCGGCATAACCCACATGCCAGCATTGACCAGACCCACATTGCGGCCCGAACCGCCGTAGCCGATTTCAATGCCTTCCAGCACGATAGCGCTGGTACCTTTTTCAGCCAGATGCAAAGCCGTCGAAAGGCCGGTAAATCCGCCGCCCACAATCACCACATCAGCGGTGAGATCGCCTTTCAGCGCTGTGGTTTTTGGTGCAGTAGGAGCGGTCTTTTCCCAAAGACCATGCGAGCGCGGATCGTTAAGCATGGAAAGACAACCATTTCATATAATGGGAAACACGCGATGTGTCGGACTTAACTATTTCACGCACCGGAAGTCGCAAGGACAGCAATATTTCTGCAACAATTCATGCCGGTTGGGAATGACCTATACTAAAGAACGACGTTCCCCACCTGTCCTGCGATCCACTGACAGAAAACCTGCGTCAGCGGATTCTCAAGCTTACCCTCTGGAACCACCAGATAATAGTCATTCTCGGTCCGCATTGGCTGCTCGAAAAGCATGACCAATTCGCCGTTACGCAATTCCTGCTCAATCAGATAAAGCGGCAACAGCGCAAAACCAAGACCTGCGAGAGCAGCGCCGATCACCATCGAAAACTGATCAAAACGGTGGCCACGATAAGCGGACTTGCCTTCAACGCCACAGCTTTCAAACCATTGCGCCCACATTTTAGGGCGAGTTGCTAAATGCAGCAGCGGCTCGTTTTCCAGCTCTTCCGGGGTTGCGGGATGCAGCACTTTAAGAAGGCTCGGACTTGCAACAGGCACAATCACTTCTGAACACAGGAAAGTACATGTCGCATGTGCCCAGACCGGCTGGCCATAATGGATAGCCAAATCAAACGGCTGTTCTTCAAAGTCAAAAACGCCAGAACGCGAAGCAACATTGATAGCAATGCCGGGATGCTTGTCGATAAAATCCGGGATACGCGGCATCAGCCAGCGTGTACCGAATGTCGGCAGCGTTGCTACACTAAATGAAGATGTCGATTGCGCCGACGCCATGGCGCGCAGCATCGTGTCTTCCGTCTGATTGAGCAAACGCCGCACTTCTGGCAGGAATTTTCGCCCGGCATCAGACAAAAGGATGCGTTGGCGAATACGCTCAAACAGCAATACACCGAGCTGGCTTTCCAGATCCTTGATCTGACGGCTGACAGCGCTCTGCGTGAGGTTCAGTTCGTTGGCAGCTTGCGTGAAACTGCCATGCCGCGCCGCACATTCAAATGCCTGTAGCGTGGCAATATCGGGGATCAGTCTCCTGCTAAGCTTCATTCCATTCTCGCATTAACATAGTTGCGTTCGTTGCGATCATAACGGCAAATCGGCTGATATGATACATTTTCATCATAATACTGGCATGTTCCTCCTGCAAAAGACATGTCCATCCCCAAGATGACCCAAGTTCTACGGAAACCTTCGCAATGAACGAGCATAAAATCATTTCGCCAGACGCCATTCGCTCTGCTTTTTCGGCAGCCATGTCAGGCATGTACAAGGAAGAAGTGCCTGCTTATGGCACTTTGATGGAACTCGTCTCCGATGTGAACGCAAAGGTTCTCGCAGACGATGCACATCTGCATGAGCGTCTGACGGAAACCGATTCCCTTGAGCGCATTTCTGAAGAACGTCACGGTGCAATCCGCCTCGGTACTGCCGCTGAGCTGTCGATGATGCGCCGCGTTTTCTCTGTCATGGGCATGTTCCCGGTCGGCTATTACGATCTGAGTGCTGCTGGCGTCCCAGTGCATTCGACCGCCTTCCGCCCGATCGACGATGCAGCGCTTAAGCACAATCCGTTCCGTGTGTTCACCTCGTTGCTGCGCCTTGATCTGATTTCCGATGCGAAGCTGCGCGAAGAATCAGAAGAAGTGCTCGCGAAGCGCCAAATCTTCACGCCCGGCGCCATTGCGCTTGCCGAAAAGGCGGAAGCCAATGGCGGCCTTGATGAAGCCGATGCGAAAATCTTCGTTGCAGAAGTGCTTGAAACTTTCCGCTGGCACGATCATGCCAATGTCAGCGCCGAGCTTTACCATCGCCTCCACGATGCGCATCGCCTGATCGCCGACGTTGTTTCCTTCAAGGGTCCGCACATCAACCACCTGACACCACGCACGCTCGACATCGACGCCGTGCAGGTTCAGATGCCAGATCGCGGCATCAACCCCAAGGCTGTTGTCGAAGGTCCGCCAACCCGCAAATGCCCGATCCTTCTGCGCCAGACCTCGTTCAAGGCACTGGAAGAAGAAGTTTCGTTTGTCAGCGCCGACGGCACCTGGACCCCAGGCTCCCACACTGCCCGTTTCGGTGAAATCGAACAGCGTGGCGTCGCCCTCACACCAAAGGGCCGCGCGCTTTACGACAAGCTGCTCAACGACACCCGCGCAGTTGCCCGCCCTGCTCCTGATGGTTCAAACTCGGCTGAATATGTGAAAGCATTGAGCGACACCTTTGCCGCTTTCCCTGACACATGGGCAGGCGTGCGCGAAGAAGCGCTTGGCTATTTCGCCTATTCGGTTAAGGATTCCGCACGTCTTGCAGCCTTCCCGGCCAATACCGATATTGAAACTCTGATCGAAGGCGGCGCAGTCCAGTTTGACCCGATCATCTATGAAGACTTCCTGCCGGTCAGTGCCGCTGGTATCTTCCAGTCAAATCTGGGCGACGACGACGCGCAGGATTTTGTGGAAAGCCCGAACCAAAAGCGTTTCGAGGAAGATCTGGGCGCAAAGGTTCTTAATGAATTCGAGCACTATGCTCGTATCGAACGCGAATCCATCGAAGCTGTACAGGCCCGCCTGAGCGGTCTTGAAGCAGCAGAATAAAAGCATTTCCAGCAAAAGTGCGAAGCGGTTTTGCGTCGGACAATGCGTAAATATAAACAACTAGAGCAGTATCTAAGATACACAGTTTAACTTGAACTGCTCTAGTGAACCGACAGGCTAAGAGGATTAATATGAACACCGCTGTTAAAAAACTCGACGTGAAAAAAGAAGCCGCTGATCTGCTTTCAAAGCTTGGCGTTGACGCAGCCATTTACACGTCGGGCGACCTCGCTGGCTTCAGCCCGGTCTCCGGTGAACAGATCGCTTCGATCAAAACTCACAGCAAAGAAGATGCAGTCAAGATCATCGACAAGGCCGACGAAGCTTTCCGCGCATGGCGCATTGTTCCAGCTCCAAAGCGTGGCGAACTGATCCGCCTTCTGGGTGAAGAACTCCGCGCTTCCAAGGAAGATCTCGGCCGTCTCGTTTCGCTCGAAGCTGGCAAGATCCCTTCGGAAGGCCTCGGCGAAGTTCAGGAAATGATCGATATCTGCGATTTCGCAGTCGGTTTGTCGCGTCAGCTCTACGGTCTCACCATCGCAACCGAACGCGCTGGCCATCGCATGATGGAAACCTGGCATCCGCTCGGCGTTGTCGGCGTTATCTCGGCGTTCAACTTCCCTGTTGCTGTTTGGGCATGGAACTCGGCTCTCGCAATCGTTTGCGGCAACTCGGTTGTCTGGAAGCCATCAGAAAAGACCCTGCTCACCGCTATTGCATGTGACGCAATCCTGAAGCGCGCCATCAAGCGTTTTGGCGATGCTCCAGAAGGTCTGGCTGAAATCGTACTCGGCGACCGCACCGTTGGTGAAGTTCTCGTTGACAGCCCGAAGGTTCCTGTTCTTTCGGCAACCGGTTCGACCCGCATGGGCCGCGAAGTTGGTCCACGCCTTGCAAAGCGTTTTGCGCGTGCAATCCTCGAACTCGGCGGCAACAATGCCGGTATCGTTTGCCCATCGGCAGATCTCGACATGGCGCTGCGCGCAATCGCTTTCGGCGCAATGGGCACCGCTGGTCAGCGTTGCACCACGCTCCGTCGTCTGTTCGTGCATGAAAGCGTTTACGACGCGCTGGTTCCACGTCTGCAGAAGGCATATGCCAGCGTTACCGTTGGTTCGCCGCTCGAAACCACAGCTTTGGTTGGTCCATTGATCGACAAGGTTGCTTTCGACAACATGCAGAAGGCACTGAAGGAAGCAACCGCTCACGGCGGTAAGGTACAGGGCGGCGAACGCGTCGAAGCTGGCCATGAAAACGCTTACTACGTGCGTCCCGCAATCGTTGAAATGCCAAAGCAGCAGGGTCCAGTTCTCGAAGAAACCTTCGCACCGATCCTTTACGTCATGAAGTATTCCGACTTCGACGACGTGCTGGCGAGCCACAATGAAGTTGGCGCAGGCCTGTCCTCGTCGATCTTCACGCTCAACCTGCAGGAAGCAGAGCGCTTCCTTTCGGTTGAAGGTTCGGATTGCGGCATTGCAAACGTCAATATCGGTACTTCGGGTGCTGAAATCGGCGGCGCATTCGGCGGCGAAAAGGAAACTGGCGGTGGTCGTGAATCGGGCTCGGATGCGTGGAAGGGCTACATGCGCCGCGCAACCAACACCGTGAACTATTCGAAGGCTCTGCCGCTCGCACAGGGCGTTTCCTTCGACATCGACTAATCGGTCTGATTTCAGGTCAAAAGAAAACCCCGCTTTTCAGCGGGGTTTTTTTATGGCCGCAACGTATCGACCAGTTGAGATTTTTGCAATGACACGGCGAAAATGGTGAGTTCTCGAGAACCGGAGCGGAGTGTACTTTAAGGTACATGAGCACCGGAAGCGTAGAGAATCGCCATTTGCAGACCGTCAGTGCGTAAATATCGACTGGTCGATCAGCCCATGCGTTCGGAGGCGAATGACCCGGGCGAAGCCGGGAACACGACAGTACGATTGCCGTTGAGGAATGAACGGTGATGAATATGCGCATGAACTGCACGTGCCAAAACCTGCGCTTCAACATCACGGCCAATGGATACATAATCCGCAGCACTCTGCGCATGGGTCACACGCGCAACGTCCTGCTCGATAATCGGACCTTCATCAAGATCAGCGGTCACGTAATGCGCTGTCGCACCAATCAGTTTCACGCCGCGCTCATAAGCCTGCTTGTAAGGGTTTGCACCCTTAAACGACGGCAGGAAAGAGTGATGAATATTGATGATCTTGCCTGACATTTTCTTGCAAAGCGGATCAGACAGAACCTGCATATAGCGCGCGAGAACCACAAGCTCCGTGCCGGTATTTTCAACAATATCCAAAAGGCGCTGTTCAGCTTCTGGCTTGTTGGCCTTGGTCACGGCGACATGATGGAATGGAATGTCGTGATTGACGACAACCTTCTGATAATCGAAGTGGTTCGAAACAACGCCAACAATATCGATTGGCAGCGCGCCGATTTTCCAGCGATAGAGCAGATCGTTCAGGCAATGACCAAAACGCGACACCATCAGCAATGTCTTCGTGCGATGGGCATTGTCGTGGAAATCGAAATCCATCTCGAAAGGTGCAGCTATCGGCACAAAGCCATCACGCAAGACATCAAGCGCCACGCCTTCTTCGGAAATAAAGCTAACGCGCATGAAGAAGCGACCCGTGTCGAGATCGTCAAACTGGGCGCTGTCGATGATATTGCACCCCTTGCCCGAAAGATAACCCGATATGGCGGCAACAATACCGCGGGTGGACTTACAGGTGACGGTCAGGACAAAGTTATGCATAGGGGTTCCTCTATTACGCAAGCGCAACTACATCGTGATTTTTACTCTACGATGCGGTGATCGCCATGCCAGAATGCGTAATGCACTGACCGGATTGCGCTATCAAGTCGATAATGCGTGAAGAGCAAATTTGTGGGAGTATTCTCCAAAACTAAAAAGGCCCGCATAAAGCAGGCCTTCTTCATATCAATGTTGTGGCTGCGGCTCCACCGCTGTTTCATTCGCTTTTGCATCCGGCTCCTTGATGCGGAACCATGCAACATAAAGTGCAGGCAGAAACAGAAGCGTGATCGCCGTGCCAGCAATGATGCCGCCCATCATGGCGTAGGCCATCGGTCCCCAGAACACTTCACGCGCAATCGGGATCAGCGCCAGACTTGCCGCTGCAGCGGTCAGCGCTATCGGTCGCATACGATGCTGGCTTGCATCAACCACCGCATCCCATGGATGCATACCCTCCGATATGTGTTCCTCGACCTGAACGATAAGAATAACCGAATTGCGGATCAGAATACCGATCAGCGCCAGCACGCCAACGATAGCCACAAAGCCCAGCGGTTTACCGCTTGGCAACAGCGCCGCGACCACACCGATCAGTCCTAGAGGGGCAACGGCAACCACAAGGAACAGTCGCTGGAAGCTTTGCAACTGAATCATCAGAACCGTTGCCATCACGAACAGCATTAGCGGCACAACAGCTGCAATCGGCCCCTGACTCTTACCGCTTTCCTCAACCGTACCCGCCGTCACAATCGAATACCCCGCTGGCAGCTTTTCGATGAAGCTATTCACCGAAGGCTGCAACTCACTGACGATTGTATCCGGCATGGTGTTATCGTTAATGCCAGCTGCAACGGTGATGGTTGGAATACGCGAGCGACGATAAACCACTGGCTGCTCAAGCTCGTAGCGGAAATTGGCAATGGCTGCGAGCGGCACCGAACTGCCATTGCCCGTTGCGATTTGCAAGCTCTGCAATGTATCGATGGAATCGCGTTCATGCTTCTGCGCACGCACAATGACGTCAATCAGATAGATCGAATCGCGTACCTGCGTGACCGGAATACCGCCCACCACGCTATTTAAGGTCGTTGCAATATCTTTGGATGAAATGCCAAGCTTGCGCGCCTTATCCTGCATCACATCAACCCGAATAACCCGGCCCGGTTCATTCCAGTTATAGCTGACAACACCAAGGCGTTTATCGGCACTCATAACGCCCGCGAAATCCTGCGCGATGCCACGCAGCCCCTGAATATCAGGCCCAGATATGCGATACTGCACCGGGCGCCCAACCGGCGGTCCGAGTTCAAGGAATTTCACGAACGTATCTGTGCCGACATAATCCTTGCGCAGCACTTCATCAAATTTCGCCTTCAGGCGATCACGCGCTTCGACGTCTTTAGCGACAACAACCATCTGCCCGAAATAGGGATTGGCAGGTTGCACATCGAACGACAGGATGAAGCGGATTGCACTCTGCCCGACATAGGTACTCCAATGCTCAATATCAGGATTGTCCTTGAGCATTGTCTGCTCAAAGCGCTCCATCTGTGCCTTGGTGTCAGCGATTGAGCTGTTCTGCGGCAGCGTCCAGTCGATCACCAGTTCAGGGCGATCCGACTCCGGGAAGAACTGGCGTTCAATAAAGCCCATTCCGAAAACCGAGACCACAAACAAAGCGATTGTCGAAACAATGGTGATCCACTTATGGCGCATTGCCAGCAGCAGGGTTTTTGAGAAAGCTTGAAAAAACCGGCTGGGCTTATGCTCATGATGCTTCATCTTTTTCGGCAATATTGTCACGCCGAGAAGTGGCGCGAATAACACCGCCACAATCCATGAAACGATCAGCGAAACCGCAATCACCACAAACAGCGTATAAGTATATTCACCCGCCTGACTGGAATTCAGACCAATCGGAATGAAGCCCGCAATGGTGACAAGCGTTCCCGTCAGCATCGGGAATGCGGTGTGCGAATAGACGTAAGTCGCGGCTTTGTGGATAGGGTCGCCCCGCTCTAGCCGCGCCACCATCATTTCAACCGCAATCATCGCATCATCGACGAGAAGCCCGAGAGAGATGATTAGCGCACCAAGCGATACGCGTTGCAGCGAAATATCCATCAGCGACATGACCAGAAAGGTAATCGCCAGAACCAGCGGGATCGAGAGTGACACCACAAAACCGGCACGTAAACCAAGGCTTATGAAGCTCACCGCCAGAACAATCACCACTGCTTCAAACAGCGCCGTTGTAAAGCCTGAAACCGCATCCTGAACCACTTCCGGCTGATCGGCCACTTTGGAAACATTGATGCCAACCGGCAGATCGGCCTTAACCTTTTCCATCATGGCGTCGAGCTTTTCGCCAAACTCCAGCAGATTGCCGTTCGGCTTCATTCCGACCGCAATCCCGATGGCATCCTCGCCATTGACGCGGAAAATTGCTGTCGGCGGATCAACATAGCCGCGCGTGATCGTGGCAACGTCCGAGAGGCGGAAGAAGCGATCATTGACACGCAGATTGACGGCACGCAGATCATCTTCAGAGTTAAACTGACCGCTCACCCTCACGCTGATACGCTCTGGCCCGGCCTGCACCACACCCGACGGCGTAATCGCATTCTGATCCTGAAGCGCTTTCAGAATAGCCTGCTGATCGAGACCAAGGGCTGCCACCTGCCGCGTCGAGAACTCAAGATAAATCGCCTCATCCTGCGCGCCGATCAACTCAACCTTGCCAGCGCTTGGAATGGTCAAAATTTTGGTGCGCACATCTTCCGCATAATCGCGGAGCTGCCGCATCGACAATCCATCCGATGTGAAAGCATAAATATTGCCAAACACATCGCCAAACTTGTCGTTGTAATAAGGTCCATAAACGCCGTCCGGCAGGTTCGGCTTAATGTCATCCAACATATGCCGAACATCAGACCACGCCTTGGTGACTTGCTCCTTGCGCACAGTGTCTTTCAAAAACACAAACACCACCGACTTGCCGGGTGTTGTCACGCTGCGCGTATAATCAAGCGTATCAAGCTCTTCGAGCTTCTTTTCAAGCCGGTCGGTGACCTGATTCATCGTTTCATCAATGGATGCACCCGGCCAGCTTGCCTGAACAACCATTGTCTTGACGGTAAATTCCGGATCTTCTGCACGCCCCAGATCAAGGTAAGAGACAAAGCCCGCAACCAGAAACACCAGCATGAAATACCAGACCAGCGAACGATGGTTCAAAGCCCAGTCAGAAAGATTAAAACCTTTTTTCACAGGCCGCTCCCCTTCGCATCCAGTCGGACTTTTTGTCCTTCTTCAAGCTGGTTCACGCCAGCCGTTGCCACGTAGCTACCCGCTTCAACATTATTGGCCATAAAACTATCGCGCTCACGCTCTACAACCTGAATATCATGGAGGCTTACAGTCTGCGTTTTGGGATCAACGACCCAAATTGCGGTTTTACCGTCTTTTTCCACCAGTGCCTGTATCGGCAAAATCACATGATCTTTCTGCGACCGTGTGCGGCCTGCACGAATGGTTGCGCCAAGCCGGAAACCTTCCGGTGGGTTTTCCAATGCAATGCGAACGCGACGCGTGCGTGTTTGCGCATCTGCTTGCGGTGCAACTTCACGCACAGTTCCCTGTCCTGTCACGCTTCCATCAGCCTGAAGCTGAACATGAAACGGCGTTCCTGCCACAAAAAACTCAGTCATGTTGTCAGGTATATCAAGCACGGCTTCGCGAATATCCGGGCGCGCTACCGTCATCACAGCTTGCCCTGCGGCAACCACTTGTCCAACTTCCGCATTGGTGGCTGAAATAACCCCGTCAAAATCAGGGCTTAAAACGGCATAGCCACGCTGATCCTGCGCTTTTCGCAAACCGGCCTGTGCTTTTTCAAGCCCCGCCTGAGCACTGTCACGCGCCTGCTTTGCGGCATCATAATCCGCTTGAGAAATATTGCTGCCTTTGAGCAGAATATTAAGACGCCCCTCGCTCGCAGCTGCATTGGCATATTGGGCCTCAGCACTTGCTAGATCGGCCTTTGCTGACTGCACAGAAAGATCAAGTGCGGTAGGATCAAGCATGGCGACTGTTTCGCCTTTCTTGACGAGATCACCAACAATGACAGGACGCGCAATCAGTCGCCCAAGCACCCGAAAAGCGAGATCAGTCGAATAGCGCGGCTCGATTGTACCGGCAAAACTGGTTTGTATCGCAGGCTTTGGCGTAGCAATCGTGTAAAGCACGGGACGAACAGGAGCGGCTTCTGTGGACTTATCATCCTCCTTGCCACAAGCTGCCATCGCAACAAGCGTTCCCGCCAACGCAAGAGAGCCAAAGATTTTCATAGACGGCTTCATTGCGCTGCTGCCCCTTCAAGACCTTGAACAATCTCTGTCTGGGCACCCGCGCGCAACATCTGCGCACCCTTGGTCACAACGAGATCACCTTCATTCAGACCAGACGCAACGATCACCCGCTCTTTTTCAAAAGCGAGCACCTGAACCGGAACCAGCGCTGCAAGCTTCGTATCCTTAGCCACGCGCCACACAGCCGTATTTCCGGCATCCGATGTGACAGCACTCCATGGCAGAATAAACACTTCCCGCCCATCCATATGCACGGTGCCGGTCACGATTGCACCAAGCGCCATCTGCTCAGGCACTTCCGCAATACCGACCTTCACCCGCACCGTGCCGGTTTGCGCATCGACCACCGGCGAAATTTCACGAATGCTGCCTTCGGTCTTCACATCTTCATCCGAAAGCAGACCCAGCGTCACACCCATGCCAATCTTTGCATGATTGACCAGTGTTTCCTGCACGTCGAAAATCGCATCACGTGCGCCATCTTCGGCAATCGAAAAGGCGGTTTGCGCTGCCTGCACCACCTGCCCGCTCTCAACATTGCGGGCCGTTACAACACCTGAAACGGGGGCGCGCAGCTCTGTGTAAGACAGTTCGTCGCGTGCATTGCTCAACTGGCTTTCAGCGTTGGAAACTGTGCTTTGCGCGGTCCGTAAAACCTGTTGCACCTGATCAAACTGGCTGCGCGTCGTAAAGCCCTGCCCGAGCAAAGCCTGCTGGCGTTTGAAGCTTGCCTCAGCTTGCACAAGCTGCGCACGCGCTGCGTCCTGCGATGCCTGCGCAACCCGCATATTGGCTTGCTGCTCGGCATTGTCGATGCGCGCGAGAACTTCGCCCTTATCAACATGCTGACCAATTTCGACAAGGCGTTCGACCACTTGTCCATTGACGCGGAAAGAAACATTGACCAGCGAGCGGGCAGCAATCGCACCCGATAAAGTCAATTGCGGCTGATAATCAACAAGCTTACTTTCAACCACCGCAACAGGGATTGTCCCGCTCATTTCTGCATGTGCGGCATATCCAGAACCGCCGACAATGCTACTTGTCAAAAGAACCAAAGCAATAGCTCTAAAACGAACCTGTCTTATCTGCATAAGCGGAGGGGTTTTTATAGCCATTTGCACGGTTCTCGCCTGTTTCTACGGCGCGCACAATGCTATTAAATGAGTGCTAAGGAAAGCACGCCTTCTAAACATCATTAACTGCCAATTATGAATTCTCCGGAATATCGTCACCGTCTCCGGACAAAACAAGAAGCAGAATAAATTATCTGCGTGTATCCTCAATAAGTCGAACACCAGCAGCATTTAGCTCGTATTTTGTGCGCTGCGTTCGCTCATCGCGTTGACGAATGGAAATATAACCACCCTCTGCGCTCAAGTCTGCAATTTCGCGCAACACCAGTGCATGCGCCACACCCAATATTCGCGCAAAACTGCGGCTATCCGATGCAATCTCAAGTGCAGCTGCCGCAAGAATACCAGCACCCAGCCGCGAGATTCTGCCGGATTGCGCTTCGAGTGCATCGACCAGCGCCATGTAGTCAGTGGCGTCGGTCACGCATTCACAGCCTGCACTGGCCGAAATGACACGATAATCGACTTTGATGTCGGCGTATCGCTACCCTCACCGGCACTGCCGAGCGGCACTAGCACGTTCATTTCAGGGTAGTAACCAGCAATACATCCGCGCGGAATGTCATAAGGCACAAAGCGGAAATCATGCGCAACGCGTTCAACACCGTCATTGAAATCGCCGACCACATCGGCGCGATCACCCGCTTCGACACCAATATCCGACATATCGGCAGGGTTCATGAAAACCACCTGACGCTCGCCATAAACACCGCGATAGCGGTCATCCATGCCGTAAATTGTCGTGTTGTATTGATCATGGCTTCGGAAGGTTTGCAGAACATAGCGTCCCGGCTTGCCACGCGCCTGCTGATGCTCAACCGCTTCCGGCAATGTTCCGCTCCAGAATGTCGCTTTGCCTTTTGGCGTGCGCCATTCCAGTTCGCGTGCCGAATTGCGCAAATGGAAGCCGCGCGGCACCCGGACTCGCACATTAAAATCGTAGAAATCAGGCAGCACCTTCGCAATATGATTGCGGATCAGATCATAGTCATCAGCCAGAGCCAGCCAGTTAACCGTCTTTGCTCCAAGCGTCGCATTGGCCATTCCAGCGATAATACCGATTTCCGAACGCAACAATGGCGATGCTGGTTTGTTGATGCCACCAGACCCATGCACCATGCTCATGGAATCCTCGACCGTTACAATCTGCGCAACACCTTTGGAATTCAGATCAATCTCCGTGCGCCCAAGACATGGGAGGATGAACGAATCCTGTCCCGGCACCAGATGCGAATGGTTGAGCTTGGTTGCGATATGCACTGTCAGTCGTTGCGAAGACAGCGCCTTGGCAATCATCGGGCTATCCGGCGTGGCACGGGCAAAATTACCGCCAAGCCCAATAAACGCCTTTGCTGAACCGTCCAGCATGGCACCGATTGCACCAAGCACATTATGCCCGGGCGCTCGTGGTACGTTGAAACCAAACTCTTTTTCCAATGCATCCAAAAACGCGGCGGAGGGTTTTTCATTGATACCAACGGTGCGATCGCCCTGCACATTGGAATGGCCACGCACCGGACAAAGGCCCGCACCGGGTTTTCCGATATTGCCGCGAAGCAACATGAAATTGGTAATCTCGCGAATGGTGATGACGGAATGTCGATGCTGCGTAATGCCCATCGCCCATGTGCAGATAACCTTGCCAGCCTGCATATAAATGCGTGCCGCATGTTCGAGTGACTGTCGCAACAAACCCGACTGGTCTTCGATTTCTTCCCACGTCGTCGCATCGACTGCTTTGCGATAGGCTTCAAACTCGGCCGTATGCTGCGCCAAAAACTCCCGATCAAGAACCGACGCTTCACCCTTAGCGAGAGCCTCATCATCAGCCGCAAACACAGCCTTAGCCATGCCGCGAAAAGCAGCCATATCACCGCCGAGACGCGGCTGATAATAATCGCTGGCGATTGCTTCGCTACCGCCGCGCATCATTTCGAGCTTATCTTGCGGGTCGGAAAACCGTTCCAGTCCGCGCTCGCGCACAGGATTGAAAACCACAATCTTCGCACCGCGTTCGGCTGCGCGCCGCAAATCGCCCAACATGCGCGGATGATTGGTGCCGGGATTCTGGCCAACAACAAAAATCGCATCGGCCTGCTCGAAGTCCTCAAGCAGAACAGTGCCTTTGCCAACGCCAACCGCCTGTGTCAGCGCGACACCGCTCGCTTCATGACACATGTTCGAGCAGTCAGGAAAATTATTGGTCCCATAAGAACGCACAAAAAGCTGATAGAGAAATGCAGCCTCATTAGAGGCACGGCCCGATGTGTAAAACTCAACGCGATCCGGCGTATCAAAGCTCTTTAAAATGCTGCCAATAGTCGCAAAAGCCTCATCCCACTCGACCGCTTCATATTTATCGCTCGCCGCATTATAGCGCATCGGATGTGTCAAACGCCCAGTGTTTTCCAGCGCATAATCCGTCCACGAGCGCAATTCGGACACCGTATGTTCGGTGAAAAATTTAGGCGTGGTGCGTCGCTCGGTGGCTTCCCACGCGACAGCCTTCACACCATTTTCGCAAAATTCAAACGACGAGCCATGTTCCGAGTCGCCCCATGCACAGCCGGGGCAATCGAAACCGTCGGGCTGATTGGCTTTGAGCAGTGCCCGCGCACCCGTTAAAGGCGCACCGCTGGCCAGCAATTGCTTGCCGCAGCTTTTTAACGCACCCCACCCACCAGCAGCACTCGACTTTTTGCCGATAAATCCAGTGTCGTGAGTTTTGCTCATTTTGCTATCCTCGACTGCACAGCGCGTCTTGCCCGATTATCTATGTTTTTACGCCTCTTGACCTTCAATATGCGTCAAAAGTGGCCGCTAACTGTCTCAAAATTATCTTTGCTTTATACCATATGGCATCAACATCTCAGCCAAAAAAGCCACCAGATAGTATAGTCCGAAGAGTTGTGGCATCAAATAACCGAGAGCAATCGAAACTATGATGATTGTTTTCCTTGATTTCAGCAACGCAATCGGTCATTCGACTGGTAAACAAAACTGACCACAAGGGGTGGAGAATGCCCAAAATCGTCGAAATCGCTGATCTCAAGCGATTGGCAAAGCGCCGTGTCCCGAAGATGTTCTTCGATTATGCGGACTCTGGCGCATGGACGGAATCGACCTATCGCGCCAATGAAAGCGATTTTTCGAAGATCAAGCTTCGCCAGCGCGTACTGGTCGACATGACCGATCGCTCGCTTGAAACGACGATGATCGGCGAAAAAGTTTCGATGCCTGTCGCTCTCGCCCCAACAGGTTTGACCGGCATGCAACATGCGGATGGCGAAATGCTGGCTGCACAGGCTGCCGAAGCCGCTGGCGTTCCTTTCACCCTGTCTACCATGAGCATTTGCTCCATCGAAGACGTGGCATCGGTTACGAAGAAACCATTCTGGTTTCAGCTTTATGTCATGAAAGATCGCGAGTTCGTAAAGAACCTTATCAGCCGTGCCAAAGCAGCAGGCTGTTCGGCTCTGGTGCTGACGCTTGATCTGCAAATCCTCGGCCAGCGCCATAAAGATCTGCGCAATGGCCTGTCTGCCCCGCCAAAATTCACACCAAAGCATATCTGGCAGATGGCCACCCGCCCCGGCTGGTGTCTGGGCATGATGGGTACGCAGCGCCGCACTTTCCGCAACATTGCTGGTCACGCCCAAAACGTGACTGATCTATCCTCCCTTTCATCCTGGACAGCCGAACAGTTCGACCCACAGTTGAGCTGGAACGACGTTGCCTGGATCAAGGAGCAATGGGGTGGCAAACTGATTCTCAAGGGCATCCTTGACGAAGAAGATGCATTGATGGCGGCCAAGACCGGTGCAGATGCAATCATCGTTTCCAATCACGGTGGCCGCCAGCTTGATGGTGCCGTTTCCTCCATCTCGATGCTCAGGCCAATCGTCGACGCCGTTGGCGACAAGATCGAAGTGCATATGGACGGTGGTGTGCGTTCTGGTCAGGATGTATTGAAAGCACGCGCACTCGGCGCGCAAGGCGTCTTCATTGGCCGCCCATTCCTTTACGGTCTTGGCGCAATGGGCAAAGAAGGCGTGACGCTGGCTCTCGACATCATCCGCAAAGAACTCGACGTGACCATGGCGCTTTGCGGTAAGCGAAATATTAACGACATCGATCAATCTATAATAAAGTCCGTTGATTTCAAATGAACCCAAAAAACCCGGCTCAGGCCGGGATTTTCATATACAACGATTAAGTAGCGGCTTCATTAAATGCACCATTAAGTTTAGTGCCCGCTAATAAGAAGTAACGATCGCTTAAGCATATTCATTTACCATGTTCAGCTAACGGTGCGGGAACCGTACTTTTTTCGGTTGGAGTTGGATTGATGAGATATGTTTCTGCAATAGCGCTCATATCATTTGGTGTGCTGACAGCTACAAACGGCGCGAAAGCCGCTGACATTGTTTTTGAAGAGCCACCAGTAGTAGTAGCGCCACCAGCAGCCTCTAACTGGTATATTCGCGGCGACATTGGCTATAATTTCAAGAACAAGACAGATGGCAACTGGGCTTTTTGGAATCAGGACAATCCACCTTACCGCGGCATTGACGACACGTTCAAATATGACGAGTTTAAGCTTAAAGGCGGTGCCTCGTACGGTGTGGGTGTTGGCTATCGTTTCAATGAAATGTTCCGTACTGATGCCACACTAGATTACTTCCGTGCTGGCATAAATGGTACGACGGACTGTCCTAGCTACATTAAGACTGATCCCGCACATCGACTAAACATTGTGCAAGACAACTGCCATTACAAAGATAATTCGACGGCCAATGTGTGGACAGCAATGGCTAACGCCTATGTCGACCTTCCCAAAATCGGGAATGCTTTAACGCCTTACTTTGGTGCAGGTTTGGGTGCTGCCTATGTTAAATATGACAATTGGAGCACTCGTGAGGTGTGCACCGAACCAACACCCGGTGGCTGTAACTATACCAGTGACAAAGGGGGCCTCGACAGCTGGCGCTTCGCAATGGGTCTCATGGCTGGTGTGAGCTATGATATTACTCAGCAACTCAAGCTCGATCTCGGCTATCGCTATCTGCGTATCAACGGCGGCAAAGCTTACGGTTACGACAAGGAAGACAGCAGCAGGCAACCTTATCCAAATAGTATAGATGGCCCGGGAGCAACCGGAACCCAAGCCCACGACAACGGCTTCAATATCCACACGGTTCGCGCGGGTCTTCGCTACGAATTCAACTAAGATTTGAAAAATAATTAGAAAAAACCCGGCTTATGCCGGGTTTTTTTATGCCCTCGTGACAGGCGCCTTTGATAAAAGCACTGTGCGGATTGCAAAGCTGGAATGAATACGAGCAACGCCCGGCAATCGCGACAGAATTTCCTTGTGAATGATTTCATAAGCCGCAGCATTATCGGCTTCAACGCGTAAAATATAATCAGCATCCCCGGTCATCAAATAGCATTCCTGCACTTCCGGATGCCGACGCACGGCTTCTTCAAAACGGTTGAGATATTCCTCTGTCTGGCGGTCAAGCGTAATACGTACAATCGCCACCAGCCGCTCGTCTCCGCCCGATGAACCTACAATTGCGGTATATCCGCGGATAACACCACTTTCTTCGAGAATCTGCACACGTCGCAGACAGGCTGACTGCGAAAGTCCGACTTCGGCTGCAAGCTGGCTATTGGTCATACGTCCCTCGCGGCGAAGGCAGCGGATAATATTACGGTCGATGCTATCGAGTGTCGCCATGCAGAATCTTCGATCTAAAAGCTAATAAGTGCGTAAATCATGCTAAAATTCGCACAATATGCGACAAATAGCAAAAACATTCGAATAGTCTTCGATTATCATTAAATCTATCGCTTTGGGGGCAAGGAATTGTGATCCGTACCACCAAGGCGATGTGCTTTTGGGAGGAAGCGGATTAAATTCCAGTCATCCCACTAACAAATTGAGTGCACTGGAAATGAGCCCTATGTCGATGCATTTTTCTCAAACGGAACGAGACCTCGCCGCTGGTGGCGTGCTCACTATCGACCTGGCTGCTCTCCGCCACAATTATTCGACGATTGCAAAACGCATTGCGCCAACCCGTGCGGCGGCAGTGGTTAAAGCTGATTCCTATGGCTTGGGCGCGGATCGCGTCGCGCCAGCTTTTTATGAAGCAGGTTGCCGCGATTTCTTCGTTGCCCATCTTGGCGAAGCAATTTCGCTCTGCCCTTTTCTCAATCCTGATGCGACGCTTTACGTGCTGAACGGCCTCCAGCCCGGCACGGAAGCTGCCTGCGCACGCGAGAAAATCCTGCCTGTTCTCAACTCGCTGGAGCAGATTGCAAACTGGTCAGCACTTGCGGCAAGCCTCAATGAAAAACTGCCCGCGCTTTTGCAAATTGACACAGGCATGTCGCGTCTTGGCCTATCGGCCAAAGAACTCGATCAGCTTGTCGATGACCAGCATCTTCTGGACCATATCGACGTCAAGTTTGTCATCAGCCATTTGGCGAGCGGTGATGAACCGGAAAACCCAGCCAATGCGCGCCAGCTGGCAGCCATGTCAGCAGCGCTTTCCCGTTTGCCAAAAATGCCCGTGGCATTTTCAAATTCCGGCGGCTGCTTCCTCGAAAACACCTATCACTTCAATCTCGCGCGCCCGGGCGTAGCGCTTTATGGCGTTGGACCTGCAGCTGGCGAAAATCCTATTAAGCCGGTTCTCGAATTGTCCGCACGCGTCATTCAGGTGCGCGATATCGATAAGGGTGCTGCAGTTGGTTATGGCGGCACATTTATTGCCGACAAGCCTATGCGCATTGCGACCATCGCAGTCGGCTATGCCGATGGCTGGTTCCGCGCTTTGAGCAACAAAGGCTCGGCGTTTCACGGCGATACACGTCTGCCGATTGTCGGTCGCGTTTCGATGGATTCCATCACACTTGATGTAACTGCGCTTCCCGAAGGCACACTCACACTCGGCAGCATGGTCGAACTCGTCGGCCCGCATCAGCGGCTCGAAGATGTGGCGCGGGATTGCGACACCATTCCCTATGAAATCCTGACTTCTTTAGGCCACCGCTATGCCCGCGTTTACGTGGATAGCGACGCGGCAAACACAAAAGCATAAGTATAAGAGGCGAACATGCAGATCATCATTCTCGGCAGCGGCGTTATCGGCGTCACCACGGCATATTATCTGGCCAAACAGGGCCACGAAGTGACTGTCGTTGATCGCGAAGAGGGGCCTGCGCTGGAAACCAGCTTCGCCAATGCCGGACAGGTTTCGCCGGGCTATGCATCGCCATGGGCTGCTCCCGGCATTCCATTGAAAGCTGCAAAATGGCTTTTTCAGAAACACGCTCCGCTGGTTCTGCGCCTGACATCTGATCCTAAGCAATATAGCTGGCTGTTGCAGATGCTCGCCAACTGCACCGAGAGCCGTTACAAGGTCAACAAAAGCCGCATGGTTCGTGTTGCCGAATATAGCCGCGATTGCCTTATGGCACTGCGCGATGAAACCGGCATTCAGTATGACCAGCGCACGCAGGGCACTTTGCAGCTGTTCCGCGAGCAATATCAGCTCGACGGCATTGGCAAGGATATTGAAGTTCTGCGTCAAGACGGCGTGCCGTTTGAAGTTCTCGACCGCGAAGATTGCGTGCGTGTTGAACCAGCTCTGGCCCGCGCCCGCGACAAGTTCGTCGGAGGTCTGCGCCTGCCAAACGATGAAACCGGAGATTGCTTCAAGTTCACCAACGAATTGGCCAAAATCGCTGAAGGTCTTGGCGTCAAGTTCCGCTTTGGCGTCGATATTAAATCGCTGCTGATGTCTGGCGGCAAGGTTTCCGGTGTAGAAACCTCGGAAGGCATTCTGACGGCTGATCGCTATGTTGTGGCACTCGGCAGCTACACACCTGCTCTGGTTAAATCGCTCGGCCTCAATGCGCCGATCTATCCGGTAAAAGGCTATTCGATCACCGCACCGATCATCAACGAAGAGCTGGCCCCTGTCTCGACCGTGCTGGATGAAAGCTTCAAGATCGCCATCACCCGCCTTGGTGACCGCATCCGTGTCGGCGGCATGGCGGAAGTCTCCGGCTTCACCAAAGACCTGCCCGCCGCGCGTCGCGCAACGCTTGATCTGTCGGTGAGCGATCTGTTCCCCGGTGGTGATCTCAAGGCTGCAACCTTCTGGTCGGGCCTACGTCCAATGACACCGGATTCCACGCCGATCATTGGCGCCACCCGCTATGAGAATGTGTTTATCAATGCGGGCCATGGCACGCTCGGCTGGACCATGGGTCCGGGTTCCGGCAAGCTGCTCGCCGATCTTATTTCGGGCAACAAGCCAGATATTCAGGCCGACGATCTTGGTATCGCGCGCTACGCATAATGCTTCCTGAATCAATTCAACAACGATTTGATTCAGCCCTTTGAATAGGGAAGAATATTAGAAACTCGGTGGTGTGCAGGCGCTCACCACCTCACAGGCAACTGGCCCCACGCATTTAAAGCGATGCGGTAACTTGCTTGAAAAGTAATAGGCATCACCCGGCCCTAGTATCCGGCGCTCGCTACCGACCGTCACTTCAATGCGACCGGAAATCACGATGCCGCCCTCCTCGCCCTCATGCATGAGCAAAACCTTGCCAGTATCTGATCCCGGCTCATAGCGCTCTTTGAGGATTTGCAGCGAACGCGAAAACAGGTGGTCCCCCACCTGCCGATAGGAAATCGGCCCCTTGCCGATCTCCACGAGTTCATCTGCCTGATAGAAAACCTTGTGCGGTGCATCCGGCTCAAGCGCAAAAAACTCAGCCATTCCGATAGGAATTCCATCCAGAATGCGCTTTAATGCACCCACCGACGGATTGGACTGATTGGCCTCGATCAACGATATGGTGGAATTGGTCACCCCAGCCCGTTTTGCAAGCTCGCGCTGAGACAGATTCTGCCGCATGCGCACATAACGAAGCCTGCCCCCAATATCGATGCTCATCGATGCTTCCTCATACTGTTTATGATGTTCGATATATCACAAACTTTTATATCAAAGCACGTAATTTCAACGATTTAAATTTTATGAGAAAAGGACTTGTTGCCTTCAACAAAGCATGTCCTGTTGGTCGCAAATAGGAGGTTCTAATGCTTAATAACACCAACGCGCCAAGTCTTGATAACTTCTGGATGCCCTTTACGGCAAACCGCCAATTCAAGGCTGCCCCACGCCTGCTCGCAAGCGCTTCGGGCATGTATTACACCGATGTCGACGGCCATCAGGTTCTGGATGGCACGGCTGGCCTTTGGTGCTGCAATGCCGGTCATGGTCGAAAGCAGATCACACAGGCGGTCGAGCGCCAGATTTCGACCATGGACTTCGCCCCAACCTTCCAGATGGGCCACAACATTGCTTTCGACTTCGCTGAAAAGCTCGCGGCCATTGCGCCCGGCGGCCCGGATGCCAAGCTTGATCGCGTGTTCTTCACCAATTCCGGCTCGGAATCGGTCGATACCGCACTGAAGATCGCTATCGCCTATCAGCGTGCCATTGGTCAGGGTACGCGTACCCTCATCATCGGTCGCGAAAAAGGCTATCACGGCGTTGGCTTCGGCGGCATTTCTGTCGGCGGCCTCGTCAATAACCGTCGAGTCTTCCCGCAGATTCCTGCCGATCATATGCGTCATACGCTCGATATTGGCCGCAATGCATTCTCCAAAGGCCTGCCAGCGCATGGCATCGAACTCGCTGATGATCTGGAACGTCTGGTTCAGTTGCACGGCGCAGAAAAGATTGCCGCCGTCATCGTCGAGCCAATGTCCGGTTCCGCCGGTGTTGTTCTGCCGCCAAAGGGCTATCTCGAACGCATCCGCGCGACCGCTGACAAACACGGCATTCTGGTGATCTATGACGAAGTCATCACCGGCTTCGGACGCCTCGGCACGCCATTTGCGGTTGATTACTTCGGCGTAAAGCCTGATCTCGTCACCACCGCCAAGGGCCTCACCAACGGCGCAATCCCGATGGGCGCTGTCTTTGCCAGCCGCACAGTGCATGATGCGCTGATGACCGGCCCGGAAAACGCCATCGAGCTCTTCCATGGCTACACCTATTCCGGTCATCCGGTTGCCTGTGCTGCTGGTCTTGCCACGCTTGAAATCTACGCCGAAGAAGGTCTTCTGACCCGTGGCGCAGAACTGGCCGAGCATTGGGAGAATGCGCTGCATTCGCTCAAAGACGCACCAAATGTCATCGATATCCGCAACCTCGGCCTCGTTGGCGCAATCGAACTGTCGTCACGCGAAGGCGCTGTCGGCGCACGCGCTTATGACGTGTTCACCGATTGCTTCAAGAAGGGTCTTTTGATCCGCGTCACCGGCGATGTGATCGCGCTTTCTCCACCGCTCATCGTGGAAAAGGAACAGATCGACACCATCGTATCCGTTATCGGAGATGCACTGAAACGCGCAGCCTGATCACCACCCAGTCAAGCTGCAACTTGGCCGCCGCTTTCCCCTGCGGCGGCTTTTTTCTTAAGCATTTCTAGCAAAAGTGCGCAGCGGTTTTGCGTAAGATAATGCGTAAAAACAAACAGATAGAGAAATTTTGGCATTATGCATAACCAGAACTTCTCTATGAATCACATTCTGCGCAAATTGGTCCAAGGGATTCCGCGCATTATCATTTTAGCGGCCCCTACGCGCGACGCCTCCAAAAGCGTAATAACATTACGTTACATTGAAAAAATCAGCTCTGCGACGGCGTAAATTTTGCCACAAGCGCATGACTATCGCCCGGATAAGTGAAGCGTACATGCGTCACCGGCTGATCGGCATTCCAGGTCTGGCGCTCAACGACAAGACAAGGCGAACCGGCAGGCACGCCAAGCGTCGCAGCGTTTTCGTCGGTTGAGACAACCGCGCGGATGGAATGCTGCGCATTGCTCCAAGGCACGCAGGAAACAAGCCACGGACCGGGTGAGTGCTCTGCAAAATCGGTTTCTGCCGCGCTCGGCACGGCAGTCAGACTGATGAACCGTTCTTCCAGCGCAAAGACCCGCTTCCCTGCATAATGACGGCAAACAAGTTCGATCAGTGGTGTATGTCGCGGAATGTCGATATGGCGTGCATCGGCAGGGCCGCTCAGCCGCTCGTTTCGTTTCAGTAGCTCAAAACGATAAGGCTGTCCAAGCGCTGCGACCTCATCGCGAATATCATGGATTTCGAGAATTGCTGCTTGCGACTGCGGGAAGGAAACAAAGCTGCCAGAGCGGCGCTTTCGCTCAATCAGACCGGCTTTTGCCAGCTGCGTCAGCGCCTTGTTCACGGTCATGCGCGAGCAGTTATAATATTCCGTCAGCTCGTGCTCAAACGGGATGCGATGACCGGGTTGCCATTCTCCAGAAATAATGCGCGTTTCAATATCATCCAGAATACGCTGATGCAGCGATATGGTCGCTTCGCTCTGTCTGGATGAAGTATCCTGCACTTTGTTCCCTTTGATTAGTTCAGCAATTCGCCGATCACTTTCTGGAAAGCACGCTCTGCCGCATCGCGCAAGCGGTGATGTCCGCCCTCCACCTGTTTCGCGCCGCGCACCCACACATCAGAGGCACGCGCACGACCGGCAAAAATCCAGCCATCGAGAACCGCATCCCCCTTTGCATGGGGCAGGCGCTCAACATCAAGCGATACAAAATCTGCCGAAGCACCCTGTCTCAAACCATCGCCTTCGCGACCCATAGCAATATTTCCGCCTGTCAATGCACCATCAAACAAGGCTCGTCCGGTCGAGCCTTCGTTTTTCGCCAGCACATTGCGCGCTCGATGCAGCAAACGCTGCGAATATTCATATTGCCGCAACTCGTCGCCAATGCCGATCAGCACATTGGAATCGGACCCAACACCGAACCGGCCACCATTGGCATCAAACACTGTGGCATTGAACGTACCATCGCCAAGATTGGCTTCCGTAACAGGACATAGACCGGCAATCGCACCAGCCTGAGTCATGCGCACAGTTTCCTCGTCAGTCATATGCGTTGCGTGGATGAGGCACCAGCGCGACGACAATTCCTGATGGTCAAGCAGCCATTCGACTGGTCGCTGTCCGGACCACGCAATGCAGTCCTCCACTTCCTTGACCTGTTCAGCAATGTGAATATGCACTGGCGCGTCGGGCAAAAGCTTTGCCGCAAATGTCAGCTCATCCGGGGTGACAGCACGCAGACTGTGCGGGGCCACGCCAAGCACAGCACCATCAAAGCCAGAAAGCGACCTCTCGCAACCTTCAATCAGCCGCGCAAAGCTTGCTTCATCATTGATAAATCGACGCTGCCCCTCATTGGGTGCTGCCCCGCCAAAACTCGAATGCGCATAAAGCACCGGCAACAGGGTCAGCCCGATGCCCGCGTTTTGCGCTGCCGAGACAATGCGATCCGCCATTTCCGAGATATTGCCATAATGCGTGCCGTCGCGATCATGATGCAGGTAATGGAACTCACCAACGCGGGTAAACCCGGCTTCCAGCATATCGACATAAAGCCGCAAGGCGACCGCTTCCGCCTGTTCCGGCGTCATGGTCAGCGCGAACTTATACATGACGTCGCGCCAGCTCCAGAAGCTGTCAGCCGATGGTCCGCGCCGTTCAGCAAGGCCAGCCATACCATATTGAAACGCGTGGCTGTGCAGGTTTGGCATCCCCGCTACGATCACCTTATGGTGCTCGTCTCCCGGCTTGGCTTCAACGCCAGCTTCCACAGAAGCAATTTTTCCCAGAGCCAGACCAAGTCGCACATTCTCTGCCCAACCCGTATGCAAAAGCGCTTGTTTAGCATGAATAAATTGCGTTTTTTCGACCGTGGCTGACATTATGTTTCGCTCCTCTTTGCACCCATTTTGCAGCATCACTTTTCAACAGATCGCAATTGGATGCATTTTTTCTCTTGGCGGCTTCGCTAATATGTATATACATTATCGAAAAACAGGGGAAGCGAGAAAACGCTCATGACACAAAAAACGAACTTCGTTTTAACGCAGGCGCGCATCGCCACTCTATCGGAAAAGGCAGATGGACTTGGTTTGATCGAAGCTGCAGCAATTGCCGTCAAAGATGGCAAAATCGCTTATGTCGGCGCTGAAATTGATCTTCCTGCTGAATATGCCTCGCTTGAGAAGATTGACTGCGAAGGTCGCCTGATCACGCCCGGCCTGATCGACTGTCACACGCATCTGGTCCACGCAGGCAATCGCGCGCATGAATTTGAACTGCGCCTGAATGGCGCCACTTACGAAGAAGTTGCGCGGGCGGGCGGCGGCATTGTTTCCTCTGTTAAAAACCTGCGAGCGGCCAGCGAAGATGATCTCGTGCGGGAAACCCTGCCCCGCCTTGATGCGCTGATTGCAGAAGGCGTGACGACAGTTGAAGTCAAATCGGGTTATGGTCTCGATACTCAAAGCGAAGCAAAGTCATTGCGCGCAGCGCGCCGTCTGGCGAAAGAGCGCGATGTTTCTATTCGCACCACCTTTCTGGGCGCTCATGCCCTGCCGCTGGAAATGAATGGCGATAAAGCGGCTTTCATCGACAAGATCGTCAACGAAATGCTGCCTGCCATTGCAGCCGAAAATCTCGCCGATGCGGTGGACGGGTTTTGTGAAGGTATTGCATTTTTGCCTGACGAAATCGCCCGCGTTTTCGATGCTGCAAAGGCGCACGGCCTTCAGGTCAAACTCCACGCAGACCAGCTTTCCAATCTGCATGGCGCAGCTCTTGCCGCTTCATATGATGCGCTGTCTGCCGATCATCTCGAATATACCGATGCTGACGGCGCGGCTGCCATGGCAAAGGCTGGAACCGTCGCAGTTCTGCTTCCCGGCGCTTATTATTTCATCCGCGAAACGCAAAAACCGCCAGTCGATTTTTTCCGTGCGGCTGGCACAAAGATGGCGCTGGCCACCGACAACAATCCCGGCACTTCGCCGCTGACCTCGCTTCTGCTCACCATGAACATGGGCGCAACCCTGTTCCGCATGACAGTCGATGAATGCATTGCAGGCGTCACCCGCGAAGCAGCCCGCGCCCTTGGCGTGCTTAATCAGACCGGAACGCTGGAGGTCGGCAAGGATGCTGATCTCGCCATCTGGAACGTCGAGCGTCCGGCAGAGCTTGTTTACCGCATCGGCTTTAATCCGCTCTGGAAGCGGGTTTTCAAAGGCCAGATTTAATTCATATCCCCAATGGAGTTTTCCATGAGCCTTATATTGCAGCCCGGCAGCGTTCCACTCTCGATCCTCGAGAAAGTCTATCGCGAAAACCTTGCCGTTCGCATTGATCCCTCGTTCCATACAGGCGTTGAAAAAGCAGCCGCCCGCATTGCCGAAATCGCCGCGGGCGATGCACCAGTTTATGGCATCAATACTGGCTTTGGTAAGCTTGCCTCTATCCGTATTGCTCCCGAAGATGTGGCAACACTTCAGCGCAATCTCATCCTGTCGCATTGCTGTGGCGTGGGTGAACCGCTGAGCGAAGACATCGTGCGCCTCATCATGGCGCTGAAGCTCATTTCGCTTGGCCGTGGGGCATCAGGCGTGCGGCTCGAACTCATCACCCTCATCGAAGCCATGCTTGAAAAAGGCGTGATTCCGATGATCCCGACCAAGGGTTCGGTTGGCGCTTCTGGCGATCTCGCACCGCTCGCTCATATGGCAGCTGCCATGATCGGCGAAGGTGAAGCCTTCTATCAGGGCGAACGCCTGCTATCTGCTGACGCCCTCAATCAAGCAGGTCTCAAGCCCGTCGTTCTGGCTGCCAAGGAAGGTCTCGCCCTCATCAACGGCACACAAACCTCGACTGCACTGGCATTGGCCGGTCTGTTCCGCGCGCATCGTGCATTGCAGGCAGCCCTCATCACCGGCGCACTGTCGACCGATGCGGCAATGGGTTCAACTGCTCCGTTTCATCCAGATATTCACAGCTTACGCGGTCATCAGGGCCAGATCGATACGGCTGCAGCACTGCGCAATCTCCTGTCTGGTTCGGTTATTCGCGAGAGCCACCTTGAAGGCGACCAGCGCGTACAAGATCCTTATTGCATCCGCTGCCAGCCACAGGTCGATGGTGCCTGTCTCGACATTCTGCGCCAAGCTGCACGCACACTTGAAATCGAAGCCAATGCCGTCACCGACAATCCGCTCGTCCTGTCCGATGATAGTGTCGTTTCCGGCGGCAACTTCCATGCCGAACCGGTTGCTTTCGCAGCCGACCAGATCGCGCTTGCCGTCTGTGAAATTGGCGCGATTGCCCAGCGTCGCATTGCGCTTCTGGTTGACCCTGCGCTTTCCTTCGGTCTGCCAGCCTTCCTTGCGAAGAAGCCGGGCCTCAATTCGGGTCTTATGATTGCGGAAGTTACTTCGGCAGCGCTGATGAGCGAAAACAAGCAGATGGCGCATCCGGCATCGGTTGATTCCACACCAACCTCTGCCAATCAGGAAGATCACGTCTCTATGGCCTGCCATGGTGCTCGCCGCCTGTTGCAGATGACCGAAAACCTCAACTCAATCATTGGCATTGAAGCATTGACCGGCGCGCTCGGCGTTGAATTGCGCGGGCCCCTTGAAACCAGCCCTGAGCTGAAAGCTGCCACCGCCGTTCTGCGCGCGAATGTACCGACGCTCGACGTTGATCGCTACATGGCAAACGATCTCAAAGCCGCAAGCGAAATCATCGCCGACGGCTCGTTCGTTGCCAGCATCAGCACAACTATTCTGCCTGCACTGGAAGCCTGATATGAGTACCTTTGAAGTCAAACAGGGTCCATCATCCGTCATTCTCGGCCTGCCCCACACCGGAACGGATGTACCGGAAGACATCTGGTTACGGCTTAATGACAATGGCCGCATTCTTGCCGACACCGACTGGCATATCCATCAGCTCTATGACGGGCTGCTTGACAATGTCACGACCGTCCGCGCTACCGCCCACCGCTATTGTCTTGATGTTAATCGCGATCCGAATGGTTCGAGCCTCTATCCGGGCCAGAATACCACTGGTCTTATACCGACCACTGATTTCGACGGTCTCGCCATCTGGAAAGACGGCGAAGCGCCCAACGAAGCCGATATTCCCGATCGCATTGCCCGCTTCCACAAGCCGTATCACGATGCGCTTGCAGCCGAAATCGAACGCGTGAAGGCAATCCACGGCGTGGCGATCCTGTATGATTGCCACTCGATCCGCTCGCATATCCCGTTCCTTTTTGAAGGCAAGCTGCCGGATTTTAATGTCGGCACGGATATGGGCAAGACGTGCGATCCAAGGATCGAAGCTGCAACCGTAAACGTGACCCAAAACGCCACCGGCTACACATCCATCCTCAATGGCCGCTTCAAGGGCGGATGGACGACGCGCCATTACGGCAGGCCTGAAACCGGCGTCCACGCCATCCAGATGGAACTGGCGCAATCCACGCATCTTGCGACAGAAAGCGTCCCCTTCGACTACGACGTCGCCAAAGCTGAAAAGCTCCGTGTGTATCTCAAAACCATTCTTGAGCGGCTCGAAAACATTGCCGCCGAACTGAAACGCTGAGGAGAACATCATGTCCAACCCACGTCATAATGAGCGCGAAATCCGCGCTCCACGCGGCACCGAACTCAATGCCAAGAGCTGGCTCACCGAAGCCCCCCTGCGCATGCTGATGAACAATCTCGACCCGGATGTTGCAGAACGCCCGCATGAGCTGGTTGTCTATGGCGGCATTGGTCGTGCAGCCCGTACATGGGACGACTTCGACAAGATCGTTGCAACGCTGAAAACGCTCAACGACGACGAAACCCTGCTGGTGCAGTCGGGCAAGCCAGTCGGCGTGTTTCGCACCCACAAAGATGCGCCGCGCGTTCTGATCGCCAATTCCAACCTCGTGCCGCATTGGGCAACATGGGACCATTTCAACGAACTGGATAAAAAGGGTCTCGCCATGTATGGCCAGATGACCGCCGGTTCATGGATTTATATCGGCGCGCAGGGCATCGTTCAGGGCACCTATGAAACCTTTGTTGAAGCCGGCCGCCAGCATTATGACGGCAATCTCAAGGGCAAATGGATTCTGACCGGCGGTCTCGGCGGCATGGGCGGCGCACAGCCTCTCGCAGCCGTCATGGCAGGTGCCTGCTGCCTCGCAGTCGAGTGCGACGAAACCCGCGCCGATTTCCGCCTGCGTACTCGGTATGTCGATGAAAAGACCCACAGCCTTGATGAAGCTCTCGCCAAGATCAACGAATGGACCAAGGCAGGTGAAGCCAAATCCATTGCACTGATCGGCAATGCTGCTGAAATATTCCCGGAACTCGTCAAGCGCGGCGTTCGCCCTGACATCGTGACCGATCAGACCTCGGCACATGATCCGGTTCATGGCTATCTGCCTATCGGCTGGAGCGTTGCTGAATGGCGTGCCAAGCAGGAAAGCGATCCGAAGGGCGTTGCAAAAGCCGCCCGCGCTTCGATGAAGGTGCAGGTTCAGGCCATGCTCGACTTCCACAATGCGGGCATTCCAACTGTCGATTACGGCAACAACATCCGCCAGATGGCACTGGAAGAAGGTCTGGAAGACGCATTTGCCTTCCCCGGCTTCGTACCTGCCTATATCCGCCCGCTGTTCTGCCGCGGCATTGGACCTTTCCGTTGGGCAGCCCTTTCCGGCGATCCGGAAGATATTGCGAAGACCGATGCCAAGGTGAAAGAACTGTTGCCGGACAATAAACACCTACACAACTGGCTCGACATGGCGAAAGAACGCATCGCGTTTCAGGGTCTGCCAGCCCGCATCTGCTGGGTTGGTCTCGGCGATCGTCACCGCCTCGGCCTCGCCTTCAACGAAATGGTCCGCAATGGCGAACTGAAAGCACCTATCGTTATTGGTCGTGACCACCTTGATAGTGGCTCGGTTGCTTCGCCGAACCGCGAAACCGAATCCATGAAGGACGGTTCGGATGCCGTATCCGACTGGCCACTGCTCAATGCGCTGCTCAACACCGCATCGGGCGCAACATGGGTATCGCTCCATCACGGCGGCGGCGTCGGCATGGGCTTCTCCCAGCATTCGGGCATGGTGATCTGCTGTGACGGCTCGGAAGATGCGGATGAGCGCATTGGCCGCGTGTTGTGGAACGATCCGGCAACCGGCGTCATGCGTCATGCCGATGCAGGCTATGAAGAAGCGCTCGACTGGGCAAAGCAGCAGGGTCTGCGTCTGCCTGCGATCCTCGGAAACTAAGCCATGCGCATCTTACGCAGTGCCGATCACAAACGCATGCCGTGGAAAAACGGCGGCGGCGTAACGGTCGAAATTGCGATCTACCCTGAAAATGCGTCAGTCGATAATTTCGACTGGCGCATTTCCACTGCAACCGTTGCCAATGACGGCCCCTTCTCGGTTTTCACTGGCATTGACCGCACATTATCGGTGCTGGAAGGCAACGGCATTGTTCTCGATGTTGAAGGTGTGGAAACCACCCTCACCCGCGAGACAGCACCCTTTGCTTTTGGCGCCGATGCAAGCTCTAGTGCCCGCCTGATCGAAGGTCCAATCACCGACCTCAACGTCATGACGCGACGTAGAAACTTCGCGCATCAAGTCGAACGCATCGTCACAAATGATTCGGTGATCGTTGAAGCAGAAAGCGGCACCGTGCTTATTTTCTGTGCAGAAGGAAATTTCGAGCTAAAAAGCGACAGCAGAATCGCGCATCTCGACCAGCATGACTGCCTGATCTTATCGGAAGACACGCAATTTTCTGTAGAACTTATTGGTAAGGGCATCGCCTATAAGATTTCGATTATAGAAATATAATCAAAGGCTTATTCGATATTTTATCAGAGAGCCAAGCAAAGGCTTCTTTGCTTGGCTCTCTGGACAGAAATCGCGGTCCTGCTAATTTGTTTGCAAGAATATGTATATGCTTAAAACAAAAAAGGGGTTCACATATGAGAAAATCTTGGTTGGCAGGTGCCGCCCTCGCAGCACTCACCTTCGCTTCGAGCGCACAGGCAGAAACAAAAGTCGCAATCGGCTTTTCTGGCTGGACCGGCTTTGGTCCGCTCACACTTGCGAAAGAAGCAGGCATCTTCAAGAAGAACGGCCTCGACGTCACGCTCAATAAAATTCCACAGGCAAGCCGTCATCTGGCGCTCGCTTCTGGTGATATTCAGTGTGCCGCGACCACCGTTGAAACATGGATTATCTGGAACTCGGCAGGCGTTAAGTCAAAGCAGATTTTCCAGATGGACAAATCCTATGGTGCTGACGGCATCGCCGTGCGCGGTGACGTCAATTCCTTTGCCGATCTCAAAGGCAAGACAGTTGCTGCGTCCGCTCCCGGCACGTCGCCTTACTTCTTTCTGGCCTTCATGCTCGCTAAAAACGGCATGACCACCAAGGACGTTAAGATCGTCAACATGGAGCCAGGACCAGCAGCACAGGCTTTCGTTGCCGGACAAAACGATGCGGCCATGACTTACGAGCCGTATCTTTCCACAGTGCGCGCAGCACCAGATAAAGGCAAAATCCTCGCGACCACGCTGGAATATCCGGCTGTGATGGACACCGTTGGCTGCACACCGGATTTCCTTGAAAAGAACCCGGAAGCTGCAAAGGCTCTTGCCACCAGTTATTTCGAAGCTCTTGAAATGATTGCTGCTGATCCAGCCAAATCCTATGAAATCATGGGCAAGGACGTGAAGCAGTCTGGCGAACAGTTCGGCCAGTCAGCAGCCTATCTGCGCTGGCAGGACAAGGCAGCTAACCAAAAGTTCTTTGAAGGTGAATTCAAGGAATTCTCGGAAGAGGCAGCAAAGCTCCTGCTTGACGCTGGCGTCATCAAGAACAAGCCAAATCTCGACGAGATTGTCGACATCAGCTTTATCAAGTAAGTAACATCGCAACGCAGACTCGGAGTTCACTCCGGGTCTGTTTCATTTCCGCCCCTCTTATGAGAAGGCGACCGTCTTACTAAACGGATATGTCTATGCAGCCTATGCAACCAATCGGAAATGGAGCCCGGATTCTTCTGGGAATTCTGTTCTTCTTGCTTTTCTTCGCTTTTTGGGGCGTTGCAACGCTCGGAGGCTTTGTTTCGCCCACCTTCCTCGCTGATCCGATCACGATGGTGAAGGATGGATATGATCTCATTGCCAATCAGGGCTTTATGTCGGATATCGGCATGACTGTCTGGCGTGTGTTGGGCGGCTTCATCATGGCAAGCATCGTCGCCATCCCGCTTGGCATCGCCATGGGGGCCTATAAGCCGATTGAGGCGCTGCTCGAACCCTTCGTTTCCTTCGCGCGCTATCTGCCGGCATCAGCCTTCGTGCCGCTTCTCATTCTCTGGTCAGGCATTGGCGAAACACAAAAGCTGCTCGTTATCTTCATTGGCGCCGTGTTCCAGCTCATTCTGATGATCGCCGTCATCGTTTCCGGCACACGCCGTGATCTGGTGGAGGCTGCTTATACGCTGGGCGCCAAGGACCGTGGCGTTATTCGCCGTGTGCTTGTGCCTTCAAGCGCTCCCGATATTGCCGAAACGCTGCGCCTCGTGCTGGGCTGGGCATGGACTTATGTGATCGTGGCAGAGCTGATCGGCGCATCGTCAGGCATCGGCTATATGATCATCAATTCGCAGGCGCTGATGGCCACCGGGCAGATCATTTTCGGCATTATCGTGATCGGCGTGATCGGGCTGATTTCTGATCTGGCCTTCAAATATATCAACCGCTGGCTCTTTGCGTGGAGGTTTGCGTAATGGTTACGACAACCGAACAGGAACTCGTCGTCAAAGGCGTGAGCCGTACCTTTCCGGGTGTTCACGGCGGCAAACCAACACTGGCGCTACAGGCAACCGATCTCATCATTCCGAAGAATGATTTCGTGACTATTCTCGGCCCATCGGGCTGCGGCAAGTCCACACTCCTGCGTATTATTGCGGGTCTCGACAAGCCGACAACTGGCACGGTGACACTCGAAGGTCAGCCGGTCAAAGGACCGGGTGCTGATCGCGGTATGGTGTTCCAGTCTTATACGCTGTTTCCATGGCTGACCGTTCGGCAGAATGTCGGTTTCGGCCTGCGCGAAAAAGGCATGCCAGAAAAACAGGCCCGCGAGATCATCGATAGCTATATCGACAAAGTCGGCCTGCGCGGCTTTGAAAATCACTGGCCCAAGCAGCTTTCGGGCGGGATGCAGCAGCGCACGGCAATTGCCCGCGCACTCGCTAATGATCCAAAGATTTTGCTGCTCGATGAGCCTTTTGGCGCGCTCGACAACCAGACGCGTGGACTGATGCAGGAACTCCTACTCGGCATCTGGGAACGTGAGCAGAAAACCGTGATTTTCGTCACCCACGATATTGAGGAGTCGATATTCATGGCGACCCGCGTCGTCACGATGACCGCTCGTCCAGGCAAGATCAAATCGATCACGCCAGTCAATATCGAGCACCCGCGTTCTTATCAGGTCAAAGCCAGCCCGGAATTCTCTGAACTGCGCTTAAAGCTCACCGAAGAAATCCGCAGCGAAGCAATTACAGCAGCAAAGCAGGCTGCCTGAAAATTATTGTTCCTTCTGATGAGATGGTATCTTAAGAAAAGGCTGCGATGTTCTTCGCAGCCTTTTCTTTTTAGCGCTTTGGTTATGCGCTTTTTTCAGGACTTCCCACCATGGCCGTTTCAGCAGAACTTGAAGATCGCATCGTTTATGTGAATGGCGAATATGTCACCGCGCGCGATGCAAAAATCTCGATCTTTGATCGTGGTTTTCTCTTTGGTGACGGAATTTACGAAGTAACCGCCGTGCTAGACGGCAAGCTGGTCGATAGCGACCCGCATATGAAGCGCCTGCGTCGTTCGACAGGTGAAATCGGCATTCCTATGCCAATGAGCGAAGATGAGATTGTCGAGATCGAGCGTGAACTGATCCGCCGCAACAATCTCACTGAAGGTCTGGTCTATTTGCAAGTTACGCGCGGTGACGGTCGCGACCGTGATTTTGTCGCTAAAGGCTTGAAGCCATCCTTAGTTCTGTTCACCCAAGTTAAAGCCCTCGCCAACAGGCCGGAAGTCGCAACAGGCATCCGCGTACTTTCGCTTGATGATCTGCGCTGGAAGCGTCGCGACATCAAAACCGTCTGCCTTCTGCCACAGGCTCTCGCCAAGGAAATCGCCAAGGGTTCCGGTTGCGATGAAGCCTGGATGTTAGAGGACGGCTACGTCACCGAAGGCGCATCTTCGACCGGCTATATTGTCACGCAGGATGACGTCATCGTCACCCGCCCGAACAGCAATGCGGTCTTGCCGGGTTGCACACGTTTGTCCCTTTTACAGCTCATCGCGGAAACCGGCATGAAGCTTGAAGAGCGTCTTTTCACGATTGATGAAGCCTATGCTGCAAAAGAAGCTTTCATGACGAGTGCGGGTACTTTTGTAACGCCGATTTCGTTTATAGACGATAAGCCAATTGGTGGTGGCAAGCCAGGTCCGGTCGCACTCAAGCTGCGTGAGATTTATCTCGACCACGCTCGCCGCACGGCAATCTGAGAATAGTAAATCAGGCTGAAAACAGATCGGGCCGGAACTGAGTTCCGGCCCGGTTTGCTCACGCCTCCCTCTCCCAAAAGAGCGGAGCAAAAGCGCTAAAACACCTCGATCTTAAACATTCGCTTTCAATGCCCAAACATCTGAGGCGAATGAGATTTTGGGTATGGTGTGCCGAAATATCGCCGCCTCAGCGGCGCTGGTTATAGACGTCGATACACACCGCACCCAGCAGAACGATACCCTTGATGACCTGCTGATAGTCGATGCCAATACCCAAGATCGACATACCGTTATTCATCACGCCCATAATAAGCGCGCCGATCACAGCACCTGTTACACGGCCCACGCCGCCATAGGCCGACGCACCGCCGATGAAGCAGGCGGCAATCACATCAAGCTCAAAGCCAAGTCCGGCCTTTGGCGTTGCCGTATTAAGGCGCGCTGCGAAAACCAGACCAGCAAGTGCAGCCAGCACACCCATATTGACGAATGCAAGGAAGGTCAGTCGTTCGGTTTTCACCCCCGAAAGTTTCGCCGCATGACGGTTGCCACCAACTGCATAGATCTGACGACCAATGACTGTGCGCGTGGTGAGGAACGCATAGGCTGCAATCAGAACCGCCATAATAATCAACACATTAGGCATGCCGCGATGCGATGAAATCAGCAATGCGAGATAAGCGATACCGGCAAACAGCACTATATTCTTGATCACGAAGAAGCCAAACGGCTCTGTTTCCACCTCATGCGCAATATGACGCGCCCGCGATCTTGAGTTCTGCCAGACGAGAAAGCCAGCCAACACAATACCGAGGATCAGCGAGGTCAGATAGACGCCGCCCGTCGCACCAATAAACTCAGGAATAAAGCCCGACGACAATTTCTGAAACATCGGAGGGAATGGACCGACCGACTGTCCACCGAGAACCGCCAGCATCAAGCCTTTGAAAACCAGCATGCCTGCAAGGGTTACGATAAAGGACGGGATATTAAAATAGGCGACCCAGAACCCTTGCATCGCGCCGATAATACCACCCGCAATCAGGCACAGAATGGCAGCAATCGGGAACGGAATTCCCCAGCGCACCATCATCACGGCTGCAAGCGCTCCGATAAATCCGCACACGGAACCAACCGACAAATCAATGTGTCCGGTCACGATAATCAGCAACATGCCAAGTGCCATGATGACGATATAGCTGTTTTGTAAAACGAGGTTAGTGAGGTTCAGCGGCTTCATCAGCACGCCGCCGGTGACGATCTGGAAAAAGATCATGATCGCGATAAGCGAGAGCAGCATTCCCGATTCACGCAGATTATTTTTGAGATAACGCCCGATACCACTTGGCGCTTTCTGTCCGCCCGGGCTATTGTGAACTACGTTCTCGCTCATGATTGTTTTCCCTTATTGCGCATGATCGCACGCATGATGTTTTCCTGCGTCGCTTCTTCGCCAGCCACTTCGCCAACGAAGGCTCCCTCATGCATGACGACAATTCGGTCGCAGATCCCGATCAGCTCTGGCATTTCGGATGAAATGACGACCACGCCCTTGCCGCTTTCGGCCAGTGAATTTATGATTGTGTAAATGTCGTATTTCGCGCCAACATCGATGCCGCGCGTCGGCTCATCCAAGATCAGCACATCCGGCCCGGTGAACAGCCATTTCGACAGCACCACCTTCTGCTGGTTGCCGCCGGAAAGCGTGCCGGTTTCCTGATAAACATTGTGGCAGCGGATGCTCATCTGCTGACGATAGTCGTTGGCAACCTTCATTTCGCGGATGCTGTCGATCACGCCTTTTGGGCTGACACCACGCAAATGCGCGAGCGATATGTTGCGCGAGATATTCTCGCCAAGCACAAGACCGAGCTTTTTGCGGTCTTCGGTCACGTAAGCGAGGCCTGATTTGATGGCGCGGGCAACCGTTGAAATATCAACCGGCTTGCCATGCATCCGCGCTTCGCCGGTAATGTTCGTGCCCCATGAACGCCCAAACAGGCTCATAGCAAACTCGGTACGACCAGCGCCCATCAAGCCTGCAATGCCGACAATTTCACCGGCACGCACATTAAACGAAACATTTTTAACCGAGTGTCGCTCCGGGTGCAGCGGATGATAAACGGACCAGTTTTCAGCCTCGAAAATCACCTCACCAATCTTCGGATCGCGCTTTGGATAGCGGCTTTCGAGATCGCGATCGACCATTTTGCGGATGATCTCATCTTCTTCGACTTCACCCTCATGGCAATCCAGCGTCGCAACCGCGCGGCCATCGCGCAGCACGGTGATCTTATCGGCCACTTCACGAATTTCATTGAGCTTGTGCGAAATCAGGATCGACGTGATGCCCTGCGCACGAAACTCTTTCAACAATGCCAGCAATGCCGCGCTGTCAGTCTCGTTCAAGCTCGCTGTAGGCTCATCAAGGATCAGTAGCTTCACACGCTTTGAAAGCGCCTTGGCAATCTCGACGAGCTGCTGTTTGCCGACGCCAATATCCGTCACCAGCGTATCGGGCGATTCCGTGAGGCCTACTTTCTTCAACAGCACTTTCGTGCGCTGATAAACTTCACCGCGATCAATAACCCCGTAAGAACCGGGAGGGTTGACGAGAAAGATATTCTCGGCAATCGACATCAGCGGCACAAGGGCGAGTTCCTGATGGATGATGACGATGCCCAGCGCTTCGGAATCATTGATATCGCGGAAGTGCCGCTCTTCACCATCGAAGACAATCGAGCCGTCATAGCTGCCAGACGGATAAACACCCGACAGCACTTTCATCAGCGTGGACTTACCGGCGCCATTCTCACCGACAAATGCGTGAATTTCTCCCGGCATCACCGTGAAATTGACGTCACTCAGAGCCTTCACCACACCAAAAGATTTGCTGATGCCGCGCATTTCCAGAATTGGCTGACCGCCGATTTCCGGCTGATCTCCACGATCCTGAAGCCGAACAGGATTGGCTACACTCATCGCTCGCTCCCATTGCAATACAGCGTACAAATGTCTCAAAATTTGAAAGACAACGCTGTCAATTCTTTAGTCCACCCCAGTCAGAAAGCTGGGTTATCGAGAGCGTCGCATGTTTGAAAATACACACGGCGCTCTGGAACATCGGAAATTTAGAAATTACTTAATCTGGTCTTCTTTGTAATAACCGCTATCGACCAGAACTTCTTTCCAGTTTGACTTGTCGACGATCACAGGCTTGAGCAGATAAGACGGCACAACCTTGACGCCATTGTCATAGGTCTTGGTGTCGTTGACTTCCGGTTCCTTACCGCTCATCGCAGCGTCAACCATATCGACGGTGACTTTTGCAAGTTCGCGCGTGTCCTTGAAGATGGTGGAGTTCTGCTCACCTGCGAGGATCGACTTAACAGAAGGCACTTCGGCATCCTGACCGGAAACCGCAGGCATTGGCATGTCGCCGCTGCCATAACCGACGCCCTTGAGCGATGACAGGATACCGATGGAAATACCGTCATAAGGCGAAAGCACAGCGTCGAGCTTCTTGTCGGAATAGAAGGCCGACAGGATCGAATCCATACGTGCCTGAGCGGTTGCACCGTCCCAACGCAACGTTGCTACCTTGTCCATGCCGGTTTGACCGCTGCCAACAATAACCTTGCCGCTGTCGATGTAAGGCTGCAGAACCGACATCGCGCCATTGTAGAAGAAATAGGCATTGTTATCGTCTGGCGAGCCACCGAAAAGCTCGACATAGAACGGGCCTTCCTTGTTCTTCAGATCAAGCGCCTTTTCAATCGACTGCGCCTGCAAAACGCCAACCTGGAAATTGTCGAAGGTTGCATAATAAGAAACATTTGGCGTGTCACGGATCAGGCGGTCATAAGCGATAACCTTGATGCCTGCATCATTGGCCTTGGCCAAAACATCCGACAGTGTGGTACCGTCAATCGATGCAACGACCAACACCTTGGCACCCTTGGTGACCATGTTTTCGATCTGCGCCAACTGGTTCGGCACATCGTCTTCAGCATATTGAAGGTCGGTCTTATAACCGCGCTCCTGCAGCACCTTCACCATGTTGTCGCCATCGGCAATCCAGCGTGCCGAAGACTTGGTTGGCATTGCAACGCCAACGAGGCCCTTGTCCTCGGCATGTGCAAAGCCAGTAAAGGCAAAGGCGGCAAGCGCCGCTGCCAGTGTGAATGATTTCATGCCTGCCATTGTCTCACTCCCATAATAGAGCAGGCTCTTTGAGCCTGCCATTCTCCCAAATTTCCGCCCCCGCCGTAGGCCCTGCGGAATTCCTCCAAACACATCGCATTAAGCTTTTTCACGCATGTCTTTGTCCCAAAACCGGTTCCCACTTTTGGGAGACATGCTCTAGCCCGCGATGTTGTCCCATACCGCAACCGCCCGCTGCGCACGTTCGCGCACCTCAGCGACCGTCAACCCGGCCTTATAAAGGCTGGAACCCAAACCAAAGCAGCTCACTCCTGCTGCCCGATAGGTTGCAAAATCATTCTCCGATACGCCGCCCACGGCACCCACCGGAATATCCTTCGGCAACACAGCCGAGATCGCCTTGATACCCTCTGCACCCAGCACATTTGCCGGGAAGAATTTAAGCGCGGATGCGCCAGCATGAATTGCGCTGAAAGCCTCGGTCGGTGTGAACACGCCCGGCATCGTCACCATGCCATGCTTGGTCGCACGGCGAATAACATCAGGCTCGACATTCGGGCTGACCAGAAGTCGGCCACCAACATCATTGAGCCGATCAACACTCTCGACCGACAGCACAGTTCCAGCACCAATCAGCACATTGGCTGGTGCGAGCTTGGCAGCCTTTTCAATGGACACGAACGGCTCCGGCGAGTTGAGCGGAATTTCGATTGCTTCGAAGCCTGTTTCAATCAGTGCAGAAACAATCGCTTCCGTTTCTTCTGTCCGAATGCCGCGCAGGATAGCCACCAGCGGATAACGCAGCTTTGGCCATGCGATACGTTCGCTCATTGCGCGCCTCCCGCAAATGCGTGTTTTGCCGCCATAAACAGCCCATCGCGCACCAGCTCATCGGCTTCGATGCGATTGACTTTAATGCCTGCAATCTCAAGTGCCGATGCGTAAAGCGCACCCATCATCCCATCTGAAAGCAACAGCACTTCGCTCGTCTCTCCGAACAAAGTGCGACCACCGGCAACTTCCAGCCCGATCAACAGACCCGACAGACGTGCAAGCTGATCTGTCGGCTTATAATCATGCACCAGCCAGCCAGCGCGCACCGTAAAGAGCGCATTGGCAATAAGCTCTGGTGTCTCAAGTGAAGCTTTGACACCAGCCGCAAAGGCTGCACTCTTTGGATCAACCGGCCCAGCTCCTTCAAGCGCACCCGCCAGAACCGACTTGTCTTTCAAAAGCGCGAACAATTCGCCCGTCATGAAAGAGCGGTAATCACTGAGCTTGCCGTCTGCGATATTCACCCATTTCGCATGCGTGCCGGGCATCACCACCCGGGCATCACGCGTGCCACGATGCACCAGACCAAGTAACTTGGTTTCTTCGCCGCGCATCACATCCGGCGCATCCTCGCTTCGACGCGCAACGCCCGGCAACATGATGACATGCCGTTTCGCAGGCACGCGAACCGCAGCAGCAACGATACCTTCCAGTCCAGCAGGCAGGCTCATATAAGGCGCTTCAATCCAGCCGGTGCGCGAACCTGCCATGCCGCAGATCACCACCGGCAAATCATCAGGTGCATCAACCTGAGCCAGATGCCGTTCGAGCGTTACCTCAAAACCGGCCTCTTTCGCGTGCAGCAGCCCGTCGTCACCACGACTTTCAGTGAGTACATTGCCATCGGCATCCAGCGTCCAGAGGCGGAACCGGGTTGTTCCCCAGTCCGCAACTGCCGCGAATGGTGTTTTTGCGCCGGACATTTAGTGGTTATCTCGCGGCAGGCCACGCGTATGCGCAATGTCCTGATACTTAACGGCGTTTTCAAGAACCGCACCTGTTTCCATCTGGCCAACCACAGCGCGCTGAATCTCCTGCCAAGGGGTCTGGCTTTCCGGATATTTATATCCGCCAGCAGCCTCCAGAGCCTTGCGTCGCTCTGCGAGTTCTTCATCGGAAATCAAAATATCGGCAGTGCCGCGACCAAGATCGATACGCACACGATCACCCATCTTGAGCAGCGCCAGACCACCACCAGCAGCGGCTTCCGGTGACGCATTGAGGATCGAAGGCGAACCGGATGTGCCCGACTGACGGCCATCACCGATGCAAGGCAGCGAGCTTATGCCTTTCTTGAGAAGGTAATCCGGCGCGCGCATGTTCACGACTTCCGCCGCACCCGGATAACCGATTGGCCCAGCGCCACGCATGAACAGAACCGAACGCTCATCGATTTCCAGCGAGGGATCGTCGATGCGATGATGATAATCTTCCGGGCCGTCAAACACGATAGCCTTGCCTTCAAAGGCATTCGGGTCTTTGTCGTCATTGAGATAACGATTGCGGAATTCTTCCGAGATAACGCTCAATTTCATGATAGCCGACGAGAACAGATTGCCGCGCAGCACGCGGAAACCAGCATGGCTCTTCAATGGCTGATCATAGGTCTTGATGACATTGCTGTCTTCAATCGTAGCACCCTTACAGTTTTCACCGATGGTCTTGCCGTTAACTGTCAGCGCATCTTCATGAATGAGGCCCTGCCCCATCAGCTGATTAACAACCGCTGGCACACCGCCCGCATGGTAATAATCTTCACCGAGATATTCACCCGCTGGCTGAAGATTGACCAGAAGCGGAATTTCCTCGCCATATTTCTGCCAGTCGTCAATCGTCAGATCGACGCCAACGTGACGCGCCAACGCATTCAGATGGATCGGTGCATTGGTCGAGCCGCCAATCGCGGAATTAACGCGAATTGCGTTGATGAAGGATTCCTTGGTCATGATGTCTGTTGGCTTCAGATCTTCATAAACCATTTCCACAATACGACGGCCCGTCAGATAGGACACTTCCTGACGATCACGATAAGGCGCTGGAATCGCAGCCGAACCCGGCAGCTGCATACCAAGCGCTTCGGCCAGCGAATTCATGGTTGTCGCGGTGCCCATCGTATTGCAATAACCTGTCGAAGGTGCCGAAGACGCCACCAGCTTGATAAAGCCTGCATAGTCGATCTCGCCCTTAGCGAGCAGCTCGCGCGCCTTCCAGACGATGGTGCCCGAACCCGTGCGCTCGCCACGGAACCAGCCATTGAGCATCGGGCCAACCGAAAGCGCAATCGCCGGAATATTGACGGTTGCAGCAGCCATAAGACAAGCTGGCGTGGTCTTGTCACAACCAATCGTCAGCACAACGCCATCAAGCGGATAGCCGTAAAGCACCTCGACAAGGCCGAGATAAGCAAGGTTACGATCAAGGCCCGCAGTCGGGCGCTTACCTGTTTCCTGAATTGGGTGAACCGGAAATTCGATCACGATACCGCCCGCTTCACGCACACCTTCACGCACGCGATTGGCCAGTTCCAGATGATGACGATTGCACGGTGAAAGATCAGAACCCGTCTGCGCAATACCGATGATCGGTCGACCGGATTGCAACTCTTCCTGACTGAGACCGTAGTTCATGTAGCGCTCAAGATAGAGCGCGGTCATGTCGACATTGTCCGGATTATCGAACCATGCGCGGGAACGGAATCGTGGTGCTTTCGGATCGACGGGCTTATTCATTTCATTGTCCTGCGTGGGTAAGAGACCGCTGGGCGGTCCCAATTCCTTCGACACCGATCCTAAAAGTTAGATCGGCGTGTTGAATTTTAGTTTCTTCGCGCATCTTGTTCCGAAAACCGTTTCACACTTTTCGGGATGCGCTTTAATCGTCAAAAGTTTCAACCACATGCCGCTGTCCCAGAAGGAAGGCATCGGCCACATGAGTGAGTGGCGAAAGGTCAACATCGCTCTGCCCTTCGCTAACCAGCTTCACAAAATTCTGGTAAAGGCGCTGATATTCACGATCAGGCTCAGCCATTTTCTCAGTGCCTGCAATGGTCAGACGGCTACCGCCATGGCTGAGAAGCAGCGTGCCCTTGTCGGTCTCAACGCGAATATCCCATGTCTGCGGGCCGGTCTGGCGCCAGTCGAGCTCGAAGGAAACCGGCACGCCACTTTCGGTTTCAAAGCTAAGATCAGCTGCAATCGGTGCCGCACGATTTTCTGGGAAATAGAGATCGGATTTTGTCAGGAAGAACCGTTCCGGCAAAATATGCGTGACGATTGAGAGCGCATTAATGCCTGGATCGAACACACCAAGGCCACCCGGCTCCCAGATCCACTGCTGGCCGGGATGCCAATGGCGCACGTCTTCTTTCCACGACACCGCAACAGACCTGATTGCAGCATCTTTCAGAAATTCGCGGGCAGGCTCAACGGCTGCGGCTTCGCGCGAATGCCACGTTGCATAGAGCGTAACGCCCTGCTTTTCAGCAAAATGCGTCAGTGCCTGTACTTCCGAGATCGTCGCACCCGGAGGCTTCTCCAGCATCACATGCTTGCGCGCCTTCAGCGCCGCATAAGCCTGGTTGAATCGCCCCTGCGGCGGCGTGCAAAGCGACACCGCATCAATGGCGACATCGCTGGCAAGCAGTTGGTCAATATCGTGAAACGATGGCAGACCATCAAGACCGGCATTGCGGCTGGCAATCGCTTTCAGCTCAATACCATCAACGGCTTCAATCGATGGCAGATGCTGGTCGCGGGCAATCTTGCCAAGACCAACAATCGCCAGATTGATATTGGATGCGGTCGCCATTTTAGAGCGCCTTCACGGCAACATCGTCGGCTTTCGCCTGTGCCAGTCTGTTGACCAACGGATAACGGAAAGGCTTTGCTGAAATTTCGAACTGATCGCCCGTTTCCGTCTTCACACCTTCAGAGAAAGACAGTGTTGCGGTGCCAAAGAAATGCACATGAATGTCGCCCGGACGACGGAACAGTTCATACTTGAAATGGTGATGTTCCAAATTGGCAATCGTATGCGACATGTTCGCTTCGCCCGATAGGAACGGCTTTTCAAAGATCACGTCATCGCCGCGCTTAATGCGCGAAACGCCTTCAACATGATCTGGCAGAGCACCCACATAAAGCTCTGGACCGAGCGAAGCCTGACGCAGCTTGGAATGCGCCAGCCAGAGATAGTTCTGCTTTTCAGTCACATGATCGGAAAACTCATTGGCAAGGCAGAAGCCCAAGCGGAACGGCGTACCATCCGGACCGATCAGATAAATTCCAGCAAGTTCTGGCTCTTCGCCACCATCTTCGGCAAAAGATGGCGAGACCAGCTCACCGCCGGTTTCAACCAGCGCCGAACCATCGCCCTTATAGAACCATTCCGGCTGCACGCCGGTTTGGCCGGGCTTTGGCTTGCCACCTTCAACACCCATCAGGAACATGCGCATGGAATCGGTCGGCTTTTCAGCAGCCTGCGCGGCCTTGTGCATCTTGTCGCGACCATCCGCAGAACCAAGATGCGTGAGGCCAGTGCCTGCAACGATCAGGTGCGCCGGGTCGTCATGGGTGATCGGCAGACCAACCTGACCAGCGGCAAGCGCTGCATCAATATCAACTGCTTCGCCTTTGCCATTGCGTTCAACCTGCTCGCTCAGACTGATGCCCGCAGAAATTGCCGCCCAAGCCAGTTCATAGGTCGTCGTTACGCCATTGACGACATGTGCCGCACCTTCATCATCGCAAGCAGCCACACGTGTTTCTCCGCTCGCATCGCGGAACTGTACCAGACGTAACATTAAACCTCCCATTTTCCGCAAAACACTTGCGGAACATTCTTCCCGACCGCTTAAATGCATCCTAGTGCAAAAAGACAGCTCCTTCTTATTAATATGACTATTTCGCCAAACAGCATTTTGTCAAGCAAGTGAAAGCGCCCTCTGCGCGCCATGTGTGGACTGTCAGCACAAAACAGCTATTAAGTTAATGTTTTCGTTATATAATTAGATAATATGCACGTTTGTCGCACCCCATATTCCAGTTGTTTACAAGAAATACGCTTGCCATAAAGTAATATTATATGCTTGATAAACGAGAAGGCTGGGAGAGCCTTTTATTGGGAGGAACTAATATGAAACGCAGTCTGACGGCCCTCACGGCCGCCCTGTCTTTTGCTCTTATTTCAAGCGCATCGGCCGCCTCGTTGACAGTAGGCTTTTCGCAGATCGGTTCGGAATCGGGCTGGCGCGCTGCCGAAACCAGCGTCACCAAGCAGGAAGCTGAAAAGCGCGGCCACGCACTCAAATTTGCCGACGCACAGCAGAAGCAGGAAAACCAGATTAAGGCCGTTCGTGGCTTCATCGCACAGGGCGTTGACGCTATCCTGATCGCGCCGGTTGTTGCAACCGGTTGGGATGCGGTTCTGAAGGAAGCCAAGGAAGCAGAAATTCCTGTCGTGCTTCTCGACCGCCAGATCGATGCACCGGAAGACCTTTACCTCACTGCTGTTACATCCGATCAGGTCCATGAAGGCAAGGTCGCGGGCGACTGGCTGGTGAAGGAAGTAGGCGACAAGCCTTGCTCCGTTGTTGAACTTCAGGGCACCACCGGTTCTTCTCCAGCCATCAATCGTAAGAAGGGCTTTGAAGAAGCGCTTGCAGGCCACGACAATATCAAGATTTCCCGCTCGCAGACAGGCGACTTCACCCGTACCAAGGGCAAAGAAGTCATGGAAAGCTTCATCAAAGCTGAAGGTGGCGGCAAAGATATCTGCGCCGTTTACGCGCACAATGATGACATGGCCGTAGGCGCTATTCAGGCCATCAAAGAAGCTGGTTTGAAGCCTGGCACCGACATTAAGGTCGTCTCGATTGATGCCGTTCCTGATATTTTCCAGGCGATGGCCAATGGTGAAGCCAATGCGACAGTTGAACTGACGCCAAACATGGCGGGTCCGGCTTTTGACGCGATTGAAGCTTTCAAGGAAAAGGGCACGGTTCCACCAAAGTGGATCCAGACCGAATCCAAGCTTTACACGCAGGCTGATGATCCAAAGGGCGTTTACGAAGCCAAGAAGGGCCTCGGCTACTGATCTTCGCGTGACATTATTGTCTTCGGGTCGCGCCCTTTCGCGGCCCGGAGCAAGTTTTGCAATTCGCAAACGGAAGACTGCTATGGCTCGCCCCGACATCGCTGCGCGCGAGACGCCAGCAACGCCGCTTCTTGAAGCGCGCTCAATAACCAAATCTTTTCTCGGTGTGACTGCACTTGATCACGTCGATTTCGCGCTCAATCGTGGTGAAATCCACGCGCTTCTTGGCGAAAACGGCGCAGGAAAATCAACGCTCATTAAAATCTTGACCGGCGCCTATCACGGCTTTGACGGCTCAATATTGCTTGAGGGCCAGTTAATAGCGCCCGCGTCTGTGATGCAAGCGCAAACGCTTGGCATTGGAACCGTCTATCAGGAGGTCAATCTTCTTGAAAATCTGACGGTTGCCGAAAACCTGTTTCTCGGTCGCCAGCCGCGACGTTTCGGTTTCATCGACCGTCGCCGCATGGAAAAAGATGCCGCCACCCTGCTCGCCCGATATGGCCTCACAATTGATGTCGGTGCGCCATTGTCGGCCTATTCAGTGGCCATCCGGCAGATCATCGCAATCGCCCGGGCCGTCGATGTTTCCGGCAAGGTGCTGGTGTTGGATGAGCCAACGGCCAGTCTCGATGCGCACGAAGTTGAAATGCTGTTTGGCGTCTTGCGCCATTTGAAGGCCGAAGGTCTCGGCATCATCATCATCACGCATTTTCTGGATCAGGTCTATGATATTGCTGATTGCGCAACCGTGCTGCGCAATGGACGGCTTGTCGGCAGCCGAAACCTTGCAGACCTGCCGCGTACAGATCTGATTTCTATGATGCTCGGTCATCAGTTGCAGGAAACCGTGCGCCGCCAACTCACAGAGGAAGTCAGCGACAACACAACTGCCCCCATCCGCTTTTCTGGCTTTGGCAAGAAAGGCAGCGTTGCGCCGTTTGATCTTGCGATTAGACCGGGTGAAGCTGTCGGTATTGCCGGATTGCTTGGCTCTGGCCGCACAGAAACTGCCCTTCTAATGTTCGGCGTCGATCAGGCAGACAGTGGTGCACTCAGCATTGACGGCAAAGATACGAAACTACCCTCGCCCGTCGCAGCCATCTCCGAACGCTTTGCCTTCTGCCCTGAAGAACGAAAGACCGACGGCATTATCGGTGATTTTTCGGTGGCCGAGAATATCGCGCTCGCTGTTCAGGCAAAGCGCGGCTGGTCAAAGCCTATCTCATCACGCGAAAAAGCGGCTCTGGCCCAGCGCTATATCAAAGCGCTGGACATCCGCCCGCCTGATCCGGACAAGCCTATTAAGTTTTTGTCGGGCGGCAACCAGCAAAAGGCCATTCTGGCGCGCTGGCTAGCAACAGATCCGCGTCTGCTGATCCTTGATGAACCAACGCGCGGCATCGACATCGGCGCACATGCGGAAATCCTCAGACTAATTGGCGAGCTCTGCACCGAAGGCATGTCTCTGGTCATCATCTCTTCGGAATTTGAAGAACTTGCAGCCGTAGCAAACCGCGTTGTCGTGCTTTCGGACCGCCGCCATGTGGCAGAACTCAAGGGCGAAGAAATCACCGCTGACAACATCGTGCGTGCGATTGCTGAGACGGGAAGTAATAAGGAAGCCGCAGCATGATCGCTCGCATGGCCAAGAAACTTAAAAGACTGAGCCCCCAGCTGGCAGCCCTTGCGCTTATTCTTGCGGCAAACACTATCATTGCGCCGGGTTTTCTCGGCATTTCCTTTCAAAATGGGCGCCTCTACGGAAGCCTGATCGATATTCTGGTGCGCGCTGCACCTGTCGCCATTCTCGCAGTTGGTATGACATTGGTGATCGCAACCCGCGGCATTGATCTGTCGGTCGGCGCGGTCATGGCAATCAGCGGCGCAACGGCTGCATCGCTCATCGTTGCAGGCTATCCGCTGGCAATTGTCATACCCGTCGCACTCGGCGTTGGTCTGGTTTGCGGATTGTGGAACGGTTTTCTGGTCGCCGTTTTCGATATCCAGCCGATCATCGCAACACTGATATTGATGGTTGCGGGGCGCGGCATCGCGCAGCTTATCACCGAAGGCGCAATCCTCACCTTCAACGATGATTCCTTCGCAACCCTTGGCTCCGGTTCGTTTCTTGGTGTACCGGTGCCGGTACTCATCTGGATATTAGCGGGTCTCGTCGTGGGACTTGCGGTGCGCTCGACAGCACTTGGCTTTCTGATTGAAGCAACCGGCATCAACCGCCGCGCAGCCATGCTGGCCGGTGTTAAAGCCCGCTTTCTCCTGTTCAGTGTCTATGCAGTTTCTGGACTTTGTGCAGCGCTCGCCGGACTGATCGCAACAGCCGATATTCGCGGCGCAGATGCCAACAATGCCGGTCTCTGGCTTGAGCTTGACGCCATTCTGGCGGTTGTAATCGGCGGAACATCGCTGAATGGCGGACGCTTCTCGATCATGGCTTCGCTGCTTGGCGCACTGATCATTCAGTCGATCAATACCGGTATTCTGATGGCTGGCTTTCCGCCGGAATTCAACCTCATCATCAAAGCGGGCATTATCGTCATTGTGCTGACGTTCCAGTCGCCAGCCATCGTCAGCTTCTTCACCTTCCTGCGTGCTGAACGCAAAAACAATCCCGCAAAGCCAACGCACCAAGGAGCACGGCAATGAGAGTGCTTCGCAATCTGCCTTTCGTCACAACAGTCGCAATTTTTCTGCTCGCCTATGCTATCTGCGTTATCCAGTTTCCGAACATGCTTTCAACGCGGGTACTTGGCAATCTTCTGACCGATAATGCGTTTCTCGGCATCGCTGCCGTCGGCATGACTTTTGTGATTATCTCCGGTGGTATTGACCTTTCGGTCGGATCAGTCATCGCCTTTACCAGCGTTTTTGTGGCGGTCCTTGTCGGACAGCTTGGCGTGCATCCGCTGATTGCCTTCGGCCTCGTGCTGGTGATAGCCGCCATGTTTGGCGCGTGGATGGGAATGATGATCCATTTCCTCGGCATCCCGCCGTTTGTGGCGACACTTGCGGGCATGTTTCTGGCACGCGGCGCGGCATTCCTGATTTCAACCCAGTCAGTGCCAATTTCGCACCCGTTCATCGATACGCTACAAGGCTTTTATTTCCGGCTTCCAGGTGGCGGAAGGCTAACCTTCATCGCCATGCTGATGCTCGCAGTCTTCATCATTGCAGGCATCATTGCACATCGCACACGCTTTGGTGCCAATATCTATGCGCTTGGCGGCAATGCACAATCAGCCGAACTGATGGGCGTTCCGATTGGCCGCACGACAATCGGCATCTATACAATGTCCGGTGTGCTTTCCGGTCTCGCTGGCATCGTCTATACGCTTTACACATCATCGGGCTATTCGCTGGCAACAGTGGGCGTTGAACTTGATGCCATTGCGTCGGTTGTCATCGGCGGAACACTATTGACCGGCGGTGCGGGTCTGGTGGCAGGCACTTTTGTCGGGATTATGATACAGGGGCTGATACAGACCTATATCGTTTTCGATGGAACGCTGTCTTCGTGGTGGACAAAAATAGCGATTGGTATCTTGCTGTTCCTGTTCATTGCGCTACAGCGAGGACTTGTATGGTTTTCCGATCTAAGGATTGCCAAACAACGCATGAAGGAGGCCTGAATTGGGATTACTGGAAACGGCCATAACCGGACGCAAGCGGCATAACAGCCACGCAGTTGTCGTGGGTGAATTGGGTCGCGGCATTGTCGCGGGCACCATTCCCGAAGCCTCCATACTTCCGGGCGATAACGAATTGTCGTTGCGCTTTGGCGTTTCCCGTACTGTTCTGCGCGAGGCTATGAAAACCCTTTCCGCAAAACGTCTGATCGAACCCAAAGCCAAGGTCGGAACCCGTGTTTTGGGTGCAAGCTCGTGGAACTTCTTTGATCCAGATGTGCTGACATGGCGCTTTGAAGCAGGCTTCGATGAAGTCTTCGTCGATCATCTCGCTGAAATGCGTATGGCGCTGGAACCAGCGGCTGCCGCAGCGGCTGCAAAAAACGCAACCAGCGAAGAACTCGTTGAACTCTATGCTCTGGCTGCGAAATTTGACGATCCCAAGCACACGCCAGAATCCATTGCCAAGGTCGATCTGGAGTTTCATCTGGCGATTGCCCGTATGTCTGGCAACCCGTTCATGCGTTCAGTCAGCAGCCTGATCGAAGCTGCACTTGCGATTTCATTCCAGCTCTCTTCGCCTGCAAGTTCGCCCGAGGGTATTGCCGAGTGTGCGGCAAACCACATGCGCATTGCTCATGCAATTGCATCGCGCGACCGTCAGAAAGCACGCGCTGCTATGGAAAGCGTTATCACACTTGGCGTTGAACGCATCCGCGAGGAAATCTGACTGTTAGGAGATTTTGAGGTCAAACTTCGGATCACCACGCAGCGTATTACTCACGGTACAGATCTCCTCGGCCATTTCCGCAAGGCGATGCTTTTCATCGTCGTTCAGATCACCATCGAAATGGAATGTTATATCGAATCGTTCGATGCGTGACGGGCCTTCATGGGCCTTCTCGCCTTTTACTTCCACCCGAACATCCGTGAGTTTTTCACGCAATTCGAGCTTGGTGGCGGCAATGCGCGCACTCAGCGCCATGCAGGCAGCGACCGACGCATAAATCAAATCAAGCGGATTAAACCCCGGTAAGCTGACGCTGGTTACGATATCAACCGTACCACCTGTCGGCGTGGTGATCGTCGGCAGTTTGCCATGTGGCATCTCGGCGACTGCCCCGGTTTCGCGGGTTCTGACCTTCAGTTCACTCATGGCTGAACTCTCCTGTATTCAACACCGCGTGCAAGCCAGCAGCCGACGCTCAAATCTGTGATTACGCCCTTTTCGTCGCGGCGGAAAACAAGCTTCCACTCGCCGGGTGACGGTGCATCCATCGAACGCTGAACCGGCAACAGCCAGACATCAACCCCGACACTATAAAGCGGATACATGTCGCTTTTGCCAAGGAAGCCTTCAAACGCACCAAAAATTGCGCCCCCTTCGGAAACGAGCAACAGATCGGCGTCGAGTTCATCGCTATGATAGCGGCCTATAATGTCGTGTTTGGCTTCGCCTTTAACGCAGTGCATGCTCAAGCGCAGATTTTCAGTGGCCCGCACAAGTTCGATTGTCTCGCCATCGCGAGAGATCGTTGTCATGGCTGAGCGCGCTTCATTTGCGCTCACCACATCCATGATTTCCGGGCTGGTGCCAAAACGCGCCCGCATGCGACCAAGGCCAGCATCCTCAAGGCTCAGCACAAGCCCGGTTTCATCATCCAGCCACGAGCCAAACCATGCCGCATCAGCCTCCACCCGCGACACTTCGGATGACGATACACCCAAGGCAATATTCATCAGCTTGAAGGCAACCTCGGAAGCGCCGCCTTCAAAATTGAACATGGCGATTGTCGAAAGACGTTCATCCGCGCAATGCCAGCGCTGGCAGCGCCAGCCGCGCAAGGCACCACCATGACCAGTCAGGCGCTTACCGCCGGTTTCGTGCAAGTTGAGACCAAAGCCATAAGGTGCCGCGACACCGTCTTTGAAAGTTTGCGGCCCGCTCAACCGACGATAAAGCCCTTCTTCATCGTCACGCGTTGCATCAATGAACTGCTCCCATGCGATCATGTCATTAAGCGAGGCGCAGATGCCTGCATCGCCCATCCATTGAATACGATTTGTAGCAGGCAGGAAGCCGCGAACCGTATCGCCTTCATAACCCGTACATTCATCAAAAAGCGCAGTATCGGGGATAAGTTCCGCACTCTTCATGCCCGCAGGCGCAAATATCCGCTCAGACAGAAGATCAATCAACCTGCGCCCGGTATGGGCTTCGATGAGGTCTGCCAAAATGCGGAAATTGCCGTTGCAATAAGAGTAATGAGAGCCCGGTTCAAAATGCGTAGTCTTGAGGCGGCGCAACAGGCTTTGTGCCTGCTCCGGCAGAAACACACCTTCCGGATCGGCACCACAGAGAACACTCAGCGCCCAATAATCACGCAGACCAGACTGGTTGTTGCAGAGATCGCGAACGGCGGGGCGCTCATCTTCAAATTTGTCGAGATAAGCTTCAAGCGCGTCATCCAGCAACTCCGGCTCGCCAACCGAATCAAGCAGCATGGCACAGGTGAACTGCTTGCTGACCGAACAGATAGGCATCCGCGTTTCGACCGTCATGGGCTTGCGCGTGCGAAGATCTGCAAAACCCCAGGCGTGCTGCAACACGACGTCGCCATCCTTCAAGACGGCAACAACGCCGCCCGGACCTTTGTAATTTTGGGGAATGTGATGAACAAAGGCTTCAAGGGCAGACGTATCAAACTTGGACATGATCGACTCAGGACTCACATAATTCAATGCGTGGTAAGAGCCATCATTTCAAACGATCAATCAAGGCCATGGCAGCGTGTGGATTGTGCGCCTTATGGCCGCTGATGACGTAAAGATAGACATTACGAGCCACATTGTCAGCAAGTGGCGGCTTAATGGTTTTAAGGCTATCGGGCACATGACCAACCGCTATTGCTTTGGCCCGCTCTGCCCAATGGTCAAGCTCGTCCTCACCGTAACCAAGCTTCTTGTCTTCCTGTGTACCGAATATACGCAGATAGGCAAAAGGCGCGGTCATATCGGCAATTTCTACAAATTTGCTATCACCCGCAATCACCACCGCAACGCCATATTCCCGCAGAAGCGCAATGAAATCTGGCGAATTGAAACTGTCGTGGCGCACCTCCACAGCGTGGCGCAGATCACGTCCATCGACACGTTTTGGCAGAAGCTTCAGGAAAGCTTCAAAATCGGATGGATCGAATTTCTTCGTGCCCATGAACTGCCAGTTGATGACGCCGAGCTTGTTTTTCAGTTCAAGAAGGCCGCCACTTATAAATTTCTCGATACCCTCGCCTGCTTCAGCCAAAACACGTTTGTTGGTCGAAAAGCGCGGTGCTTTAAGCGAAAAAACGAAGTCATCCGGCGTTTCATCATGCCACTTGGCAAAAGTCGTCGGCTTCTGCGGGCCATAATAGGTGCTGTTGATTTCGATGGAGGTCAACTTGCTCGAAGCATATTCGAGCTGACGTTTTTTGGAGAGCTTTTCCGGATAGAAACTCTTATCCCACTCCTCAAAAGCCCAGCCGCCAATACCCACGCGGATTTTGCCTGAATTGTTCTGGCTCATTTTATCCATACCTCCACGACATGAGTTCATGAGCGTTGCTCATCATGTTTATGCTGTATTCATATCATCCACTGTGTTGTTATCTCTAATGCGTTTGTGAGGAGGAAACAAATGTTAGACCTAAAAGATCCGATCGTGATCGCCAGTGCGGTACGAACACCGATCGGAAGTTTTCAAGGCGCGCTCAAGGGAGAGAGTGCAACGGCGTTGGGCGCTGTCACAATCAAAGAAGCGGTCCACAGGGCTAAGCTTAACCCCGATCAAATCGACGAAGTGCTGATGGGCTGCGTATTGCCCGCAGGATTGGGACAAGCGCCCGGACGTCAGGCTGCAATTCATGCTGGCCTTTCTCAATACACACCCTGCTCGACCATCAACAAGGTTTGCGGATCGGGCATGAAAACCGTCATGTTGGGTGCCGATCTCATTTCCGCAGGAAGTGCGGAAATTGTGGTTGCTGGCGGCATGGAAAGCATGACCAATTCGCCTTATCTGCTTGAAAAGGCGCGCGGCGGCTATCGCATGGGCCACGGCAAAATCTATGATCATATGTTCCTCGACGGCCTTGAAGACGCCTATGACAAAGGCCGCGCCATGGGAACATTCGCGGAAGAAACCGCCGATCATTACCAGTTCACGCGGCAGCAGCAGGACGAGTTTTCTTTGCGCTCACTTTCGCGCGCACTCAAAGCCACTGAATCGGGCTTTTTCGCAAACGAACTGATTTCAGTTGCAGAGCTTGACCGCGATGAGCAGCCAACCCGCGCAAAGCCTGAAAAAATACCAAACCTCAAGCCCGCTTTCCGCGAAGGCGGCACAATTACGGCCGCCAATTCCTCATCGATTTCAGATGGTGCGGCATCCCTCACCCTGATGCGCCTGTCCCAAGCTGAAAAGCTTTGCGTAGAACCGCTTGCCATTATTCGCGGCCATGCAAGCCACGCGCAACAACCTGCCCTTTTCACCACGGCCCCGATTTTTGCGATGCGGAAACTCTTCGACAAAACCGGCTGGAATGTCCGCGACATTGATTTGTTTGAAATCAATGAAGCTTTCGCCGTTGTTGTTATGGCTGCAATGCAGGAACTCGACCTCCCCGCCGACAAGGTGAATATCCATGGCGGTGCCTGCGCTATGGGCCATCCGATTGGCTGCTCTGGCGCACGCATCATCGTCACGCTGCTTCATGCCATGAAGCAGAACGATCTCAAGCGTGGCGTGGCTTCGGTCTGTATCGGTGGCGGCGAAGCAACTGCTATTGCACTGGAAGCGCTTTAAGCGGGGGAACACATGGATATTGAAGGAAAAATCGCCATCGTCAGCGGTGGTGCATCAGGTCTTGGTGCTGCAACTGCACAGGCTCTAGCAGCCAAGGGCGCGAAAGTTGCAATCCTTGATTTCAACATTGATGGTGCAAATACGGTGGCAGCCGCGATTGGCGGCATCGCCATTCAATGCAACGTATCGGACGCAGCGAGTGGTGAAGCAGCTTTTAAGGCAATCGGCGAAAAGCTCGGATCACCGCATATTCTGGTCAATTGCGCGGGCGTGGCACCAGCAAAGAAAATGCTGGCGCGTGATGGCAGCGTCATGCCGCTCGATGATTTCCGTCGTGCTGTTGAAATCAACCTGATCGGTTCGTTCAATCTGCTGCGGCTTTTTGCCGATGTCGCATCCAAAAGCGAAGCCCTGCCAACGGGTGAGCGTGGCGTGGTCATCAACACGGCATCGGTTGCGGCCTTTGACGGACAGATCGGCCAAACAGCTTATGCAGCGTCTAAAGGCGGCATTGTTGGCCTGACGCTACCAGCTGCGCGTGAACTTGCCCCCCTTGGCATTCGCGTCTGTGCAATCGCACCGGGTATCTTTGAAACCCCCATGCTCAAAGGTCTGCCGCAACCTGCACAGGATGCGTTGGGCCAGATGGTTCCTTTCCCCCCGCGTCTGGGTCGGCCAGACGAATATGCGTCGCTTGCGCTGCATATTATAGAAAACAGCATGCTCAACGGCGAAACCATCCGGCTCGATGGTGCGCTGCGTATGCCTCCGAAATAGAGCGCATACGCGCCAAAGTCTTTCAGACATTTTGAGAGTAGGGAAATGCATAAATCAACAACCAACTCCAACACACGCAATGGCGGTCAGATATTGGTGGATGCACTCGGCATTCACGGCGTCGAGCGCGTTTTCTGTGTGCCCGGCGAAAGCTATCTCGCAGCGCTGGACGCTTTTCATGACGTAAGCGACACGATTGATCTGATTGTCTGCCGTCAAGAAGGCGGCGCTGCTTACATGGCGGAGGCCTATGGCAAGCTGACCGGCAAGCCCGGCGTCTGCTTTGTCACGCGCGGCCCCGGTGCAACCAATGCTTCCGTAGGCGTTCATACCGCCTTTCAGGATTCCACACCGATGCTTCTGTTCATCGGCCAGGTCGCCAGCGATCAAGTGGAACGTGAGGCATTTCAGGAAGTTGATTATCGCCGCATGTTCGGCCAGATGGCCAAATGGGTGGTACAGATCGATGATCCCGCCCGTATCCCGGAACTGGTCAGTCAAGCTTTCCATCGCGCGGTCAACGGACGCCCCGGCCCTGTGGTCGTCGCCCTTCCCGAAGATATGCTGACATCACACGCAACCGTCAGCGATGCACCGGCTTACAAACATGTCGAGATGCATCCGGGCAATGATCAGCTACAGGACATGAAAGAACTGCTCGAAAAGGCCGAGCGGCCACTGATGATCGTCGGTGGTGGCGGCTGGAATGCCCAGGCAGTTCGCGATGTGCAAACATTCGCTGAAAACATGTCGCTGCCTGTTGCAGCATCCTTCCGCTGTCAGGATATGTTCGACAATCATCATCCGCTTTATGCCGGTGAAATGGGAACGTCGATCAGCCCGAAACTTGCGGCCCGCGTTAAGGATTCAGACCTGTTGCTCGTGGTGGGCGCGCGCCTTGGTGAAATGACCACGCAGGGCTATGAGCTGATCAGCATTCCTGTACCAACGCAGAAACTCATCCATGTTCATCCCGGTGCAGAAGAACTTGGCCGTGTTTATCATGCTGATATCCCAATCAATGCCAGCATGGCCGCCTTCACCAAAGCAGCTGCAAAGCTTGAGCCTATTGCCAGTCCAAGTTGGAAAGCTTGGGCTGAAAGCGCCAATGCCGATTACCGCGACAATCTGAAAACGCCGACAATTCCCGGTGACGTTCAGATGGGCGAGATAATGGAATGGCTGCGCGCGCATCTCACCGATGATGCCATCATCACCAATGGCGCTGGCAATTATTCGGCATGGCCGCACCGCTTTTATCAATACCGCACCTATCGCAGTCAGTTGGCCCCAACCAATGGCTCCATGGGCTATGGCGTTCCGGCAGCAGTGGCAGCAAAACTAACAGCACCCGAACGCACCGTCGTCTGCTTTGCTGGTGACGGCTGTTTTCTGATGAACGGTCAGGAACTCGCAACGGCAGCGCAATATGGTGCCAATGCGATTTTCATCGTCGTCAATAACGGCATGTACGGCACGATCCGTATGCATCAGGAGCGCACTTATCCAGGCCGCGTTTCGGGCACCGGCCTTGCAAATCCTGACTTTGCGGCTCTAGCGCGCGCCTATGGCCTGCATGGAGAAACCGTCGAAAAGACCGCCGACTTTGCAGAAGCTTTCCAGCGGTGTGAGCAATCGGGTAAGCCGGGTCTCATCGAAATCCGCATCGATCCGGAAGCGCTTTCGCCCAAGATGACGCTGAGCCAAATGCGTGAACAGGGTTTGGCAAAGCAACGCTAAGCAAGCTTCAAGTGGCTAAAATAAACACGGCCCTCTCTATTTAAGAGAGGGCCGCGCTTTTGGCATTTGCAACGTTCTGAATGAGAAGAGAATGCCCCCGCTAGACTCTTAACTCAATCCAAAAACGTCTCCAAATGCCAGACCTGTATAACTTCAAAGTGCAGCTTTCATTTGCATGCTGCTTTCATTCAATGCTTTGACCATCAACTCCACCGCCGATGAAATCGGTGCTATGATCGGCACGTCGAACATAGCCTGAAGTTGAACGGCAGCTTCGCCCAACGGGCCACCACCAATCACCACGGCCTCCGCGCCATCGCTCAGGCAAAGCTTGACCGCCAATGCGAGTTCTTCCTGTAAGCGCTGCGGCTGACCCGCTATTTCCTTTGGATCTCCGGGCGTACAGCGGATACCCGTATAAAGATGCGAAAGACCGAGATAAGCAGCACGGCGTTCTATTTGTTCTGCCAGATCAGGCGTAACAGTTGCGACGCCGTATTTGCGTCCGCCTTGTGCTGCCACGATCATTGAAGCTTCGCAAATCCCAATGACGGGTATGTCGAGGTCTCCGCGCAAGGAATCCACGCCGGGATCTCCATAAGCACTGATGATAATACCCGCACAGCTATCTTTTCTGGACTGACCAATCTCGATAACCTGCGCTTCTGAAGCACTGAGTTGCTCACCATTGACGATCATCATTGGATTGCGTGTCGATGTTTCGGCGCTCAAGACAAGCCGTTCTCCAGCTGTCCGCTGAGCAATCTCACGCATCATTCCGCTCGTCGCTTCCGAGCTGTTTGGATTGATAAGCACGATATGAGGTGCTGTTGCTGACATTCAGACATTTTCTCCCTGGTTTTTTTGGAGTGCCATCTATTCTGCGAACAGATGACACTCCTTATTTTTGAAAACGCGCCCTTAGTCGCTTTGTATTAAATTTATGCTTTCTGCGGTGTTGCCTTTGCAAAGTCTTCAACAGCAGCGCCGGTATCGGCAGGCTGGGTCAGATCTTCCATGTCACGGCCAAATGTTTCTGGTCCAAGCTGGATGCAGAAGGCGAAAATCGCATACATCGAAGCCGCCAATGCGAAGACACCGATCATGCCGTAGCCATCAAACAAAGCACCTGCAATGATCGGAACAAACGAACCAGCGGCAGAACCACTCGCGAGAATGAGCGCAACGCCAAAGCCGCGAATGCGTGTTGGATAAAGTTCAGGCGCATAAATCCAGATCGATGTGTTGAGCAGCAATACGAAGAACTGGAACACCGCACCGAAGAACAATACGAGATAGAGGCTAGTGCCCAGATAAACGATAGCCAATGCCGCAGCACAGGCGCAAACCGAGCCAATGGTCAGAACTCTTTTACGCGGGAAGTAATACCCGAAAGCGGATGCTGCAATCGCGCCAAGCACGCTGCCGCTCTGAATGATCATTGTATAAAGCAAGCTGCCCGAAAGCGTATAACCCATCGATATGAAGATCATCGGCATCAAGGTCAGCACGGAAAGCTGTGCGCCGTAGCTCATAAGAATGGCGATAGCGACCGGGACCGTGCGACCGATGAAAGGCGGCTTGAAAAGCTCCTTCCAGCTCGACTTCACAACTGTCTTTTCACTTTCGTCAGTCTTCGTCAGATATTCTGTGACCACCAAGTTCTTTGGGCGCAGCTTACCGGATGCGAGAATTGAAAGAACCTTGTTCGCCTCGTCCGTTTTTCCCTGTGATGCAAGGAAACGTGGCGTTTCCGGCACATACATGCGGAAAAAGACAACCAGCAATGCCGGGATCGCCAACACACCAAACAACCAACGCCAGTTATTTTCACCCGGGAAAATTGTGAAGACCAGCAAACCGAATGCCGGTGCAAGGAAGTTACCGAAGCCACCCGCCCCAACATTCACGAGACCGGCTGCGGTTCCACGGAATTTCGGTGAACAGAACTCTGCAAGCATGGTCACAGCGGTTGAAATTTCACCGCCAACGCCGAAACCAACAATTGCACGCGCAAAACACAACCAGCCGAAACTTGGCGCAAGAGCGCAGAGCGCGGAACCGATCGTGAAAAGAAGAAGATTGAAGGTGAGCATAACACGGCGACCGTAGCGGTCACCAAGAATACCGGAAAGAAGCCGACCGATCGCCGCACTGGCGAATGTGATCGTATTCAGGAAGCCAATATCCGTTCCTGTGAGGCCCCATTGTTCGCGCAAGATCGGGCCAACCAGACCAATCGTGTTCTGCTCGAATGAATCAAACAGACAACCAATCAGCACAAGCACCAATATCTGCTTGTGCGCATTGGTAACGCCGATACTCCCCAGCGCCTGTTCCATTTGCTTATTTTTTGCCGACGAATTGTCGGCTCGCATCATTTGTTCCCCTGCCATAGCGGTATAACCCCTTTTTTTATTACCGGCATGAAATTATTTTTTCACCATCTAGCCAGAGAAAATTGATTTTGACAAGAGAAATTTTATTGTTTATTTTCAATAGCTTAACTTGCATAATTTTTAAGCAAAAAAGATGCACACTTCACGAAAAGGTGCTAAAACTTAATGCAACCTGAAAATAGGATTTCATAATACGCCCATGAACCCAGCAGAAAGATCCTTTCTTGCGCGCGTCAGAGACGTGCTGGACGACCTCCCCCCTGCTGAAAAACGGCTTGGTGAATTTATCTGCGATTTCCCGGGCGAGCTTGCGAGTTATTCCGCTTCCGAGCTTGCTACGCTCGCTCATGTGTCCAATGCGACGGTTACCCGTTTTGTGCGCAGACTCGGCTACGAATCCTATGAAGAATCACGCCGCCATGCCCGCGAAGAAAAACAAACAGGCTCCAGACTGTTTCTTTCGAGCGTGACTGCGAATGCAGCGGGCCAGTCCTTGGGTTCTCACATCACTCAGGGGATCGCCAATCTCGAAACAACATTTCTTGCCATTCGCGAGACACAGATCGACGCCGTGGTCGAGGCTATGCTGACAGCCCGAAAGACTTGGGTGATCGGATTTCGCAGTAGCCATCCGTTTGCCGCTTATCTGCAATGGCAAATGATGCAGGTCTTAGACAACATCGCAGCTGTACCCGGTCCAGGTCAGACCATGGGTGAATATATGGCAAGTATAAAACCCGACGATTTGGTGATTGTCTTTGGTCTGCGCCGCCGCATCGCCAAAATGGATGATATTCTGTCAACGATCGAGAAACGTGGTGCCAAGCTGCTTTATATTACAGATGAAGGTGCACCGTTCCGAGCATCCGCAAAATGGCATTTCCAATGTCAGACTTTGGCACCCGGACCCATATTCAACCACGTTTCTGTTATGGCACTTTGCCACCTACTGACCACGAGAGCGATTGAGAAAGCTGGTGCTAACGGTCGCAAACGGCTCAGAGAGATCGAAACCTTTGGTGATTTTCTTGAGGAACTTTAGCAGGGATATTCACCGCGAAATTGCCCATCCTCAAATAAAATGTCCGCCAAAATTGCTTATATGCAAATATACAACTTTCGTATGATGGAATACAATTTAAAGTAGACATTTACACCTATGTCGCAGATAACCCCCGCATTGAATCGGGGGGATCAAATTGCGTACACTTAATTTGTTTATTATCGGCTTTGGCTTTAGTGCACTTGTCGTCACCTGCATTTACGCTATCGGTGGCGGACTGAGTTAAATGGCAATCTCAAAGTAGGCTTTCGCCTAAAAAGCTTGCTGAGGCTTCACGCACGGCACCAATCATAAAATCGCTGATCACACGTATGCGCGGCGCGGCCATCACGTCGACATGGCAATTCATCCAGTATTCGCGCTCAAGATGCAGCTCTCTGGGCAACACAGGTGCAAGGTCTGCATATTGGCTCGCGATAAAATATGGCAAAACGCAAAGACCATAACCTGTCAGCGTTGCGGTCAGTTGTGCGTGAATGCTTGAGCTCTGATAATTGCATCGCTGTCCGGGCAAAATCTCGCGCATGTAATCAAGGCCGGGCGTAAAGACCATATCGTCAATGTAACCGATGAACGGATGCCCGGTCAGATCTTCACGCGTTCTGATTGGCGGATGACAGTTCAGATAATCTCGATGCCCATAGATAAACAGCCTGTAAGGCGTAATCCGCTCGCTGTGATAAGGCCCTGTGCGCGGCATATGTAAAGTAATCGATAGCTCTGCTTCACGTCGTGACAGTGACATAATCTGCTGGATCGTCACAACTTCTACGGACAGACTTGGGTAGGATTGCGCAAGCACTGGCAACCGATCCGCCAAAAAGAAATTCCCGAAGCCTTCAAGTGTGGACAATCGCACGACACCCGATAGTGCCGAAAAACTGCCCGTAGCTTCGGTCTGAAACTTCATTGCCTCACGCTCCATGACCTCAGCAGGCTGAACAAAACGTTCGCCCATCGGCGTCAACAGATAACCACGCGGGTTTCGCTCAAAAAGCTTGGTCGCCAACGCTTGCTCTAGCCGATCAATCCGACGCAAAACCGTGACGTGACTTGTGCGCAATTGCCGGGCGGCAGCCGAAAGCTGGCCGGTGCGTGCGACGGCAAGAAAATATTGCAGATCATCCCATGCAAACTGACGCACCAAGTCCTCCCTTTCAGCATCTGTACAATTTCGGACAGATGCTGTTCAAAAATTGTTATTCTTGTACGCATTTGTCAATGCTACCGTTCCGACAAATAGCCCGACGGAAGGAACCGTTCTGGCTGAAGCAGAAGGATGCGCAACCTTGAGGAGGGTTGTTATTCCACTCTGAGGAGACTGCTTTACAGGAGGATTTCGCCTCCCTTTTAGGGGCGAACAGGGAGTTTTTGGGAGGAGCACTGAATGAAACTTTTTGCACTGGCGACGGCTGCACTTTTCGCTGCAACCGCGATTTCATCCGCAGCAGAAATATCAGACGGCAAAGTCAAAATCGGCATTCTGAACGACCAGTCGGGCGTTTATGCTGATTTCGGCGGCAAGTGGTCTTATGAAGCTGCAAAAATGGCTGCCGAGGATTTTGGAGGCACGGTACTGGATGCACCGATTGAAATCATCACAGCCGACCACCAGAACAAGCCAGACGTTGCCGCCAATATCGCGCGCCAGTGGTATGATACCGAACAGGTTGACGCCATTATGGAGCTAACCAGCTCGTCAGTCGGTCTCGCTGTTCAGGCACTTTCCAAAGACAAGAAAAAAATCACCATCAATACCGGTGCCGCAACATCGGAACTCACCGGCAAGCAGTGCTCGCCTTATGGTTTTCACTGGGCTTATGACACCCACGCGCTTGCAGTTGGCACCGGCGGCTCGCTTGTCGAACAGGGCGGTGATACATGGTATTTCCTGACTGCCGATTATGCATTTGGCTATTCGCTGGAAGACCAGACTTCAAAATTCGTTACGTCAAAAGGCGGTAAAGTTCTTGGCTCTGTTCGCCATCCCTTAAGCACGACAGATTATTCGTCGTTCCTTTTGCAGGCACAGGCTTCAGGTGCCAAGGTTGTCGGCCTTGCCAATGCTGGTCTTGATACATCCAACGCGATCAAACAGGCCGCAGAATTTGGCATCGTTGCCGGCGGACAGCGCCTTGCAGCACTGCTCTTCACTATTGCCGAAGTCCACGGCCTCGGCCTTGATGCGGCGCAGGGCCTGACGCTCACCGAAGGCTTCTACTGGGACCGCGATGATGAATCGCGCGAGTTCAGCAAGCGCTTCTTCGACCGTACTGGGCGTATGCCGAACATGATTCAGGCAGGCACTTATTCCGCCGTGCTGCAATATTTGAAAGCAATCAAGGAAGCAGGCACCGACGAGACCGAAGCCGTCTCCAAGAAGCTGCATGAAATGCCAGTTAACGACGTATTCGCCCGCAACGGCAAGGTCGGACCAAATGGCCGTATGATCTATGACATGTATCTGATGGAAGTGAAAAAGCCTGACGAAAGCAAGACTCCATGGGACTACTATAAGGTGCTGGCAACGATCCCCGGTGATCAGGCTTATTTGAAGCCTGAAGAAAGCGGCTGTACTCTGGTCACGCAGTAAGAGGCTGATGGCATGAACACAGCAACTCAAAATACTACGGCTCTGCGAGAAGCAGAGCCGGCGAGGATTGTTCTTTCTGCACGTGGGCTGGGCAAGTCGTTTGGCGGCTTTCATGCGGTGAAGAATGTCGATCTTGATGTAGAGCACGCCCGTGTTCATGCGCTGATCGGCCCGAATGGTGCAGGCAAGACGACCGTCTTTAATCTGCTGACCAAGTTTCTCCAGCCGACAAGTGGCGAGATCACTCTGCTTGGCGACAACATCACAAAGACCGATCCTGCTAAAGTTGCGCGCATGGGGCTGGTGCGTTCATTTCAAATTTCTGCGACATTCCCGCATTTGACAGTGTTGGAGAATGTGAAAGTCGCGCTGCAACGCCCAAGCGGTCTGGCAACGCAGTTCTGGCGATCCTTGTCGGCGCTGGATCAGCTCGACGCAAAGGCAATTGATCTGCTGGAGCGCGTGGGTCTGGCCGATGCACGTCATGCGCTGGCTGCGGACCTGTCCTATGGCCGCAAACGTGCGCTCGAAATCGCCACCACATTGGCACTCGATCCCAAAGTGCTGCTGCTCGATGAGCCAATGGCCGGCATGGGGCACGAAGACGTGCACACCATTGCCGCCCTCATTACCGATGTGGCGAAAGATCGCGCGGTGCTGATGGTCGAACATAATCTCAAAGTGGTGGCCGACATCGCCCACCACGTCACGGTGCTGCAACGCGGCGAGATTCTCGCTTCGGGCGATTATGCCACCGTTTCTCAAGACGAGCGCGTACGCACTGCTTATATGGGAACCGAACATGAATAAAGGCCAACCCCTGCTTTCCGTGCGCGGGCTCAATGCCTGGTATGGCGAAAGTCATGCGCTGCACGGCGTAGATCTCGATATCTGGCCCGGTGAAACCATCACGCTTCTGGGCCGCAATGGGGTGGGCAAAACCACCACACTGCGCACGATCATGGGTATTATCCGCAAGCGCAGCGGAACCATCACGCTTGATGGCAAAGACATTCTGCGCGTACCGCTGCATCGCATTGCCCGCACGGGCCTTGGTTTTGTGCCGGAAGAACGCGGGATATTTGCAACGCTCAATGTGCATGAAAACCTGCTGCTGCCCCCTGTTGTTGGCAAAGGCGGAGCCATGTCGCTTGATGAGATTTATGAGCTTTTCCCCAATCTCTATGAGCGCCGTAACAGCCCGGGAACCAAGCTTTCGGGTGGCGAACAACAGATGCTGGCGATTGCCCGTATCCTGCGCACCGGTGTCAAGGTTCTGCTGCTGGATGAGCCAACCGAAGGACTTGCGCCGGTCATCATCCAGCGCATCGGCGATGTGCTGGTGGAGCTTAAAAAGCGCGGCATGACCGTGTTGCTCGTCGAGCAAAACTTCCGCTTTGCGGCAAAAGTCGCTGATCGTTTTTATCTGATGGATCATGGCGTGGTGACGGAAAACTTCCCAACCGCCGAGCTGCCCGCTCGCATGGCATCGCTCACGCAAGCGTTAGGAGTTTGAGACGATGACGATGATCTTCGGAATTCCCGTTCAGGCGCTTCTCGGACAATTGCTGGTTGGCCTGATCAATGGCTCTTTCTACGCCATGCTCAGCCTTGGCCTTGCGATTATTTTTGGTCTGTTGCGCATCATCAATTTTGCGCATGGCGCGCAATATATGCTCGGCGCATTTGTCGGCTATCTGCTGTTGAGCGGCCTTGGCATTGGCTATTGGCCAGCGCTTATTCTGGCTCCACTGATTGTGGGTCTGGGCGGCGCCATCATCGAACGCGTTGCCCTTTCAAGGCTCTATAATCTTGATCCGCTTTATGGCCTGTTATTTACCTTTGGCCTTGCACTTGTGATCGAAGGCACCTTCCGCTATTATTATGGTGCTGCCGGTCAGCCTTATGCCGTGCCACCATCACTTGCAGGCGGCAATAATCTTGGCTTCATGTTCCTACCCAACTATCGCGCATGGGTGGTGGTGGCGTCGCTCATCATCTGTATCGGCACATGGCTTCTCATTGAGAAAACCAAGCTCGGCGCTTACCTGCGCGCTGCCACCGAAAACCCAACACTGGTTAAAGCCTTCGGCATCAATGTGCCGCTGCTTCTCACCTTCACCTATGCTTTGGGTTCAGCACTTGCTGGCTTTGCCGGAATTCTGGCAGCACCGATCTATCAGGTCAGCCCGCTGATGGGGTCCAACATTATCATCGTGGTGTTTGCTGTGGTCGTGGTCGGCGGCATGGGTTCAATCCTTGGCGCGATCATCACCGGCTATGTACTAGGGCTAGCGGAAGGTCTGACCAAGGTGTTCTACCCCGAAGCTTCCAGCATCGTCATCTTCGTTATCATGGCTATCGTCCTTCTGGTGCGACCCGCCGGACTGTTCGGGAAGGAGGCTTGATATGGCTGATACTGTTCTTAAAGCAACGACGGCAAATCATCAGGCAAAAGCGCCGAACCTCAACAGCTTGTCTGCCATCATTCTGGCGATTGCCGTGGCTGGACTGATCGTAGCGCCCTTCATGGTCTACCCGATCTTCCTGATGAAGATGCTGTGCTTTGCGCTGTTTGCCTCCGCCTTCAATCTGCTGCTCGGCTATACCGGCATTTTGTCCTTTGGCCATGCAGCCTTCTTTGGAGGTGCCGCCTATGTGACAGCCCATGCCGTCAAAGTATGGGGTGTCACGCCAGAAATCGGCATCCTGCTTGGCGTGGTGGCTGCGGCCGTGCTCGGTCTTGTGATTGGCTATCTCGCAATCCGCCGTCAGGGCATCTATTCGACGATGATCACACTGGCGCTAGCGCAGATGTTCTTCTTCTTCTGTTTGCAAGCGGCGTTCACCCACGGCGAAGACGGTCTTCAGGGCGTGCCACGCGGCTATCTCTTTGGCTTAATCGATCTCAACCAACCGATGAATATGTATTATTTTGTGCTGGCAGTGTTTGTAATCGGCGTGTTTGCCATCTGGCGCATCATCAATTCGCCTTTCGGCATGATCCTCAAATCAGTCCGCGAAAACGAAAACCGCGCTGTCTCATTGGGCTATTCCGTCAATCACTACAAGCTCGCAGCCTTTGTCATGTCGGCAGCACTTGCAGGCCTTGCAGGCGGCATGAAAGCACTCGTGTTCCAGTTTGCAACACTCACCGATGTGGGCTGGCAGATGTCGGGCGAAGTGATCCTGATGACGCTGCTTGGCGGGATCGGGACGCTGATCGGCCCAATCGTCGGCGCAGCCTTCGTGGTCGCTCTTCAGAACTATCTCGCAACCTCTGACTTCCCCGTAACAATCGTCACTGGCGTCATCTTCATGGCATGCGTCCTACTCTTCCGAAAAGGTATCGTCGGTGAGTTCTATGCATCGCGGCTTGGAAAAAAATTGTTCGGATAACCGGCACTCCCGGAGCCGCATGTTCATCAGATAGCGGCTCCACCTTTTTACTGGATATGAAATCATGACCGACACCTACGATTACATCGTGGTTGGCGCGGGCACGGCTGGCTGCGCCCTTGCGAACCGCCTTTCTGCCGATCCAAATCGTTCCGTGCTGCTACTGGAAGCAGGCGGCAAAGACAATTACGCGTGGATTCATATCCCCGTCGGCTATCTTTATTGCATCGGCAATCCGCGCACCGACTGGTGTTTTACCACAGAAGCGGAAGCAGGCCTGAATGGGCGCTCTCTCGGCTATCCACGCGGCAAGGTGCTTGGTGGCTGCTCCTCCATCAATGGCATGATCTATATGCGCGGACAGGCACGCGATTATGATTTGTGGCGGCAGGCCGGTTGCGACGGCTGGGGCTGGGACGACGTGTTGCCCTTCTTCAAAAAATCCGAAGACAATTTTGCAGGTGCAGATGATCTGCATGGTGCAGGTGGCGAATGGCGCGTTGAAAATGCCCGCCTGCACTGGGATATTCTGGATGCTTTTCGTGATGCAGCGGTTGCGGCTGGCATCCCATCAACGGATGATTTCAATCGCGGTAACAATGAAGGTGTGTCCTATTTTAAGGTCAACCAGAAGCGCGGCATTCGCTGGAATACAGCAAAGGCTTTTCTGCGCCCAGCTCTTAATCGCAAAAACCTGCGCGTTGAAACGGGCGCCCATGTGCGCCGCATTGAGATTGAGGAGTTACGCGCCACTGGCGTTACCTTCGATCAGAACGGCACAACCCGCACCATAAAAGCAAAACGCGAAGTGATTCTCGCGGCGGGTGCAGTTGGCTCGCCACAAATCCTCGAGCTTTCGGGCATCGGACGCGGCGATATTCTCCAGCAGACAGACATTCCCGTTAAGCTCGAACGCAGACAGCTGGGCGAAAACCTGCAAGATCACCTGCAACTGCGCTGTGCTTATAAAGTCAGTGGCATTCCAACGCTGAATGAGAAAGCCAGCAAACTCACTGGCAAAGCCATGATCGGGCTGGAATATCTGCTGCGTCGCTCTGGCCCCATGTCGATGGCTCCTAGTCAACTCGGTGTCTTCACACGCTCAGACCCATCTTATGAAACCGCCAATCTGCAATATCACGTGCAGCCATTAAGCCTCGATAAATTTGGTGATGCAGTTCACCCCTTCCCAGCCTTTACAGCAAGCGTCTGCAATCTGCGGCCCGACAGTCGCGGCTCGATCCATATCAAATCACCAGATCACCGCACCCAACCGGCAATCAAGCCAAACTATCTTTCCGCAGAAAGCGACCGCCGAGTAGCCGCCGATGCGATCCGCCTCACCCGCCATATCGTGGCACAGGTACCTTTGCAAAAATATCGTCCGGAAGAATTCAAGCCCGGACCAAGCTATGAAACGCAGGAACAGCTGGAAAAAGCGGCGGGCGATATCGGCACAACGATTTTCCATCCGGTCGGCACGTGTCGTATGGGGGCAGATGCAGATGCGATTGTCGATCCGCGCCTGCGTGTAAACGGTATTCAGGGACTACGCGTAGCCGATGCCTCGGTCATGCCGGGAATCACGTCAGGTAATACGAATTCACCCACTTTGATGATCGCCGAGAAGGCCGCGCAGATGATTATTTCGGATAATTACTAAAGCATTTCCAGCAAAAGTGGGAACCGGTTTTGCGTTCGGAAATGCTGAAGAAATATCTATAGAGCGGTTCCAACGATGGCATATTTACGGAACCGATCTAGAACGAGATTCCTCACACCCGCACAAACTGAAAAGACAATCCGCTCACGCGACTGTGAACGCAATTTCACAATCGCTGAATCTCGTGAAGCTGAAATAATTTTTCTTGTTTCTTGTCTAATAAACGGGAATTATCGGCATCAAGGTGGGCAGGGGGAGAAAGATCATCTAATTTGATCGCTTTCCGGGACCGGCTCTCCAAAAAACTTTAGACAAGGAAAATAAGAATGTCGTCAGTCCTTTCCCGCTATTCGCTGACCCGCCGCGCTGGTCTGAAAGCCGCTCTTTTCACTGTTGCAGCCCTCACCGTTGGCTTTGCAGCTGCACCTAGCCACGCAGAAGATAAGACCATCAAGGTCGGCATCATGGGCGGCGAAGACGAAGACGTCTGGAAAGTCGTTGCTGAAGAAGGCAAGAAGCACGGCCTCATCATCGAGCGCGTAACCTTCAACGATTACAACCAGCCAAATGAAGCGCTTGAGCGCAAGGAAATCGACGCGAACGCTTTCCAGCATAAGCCGTACCTCGACGAACAGATCAAGCAGCATGGCTACAAGATCGACGTTGCCGGTTATACCGCAGTCTGGCCAATCGGCATTTACTCGCGCAAGATCAAGAGCCTTGATGAACTCAAGGAAGGTGCAGTCGTCGGCGTGCCAAACGATCCATCGAATGAAGGTCGTGCGCTCCGCGTTCTCGAAGCAAGCGGCCTTATCAAGCTGAAGCCTGAAGCAGGCATCCTTGCAACGCCAATCGACATTGTTGAAAATCCTAAGAAGATCGAAATCAAGGAACTCGACGCCGGTGTCGTCGGTCGCTCGATTGATGATCTCGATGTCGCCATCGTGAACAACGACTGGGCTGGCAAAGCGGGCCTCAAAAAGGAAGAAGCGATCGGCTGGGAATCCAAGGAAAACAACCCATACAACAACTTCATCGCGGTCCGTACCGAAGATGCAAACGCCGATTGGGTAAAGAACCTTGTTTCATCCTTCCAAAACGATACCGTGAAGGCTGAAATCGACCGCGTTTACAAGGGCACAGGCATTCCAGCCTGGAACTAATTGCTCTCTATGCCTGAAAGACCGCGCCGGAAAAGCATTTCCGGCGCGGCTTTTATTGACGTAAGCGAAAAAATTGCCCAAAAGCATCCGCGCGTGCTTATGAAAAGCCGCCTATGCCCTTTGGCGTCATTTTCCTTGAAGCCTTATCAAACTATTCATTCGCAGCCTCCCTGCTGCGAGATAAAAAATAGAAGAAACGACCGTGACCATTGAACAGCCACCTGCCGCATTAGCGCCCATCGTCGCCATGAAAGACGTGCGTCGAATGTTCGGTGAGACGCCGGCAATCAATGGCGTCTCTCTTTCCGTCGCACGCGGCGAAATTCTCGGTATTATCGGCCGCAGTGGCGCGGGCAAATCAACGCTTATCCGTTGCGTCAATGGCCTCGAGAAGCCCGACAGTGGTTCGATTCTGATTGAAGGTCGTGAGATTACCGGCCTTGGTGAAGACGCGCTGCGCCCTGTTCGCCGCCGCATCGGCATGGTGTTTCAGCACTTTAATCTGCTCTCCGCCAAAACTGTTGCGCAGAACGTTGCACTGCCGCTTAAAATTGCAGGCATGCCGAAAGCAAAACGCATCAAGCGCGTGGCCGAACTGCTGGATCTGGTCGGTCTCTCCGATAAAGCGAAGCAATATCCGGCACAGCTTTCCGGTGGCCAGAAGCAGCGCGTCGGCATTGCACGCGCACTTGCTGCTGAACCCGCCGTTCTGCTTTCTGACGAAGCCACTTCAGCGCTTGATCCTGAGACAACCCTGTCGATTCTGGCGCTGCTTAAAGACATCAATACCAAGCTCGGCTTGACCATCCTGCTCATTACCCATGAGATGGAAGTGATCCGCCGCATCGCCGACCGGGTGATTGTGCTGGATCACGGCGTCATTGCTGAAGAAGGTCCGGTCTGGAAAGTGTTTGCCAATCCGCAGTCGCCAATCACACAAAGCATGCTGCAAGTGCTGGAGCCGGAATTGCCTGCCGTGTGGCGCGAGCGTCTTGAGAAAACCGGCGATCATGCCATTCTCAAGGTCAAGCTTTCAGGTGCCGCTGCCAAAGGTGCATTCTTCAGCGAAGCAACGCTTGCAACAGGCATTCCGCTGCAACTGATTCATGGCGGCATGGATACCATTCAAGGCGAACCCGTTGGAACTATGTTCATTGGCTTACCCGCGCAGGACAAGGCCAAACTAGACGCCGCTATCGCCTATCTCAACACCCATGCAGACGCCACGGAGGTTCTCGGCTATGTCTCAGGCAATGCTTGATCTTCTCTGGCGCTCCTTCTGGGAGACCATGATCATGACCGGCTTTTCGAGCCTGATTTCGCTCGTCGTTGGTCTTCCGCTGGCACTCATCATGATTCTGACTGAACGTGGTGGCCTTGCACAAAATCTGACTATCAATGCCATCCTCGGCGCCATCATCAATGGCTTTCGTTCAGTGCCTTTCATCATTTTGCTTGTGGCACTCATTCCGGTGACGCGTTTTGTTGTCGGCACATCAATCGGTACATGGGCATCCATCGTGCCACTATCGATTGCCGCTATTCCTTATTATGCGCGTATAGCAGAAGTCTCACTGCGCGAAGTGGATAACGGTCTCGTTGAAGCTGCCCGCTCGATGGGTGCTAACCGCTGGACAATCGTGCGTGAAGTGCTGGTGCCAGAAGCCCTACCCGGCATTATCGCTGGCTTCACCGTGACAATCATCACGCTTATTGGCGCATCTGCCATGGCTGGTGCCATTGGTGCGGGGGGCTTAGGCGATCTGGCCATTCGTTACGGTTATCAGCGCTTTGAAACGCAGATCATGATTGCTGTTGTGATTATTCTTATCATCATGGTGTGCGGCATTCAGTTGATCGGCGATTATCTCGTCAATCGTCTCGACAAGCGCAACCTGCGTTCACGCAGCTAAATATTGACTGACAGGAGGGTGTTTACCGCACCCTCTTTCGAAAACCGACTTCCAACGTATTGCCATCTGGATCAAAGACAAGAGCTGCGTAATAGCCCATCTCTTCCGGCCCCTGATAGGCCGGTGGCCCGCTCTCCTTGCCGCCACCTTTAAGAGCGGCTTGATGAAAAGCCTCTACATCGTCGCGACTACTCGCATTGAACATAAGATGCAGATGATTGCCCGGCTTGCCATCAGGCTCGTCAGCGCCCGCTTTCGGCGCTTTGTGTATCCAAAGAAACGGCACTGGTGCCCTCTCCCCTCCACTGACGAAGAAGCCGCTGTCCGAATGGGCAATAATGGTGAGGCCGAGCTTAGGCATGCAGCTTTCATAAAATGATAAGCTGCGGCGAAGGTCTTTGCTTTGAAAACCGATGTGATCGAAGAGCGACATAAAGACTATTATATGCCAGCATTACATAAAGAAAAGTGGCGCTCACAACTTTGGAGAACGCCACCGTTATTCTTGCGGGAAAGATAATGATTAACCGCGCGTGCGGGCCAGACCGGCCTTGGCAGGCTGATAGCTTGCATCAAGCTGAATAGCGCGCGTGTAAGAATTGGCAGCTTTTGCCTTATCGCCGCGTTGTTCATAAACCAGCGCCTGATTGGCCCAGCTTTCAGCGATGTTTCCATCAAGCGTAATTGCCGTATTGAAATCATCGAAGGCGTTGTCGTAATCGCTCAACGCCACATAAGAAATGCCGCGGCCATTGTAAGGTTCAGGCGCAGTCGAATTGAGTGAAATCGCTTTCGAGAAATCTTCAATCGCCTGCTTATGCTGACCCTTGGCCTGATAAATCAAACCACGATTGTGATAGGCGCGGCCATCGGTCGTCTGCAAAGCGATTGCCTGATTGAAATCACTCAATGCCTGATCAAGACGTCCGGCCTGACGGTAAACATTGCCACGACCGACATAGGCTGCATCATATTGCGGGTTAATCTGGATCGCACGGCTATAGTCCTGCGCGGCCTTACCGTTGTCATTCATGTAACGGTAGATCAGGGCGCGGTTGGCATAGGCCTGATAGAAATTCGGATTAAGGGCTATCGCCTGATCAAAATCGCGCAGCGCTTCCTTATAGCGTCGTGCCTTGCCGTAAGCAGAGCCTCGAACGTTGTAAGCCTCAGGATCGCGCGGATTGCTCTGGATAACGCTTGTCAGCGAGCCAATGTTCTCATTCGACCCTTGAGCACGATCAACCGTGCTCAACGCGGTTTGCGTCGAAGAGCTCTGACAGCCGACGAGACCAAGAGCCAAGACGGCTGTTGCAGCCAATAGGCTGTTACGGGCAACAAATTTGCCGGACGAGTGCATCACCTTAAAGCGCGTTGGCAACGGCAGCGTTCCTTTCTGCGTGAGCGCAGCACGGGAGCGTACCCAAGCTTGCGTCAACTTTGTCCCCGACTGTTATAACAGCCATGATGTTTTCATTGTATAGCACAGATGAAGATAGCAGGAAAAACCGCCGATCAACTCAACTGGCCAAAACTATGTTTCTCTGACGTATCAAGCTCAACGCCACAATAAAGGTCAGTATATGGCAGCGCACTGACACTTCAAATCGGCATGTCTTATCTCGTGAAGCGCCTTCAAAGTGCGCCACAAACCTTCAGACATGCAAAAACCGGCGCAAGCCATAAGCTGCACCGGCAAGCAAAAGGCGCCACACAGGCAGCGCCAATTTCAGGTCACTTAGCGAGCTGCGGGACGACCGCCGCCGATAAGGCCTTCACGCTGAGCGCGCTTACGAGCCAGCTTACGCGAACGACGAACGGCTTCTGCCTTTTCGCGAGCGCGCTTTTCAGATGGCTTTTCATAATGGCCACGCATCTTCATTTCGCGGAAGATACCTTCGCGCTGCATCTTTTTCTTAAGAGCGCGGAGAGCCTGATCAACATTGTTATCGCGGACGAGTACCTGCACGTGTAATCCCGTATCGGTTAGAATTTCGATTTAGCCTGAGGCATTAAGGGCGTCTCTTAACGATGTTCAGCTGATAGAGTCAACTGTCTATACGCCCAAAGGCTCCCAAGCTTCGCAACTTAAACGTTGCAAATTGGGGCTGGCATTACCAGATAGCCCGGCTTTTGTCCACCTTAAGATGGCACTTTGCCCAGTCTTGGGCACAAATAATGACTTCACGACAAATTATAGTGACTAAATCGCGCCCTATAGGCTAGAGAGCCTCCACTTTCCGCACAATTCAGCCTCATTGCTCAATCATAGCAAAAAAACGGCTAATACACCGCCTTATCCCCATTCGTTGATTCCTTCTGTCGAGATTTATGTCTTTTCGCAAACGACTCGTTATTCAATTCACAGGCTATGAAGGCCTACATCCCAAAGCCGTCCGCGTGCGCCATGCGCTTGCGTTGAAGGATTTCGACCGTTTGTGGCGTGCGAAGACCAAATTGCCGCCGATGAAAGACGAGCCGGATGACTGCGGCACGTTCACCGCAACGACTCAGGGCAATGGCTGGCAGACGGAAACAGAATTCTGCCAGTTCGGCACCGCAGACATCTTTGACGATTACGCCGCTCGTTCCACGCCTAGGCGTATGCTGACGGGCTTCCGCGCCTTCATGAACATTTTCTTCACAGGCACCCTGCTCCGCTATCTGATGACAAGCTGGCGCTTTGTGATGTTCTTCATGTGGCCATTTCTGTTGTCAATTGTGATTATCGCAATAGCAGCGCTTATCGCCTATGCCCCCATGCTGGCAGGTTTCCCCGTCTGGAACCTCATCTGGTCACTGCCGATCGCCGCTGTGGTTGCAACATTGCTGGTCCGTTGGCCGGGCGACCGATTCTTCATGTCTTATCTGCTCGATGATTGGTCGGCAGCCTATGACCGCATCTATGATCGCAACGATAAGCTGAAAGCGCGCCGCAGAGCCTTTGCAGAAGCGCTGAAAAAGAAAATAGAAGAAAGCAATGCGGACGAAGTGATTATCGTCGGCCACAGCCTCGGCACAGTTCCCGCCGTTGAAGCGCTTGCAGACCTTCAACGCGAACGCCCTGACCTTTTGCGCAAGCAGCCTGTATCGATGCTAGCTATTGGTTCCTGCCTGCTGATGATCGCACTGCACCCAAAAGCAAAAGCCTTGCGCGAAGACGTTCGCGTTGTGATGGAAGAAAGCCCGGTTCTCTGGTCAGAATTTCAGGTTCTCACCGACATTATCCATTTTTATGGTTCTGATCCTGCGAAGGCGCTCAAAATCAACACGCAAAACCCGCCGCTTATCCACCGTATCCGCTTTAAGAATGTGCATAGCGAGAATCGCTACAAACGTTCAAAGGGGAATTTCTTCCTGATGCATCTGCTTTACATGCGCGGTGCAGAGAAGAAGAATTTCTACGATTTCGGCATGTTTTTGCACGGTCCGTTCTTCTTCCGCGATCTGATGACAGCGCATAAAGACAAAGCCGCCCCTCTCGATGAAGAAGGACGGCTCTTAGTTTCGTAATCAGAGGTGCTATTAGCCGCGTGGCGGCTCGACAACTGAGATGGTGATCCATGTCGCGGTTAGCGCTGGCTTCACCAAGTTTTCGACTTCCAGCGTCACTTCGTAGTGATTGACCACACGGCCTGATGGACGAATATCCGCACTCGACAGCTTAAACCGCGCACGCACGCGTGCGCCAGTCTTTACCGGCGACATGAAGCGCACTTTGTCAAAGCCATAATTGATGCCCATCGTTGCACCCTGCAACATCGGCAATGCCTCGAAAGCCAATGTCGAGAGCAGTGACAGCGTCAGAAAGCCGTGTGCAATCGTGCCGCCGAAAGGCGTTTCCTTGGCTGCGCGCTCAGGATCAACATGGATGAACTGGTGGTCATCCGTTGCATCGGCAAACTGATCGATCATCGACTGTGTGACTTCACGCCACTCAGAGCATCCAACTTCCGTACCGACTGCTTCGCGCAACTGGTCGAGCGTAATTGCGTCTTTCATTCCATGAAACTTTCTGCTGAACTGATACTCTGTTGTTGTCTATTAATAACGCAACAGCAAGACGGTTAATCAGGCAGTAACCAGTATTTCACGGGCAATATCATCCCAATGCGCAAAAACCCGTTCCGCACCCTTGGATGATAAGCGTTCAGCATGACCCTCATATGTATGTCCGCCGCCAGTATAGCCAAAAGCGGTCATGCCAGCCGCAATCGCACCCTCAACGCCAAAAGGCGAATCTTCGATCACCACGCAGCGCGCAGGATCGACACCCATCTTATCGGCAGCAAAGAGGAACAAATCTGGCGCAGGCTTGCCGCGCTTGACCATGCTGGATGAATAAACCGCATCACCAAAATATTGGCTGATTCCAGTCTTCTCGAGACTGAACGCAATACGCTCTGGCTGCGATGACGACGCCACACAACGCTTGTTGGGCAACACCTTCAGGAAATCTGCAATACCAGTTGCTGGCTGCAAATGCTCTGCAAACAAGACTTTTGTTTCAGGCCAAAACTGGCTTAGAGCCTCGTCTGGCAGATGATGGCCAGTCAGGTCGGCTATCATCGCCAGAATATCTGCCTGCTTCATGCCGATGCCTTTGGCAACAGTCCCTTCCGGCAGCATCATGCCGTAATTGGCATAAACCTGCTCAAAAGCGCGGCAGGAAAGCGGTTCGCTATCGACGAGAACACCGTCGCAATCGAAGATAACAAGGTCGAAGGGGGATGCGTTGCTCATGAGAACTCCGGTAGAATGCGTATTTTGTCGCGACAATTTAAGATGCGCACTTTTCAGTGTTGATATAGAGACTGTTCGTCAATTGCGCATCAATAACTATAGAAGCATGAAAAAATTATCGCGGAGACTCTCATGACAACGAATGTGGCACTGGTTGGACTGGCGCGGGACTTACAAATGCGCGCTCAAACAGGCAAACCAATCCGCATCGGTCTTATCGGCGCTGGCGAAATGGGAACAGACATCGTCACACAAGTGGCGCGTATGCCCGGCATTGAAGTCGGCGCTCTTTCCGCCCGTCGTCTGCCAAACACATTCAAAGCTGTTCGCACCGCCTATGGCGACGATGACAATGCGCACGAAGCTAACACCGAAAGCGCCATGACGAGCGCTATCGAAAGCGGAAAGATCGCAGTCACCAATGATAATGATCTAATCCTCTCCAATCCGCTGATCGACGTCATTATCGATGCCACCGGCGTTCCGGAAGTGGGTGCAGAAACCGGTATCAAGGCTATCGAGCATGGCAAGCATCTTGTGATGATGAATGTCGAGGCCGATGTCACCATCGGGCCTTACCTCAAGGCACAGGCCGACAAGCAAGGCGTCATCTATTCGCTGGGTGCAGGCGACGAGCCTTCCTCCTGCATGGAGCTGATCGAGTTTGTCTCAGCGCTTGGCTACGAAGTGGTTTCGGCTGGAAAGGGCAAAAATAACCCGCTTAATTTCGATGCCATCCCTGATGACTATCAGGCAGAAGCCGACCGCCGGAACATGAATGTCCGTCTGCTGGTCGAATTCATCGATGGCTCTAAAACCATGGTCGAAATGGCCGCGATTGCTAATGCGACTGGACTTGTTCCAGACATTGCCGGCATGCACGGCCCTCGCGCAAGCGTCGATCAGTTGAGCAGCACACTCATCCCGCAAGCCGATGGCGGCGTTCTGAGTAAAAGCGGTGTGGTTGATTATTCCATCGGCAAAGGCGTCTCGCCCGGCGTGTTCGTTGTGGCCAAAATGGACCACCCTCGCCTAAATGAGCGACTGGAAGATCTGAAGATCGGCAAAGGTCCCTATTTTACCTTCCACCGTCCTTACCACCTCACTTCGCTGGAAGTGCCGCTCACGGTTGCCCGCGCCGTTCTGCACGGCAAAGCCGATATGGTGCCGCTGCCAAAGCCAGTTGCAGAAGTCTGCGCTGTCGCCAAGAAAGATATGCAGCCCGGCGAAAAACTCGATGCAATTGGACAATATTGCTATCGTTCTTGGATCATGACGACACCAGAAGCACGCACCGCCCAGGCTATTCCTTGCGGCTTGCTGCAAAACGGCACCGTCACTGCACCAATCAAAAAGGGTGAACTCATCACCTATGCCAACGCAGCACCACAGCCCGGCTCAAAGATTGCTGAGCTGCGTGCGTTGCAGGACAAGATGATCTACGGCTGATCGAAATTTACCAGCGCAAATAAAAACGGCGGCTTCGAGCCGCCGTTTTTGTTTCTTGCCAGAACGTCCCGGCCTTATGAGATTCGGGGAAATGGCGTGCCGAAAATGGTGGGGTTCGAGAACCGGAGCGGAGTGTACTTAAGGTACATGAGCACCGGAAGCGTAGAACCACGCCATTTGCAGGCCGCCAGAACCCGAATCTCAAAGGCCTAGTGGTCGAGAGCCTTAACGATATTTTCAACCATCTTCTTCGCGTCGGCAAAGAGCATCATGGTGTTGTCACGGAAGAACAGCTCGTTTTCCACGCCAGCATAGCCTGAACCCATGCCGCGCTTGATGAAGAGTACCGTACCCGCCTTGTCGACATCCAGAATCGGCATACCAAAGATCGGCGATTGTGGGTCGGTCTTCGCTGCCGGATTGGTCACGTCATTCGCGCCAATCACAAAGGCAACATCAGCCGTCGCAAATTCCGAATTGATGTCTTCAAGCTCGAACACTTCATCATAAGGCACGTTGGCTTCGGCCAAGAGCACGTTCATATGGCCCGGCATACGACCGGCAACAGGGTGGATTGCATATTTCACTTCCACGCCTTCGGCTTTCAACTTGTCGGCCATTTCACGCAGCGCGTGCTGTGCCTGTGCCACCGCCATACCGTAACCCGGCACGATGATGACCTTCGATGCATTCTTCATAATGAAGGCCGCATCGTCCGCCGAACCCTGCTTAACCGGGCGCTGTTCGACTTCGCCGCTAGCGGCGGCAGAAGTGTCACCGCCGAAGCCACCGAGAATAACCGAGATGAACGAGCGGTTCATGCCCTTACACATGATATAGGACAGGATCGCACCGGACGAGCCAACCAGCGCACCGGTAATAATCAGCGCCAAATTGCCAAGCGTGAAGCCAATGCCTGCTGCAGCCCAACCCGAATAGGAGTTAAGCATCGACACGACAACCGGCATATCCGCGCCGCCAATCGGGATAATGATCAGCACACCAAACACCAGCGCCAGAATGACAATAAGCCAGAACACGAAATGGCTTTCGGTGTTGGTTAGAACGGCAATCAGAATCACGATTGCAGCAGCAAGTCCCGCATTGATAACATGGCGTCCCGGCAGCATGATTGGTCTGCCCGACATGCGGCCATCAAGCTTCAAAAATGCGATAATCGAACCAGTGAAGGTGATTGCACCAATGGCTACACCGATCGACATTTCAATCAGCGCCTGACCGTGGATCTGACCCACTTCGCCAATACCGAAAGAATGTGGTGAGTAAATCGCGGCAGCGGCAACAAGAACCGCAGCAAGACCGATCAGCGAGTGAAACGCTGCCACAAGCTGCGGCATTGCCGTCATGGCAATGCGGCGTGCGATAACTGCACCAATACCGCCACCAATGGCGATACCAAGAATGATCAGCACCAAACCACCGAAGCTTGGACGTGCCAGCAACAGTGTGGTGATGATAGCGATACCCATGCCAACCATACCATAGGTGTTACCCTGACGGCTGGTGGTTGGGTGAGAAAGGCCGCGTAGTGCCATGATGAACAGGACGCCGGAGACCAGGTAGAGGAAGGCTGCGAGATTGACACTCATGATGGCTCAGCCCTCACTTTTCTTTTTTCTTGTACATGGCAAGCATGCGCTGGGTGACGAGGAAGCCGCCGAAAATATTCACACTTGCTAGGATAAGCGCGATGAAGCCGAAGCCCGTAGCCCAACCAGAAAGCGAAAGGCCAACCGCGAGAAGTGCGCCAACCACGATCACCGATGAAATGGCGTTGGTAACGGCCATCAGCGGCGTATGCAGTGCAGGGGTCACCTGCCAGACAACGTAATAGCCGACGAAAATCGACAGAACGAAAATCGCAAGGCGGAAGACAAACGGATCAACCACACCACCACTTGCACTATGCACAGCAAGCGCTGCGGCATCGCCATAACCGCCTGCATTTTCTGCCGCCTGCCTGACGGCATCTGCCGCCTGATTGAGGCTCTCAAGAGCTTTTTCGAGTGCTGTATCGGACATTATGCCTCTCCTCCGTCAGCGGAAGTTTTTGCAGGCTTAGCGGGAGTTTTACGGACCGCCTTACGAACGGGCTCTTCAGCCTCACCTTCGATAACAGCTGCTTTTGCCTTTGGCGCCGCTTTTGGCTTTGCTGCCTTTTCAACTGCCGCCACCGGTGCAGTTTCCACTTCAGCCTTGGCAAAAGCGGGATGCACGACTTTACCCGCGTGAGTTAGAAGAGTTGCCTTTACCAGCTCTTCTTCTGGGTCAAATCGGAAAAGCTTGGCTTCTTTATCGACCAGCGTTTCGAGGAATGCATAAAGGTTGCGCGCATAAAGCTGCGAAGCTGTCGCTGCAATACGTCCTGGCACATTGAGATGCCCGACGATCTTCACACCATTCACCTCCGCAACCTCACCGGCCACAGCGCCTTCAACATTGCCGCCGCGTTCAACGGCCAGATCAATCAGCACCGAACCCGGACGCATGGCCGCAACCATTTCCTTCGTCACAAGACGCGGAGCCGGACGACCCGGAATAAGCGCCGTGGTGATGACAATATCCTGCTTGGCAATATGGTCAGCAACGAGTGCCGCCTGTTTCGCCTGATATTCCTTCGACATTTCCTTGGCGTAGCCACCGGAAGTTTCAGCCGCCTTGAACTCTTCATCCTCGACTGCAATGAACTTTGCGCCAAGTGACGCCACTTGTTCTTTTGCAGCAGGGCGAACGTCGGTCGCAGTCACAACGGCTCCCAAACGGCGTGCGGTCGCAATCGCCTGAAGACCCGCAACGCCTGCCCCCATGACAAACACACGTGCGGCAGGAACAGTGCCCGCCGCCGTCATCATCATTGGCATCGCGCGATCATAGGTTTCTGACGCATCAATCACTGCCTGATAACCCGCCAGATTGGCCTGCGATGAGAGAACATCCATCACCTGCGCGCGGGTAATGCGCGGCATGAATTCCATTGTGAAAGCGGAGATGCCAGCTTTGCCCAATGCCGCAACAGCATCTTCATGACCATAAGGATCAAGCATCGCGAAAAGCGCTGCCCCCGATCTATACCCTTTGAGTTCCGCATCGTTCGGACGGCGCACCTTCAGGATAACGTCTGCCGCTTTGGCATCCGCCGTAGTCCCTATGCGTGCACCAGCAGTGGCAAACTCGGTATCGATGATACGCGATTTTTCGCCTGCACCTTTTTCCACCACGACATCAAAACCAAGCGCGATGAATTTCTTCACCGTCTCGGCAGATGCCGCAACGCGGGTCTCAACGGGATCACTCTCTTTCGGAATGAATATAGTCTGGGCCAACTGGTTTCCCTTTCGTGGCTTGAGACGCACCGATCTAATTGGCATCGGACCGGCGCTACAAGTATTAATTTTTTCGCGTATCTTTTCCGAAAACCGCTTCACACTTTTCGGGATACGCTCTGATCCGACCTCGCAGCCGGGCAAAGTTCGAGCTTCCGGGAAGAAGCCCTCAAAATCTTGAAACAGACGACATGCATAAAGCCCCGGTAAAGCGCGTATTGCACCCATACCAAGGCATTCGATCAAATCATGCGGATGATTGCTGTTTTAAATCCCTAGAGCAGGAACCATGCAGCGGCGCAGATCAGAACAAACAGAACGGTCGCGGAGAAGAAACCTCCCGCAAAAAAACCGAACGCCATGGCAGCCAGAAGTGCGACAACCGCTACGGTGCCCCATTTAAACATGCCCATGAAACCAGCATAAGTTTTATCATGCTCGGTATAATCCATTGGCGCGCCAATTTCAGCTGGGGCCGTATTATGATGTTCTGCCATTTTTAGTTCCACCCATTGAGATATTTTGTCGAAGTCTAGACAGAATATCTACAATCTTCAATGCACTACATCACGGTCGAAGGCCATTTAAAGAAACGGCTTCCTCGGTGGCTGTCGTCATCCCTCGTTCCGCATCAAACGGCTCCGCGATCCAAATAGCTTCTATTTTTATAAATTGCTAGATTTAATTCTTTAAAGAAACTTTCAAAATGAATTTAATAATAAAAAGAAATTATCATAAATAAATTTGAGATGGATGCCTTATCAGACACCCAGCCCAGTATATTTAGCAGTTGGCATAATTGTTAGCGGCCCAACACCATTGGTAAGGCTGCTAAACATGGCGCGACGTTCATGCGGTTGCGATTTGAAAAATGGGAAACGCACGGCAACGGCGTCGCGAATATTGCGAATGGGCGCAGCACCTAACCCGACCCTGATACCATAGCCTTCGTGCTCGCGCGCTTCAGCCATAACGGTCGTACCAAAAATGCGCTTGTAAAACGCCATATGCTCGGGTTTCACCGATGCAAGGCATTGATCTGCTTCAAAATATTCAGAAGCCATCGCCGCGATGCGCAGCGTGACATAGGGGATTGCCGGATATTCGCTCAACAATTCCGGGTCTGCAGCAAAGCGTGTCGGATCGACAAAGCTCATACCGCTATTGAGCAACGGATCGAGAATATCGGGGAAAAGAGCATAACTCGTGCCGCGACGATGATCGGGCGTGATGTGATGAATACGCAGCGTGCTCACAAGCTGCCCATCGATGTGAATGCCAAACACGAAAGCGTGGCTATCGCGGTCAATATCATCGACAATTGATGGCACTGCCGCTTCATGCATTACATTCGCAGTTCGATAGGACCGATAGCGCAGACGTCCAATCTCTTCGAGATCTTCCGCATGAACAACGCGACGATATTCCACCCGATCCAGAAACTGCAATAGCTGCCGCGCGAAATTAGATAGTGGCGGTGGCCCGCCAGAGACAGCTTCATTACTCATTCAAATTGCATCCGCACCCCGTCAAATCACTGCGCAGAATAAGGTGCTTTATAAGCGTGTAAAGGTGAAAGATTGAGTTTTTATCACTTGTCGATGACATAAACTCTCATTGGCCCTATCAAGCCTTTCATCTAGCATAACCGGCAGTTGTATAAATGAGAAATGGCCGCACAAGCGGCCATCCCAAATAGCAATTCGATCACTAATCCAACTCGTTGGCCAGCGACTGAAACATGTGGATTGTTTCATCCTTCACCGCAGCGCCATCGACGTTGTAATTTGCATAGGCTGAGGTTTTCACAATCACCACATGCTTGAGCGGATTGACATAGATAAACTGGCCATAAATGCCAACACCGACGAAATCCCCCTGTGGCTCGGTTGGTATCCACCACTGATAACCGTAACCATAAGCAGCTTTTCCGTCAGACGTTAATCTACCCGGCATCAGATGGGGAGCATCCGGGGTGACTGAATCATGCACCCACTGGGCTGACACAATTTGCTCACCACGATAATTCCGCCCCTCGTTCATATAAACCAGACCGAAACGCGCAAAATCACGAAGAACAGCATTTAAACCACCTGCTGCAACGACTTCCCCCGTTGAATCAGTCAGCCAGTAGGCATCTGCTTCGGCTCCGAGTTTCGACCAAAGCCGATCTTCAAAATATTTCTGAAGAGGAACGCCTGTGGCACCTTCGAGAACCATCCCAAGCACCTGCGTATCCGCCGAGACATATTGATTGACTGTTCCTTGCGGACGTTCATTTTTAAGATGCGCGGTGAAGTCAATCACCGAGCCCGTCAATATCTGAATAATGTATCTGACGATATCGGAATTCAAATCACCATAGTTTTCGTTAAATCCAATGCCTGATGACATCTGGAGCACGTTTTTTACCGTAACGCCTTTATAACCACCCTGCGCGAGCACGGGAGCATATTGATCAACAGTTTCATCGAGTTTGATTTTGCCATCAGCAACGGCATTCCCAATCAAAAACGAAACAAAAGACTTTGACAGAGACATCGCAATCGATTGCGTGGCTTGAGTATTGCCGCGGGCATACTCCTCATGAATGATGTTACCGTCTTTGAGAACGATAAAACCAGTAGTGCCTGTCCTCTTGAGGAACGCATTAAGATCGCGCGCTTCACCCTTATAATTATAGGTTGCAGGCAAAGGCTTATCGATGACTGGCAACGTACTTACATCAGCCGGATGCGCCACCTGAACTGAACTATACTTCTTATAAAGATTGCGAAAATTAGCGTCGATCACATCGGGCTTAAACGTCTGCGCATACTGATATACTGCCCAATATTCGTGGATTTTTTTCCAGAAAATCGCAGCTCCGCCAGCGGCCAGAACAATTATGAGAATCAACATATATAATAAATATCGAAAATAACGCCTCATGTTCCCACTCTTATAAATAAAAAGAATAACGAGTACCTATCAGATTCAGACGTGTTCAAAAAATGACACTCTTATATCATCATTCTTCTATGGTTGCTGAAAGTCACTATATATAGCGGGGAGAATTTTTTAAAAAATTGGAAAAAGTAATAGGACAGAGGGTTTGCAAAGATATTTTGTAAGCTCGAACCGCCCTAGGCCACACGACCCGTGTCGTGATGGACGATAGCCTTCGCAGTCGATGAACGGATTTCATCCGCTGGCATTGGTTTGCCCATGAGATAGCCCTGCACCAGATCGGCACCGGCAGCAACACGGATCAACGCCAGTTGCTCCTCCGTTTCCACACCTTCTACGGTAACGGCTAGGCCCAACTCATGCGAGAGCTGCGTCACGCCGCGTAACAGCATGAGAGAGCGGCGATCCGTCGTAATGTCCTGCACAAAGGAACGATCTACCTTAACCTTTGTCAGAGGCAGGCTGTTGAGATAGCTGAGGCTGGAATATCCCGTTCCAAAATCATCAAGCGCGATATTAATACCCGCATTTTTAAGACGCTGCAAAACAAGCGAAGTCTGGTTCCGGTCGGCAATAATCGCGCTTTCGGTTACTTCCACTTCCAACTGCCGCGCAGGAAGCCTCGATTTTTGCAAGGCATTCGCGATAACCCGGGTAATATCGCTATTTTTCAGATCGATTGCAGACAGATTGACTGAAACCCCAACGCGATCACCCCACAACATGCAATCCTGACATGCCTGATCAAGCATAAAACTCGTTATCTGCGAAATAATTCCAATTTCTTCAGCAAGAGGAATAAACTCAGCAGGAGAGATCGGACCAAGTTCTGCATGATTCCAACGTGCGAGCGCTTCATAAGCAACCACGCGCAATGATTGCGCACTGACTATCGGCTGATAAACGACCTTAATCTCACCATTCGCAATCGCTTGTCTCAGATCAGCTTTTAACTTCTGACGTCCGCGATATTTGGTGTCCATCGCACCAACAAACAGCGCCCACTGTCTGCCCTCTTCGCTCTTTGCTTCATAAAGCGCGAGGTCAGCGTTCATATGCATGCTGGCAATATCACATTTTTCAACGCTTTCAGTGGCAATACCCGCGCTGATTTCGATGTGAACCTGATCGCCCTCCAGATCGTAAGTACCGCTTGTAATGGAAACAATATGCTCCATCACCGGATCAACTTCATCTTCACTGTTCAGGTCAAAAACAAAAACGACGAATTCATCGCCACCGAAGCGGGACGCGACATAGCGCTGCGGATCAAGCGAGTTTAAGCGATCAGCAAAAAGCCTGAGAAACATATCTCCAACGTGATGTCCGAGCGTATCGTTTACATGCTTGAAATGGTTGATATCGATAACGATCAACGCGGCCAGCGTGTCTTTATCTTTGTGTGCCAGCAGCGATCGGACCATCGTTTCAAAATAGTTTCGATTAGGAAGTCCGGTTAATCCGTCAAAGCGCGCCATATGCTGAATGCGCACTTCCGATTCAACCCGCAGCGTCACATCTTCAAACATCAGCACAACGCCGGCATTTGATGTCTGATTTGAAACGCACTCAATATAGCGGCTATCAGCAAGTTGAAAAATATCGCGCGACTTACGACCTGCTAGAAGGTCGTGCATACGCAGACTGATATTTTTAAGATCGTTATGCGGAAATAATCCCTGGCGAAAACAGTAACGCAGCAAAACCTCTAGCTTACGTCCCCGTAGCTTCGTGTGCTCCGCAATTTTCAGCAGTGCCTTGGTTTTATGATTGATAACAGCGATACGCTGCTGAGCATCAAACATAAGCAAGCCTTGCGGCATATTGTTAAGAGCAGCATCAAAACGGCTGGCGACGACGGATAAGCGCCTCTTGCCCATGACTGCCGCAAACAGAAACTCGCGCAGTCCATTCGCCATCTGAATATTGGATAAAAAATACGGGATCAGCAGCAAACCAATCACAACGTGAAAGGGAGTCCCCGCAAGAATAAGGCCCGCAAGTACCGGCAGCAAAGTACATGCTGACATCAGTATCACAGCTTTCGCCGAAGCATAATTACGCCCAACAATTGATACCACAGAGGCAAGCAGGATCGTCAGGCTGGCAAGCTCTGCGAAGGAGTCTCGTAAAATATAGCTTGAAAAAAAGCACAACATACCGAGTGTTGCGCAAACCAGAGAAGCTCCAACCAAGTAGCGCGCTTCCCACTTGTCCAGATCTTCATGAGAAAGGTTGCCAAGCTTTGCCTGGTCAAATTTGTGCATGTCATAAAGGCGACCGATGGCGACAATTGTAAAAAAACCAGCAAAACCGAGAAAACGCCAGTCCGCTGTTTTTACATAAATTACAACACACGCCACAACATGGGCGAGCAAGCCAAACCATAACGTTGTTCGATTGCCATAAAGCGATCGCAAAAAAGATAGCCGCACATCGGTGGGCATATCAGGTTGAAGGCTTCGCCACATCTGTTTAATCGTACCCCTTTCATAAGGGCTACTATGCCACTAATCACTTAAAAATACCTTTCGCAGAACTAAACCACAAGCTGTCATCGTAACAATCAGCAGCTGTATTCTGTTATCCATATAGATAAATACAGCGCTTAGGCACTTAAGCAGTAATACAACTCTGAGGATTTATTTCTGCTTGTTCAGACTATTCAAAAAAGTCAGCATATTCTAACAGAAGAAGCATTTTATTTTTAGCGACGCCGATGCTTATCGCTAGAATCTCTCGAATCCTTAGTTACAAGCCCTAATTTTGCGAAACTTTCAGACGAAGAAAAATACTGAGCAGTTATTGGGCGCCATTCGCTCCATGAGAAAAAACCACCCTTGATTGTATCAGTCAACTTCACACACACCAGCACACCCCACATGCAATCCGTAAAAATTGCTCGATAGATTTTTTAGACCACTCCTACGCACTAAGTAGGGTTTGACGTTTTTTTGCACGTCCGATCCATTCTCCAACAAATTGCCCATTGATTCGCAGATTGCGCAGCGCTCCTCGGCGCATTAAATATGGCGAAATCAGAAGCCTCCGCTGGAATCCAATCACCCATGTCGCAAAAGAATCGCCCGCTCATCGCCGTCCCCACCGATGTAAAGCCGTTTGAAAACTACGTATGGCACTCGGCTCCTGAACAATATCTTGCGGCAGCAATTGATGTTGCAGAAGTCACCCCGCTTCTCGTGCCAAGCTTCGGTGACAAAATGGATATTGAGGCCATTCTAGATGGCGTGGATGGCCTGCTGGTGACTGGCTCGAAATCCAACGTCAATCCAGAGCTTTATGGCGTCGAGCAAAGTGCGGCTTTCGAGCCATATGATAATGCGCGCGATGCAACATCACTCCCGCTCATCCGTGCCGCAATTGAAAAAGGCGTGCCGGTTCTGGCTATCTGCCGGGGCATACAGGAATTAAACGTGGCTCTGGGTGGCACGCTGGCGACTGAAATTCAGGAGCTCGAAGGTCGGATGGATCACCGTGCGCCAGAAGCCGCCAGTCAGGAAGAGCGCTTTGCTATCCAGCATCCAATCAAAATCGCACCCGACTCATGCCTTGCCGAAATTCTCAAATCCGATAGCGTGAAGGTCAACTCGGTTCACCGTCAGGCAATCGACAAGCTTGCCCCAGTTCTCGCCGTTGAAGCAACCGCAGAGGACGGCACGATTGAAGCCGTCTCCGTCAAGAATGCAAAGGGCTTTGTCGTTGGCGTTCAGTGGCACCCGGAATATTGGGTTCAGACGGATGCACCATCACGCAAGATTTTCGAGGCTTTCGGTGAAGCTGTGCGTGCGCACAAGGCACAGCGCACATCATAAAGCGCATTCCGAAAAGTATGAAACAGTTTTCGGATAAGGTACGCGTTAAAATAGGAGTCTGGAGCGCCGATCTGATCCAATCAGATCGGCGCTCTATATTATCAGGCTTTCTTCAGATTAGCCGTTTCCGACACGGGCGTCAGTGCTTCGCCCTTGTCGAACCATGAAATCAGATTGTCGATCACAAGATCGGCCATGCCCTCACGGGTCTTTTCCGAAGCTGAGCCGATATGCGGCAGCAAGACCGTGTTTGGCGCATCAAGAAGCGCCTGCGGCACGTTCGGTTCATTGGCGAAAACATCAAGACCCGCAGCGGCAATCGTGCCGTTCTTTAAAGCCTCTGCAAGTGCCGCTTCATCCACGACTGAACCGCGGCCAATATTGATGAGAACGCCTTCCGAACCAAGTGCCCTCAAAACTTCCGCATTGACCGCTTTTTCAGTTTCAGCACCACCGGGGGCTACGAGAATTAGCGTATCAACTGCGTTTGCCAGTTCAAGCAGGCTTGGATAATAGGCATAGCTAACATCATCAGACTTGCGGCGGTTGTGATAGGAAATCGGCAAGCCAAATGCCTCAACGCGATAGGCAACAGCTTTACCAATACGGCCGAGGCCGAAAATACCCACCTTACGGCCACGCAGCGAGAGTTTTGAGAGCGGATAGCGGCCCTGCTTGACCCACTCGCCAGAACGCAGAAATTCCTGCGACTTTGACAATTCGCGAACCGTATCGATCAGCAGACCAATGGTCGTATCAGCCACTTCATCGGTCAGCACATCAGGCGTATTCGTGACCATGACGCTCTTGGTGGCCGCATGTTTTGCATCAACCGCATCATAACCAACGCCGAAATTGCCGATAATTTCAAGATTTGGCAGCGCATCAATCAAGCCTGCATTTACCGTCGACATGCTGGCAATACCTGTGACATCCCCGGCCCAGCTCGCTTCAACCAGCGCCGCATCGCCCTTGGGAATGCGTTTGACCTTAAATTCACCCGACAGCCGCTGCACGGCATATTCGTTAAAATTACCGAGCACCAGAATGGTCGCTTCACGTTGGGTCATGCCAGCTTCCTTATGTTCATGCAAAAATAAAGCGAGCCAGGCAAATGGCTCGCTTATTGAAGAAAAGTTCAGAGGTTTTTGGGTTTGGATGTAGATTGCCGAATGTGTAGTTCCGGCTTGATCAGTTCCTGATCATGCGAAACCTCCACACCATTTAATTGATCAAGAAGCGCGCGAGCCGCACGGCGACCCACCTCCCGCTGACCGTTCCAGACAGTCGTCAATGCAGGCGTCGCAATCGCTGCTTCTTCCAGATCGTCATAACCAGTCACGGAAATATCTTCGCCCGGCACAAGACCAGCGCGCGCGATACCATTCATCAAACCAATGGCAGAAAGATCGTTCCAGCAAACGGCTGCTGTGGGCTTATCTTTAAGTGCCAAAAACTGTGGCGCAACTTCAAAGCCGGCCTGTTTGGTACGCGGTCCAGCAATGCGCCATTCCGGCTTCACTTCCAGTCCGGCCTTCTGCATCGCCTGCAAATAGCCCTGATAACGATCCCGACCTGTCGAGGTTTGGTCGGTACCACCGATCATCGCGATGCGCGTGTGACCAAGTGAAATCAGATGATTGGTGGCAAGGCCAATGCCATAAGCATCGTCGCCACGGAAAACCGGCGCATGAACGCCATCCACATCACGCGCAATCAGCACAACCGGCAGACCATTGTCTTCCGCCAGCTGAATATCTTCCGGCGGTGTGCCAATGGCTGGCGACATAATCACACCATCTGCGCCAAGCTGCAAAAGCGTATCCATAAAGGTGCGCTGCTTTTCCAACTGGTCATAATGGTTGGACAAAATGAAGGTCTGGCGCGAGCGATCCAGTTCGGTTTCAATCGAGCGCAGAATTTCGGCAAAGAACGGGTTCATGATGTCATGAACCACGACACCCACAATGCCGGAACGCGAAGTACGTAGGCTCGCAGCGCGACGGTTATAAATATAACCAATCGCGCGGGCATGCTCTTTGATTTTCTCACGGGTTTGGTCGGCGACAAGCGGGCTGTCGCGCAATGCCAGCGAAACGGTGGCCGTCGAAACACCAAGCGCATCTGCGATGGTCGATAGCTTGATTTTCTGAGCCAAGTCGCCTCCCCGAAATGATCTTGCATCAATCACAACGGGAATCGCTTCAGATCATTTCAAAGAGAGAAGCGGCCATCCCATTTCAATTGGTTATGCCATTGCAATCAATGAATTGAAAGTTTTTTCAGCGCGGCTTTATAGCCTTACACTCATTCCACATCGTCCTCATCAACAACTTCCTTGTCCAACTCCTCGGACAGGCGCACAGAACCACGTGCTTGCAGGTTGTTTTCCATACGGCCAAGCATCTTGAGAAACGCTTTGCGCTCTTTCTTATCAAGACCTTTGAGCATGTCTTTTTCGGTCTTGCGAATGGACTTCTCAATGATCTTAATCGCCTCAATACCCTGCGGCGTAAGAAACACATGCGACTGTCGCTGATCGGTCTCTGACGCGCGCTTGACGACAAAACCCTGGCTTTGCAGTCGTGTGATGGTTTTTGTAATGGTCGGCGGACGCACGCCAAGCCGTTGCGCCAGAACACCCGGCGGCAGACCATCTTCAGCGGCCAGTTGCAGCATCACTGCATCCTGACCGGCATAAAGCCCCAATTCGAGAAGACGTGTGGCAAGCACTGTCCGTGTGAGCCGTGCTACCGATTGCATCCGGTAGAGCATCACTGCCTTGTTGTCCTTGCTCATCGCCACCTCACCCTTGGTCATCCGACTAATAAAGTGCAATCTATAGTAAGATATTGTCTGACATATGAAGCCGCAAGCACCTGCAACATGTTAAGGTAAATATTGCGGCTGCAAAGTAACTTTGCCGCAGCAAATAAAATTTCGCGGCTAACATTGCACGTCTTTGGCACATGCGAAACGCAAATGTCGGAATCTGACCAATGGTTGCTGTTTTAATCGATCAACATTAGGCTCATGCCCGATAGTTTAAGAATATTCAGCACGGAGAAAAACATGACCGACCTGCGCGACCAGAACAGCGACATGATTGTCGTCCTGCCACTTGGCGCTCACGAACAGCATGGCCCTCACCTGCCCTTTGAAACGGATACAATCATTGCTGAAGGCATTGTCGCGCGTGTCAACGAAGCACTGCCTTCTAACTTGAACGTCAATTTCCTGCCAGCCCAGCCAGTTGGCTACTCCATTGAACATATGGATGTAGAAGGCACGCAAAGCCTTGCTTTTTCGGAAGCCGTCAATCAATGGATCGGTATGGGCGAAAATCTCCATGCAGGCGGCATCCGTAAGCTCGTGATGCTCAATGCACATGGCGGCAATTCACCACTGATGACCATTGTTGCAACAGAGCTGCGCACCCGCCTCGATATGCTGGCTGTGGCGACAAGCTGGACACGCTTCGGACTGCCCGAAGGACTAATTACGCCAGAAGATAAAGCGCTCGATATTCATGGCGGCTTCATTGAAACATCAGTGATGCTGGCACTACGGCCTGATCTGGTCGATATGTCAAAGGCTCAAAATTTCCCAAGCAAACAATCTGACTTCGTAAAAGAGTTCAAACATTTGCGCGCCTATGGCCCGCATGCTTTTGGCTGGAAAATGCACGATCTCAACTCGCAAGGCGTTGCCGGTAACGCCAGCGCCGCGACCGCCGAAGCTGGCGAAAAAATCCTAGCCCATGCTGTTGCGGGCTTCATTGAACTTCTGCAAGATGTGGATCAGTTTGAACTTGCACGCTTTACGCCGGAAGTGTTGGCAAGAACGTGATTGGAGTGGATGTTATAATATAGCGTTGCATATAGCATTCCCGGATACCTTCCCTTATATGAAATACCCGATCTGAAGCCTTACAGGAGCGCATCTGCGCGACCATCAAAAGGCAGCAACGCAAGAGGCATGAACAATGAGCCAGGCTGAAGCCCAAACTGAGGACAAGTTGACCACAGAAGCAGCCCGCATTCCCGTTACCGTTCTGACCGGATATCTGGGCTCGGGTAAAACCACGCTTCTCAACCGCATTCTTACCGAAAATCACGGCAAGCGTTATGCGGTTATCGTCAACGAATTTGGTGAGATCGGCATAGATAACGATCTGATCGTCGAGTCGGACGAAGAAATCTACGAAATGAACAATGGCTGCATTTGCTGCACCGTGCGCGGCGATTTGATTCGCGTTGTGCAGGGCCTGATGCGCCGCCCGGGCCGTTTTGATGCGATTATCGTCGAAACCACCGGCCTTGCCGATCCAGTTCCGGTTGCGCAGACTTTCTTCATGGATGACGATGTGCGCGCAAAGACGGTACTTGATGCCGTTGTTGCCCTTGTCGATGCCAAGCACCTTCCGCTGCGCCTGAAAGACAGCCGCGAAGCCGAAGACCAAATCGCATTTGCTGACGTGGTACTGATCAACAAGACCGATCTTGTTACACCGGAAGAACTGGCAGCTGTTGAAGCCACTGTCCGCGCGATCAATCCACATGCAGTCATGCATCGCACTGAACGCTCAGCCATTCCGCTTGATCGCGTACTTGATCGCGGCGCCTTTGACTTGAAGCGCGCGCTCGAAAACGATCCGCACTTCCTTGATCATGATCACCCCGATCACGTTTGTGGCCCTGATTGTGATCACGACCATGGACATGATCATCACCATCATCATGGGCACGATCATCATCATGGGCACGATCATCATCACCACCACGATCATGACCATACCTGCGGCCCGGACTGTAATCATGATCATGGGCATGACCACGGCCATGATCACAAACACGATCACCATCATCATGACCATGCATCGCCGATCCACGATGTGACTGTAACTTCGGTTTCGCTTCGTTTGGGTGAAGTTGACCCGGCAAAGTTCTTCCCATGGATTCAGAATATCACCCAGACACAGGGCCCGAATATTCTGCGTCTTAAAGGTATCATTGCATTTAAGGACGACCCGGACCGTTACGTGGTTCAGGGCGTGCACATGATCATCGAAGGTGATCATCAGCGCGCATGGAAACCAGAAGAAAAGCATGAAAGCCGTCTGGTCTTCATCGGACGTGAGCTGGATGCGGCTGAACTCAAAGCTGGCTTTGAGAACTGCCAAGCCTAGTAAGATTAGCAAAGTAAAATTGGACACTGATGCCTACAGTTGCCCCACTCGACCTTGACGGTCATTGCCTTTACGCCCGTTTTATAAACGGCGTTCCCTTCTTTGCTCTGGCCGATGGAACGATCCATCGGCTGGACAATGGCCACCAGAACAGCACGGCGCATGACGGACTACTCAGTGCAACACTGTCCTTTGACGGCAAATCACTGCTCACCGGCGGCGAAGATGGCCGCGTCTGCCAAACCTCCTCCGATGGTACGGTAACGGAGCTTGCCAAAGTTCCGCGCAAATGGATGACGGCAATTGCGAGCGGCCCAAGCGGCACTGTTGCTTTCGCTTCAAGCCGCTCGGCATGGGTGCGTACATCCAATGGCAAAGTGCAGGAATACCCGCAGGAACGCAGCGTCGAAGGCATTGCTTTCGCGCCGAAAGGCCAACGTCTGGCAATTGCCCGCTATAATGGCGCAACGCTGATCTGGACAGGCACCGAAGCAAAGCCTGTGGAGCTTGAATGGAAAGGCGCACATATCGGTGCGATCTTCTCCCCCGATGGCCGTTTCCTGATCACATCGATGCAGGAAAACGCGCTGCATGGCTGGCGATTGGAAGACAGCAAGCACATGCGTATGACCGGCTATCCAGCGAAGGTTAAAGATTGGTCGTGGAGCGTAAAGGCCAAATGGCTTGCCACTTCGGGCGCACCGGCTGCAATTGTCTGGCCCTTTGCTGGTAAAGATGGCCCGATGGGCAAGGCACCGCTGGAACTGGGGCTTCGTGGCGACAGCATGGTGACATCCGTCGCCTGCCACCCAGTCGAAGATATCACCGCCATTGGTTATAATGACGGCATGGTGCTTCTGGTACGCTTTGAAGATCAGAAGGAAGTGCTTCTGCGTCGCCCCGGCAAGGGTGCAATCACCAGCATGGGCTGGGATGATCAAGGCACACGTCTGGCCTTCGGCTCTGAAACGGGTGACTGTGGCGTCATCGATATGACAACCACCTGATCAGCATAGTCAAACAAAAGGCCCCGATCGTGGCCTTTTTTTGTTACTTCGCTTTCATCGTGACCGTTGGTCCACCGTCTGGACCAAGGGAAGCCACCCATTGGCTGATAGCGGACGCATCCTTATCGCCAAGCATGTGATTGGCATCAATCGTCCGGGCATCAACCTTCGCACCACCAGCGCGCAACAGCGCCGAGAGAGCTGGTGCGAATGGCGAATACAACTTGTCTTCTTCACCAGTGATCGTCAGAACGCGTGTCTTGCCAAGATTGGCAACCGACACATTATCCAGAACCGGCATGGAGCGCATCAGCACGGCACGCTTCACCAAGTCCGGGTGAAGCATCATGGTTGCTGCCAGCAGATTTGCGCCATTCGAATAGCCAACGAATGTCGCATGTGGCAAATCAAGATCTTTCTCGTCAGCAAGCCGTGTGAGGAATGTCACAAACGCATTGGCTTCGAGCTTCACGTCTTTCTGGTCAAACTTGACGGGCGTGATGCGCTTATACCAGCGTGTGCCACCATCCTGCATCACGCGACCGCGCACGCCAAGAAGCGTAGCACGTGGCCAGATTTTTGATGCCATGGGAACAAGGCTGGCTTCGTTACCGCCTGAACCATGCAGCAGAACAATCACTTCATTGGACGCGTTTTCAGGCTTATAAAAACGATAGATGAACCGCTTGCTGCGCGAGAAATTCTGTTCCGGCGTCGTTTCAACATCCATTTTCTTTTCACGCATTGTTACGCCCTCACCCAGTCGGGGAGTGCCAGTTTCATCTTTCATAGAAGCGGAGATGCCGTTTAGCGCCATGCCTTGTGACTTACTCACAACCTTGACAGGCATGAGCTCACCCTCTGCGAAAGCAGTGCTTGTTGTTGCTGCGAGCGCCATCATTATGGCGGCTATAAACGTCTTCTTTACCATAAGCTCAACTTGCCACTTATATGTTAACGAAGGTTTTAAGGCAGCCCCCCGGATCCGATTAAGACCCGTGCCAATTCGATTTACGCGGTGCTCTTAACAACAGAGATTTAGCAAGAATGTGACGAAAACACGGAAAATTACGACCTGTTACATTACTGTTACACTTATTTTGCCTATCAACATCACGTGAGGCATAATTGAGTGGCAAAAAAATCATTCTTTTGACGTGTTTAAAGCGAAAACTGCCCTAACTATAAAAAATTATTCTGGCGGAGAAAATTTCGATATGAGCAGCTTCAAGCCTAGCCGTTTTTCGTCTGCCCGCCTCAATTCAGGCGATGTGACGCCGAAAAGCCTTTATCTGCGTCGACGCGAGTTTCTGATTGGCGCAGGCGCAATCGCTGCGACAGGCTTTGCCTCTGGCGCTCTTGCTGACCCACTGAAAGCAGCCGCATCGGCCTATAAGGTTGATGAGAAACTGACACCAAAGGAGTCGGTGACCACTTACAATAATTTCTATGAGTTCGGCACCGATAAGAGCGATCCTGCCGCCAATTCAGGAAAATTCAAACCGTTGCCATGGCGCTTGAAAGTCGATGGGCTGGTCAAACAGCCAAAAGAATTCGACATGCAAGAGCTGATTGCCAAAATGCCGCTCGAAGAACGCATTTATCGTATGCGGTGCGTCGAAGCATGGTCGATGGTTATTCCATGGATCGGCTTTCCGCTGGCAAGCCTGCTCTCGCAAGTCGAACCGCTCGGCTCTGCCAAATACATCGCTTTCACAGGCGTTGTGCGTCCTGAAGAAATGCCCGGCCAGAAGGGATTGTTCCAAGCCCTGAACTGGCCTTATGTCGAAGGCTTGCGCCTCGATGAAGCCATGCATCCGCTGACACTTCTGTCAGTTGGTCTTTATGGTGAGACATTACCAAACGCCAATGGCGCACCTATCCGCCTTGTCGTACCATGGAAATATGGCTTCAAAGGCATCAAATCTATTACCAAGATCAGCTTCGTGGAAAAGCAGCCGCCAACATCATGGCAAGAACAAGCCGCCAATGAATACGGCTTCTATGCCAATGTGAACCCCGACGTTGATCATCCGCGCTGGTCGCAGGCAACCGAACGCAGAATTGGCGAAGGCAGCTTCTTTAGCGCCAGCCGCCGCCCGACTTTGCCGTTCAATGGTTATGGGGATGAAGTCGCTTCGCTCTATGCGGGCATGGATTTGCGGAAAAACTACTGACATGGTCGCCAAATCCCGCTCAGCGCGTATCAACGATCTGAAAATTTGGTGCCTCTATATTGTAGGCCTGATCCCCGCTGTCTGGACTTTTTATCTCGCCGCAACCAATCAGCTGGGTGCAGACCCGATCAAAAGCTTCGAGCATACGCTTGGCTTATGGGCGCTGCGGTTTCTAATTCTGACCTTATTGGTCACGCCGATCCGAGACGTCACAGGCGTCAGTCTGCTGCGTTATCGCCGTGCACTAGGCCTTTTAGCCTTCTATTATGTGCTGATGCATTTCACCGTCTATATGGTGCTGGATCAGGCATTGAATATTTCATCTGTCATTGCCGACATTGTGAAACGACCGTTCATTACCATCGGCATGATCAGCCTCGTGCTGCTGGTGCCTCTGGCGCTCACATCAAACAACTGGTCTATCCGAAGGCTTGGGCGGCGATGGGTTACCCTGCACAAGCTAGTCTATATTGCCATTGCAGGCGGTGCGATTCACTTTTTGATGTCAGTCAAAAGCTGGCCTGCCGAGCCAGTTATTTACGCCGGGATTGTCACAATGCTTTTGTTGTGGCGCGTGGCGCGTCCATTTTTCAAAACAGGCAAACAAACAAAGCGCCCACGAGAGGCCGCGCTAATATTAAAGAAATAAGTTGTAACGGCTTTGTTTAAATAAACTCTAATCTATCAAATAAATCGGCTTTCCCGCTGGATAGGCGATGACAATGAAATGCAAATCATGCCAGTATCGCGCCGTCATTTGATAAATGAAGCGACAAGCGAATACGGGATCTCCATGTCATCTATCTTGAAATCCAAGCCCGTCCGCTTCACGGCCAAGTTGGTCTTTGTCTTATTCGTTATCTTCTTTGCAATCTGGTCTAGCTTTGCAATGTGGTTCCAGTTACCATTTGGCGATGCTGTGCGCGGCTCAATCATTGCTGCGTGGCTGGCGGTCTCGCTTTGGGTCGTTGCAGGTGAACGCCAATTTTATTGCCGCCGCAAACGTCTTCTTTTCTGCCTGCTTGCTCTGGTCTTTTTGGGATGGTGGGCAACGATCCGCCCATCACTTAACCGCATCTGGGCGGCAGAAGTCGCCCGCACCGTCACCGGAAAAGTAGAGGGCAATCAGGTTACGCTGTATAATGTGCGTGACTTCGACTGGCGGACCGTGAACGACTTTACACCAGTCTGGAAAGATGAAACCTATAATATCGACAAGATAACGTCAGTAGACCTCTATCTGTCCTACTGGACGGGTCCGGCTATCGCCCACACGCTACTGTCGTTTGGCTTTGAAGATGGGCGGCACGTTGTGTTCTCTGGCGAAATTCGCAAGGAGCATCACGAGAGCTACTCGGCAATTGGCGGTTTTTTCCGTGAATTTGAACTGGCTATGATCGCAGCCGAGGAAAGCGACATTATTTTTCTGCGAACCAATGTCCGCAAAGAAGACGTCTATCGCTATCAGATCGATCTTCCGCCAGCAGCAGCGCGAGAGCTTTTTCTCTCTTATGTAGAGCAAGGTAACCAGCTTGCCCAAAAAGCCAAATTCTACAACACAGTGACTACCAACTGCACGACCATTATTTTCCAGATGGCACGGTTACTCGATCCGGGCATCCCCTTCGACTACCGCGTTCTGCTGTCCGGCTATCTGCCCGGTTATCTCCATGATCATGGATGGATAAAGAACGATGGCAGCACCACCGAAGAAGCCCGCCAGCGCGCCTCTATTGATGCGAAGGCACAGGCAGGTGATCGCGAAGGATATTCAAAACGCATTCGCCAATAAAAAACCCCGCTCACGCGGGGTTTCAATTCAGCGACTGCGTAATATTAGATTGCAGCAGTGATAATGATTTCGACTTTGTAGTCAGGTGTTGCAAGCGCTGCTTCACCGGTCGCGCGTGCTGGCGTGTTGGCCTTGTCGACCCAGCTATCCCAGACTGCGTTCATTTCTGCAAAGTCCTTCATGTCTGCAAGCCAGATGATCGCCTGAAGGATCTTCGACTTGTCAGAACCAGCAGCTTCGAGCAAACGATCGACTTCAACCAGAACGGCCTTGGTCTGATCGGTTACGCTTGCGCCTGGCTCACCAACCTGACCAGCAAGATAAACGGTATTGCCGTGAACAACGGCCTGGCTCATACGTGGTCCGACTTCGATACGACGGATGCTCATGGTGAACTCCTCTCATGACTGCGGCGTGTATATCCGCTTATAAAAATGGTGCACGTTCTTATGAAAGCACCCGCCCGCTTTGGCAATGCTGATCCGTATATATTGTCGAGAATTGTGAACCGACAATTGACTCTTTGTACCCCTTTGCCTATAAGCCGCTCACGTTCGCCCATAAGGGTCAATGGATGGCTTTTGCTATCCTGCTTTTAGGGAAAAGAACTCGCTCCTGTTCAATAGAGCTTGGTCCTGAAACGTAACTATCGAGTTCAGACAAGACCATGCTCGTCGTAAAGACAGAACCAAGAAGGGCCGCACACCGCGGTATTAAATAAATGAAGCGTACTTTCCAGCCATCCAATCTCGTCCGCAAGCGTCGTCACGGTTTCCGTGCACGCATGGCAACAGCCGCCGGTCGTAAAGTTCTTGCTGCTCGCCGTTCGCGCGGCCGCAAGCGGCTTTCCGCTTAATCTTTCCCCGCGCGACCAGCGCGGTGATTAAAGATATGAAAAAGCAGAAACAAATACTCCGCCTTCGCAAGAGAGCGGAGTTTTTGTCTGTCAGGAATGGTGAAAAACGGCGTGGTCCACTGTTTCTTTTAGAAGTCCGGGAACGGACAGAAGAAGAATCTGCAGCTGCCAAAATCGGCGAAAAGCCCCGCGCAGGCTTCACTGTCACCAAGAAAAACGGCAATGCAGTAGTACGCAATCGTATCCGTCGCAGGTTGCGAGAAGCGGTTCGTTGTCACGTGGGGAGTGACATGGCGCTCTCGACCGACTATGTCATCGTAGCACGCGAGCAAGCACTTACTGCGCCCTTTTCGCAACTGACCGCAGAACTCTCCAAACGCATTAAAGCCAAGGATGATCGGCGGGGCGAAAAGAAACGCCGAACGGAAAGACCGGAATCAGGACCCGTCGATGGAAAATAATCGTAATTTCTTCATAACCATTGCACTGTCCATCCTCGTATTAACGCTGTGGCAAGTATTCTATCTGGGACCTAAAACGGAAGCCCAGCGGGAGCAGACACGCATTGAGGAACAGCAGCGCCAAGTCCAGCAAGCCACTCAAAGTGGTCAGGGCAGCGCTCAGGGCGATACTCCACAGATGCCTGGCACTGCCGGCGCAATTCCTGGCCAGCATGATAATGCAGCCGCAGGCGGCACTCTGACCCGCGAAGCAGCTGTTGCACAGTCGCAGCGCGTGGACATTGACACCGTATCGCTGCGCGGTTCGATCAATCTGACCGGCGCACGCCTCGATGATCTCTATCTCAAGAAGTATCATGAGACCGTTGACGACAAGTCGCCTGAAATCGAGTTGCTCGCACCATCCGCACTCAAGCAGGGCTATTTCGTAGAGCTTGGCTTTACCGGCAACGAAGCAACGGGTGAAGTTCCGGGTCCAAACACTGTCTGGGCGGTCGAAGGCAACAACAAGCTGACAGCATCGACGCCTGTTACGCTGACCTACACCAACGACAAGAACGTCACGTTCAAGCGCGTCATCTCGGTTGACGATGCTTATATGTTCGCCGTTGACGACACGATCACCAACAACACCGGCACGCCAATCTCGCTTGCTTCTTATGGCCGCGTTACCCGCTTCAACCAGCCAGAACATGCAAGTGCGACTTACGTTCTCCATGAAGGCCTGATCGGCGTCATGGGTCAGGACGGCCTTCAGGAAATCAAATATTCCAAGGTCGAAGACGACAAGGACATTTCGTTCAAGGACGTCATCGGCGGTTGGGTCGGCATCACCGACAAATATTGGGCAGCAACGCTGGTTCCTCCGCAGAGCGAAAAGTTTACTGCTCGCTTCTCGCACTTCACAGACGGTCGCCCACGCTACCAGTCTGATCTTCTAAGCGCTCCGGTTACTATCGACGCCGGTCAGTCGCAGACGATAAAGAACCACGTTTTCGCTGGTGCGAAGGTCGTTCAGGACATCCAGAACTACGAAACAAAGCTCGGCATCAAGCAGTTCGAACTGCTGATCGACTGGGGTTGGTTCTACTTTATCACCAAGCCGATGTTCTACCTCATCGACTGGATCTACAAGTTCTCAGGCAATTTCGGCGTCGCCATTCTGGTTGTCACTGTTCTGCTCAAGGGCCTGTTCTTCCCGCTGGCTAACAAGTCTTACAAATCGATGGCCCGTATGAAGCTCGTGCAGCCAAAAATGACGGAAATCCGCGAGAAATATGCGGATGACAAGATGAAGCAGCAGCAGGAAATGATGCAGCTTTACAAGCAGGAAAAGATCAATCCGCTTGCAGGTTGCTGGCCAGTTCTGGTTCAGATTCCGGTATTCTTCGCGCTCTATAAGGTTCTCTACGTCACCATCGAAATGCGCCATGCGCCGTTCTTTGGCTGGATTCATGACCTTGCGGCACCAGATCCAACATCGATCTTCAACCTGTTTGGCCTGCTGCCTTTCGCAGTGCCTGCGTTCCTCATGATCGGCGTCTGGCCAATCATCATGGGCATCACCATGTTCTTGCAGATGCGCATGAACCCGACGCCTCCGGATCCAACACAGGCGATGATCTTCACTTGGATGCCGATCATCTTCACATTCATGCTGGCATCATTCCCAGCCGGTCTCGTGATTTACTGGGCATGGAACAACACACTGTCCATTCTCCAGCAGGGCTTCATCATGAAGCGTCAGGGCGTCAAGATCGAGCTCTTTGACAATCTGAAAGACGTATTCAAGCGAAAGCCCAAAGAGGCGAAAAAGTAAAAATACAAAAGCCCGGTCGAAAGATCGGGCTTTTTTTATGCTCGTTCATGCTCAGTGGTTGACAATACGGCCCATAGCATTGATGCGTGTCTTTTACAGAATTATAGACCAGGAAGACGACATTGAGCGATCAGGACAAAAAGCTGGCAGCAGCCCAGTTAGCAGCAGATGCGACCCGCGCAGCGCACGCAGCTTTGGTTGAAGAAGGTCGCCTGCTGTTCAAGAAGTCGTGGATCTTCATCCGTGGCGTGCCCTCGATGAAGTTTCTTCCCGCTGAAGGCCCGGTTGAAATCGCTTTTGCCGGGCGTTCCAATGTTGGCAAGTCATCGCTGATCAATGCGATTGTCGGCAAAAAGGCTCTGGCACGTACATCCAACACCCCGGGCCGCACGCAGGAACTCAACTACTTCGTTCCAGATGGTTATTCCGGCGAGAATGGCGATCTGCCGCCACTCGCACTCGTCGACATGCCGGGCTATGGCTTTGCAGAAGCACCTAAGTCGCATGTCGATGCATGGACGCGCCTCGTGTTCGATTACCTGCGTGGACGCACGACATTGAAGCGCGTTTACCTGCTGATTGACTCGCGCCACGGCATCAAGAAGAATGACGCTGAAGTGCTCGATCTCCTCGACAAAGCAGCTGTGTCTTATCAGATTGTGTTGACCAAAACCGATAAGATCAAGGCTGCGGGCATTCCGCGTTTGATCGAGGAAACCCATGCGCTCACCAAAAAGCGTGCAGCCTGTTTCCCCGGCATCATCACGACGTCGTCGGAAAAGGGCCTCGGCCTTGATGAGTTGCGCGCAGCTATCGCACTGGTCGCCAAGGAATAGGCTTCAGTCAACTTGGGCAAACATCGGACTGATGGTTTAGCCCCTGATTGAGCTGCTCAAATTGCGTGGTGGTTTTCGAGCCATCACGCGTGATACGCACCACATAGATGCTGTCGAAATCAGTGCCATCCCAAGTGGGAACTGCGGCTTTGTCTCCGCCTTCAGCCTTCAGAATATTTCGGGCCAGCTTCACAATCTGCTTGTGCTCCCAGCCGATCAGAACGGTGGCATCTTTATATTCAGGCTTCTCAAGCGCATTCTGCAACTTGCCTATATCCTGATACCCAAAGCGCGTATCGACGGGCATGCCGAATTTTATAGCGGTTGGCTCAACTGTAGCAAGCGGTCGATTATAGGCATAGTGAGCACCTTTATCCTCTTTCAGCTCGGCAGGGTTGGGCGCGAAAATAACGTCCGGTTTGCCAAATTCTGCCTCTATAACGACCGGCAATTTCAACGAACGGTTAAGGCCGCGACAATTCAACTGCCCAAGCCCCTGCTCCGGCTTTTCACCATGTCTTACCATAACAATGGTCTCGGTCGTCGGTGCAGCCTGAGCGACACCTAAGCCCGCAAGGGAAATAAGTGCCGTGAAAATTATTCGCTGCATGAAATGCTCCATTCAAAAAGTGATTGTTGGCCCTTCATCATGGCTTTTAATGCGGCGGTTGAGACTAAGCCGTTCAAATAATCGCGAACAAAAAACGGAAAACCGTTTTACAGAGCGGCGCATATTGCTTAGAAAAGCCTGCCCCTCTTGCCCTGTCGCCAGCCATGGAACCCACGATGACGACTCTTGAAAATCCTGAAATGCAAGCGCAACTCCTCTCAGCAGCCCTGCCCTATATGCAGCGCTACGAGAACAAGAATGTCGTGGTGAAATATGGCGGTCACGCCATGGGCAACCCAGAACTCGGCAAAGCCTTTGCCCGCGACATCGCGCTACTGAAGCAATCAGGCATAAACCCAATCGTCGTGCATGGCGGTGGTCCGCAGATTCAGGCTATGCTGACCAAGCTCGGCATCGAATCCCGTTTTGAAGGCGGCCTTCGCGTCACCGACGAAAAGACGGTTGAAGTGGTGGAAATGGTTCTGGCCGGTTCCATCAACAAGGAAATCGTCGCTCTCATCAATGCTGAAGGCGAATGGGCCATCGGCCTGTGCGGTAAAGATGGCAACATGGTTTTCGCGCGCAAAGCGCACAAAACTGTTATCGATCCCGATTCCAACATCGAAAAAGTGCTTGATCTGGGCTTTGTCGGCGAACCGGCAGAAGTTGATCGCACGCTTCTCGATCTGCTGGCGCGTTCCGAAATGATCCCGGTTATTGCGCCGGTTGCACCGGGTCGCGATGGCCATACCTACAACATCAATGCCGATACGTTCGCAGGCGCTATTGCTGGCGCGCTGGCTGCAACGCGTCTTCTGTTCCTGACCGACGTTCCCGGCGTTCTCGACAAAGACAAGAACCTTATTAAGGAATTGTCGGTTGCTGATGCGCAAGCGCTGATTAAAGACGGCACGATTTCCGGCGGCATGATCCCAAAGGTCGAAACCTGCATCGATGCGATACGTCGCGGCGTTGAGGGCGTTGTCATCCTAAACGGCAAGACACCGCACTCGGTTCTGCTGGAACTTTTCACCGAGCATGGTGCTGGCACACTGATCGTGCCATAAAAGCGCATTCCGAAAAGTGTGCAGCGGTTTTCGGGAGAAATACGCGCAAAAAGATAAAGTGCTATGACCAATCAACCTGAAGCCTCAGCCTTTGCTCACATCACCGACTGGGTATTTGACCTCGACAACACGCTTTATCCACACGCCGCCGATCTGTTTTCGCAGATCGATGTGCGGATGACGAACTATGTAGAAAAGCTGCTCAATCTGCCGCGTGACGAAGCACGCAAGATTCAAAAACAGTTTTATCTGGAATATGGAACCACGCTCAAAGGTCTGATGGAATGCCACGAAATCGACCCGGACGATTTTCTCAAGCATGTCCATGACATCGATTACACATGGCTAACACCCGATCCGGCATTGGGAGAAGCAATCCGCGCCCTGCCCGGTCGTCGCTTCATCTTCACCAATGGTGATCGTGGTCATGCAGAGCGCGCAGCACGTCAGCTCGGCATTCTCGATGATTTCGATGATATTTTCGACATTGTAGCTGCTGGCCTGACGCCAAAGCCTGAGCGCGTCACTTATGATCGTTTTCTGGGTGCTTTCGGCATTGATGCGCGAAATGCTGTCATGTTCGAGGATCTGGCACGCAATCTGGTTGTGCCAAAGACACTTGGCATGAAAACAGTGCTGATTGTACCGAATAATTTTGAGCCGACATTCTCCGAGATATGGGAAAGCGATCCGGAATTTACTGATCAGGTCGATTATGTCACCGACAATCTGACCCAATTTCTGCAAACCATAAATGCAGACCGATAGCCAGTTTACCGGCCTTGAAAAACGTATTGATAAGGCAGCTCACAGCCTTCTCGACAGCTTGCCCCGCCATCGCATCAGCGATGCGCTAATAGAGTTTCTGGTTTTTGGATTAAAACAAGCATGGGCCTGCCTGTTCGGCGGCGCGATGCTGGGCCTCATCATCCTTACACGCTGGTTCTGGCCAGAAGGTGATGCCGGATTTATTACCCGCTACGATTTCCTGTTTCTTTCCGCCGTTGTGATTCAGCTTGGTATGCTTGTCTTCAAGCTGGAAGCTTGGGAAGAAGCCAAGGTCATCGTCATTTTCCATATTGTCGGAACGGCGATGGAAATATTCAAAACCGATGCTGGCTCGTGGATTTATCCAGAGGAAAACTTCTTCCGCATTGGCGGTGTACCGCTGTTTTCCGGCTTCATGTATGCAGCCGTCGGCTCCTATATGGCGCGTATCAATCGCATCTTCGACATAAGGCTCAATAATTATCCGCCGCTTTGGACGACGATCGTGCTGGCAGCTGCGATCTATATCAATTTCTTCACCCACCACTTCTTATGGGATATGCGCTGGGTGTTGTTTGCCGCAACCTTCGCGCTCTACTGGCGCACAACGATGCATTATCGCGTGTTTCGCTTCCGGCATAAAATGCCACTGTTGATCGCGTTTCTGCTGACATCGCTTTTCATCTGGATAGCGGAGAACATCGGAACATGGTCAAAAGTCTGGCTTTATCCAAACCAGCGCAATGGCTGGGAACTGGTTTCACTCAGCAAACTCGGCTCATGGTATCTACTGATGATTATTTCCGTCGTGCTGGTGACACTCGTTCACCGCCCACGCGAATATTCAGAAAACGAAAACGCCCGGCCATAACAGACCGGGCGCTCTGAAAGCTTAAATCGAAGAGATCAGAGCTTATAGAAATTCTTGATCTCGTCCCAAGCCTCATCGGCTGTATCAACGAAGGTCAGCAATTCAATATCTGCGGGCGAAATTGTGCCCTGCTCTGCCAGAAACTCGATATTGATCGCCTTGCTCCAGAACTCTTTGCCAAACAGAATGAGTGGCATGCGTTCCATGCGATCGGTTTGGATCAGCGTCATTGCTTCGAACAGTTCATCCATCGTGCCAAAGCCACCCGGAAATACGCAGATCGCTTTCGCACGCATTAGAAAATGCATCTTACGTATCGCAAAATAATGGAAGTTGAAGCAAAGGTCAGGCGTTACATAAGCGTTTGGTGCCTGCTCATGCGGCAACACGATATTAAGACCAATAGTCGGCGCGCCAACATCCGCAGCCCCGCGATTGCCCGCTTCCATTACGCCCGGACCACCGCCAGTTACGACAATAAACTCACGATAATAGGTGGTCGCTGAATATTCAGAGCAGATGCGGGCAAACTTGCGCGCTTCTTCATAATAGCGCGAATTTGCCTCAAGGTTTTTTTTCTGCACTTCGTTCTTTGCGGCCCATGCGTCACCGCCCGGTTCTGGAATACGTGCACCACCGAACATAACGACAGTTGACTTGATACCACGGTCCGCAAGGATCAGTTCTGGCTTCAAAAGCTCAAGCTGGAGCCGGATCGGACGCATATCGCGTCGCGTCATGAAGTCATCATCCATGAAGGCAAGCCGATAGGCCTCAGCCTCAGTCTGAGGTGTCTTTGGCACGGTACGCGCCTGTTTAACGGCTTCCTCAGAATTCGGGAAAGGCGTCCAGCCAGTCTTCTCCATCGGGTTCATGCTTGCCTGCTCCTTCAATTTCAATGCGTTTTGTTGCCTTAGCATTATTTTCAGCGTTAAATTCTTAATCTGGCGCAATTGCGTTGAGTTATTTCGCACAATAACGCGATTGACCCATATCCTGCCTTCGCTTAATCACTTGGCTGACAACTGCCGGCCAAAAAGACGGCAGCCGCTTATCCTGCCAGTTTATGGAGACCGCCATATGACCAAGCCAGATTTCGCCTCCCTTGAAAAGGTCATCGAAAAGGCTTTTGACGAACGCGATGGCATCAACACAGCAACCCGCGGCGAAGTTCGCGATGCTGTTGAGCAGTCGCTTCTTTTGCTCGATCGCGGTGAAGCGCGTGTGGCAGAAAAACAGGCGGACGGCAACTGGCAGGTTAATCAGTGGCTCAAGAAAGCGGTCCTACTTTCGTTCCGCCTCAACCCGATGCAGATCATCAAGGGCGGCCCCGGCGAAGCTTCCTGGTGGGACAAGGTTCCTTCCAAGTTTGACGGCTGGACAGCCAATGAATTCGAAAAGGCCGGCATTCGCGCCGTTCCCAATTCGGTTGTGCGCTATTCGGCTTACATCGCACCTAATGCGATCCTGATGCCATCCTTCGTCAATCTCGGCGCGTATGTCGATGAAGGCACGATGGTCGATGCATGGGCCACCGTTGGCTCCTGTGCGCAGATCGGCAAGAATGTGCATCTGTCGGGCGGCGTCGGCATCGGTGGCGTTCTGGAGCCAATGCAGGCTGGTCCAACCATCATCGAAGACAATTGCTTCATTGGCGCGCGTTCGGAAGTCGTTGAAGGCTGTATCGTTCGTGAAGGTGCCGTGCTTGGCATGGGCGTATTCATCGGCAAATCGACCAAGATTGTTGATCGCGCAACCGGCGAAATATTCTATGGCGAAGTGCCACCTTATTCGGTCGTCGTTGCTGGCACCATGCCGGGCAAAAATGTACCGGGCGAAAACTGGGGCCCAAGTCTTTATTGCGCTGTAATCGTTAAGCGCGTCGATGAAAAGACCCGCTCGAAGACTTCTATCAATGAATTGCTGCGCGATTAATTTGCCAGCATAATCAAAGAAAAAAGGCGAAGCCCGAAAGCTTCGCCTTTTTTGTATTCACTGCCAAAAGGCTTATTTCTGGTAGCTCGAAGGCGATGCATCGCTGAAACGATGTGCAGAACCATCTGAGTATGTGTTCGTTGGGATCGATGCAGTTGCAGTGTGATCAACGCGCTGGGCAGCGACTGGTGTGCGATCCTTTGCGTACAGATCAGCCGGTTCACCAACATGTGGGTTTCCAGCAAAAGCGGCACCGGCACTAAGAGCAACAGCTACGGTAGCAAGAACAAACTTTTTCATTTTCATAATCCTTCTATCACCCCATCGGATGGCAATTTGCCTATCCCTTCGGGGACTCCGGGATGGCAAACAACCATCCTCCGGGGAGATTTGTTAAATTGATCATTTTCAAATATCGGGTTGTAAGAACCTTGGGAGGCCGCACTTACAACCCGCAATCTCTGTCGTTACGATTTAAAATTAAACTGTAACGACCAATGTCATAATCGTATTCTTAGTTCTGGTAGCTCGATGGCGATGCATCACCAAAACGGTGAGCGGAACCATCCATATTGACCGTCTGGCCAATAGTTGCAGTTGCGGTGTTGTCTACGCGCTGCGAAGCAACAGGAGTGCGATCATTTGCATAAAGATCTGCAGGTTCACCTACATGAGGATTTTCAGCAAAAGCAGCACCGGCGCTAAGAGCAAGGGCAGCAGCAGCAAGAACAAACTTATTCATTTTCTATCTCCTTAGTCATTTGGGCGACGTTCTGTGCGTCGTCCTCATGAGCCTCAAATGGGTGACAGTGATGAAAAATTCTAGTCACGAAAATGTTTTCTTAATCACACATTCGTGCGCCCAACTTCTTCTAACAGGCATGTAAAAATTAGAATTATATATTTTTTACAATATGTTGAATCATATATCAGCAGTAACCAATTTGTTATCATGTCATTTTTGTTCACTTTTTGCGAACACTGTGTCGCCTTTTATTGTGTAACAATATCGAACAATGAATGGTGTTAATCACAATTGCACGGCTAACGATTTCATCTGCAATCTTAAAAAATACACTGAGTCTGGGTCTGCTAATCGCGCAAATGAAAAAGGGAGCGCGCTATGCGACCCCTTCTGCCTGACAGCTCTCGCTTATAGTGATTAAATTAATTGCTGGCGACGTTTACAGAGCGGCCTGCAATTGAAACCCATTGCCCCGAATGCGACGGTGACTGCATTTTAATATAGCGATAAGAAGTCTTCTCAACTGGCAACACCTCTGATCGCATATTGTCGAGAATGTAATCACCACGATCGGTTCGCACGGTCAGCACGATATGTGCCTCGCTTCCCTGCACCATGGTAATCAAAAGCTGCGACGGGCTGATCCCGCGCGCCATAAGCTTGGCACGCTTTAGCAGCACATAATCCTCGCAATCGCCTTTGCCGTTCTTCGGAATGGTCCAGTAATCACGCTTACCGTAATTGTCCTGATCGGAAACCGGCTTGATCGCGGCATTGACCGAAGCATTAACGCTTTGCAGCAGCTTCATACGATCCGGCGTCAGTTTCATCGGTGCAAGAGCACGGTGCGAACTGCAATCGCGCGGTGTGCGCTTGCAGTAATCCAGATGCCCATAAGGAATGCTGGTAATCCCGCCCGCTTCACTCCATTGACCGGCCTTTGCCGGGGCAATAGCTGCGCCAGACAATGCCACGAAACCTAATGCTGCTGTCATCAATAAACGCATAGCGGATTCCCATTTTTAAAATGCTCCGAAAAGCATTTTCTAGAAACTGTTCCCGTTGACCGGCCCGTTTCCCGGGTCTCGCTATCAACCTTTTTTTAACTAACGATGACAGTGGCCCTCTGGTCAAGGAAATTTCATTCCCGATTTGCGACATTCTGAGAAAAGCCGCGATTAAAAGAGCTTTGGTTCGTCGAACCTCCATTTTCTAAAACCCATGCGCACTGCATCTTGTTTACGCTAACGAGGGATTGTTGTTTCATCTGGGGGCGTCCCGATCTAATCTCAAGCCCACACGATTCTCAGAACAAAGCTTTGACATCATGAGCCTTCCTACCAATCCCGCTGAAAACCTCGCTTCTCTTATTCGTTGCCCGTCGGTTACGCCCGCTGAAGGCGGCGCGCTGACCGCATTGGAAGCAATGCTTGAGCCTATGGGCTTTTCAATCCAGCGCCCTGTCTTCACCGACGAAGATACGCCTGACATCGAAAACCTTTATGCGCGCAAATCTGGCAATGGGGCGCATCTGATGTTTGCGGGCCATACGGATGTGGTGCCTCCCGGCAATGAAGGCGACTGGAAGCACCCTCCTTTTTCCGCTGCGATTGAAGACGGTATCATGTATGGCCGTGGTGCAGTCGACATGAAGGGTGGCATTGCCTGCTTTGTGGCAGCGGTTGCACGTCATATCGAAAAGCAAGGTAGCCTCAAGGGCAGCGTCTCTTTCCTCATCACAGGCGATGAAGAAGGCCCAGCGATTAATGGCACCGAAAAGCTGTTACAATGGGCCAAAGACCGTGGTGAAACATGGGACGCATCGCTTGTTGGCGAGCCAACAAATCCCGATACGCTTGGCGACATGATCAAGATCGGGCGTCGCGGTTCAATCTCCGGCACGATCACAGTTCATGGTGTGCAGGGCCATGCCGCCTATCCGCACCTTGCCGAAAATCCCGTGCGTGGCATCACAACCCTTGTCGATAGTCTGCTCTATCCAGCTTTTGATGAAGGCACTGAAGATTTTCAGGCCAGCAATCTGGAAGTCACCACCATCGATGTTGGCAACAAGGCCACCAATGTCATAGCCAATAAGGCGGTAGCGTCCTTAAATATCCGTTTCAACGATACGTGGACGGCAGACAGCCTGAAGGCCGAAATCATCTCGCGTCTTGAAAAGGCTTCGCGCAATGACCGCCTTCGTCCGGGCCGCGAAACACCAATCAATTATGAACTGACATGGCGCGAACATCCGAGCCATGTGTTCCTCACACGCGATGAGAAGCTGATCGGCACGCTCACATCTTCTGTAGAGGCTGTCACCGGCAAACGTCCGAAGCTGTCTACATCGGGCGGCACGTCAGATGCGCGCTTCATCAAAGATTATTGCCCGGTCGTCGAATTCGGCCTTGTTGGACAAACCATGCATATGGTTGACGAGCGCGTGGCTCTTGCCGACCTTGAAGGGCTGACACAGATATACGAACGCTTCATCGCTGACTTCTTCGGATAAGGGAACGACATGCCCAGTCTGGATGATATTTTCAGATATTTCACGGGCGTCTGGAAGATGATGCTTGGCCGCAAAGACGGCCTTGCATATCTGGACATCTCAGCAGAAGATTTCTGGGCATCTTTCTATGCGATTATCGTGGCTCTCCCGCCGCTTCTTGCGACATGGGTCGCCTATTCGGCCGATCTGACAGCGGGCCGCGATGAAGCTGGTCTCCGCCTTGCAATCGTTATCCGTGCAGCTATCGTTGATATTGCTGCGTGGATAATTCCGCTTGTCATTATCGGCCTACTTGCCCGCCGCATTGGCATATCAAAGCGTTACGCGCCTTACGTCATCGCAACCAATTGGGGCAGCGCGTTGCTGGCTTGGCTTTTCGCGCCAATAACCCTCATTCAACTGTTCTTTCCGGGAGCGCTGGATTTTGCGACGCTGTTCGCTTTTGTACTTTTCGGCATCTCAATTATCTTGAGCTACCGACTGACATTCATCGTACTGCAACGCCCGCACGCCTATGTCGCACCATTTTATGCCTGTGTGTTTTTCGGCTCACTGTTTATCACAGTGTTCCTGCAACAGCTGTTTGGCATCGGAATTGGCGCGGAGAGTTTTTAAAGCGCATCCCGAAAAGTGTGAAACGGTTTTCGGACAAGATGCGCGTCTAAACAAAGAATTAGAGCGCGGATCTCATTCAATCAGATCGAAACGTGCTCTAAAACGGAAACGGGTAGTCGACGCCAACCAGATACAGACCATAAGGTGGCGCAACCTGACCGCAAGCCTTGCGGTCTTTCGCTTCCAAAGCGGCCTGCAAATCATCAGCCGTCCAGCGGCCAACGCCCACTTCCATCAGGCTGCCTGCAAAGGAACGCACCTGATTATGCAAGAATGAACGCGCCGAAACCCGCATTTCGACATAATCGCCCGTACGCGTAATATCGAGCCGGTCGAGCGTCTTGATCGGGCTTTTTGCCTGACATTGCGTCGCGCGAAATGTCGTAAAATCATGTTCGCCGAGCAAGCGCTTTGCAGCTTCATGCATGGCTTCGTGGTCAAGGCGCTTCTGCACCCACCACACGCGCTGATAATCTATCGCTAAGGGCGAACGGCGATTATGAATGCGATAAAGATAATGTCGGCCACGCGCCGAAAACCGCGCATCAAAAGCATCCGTTGTCTTTTCGACATTCAAAATACTGATGCGCTCGTTGGCCATCACCAGATGCGCGTTCAACGCATCGCGAACCTTGGCCGCACCCCAATCCTTGGCAAGATCAACATGAATAACCTGAGCGCAAGCATGAACACCCGTATCTGTACGCCCCGCTGCACCTAGTGTCAGATCTTCACCGCAAAACTTCTTAAACGCCTTTTCAATGGCGTTCTGCACAGCATAGCCGTTTTCCTGCCGCTGCCAGCCGACATAGGGCGTGCCGTCATATTCGACCGTGATCTTATAACGAGGCACCGCTCAAAGCACCTTCGTCACGTTTGCACCACGCAGAAACTCTTGTGCAGGCAAAGGCTTACCGCCAGACCGTTGCAATGTCACAAGACGCACAGCGCCATCACCACAAGCAATCGTCAGACGATCATCAAGCACGGTTCCTGGCGTTCCACTACCTTCGCCCAATGTGGAGCGCTGGAGTTTGACGCGTTCGACTGCACCGTTGATTTCCATCTCGCACCACGCACCCGGAAACGGAGAGATGCCGCGGATTGTGTTGTGAACATCCTTCGCAGGCTTCGACCAGTCGATACGCGCCTCGGCCTTGTCGATCTTGGCGGCATAAGTTACACCATCGTCGGCCTGCGGCTGAAGCGTTAGACTCTCACGCTCAAGCGCGCCCAATGCGCGCACCATCAGATCAGCACCGATCAAGCTCAAACGATCATGCAATTCACCTGCCGACATATCCGGCGTGATCGCAACTTTCTCGACCATGGCAACGGGACCAGTATCAAGCCCCACATCCATTTTCATAATCATCATGCCGGTTTCAGTATCACCGGACATGATCGCACGCTGAATAGGCGCCGCTCCACGCCAGCGCGGCAGAAGCGAGGCATGGCCATTGTAACAACCCAAACGCGGCGCATCGAGAATAGCCTGTGGCAGCAGCAGGCCATAAGCCACGACAATTGCGACATCGGCTTCAAGGCTCGCAAAGACGTCCTGCTCTTCGGTGCCTTTGAGACTTTTCGGCGTGAAAACCGGAATGCCAAATTCTTCGGCCTTTTCGTGCACCGGCGACTTGGTCAGTTCCAGTCCGCGACGGCCAGCCGGACGCGGTGGCTGCGAATAGACCGCGACCACTTCATAGCCCTGACCGATGATAGCTGTGAGGATTGGCACGGAGAAATCCGGCGTCCCCATAAAGACGATCCGCATCACAAAGCCTTACTTGGCGCGCGCTGGCTTGCGAGCTTTTTGAACTTCTTGATCACCATATCGCGCTTAAGTTTGGAGATATGATCGATAAACAGCACGCCATTCAGATGATCGATTTCATGCTGCAAGCAGGTCGCCATCAGCCCATCGGCTTCCATCGACTTTTCCTTGCCATCCGCATCGAAGTAATTGACCTTGATCGTCGCAGGTCGCTCAACCTCAGCATAATAATCCGGGATGGAAAGGCAGCCTTCTTCATAGACGCTGCGCTCGTCCGATGAGACTACAATCTCCGGATTGATGAAGACGTGCGGCTCTTTCGGAGCGTCTTCCTTAGCGAGATCAATCACCAGCATCCGCAGAGGTTCGCCCACCTGAATGGCAGCGAGACCAATGCCCGGCGCGTCATACATGGTATCAAACATGTCGCCGGCAAATTTGCGCAATTGATCGTCAAAGCGTTCAACTGGCTTGGACAGTTCACGCAGAAGAGGATCCGGAAGAATGATAAGCGGTTTAATAGACATGCGTTTCACGTAATCGCTTGCGCGAGAATCGTCAATTATAACTTGCAAAATGTTCTTGTTTTGATCTCATCAAGGCAACACGAATCAGCTAAGCTTCACCTATGGAAAACCAGAATCTCTTGAACGAACCACTTTTGCAGCTTGGCGCAACCTCTTTCACGCTTGGAGATATACTCCTTGCGGGCATAGTCGTGCTGGTTGTTTGCCTTGCAATCTTTCTCATTGCGGCGGCCCGATCTGCCCGACTTCGTGCCGTTGCGGAAGCACAGGCCGAAGACCGTGCGCGCGATGCGGAATATCGCATGGCGGAGATTCTGAAAGCCCAATCCGAAATGCAGGGGCGGATGCAGACCATGGCCGAAGTCTTCGGCTCACGACAAGCAGAGCTTAATCAATCAATCCGCGAACGTCTCGACGGCATGACCCATCGCATCGGCCAGACCATGACCGAGCAGACACGCTCCACCCATGAAAATCTTGCAAAGTTGCAGGAGCGTCTAGCGGTCATCGACACAGCACAAAACAATATCCAGTCGCTTGCCGGTCAGGTCGTGCAGTTGCAGGCAATCCTCGCCAACAAGCAGACGCGCGGCGCATTCGGCCAGTCACGCATGGAAGCGATCATTGCCGATGGCTTGCCGCAAGGCGCTTACGAGTTTCAGGCAACACTGTCCAATGGAACACGCCCCGACTGCCTCGTGAGGATGCCTAACAACTCACCATCATTGGTGATTGACGCAAAATTTCCGCTCGAAGCATGGAATTCCATGCGTGCAACCGAACAGCCTGAGGCACGTAAGGCCGCCATTGCGCAGTTTCGACGCGATATGGAAGTACATATCAAAGACGTCTCCGACAAATATCTGATCACGGGCGAAACACAGGACACGGCCTTCTTGTTCGTGCCTTCTGAATCGATCTTTGCGGATATTCACGAGCATTTTGAAGCGCTGATACATCGCGCTCACCGCGCGCGGATCGTGATCGTTTCACCCTCGCTGCTGATGCTTTCAATTCAGGTTATTCAATCAATCCTCAAAGACGCGCGTATGCGCGAGCAAGCCCATGTCATTCAGGGCGAAGTGGTGCGTTTAATGGAAGATGTGGGTCGCCTTGATGAACGCGTGCGCAAGCTGCAAACCCATTTCCTACAAGCCAACAAAGACATTGACGATATTCTGGTGTCTTCAAACAAAGTGACGAAGCGCGGTGCAAAGATCGAAGCGCTGGAATTTGGCCCGGCACCTGCTGAAGAGCCTCAGCGTCCGACGCGACAGTCGGATAACGCACCCACCCAAATGCGCCTGCGCGTGGTGGATGAGGATTAGAGCAATTTCCAAGAAAAACTTAGAGCGTATCCTGAAAAATATGAAAAACTTTTGGGATACGCTCTAAGAGTTTGTTGGAAGGACTCACTCTTTCAAAGAAGTGAGAGCCTCCGTTACTGCTACAAAGCGTTTGAAGTGAATTTTCAGAACCTGCGTGACGACGTCAACATCGGCAATTTTTCCATGTTGAAGCACAAAACTTAGACCAAATGGATTGCCATTCAGCCTGTTTAAGTCGGGATTTGCCGTGCTTGGCGTAACGACCAAGCACCCCCATGCTGCAGCGACTGCATTCAAATCATCAACAACGCGCTCTTGCCCTGCATGGGCAAAGCCTGAAGTCGCCATACCAGTAAATGTCTTGTTGAGATATTTACCGTTTACTGCAGCCTCGTGATTGGCATCGATAAACGCCTTCATCGCCGATGACATTAATCCGGTGTGAGAGGGCGAAGAGAATACAAACCCGTCCGCCCACTCAAGATCAATCGCCGAAGCATATTCTAGTTCTGACAACTCGGCGCTTGGAGCTTGAAGTTCCACGCGCCGAATTCTGACACTCGCGCCCAGTTCTTCAAGAACCGGAGAAAGAAGCCGTGCAAGCACAAGATTTGCACCAAAGTTACTAGAAATAGCGATGAGTATCCGCGCCATAACAACTCCAGAAAATTATTTAGCTTCCGAGAATTTTTGCAAGATATACCCACACTGGAGCAGCGATCACAAAACCTAGCACGCTGACTGCAAGTGACGATGTTCCTGTTCGCGTATAAACCTGAAAGCGGCTGGAAATAATAATGCCCGAGAATGCTGGCGGAAGCGCAACACTGAGAACCAGCATTTGCAGAACGAGCGGGCTAAGACCGCAGAGCCAGCCAGCAATCAGAAATACACCGGGCATCAGTATGAGCTTGAAAGCCGTATTGTAGGCAACTTCTTTGTCGAGTTCGATTTTGTAGGCTGCAAGTGTCAGACCCGCTGCAAAAACCGCCACGCTGGAATTGGCCTGTGCCAACAGTTTGAAAGTTGGATCGAACTGGGCAGGCACTTTAATGCCAACAAGAACAAGCGCTACGGCCAGCACTGGGGCCCACACCACTGGCTCCTTGAACGCGGAAAGCAGTGCATTGTCTTTGGGTGCATCAGCAGTTGTCTTGTCGCCGCCGCCACCTGCATTCAAGAGGTAAAGCCCAATCGGAATGGTAACAGCGTTCACAACAATCGCCACAATGGCGATGACAAGACCAGTTTCAACGCCGGTGCCATAAAGAGGATCCAGGATAGCGTAGCCTAGGAATCCGATTGTTGGTGATCCGGCGATCAAGGCGCAAACGGCGGCTTCCGCCTTGCTTCGCTTGAAGAACCACTGCATCGTGAAGTAGGAAAGCATGAAAAGCGCAACCAGACCGACGAAAGAAATAATCGTCAATGTCGCATTTTCAAACAACATCGCGCGGTCCGCGCGAACGATGGAAACAAACAGAGCGGCGGGAAGTGCGAAATCCAGAACCAGCTTATTGAAAACTTTTGCCTGATCTTCTGCGAAGATGTTTTTCTTACCGCTGACATAGCCTAAGATCATAACAACAAAGATCGGGATGAGGTCAGAGACCAGCATCTTCGACATGAATTCTTCCATGATCATTCCCCTTGACATAGCTGCCGCCTCAAACGCCAAAGGATTAGTCCGACGCGATCAACAGCCCATGGCACCCAAAATTGCACATAGTATCGTACGGAAAATAAGGGAGTTCGTTCATCAGAACGAACTCCTTAGATCTCAGCGAAGCGTCAGCCTTTGACGATCGTCTGGTATTTCTGACGCAGCGCTCCCATCAGCGGATCACCAACATCAAGATGCCCCTTCACGAGCTCTTTCGGCGTCAATGCAAGCCAGTTGTTGAGAGATACGTCCTTATATTCACCGGTGTGAAAGACGTTCAGAACACGGACAGGCTCATTGCCGGTATTTTCGATGTAATGCGCCAATGTCTTGGGTACATAGCCTACATCGCCCGCAACGAAATCGAAGGTACGCGCGTTGTTGACAGCATCAAAAACCGTCATGCGGGCCTGACCACTGATATAATACTGAATTTCATCAGCATCGGGATGCCAATGAATTTCACGCATGCCACCCGGTTCCAGATCGATAAACAGCGCCGCAAGATTGGTCACTGCGAAATTGCTGCTGTCGACAACCTGCGTCGCACCACCTTCAAAATGGTTCTTCTGCTGCTTGGATGCACGGAACACATACTTGTCCGTAAAGCTCACTGCACCAAGATCACGACGAACTTCTTCGAGCGGAGCTGGTACAGGCTGGCGGAAAATATATTTTTCTTCGGAAGGAATACCGTCAAAAGCGCTTTCAGGTACACCAAAATTCTTAGCAAGAACTTCGCGCGGAGTATGTGCAAATAGCTCTGTCACAAGCAAAGTCTGGTTTTCAGAGAAATTACCGTCGTTGAAGACAAGTACGAACTCCGTGCCCTCTTCAAGCCCCTGAATTGCATGTGGAAAACCGGCAGGCGCAAGCCAAAGGTCACCCGGCTCAAGATCTTCAACCAATGTCTGACGCTTATCATCCACCAAATAGAAGCGAACCTTCCCTTTCAGGACATAAGCCCACTCGGCTTCTTTGTGCCAATGCATCTCGCGAACGACGCCAGCAGGAAGGCGCATGTTGACAATTGCCAACTCTTTCAAGCTGCCCATTTCACGCTGGGTAACTTCACGTGCCCAACCACCGTCTTCAAGACGGTTATGTGCCATGGCAAAAGGAAATTTCAGATTTGGAATGCCGCCATGATCTGTTTCAGGGGGCAGCAGAATATCGGGGTTCTGCGCTTCCACTTCCAGATTACGCGGCCCTACAATATCCGCACCCTTTGTGCCACGTATCGGCTGCACAATATCTGTCATCGACTTGCCCTTCCCAAAAAAGTTTAAACCCGTTACAATTCGTGAGTAAATACAGATTGGGGTAACGCATCAAGTATAAATAATATTTTTAATTCTTATCTATTCTCTTGATAGATTTCTTGAGGGCCTATATTCTGCGCCGATTAATAGGCTGATTAAAAACGGCCGTTACCAAAGTTTCTAGGCCAATTAAAAGCTATTTTGGATAGTCCAATATCGATTATTTTCACAAAAAAACCGCGCCGTGATTTTCATGTTTCCAAAATGCACAGAGCACAAATTCTGGATGCTACCTTATAAAGCAAATAGCCCGCTCGGGGCGGGCTGTTGTTGGGGGCGTTTTGCCCTTGTATTGTTATACGGGCAACACGGTTGATATATCTTCTTTAGATTTTTGGATACTTTGGTTTTGTGTTCCGGATTTATCCGGTTTGTCGTGTAATTGATTATCGATTTTGGCCGAACGGTACGCACATAAGTAGATATAGGTGCATGGGGCTGCATAAGATGATTGACGTATTTGGGTGATATTTGGTTGCGGACACACAACTACCGATACCGACATTCGTTGGAGGTAGCAATCTAGCAACCTTTAAAAGCGAGATACCATCACGCCTTACGGCATATCTCCATGAAGGTTACGGTACACGATAGCGGCATCCGATTCCGCTGGGCATCGGATAGAGTAACAAGAGCCGTCGATAGGATCGTTTCATAGGCCATTCTTATAAAGTCGCAGGCTTGGATTAGCGCCCAAAGCTCGGGGACACGAAGCTCGCTTTACGGAGCCTCTACCGCGCCATCAACCCATTGCTACTTAATGGCTTCCATCTGTGGAATCGCCCTTGTTGATCGGCACTTTTCAAAAGCATCGTGAGAGTGTCCCGGCGCACCAGATCAAATTCCGACTGACCTCTCCTTTCCCGAGAAGGACATCTTTGAGGAGTGTGGTTCCCTACTTCCGAGCCTTAGGTCAGTCGAATGATTGCCTCGCTGAACAGATTCAGAGACGTTTCGGCCCCAGGGGAGGACGTCACAATTCCGAAACATTTTTTGAGCTTGCTGGCTTGATCCTCAAGGTGCGCCACTTGCCGACGCGGAGCTGAGGACCGAGTTCGCGCGGCACAGGGGCGATTTAGTCCAGCTCGATGCCTTGAACCGCGAACTTAATAGCCGCGACACAGACGAGGCGTTCGACCTTCAGATAGAGATCGTGCAAGTCCTGACAAATCCTCGAAAGGCCGCGCAGACTACCCCGAAAGGAGATCCTGTCGTTGCCTGGCTGAAGGCTTTTCTCCTAAGCCACCGGATGTCCGCAGCCGACGAGCGTCCTCTTCACCAATATCGAATGTCATATGCCAAATATCAGGGCGCACGCTTACTTCTTAAGGTGTCGAGACCAAGCTTGACCGGGACGATGGTCCTGCGGCAAGCCTGTTTGTGGCCTTTTGCGCGTAGTGGTTTCGGCGCGAAGAGACATCACTCCTCCTTCGCTGGGTTGCCCTTGCGCCGAATGTATTCGGCGCCATTCCCAAAAACCGCCGTCGGAATCTCGGAATATGGTTCATCGTCGCTGGCAGAATATCTCCGAAAACTGATGAGGTTCGCTTTAGCGGGCAGCAACCACGACCATGTACGAGGGTTCGTCGGCGACATTTCTAACGAAATTCGAATCTCGCTCAGGCTAGATGGTTTCATTAATCTCTCTTGTAAACTTATCCTGAAACTCGTCGAATGGAAGCGAATGGCGGATCAAGGACCGGCGGGCGTCGGCCCACTATCGTCTCTTGACGCGCAGCACCCTGGCTGGAAGGATTCGCTCCCGATCTACATTCCCGGCGACGACGACAGGACCACGAGATCGTCGACTATGAAGCCATCATCATTCGCCGCATCTTTTTGGAATTCGCCAACGGTATTGGTACACGCACCATTGCACGCACATTAAATGAAGAAGGCGTTTCAGGACCTGCGGGAAAGCTATGGAACGACACCACTATCCGCGGACATGTAAAGCTTGACACCACGCTCATAAACAATGAACTCTATATCGGTCGTTTGATCTGGAACAGGCTGCGCTATATCAAAGACCCATCAAGCGGCAAACGGGTTTCACGACTCAATCCAAAATCCGACTGGATTATCAAAGACGTTCCGGAACTCCGTATTGTTGATGACGCACTCTGGCACGCGGTGCGTGCGCGTCAGGGCGAGATTGCCAAGACGTTCATCCACGTCACAGAGGCTATTCGTAACCATCACAAACAAAACCGCTTAAACGGAACCCGCAGACCAAAATCGCTTCTGTCTGGCCTCGTCACATGCGGCATATGCCAAGGCTCACACTCGCTGCGCGGTTTAGATCGCTTTGTTTGCTCCAACCACATCAGCAAAGGAACCTGCACGAACAGTCGAACGATTGCGCGGAGCATACTGGAAGCTCGCGTGCTTGCAGGACTTGAACGTCATATTATGACTCTAGAGATTGTCGAAGCCATAACCAATGTCATGTATCATCAGTCCATGAAACAAAAGATGGACCTATTGGAAACGCGCAAGGCAGAGCTAACCGCCCTCCTCGTAAATCTGCCAGATGGCATGCCTGACATTCTTCCAAGCGCTTCCGCGATCTATAGGATGCAAGTCACAGCACTTAAAAAAAGCGCTGAACGATCCCGAACAACGACAGGCCGCCTCGCAGCGACTTCGCTGCTTAATTGACAAGATTTCTCTGACGCCGGGCCAAAAACATGGCCAAGTCGATGCAAACTGGCACGGTGAATTGGGTGCAATTCTAGGCAGGATAGAACGTCAAACCATTGGAACGTCTGCAAAAAACAAAAATCCCGCAGCTATGGATTGATTATCGATTTGGTTGAACGGGCTTCTCATGTAGCTTGTAGAGGCGGTATAGCTACGAATATGGCGTGTGCATCAAAGGTTTTAGTATTTTTTTTTGAGATTTTGGTTGCGGGGGCAGGATTTGAACCTGCGGCCTTCAGGTTATGAGCCTGACGAGCTACCGGGCTGCTCCACCCCGCGTCAAAGAATTACGGACTTTTGAGCCCGGAAGCGAAGTCAGGCCCTTATACTAGGTTAGGCCTGATGAGGTGAGATCGTTTAAAAATCGATTGATTATCGATTTTAGACCGAACGGGCTGCTCCGAGCCACTCTCACTTAGTCATATATTCGGTATTTTGCGCGCTTACTGCGTTGAAAGTCTGTTTGTATGGATTTGAGAAGATGTTGATTATTTGTGTGCTTAGCAGACCTGGCAGCGACCTACTCTCCCGTGTCTTAAGACAAAGTACCATTGGCGCTGGAGCGTTTCACGGCCGAGTTCGGAATGGGATCGGGTGCAGCCGCTCCGCCATAACCACCAGGTCGGCGAAGAACACAAATATGAGAAGCTGGTTGTCTTTCGTGCAGATAATAAAACGATATCAGTTTAAGCGTTTCGAAGCGAAGCTTCGCAAGGCCGACTGGCCGTCGCCGATGTTTCGGCGTGCTGTCCGCAGGCTAGCCTGACGTTAGTCAGGCGCTCAGCCGTAAGGACATAAACTAAACTAATATCTATCGAACATTGTTCGATGGATATTGTAAATGAGAGTGATCAAGTCGATCGAGCTATTAGTACCGGTAAGCTACATGCGTTGCCGCACTTCCACACCCGGCCTATCAACGTGGTAGTCTTCCACGG
>NZ_JBLZOF010000030.1:0-1170 GCF_049199085.1 Ochrobactrum sp. EDr1-4
GGTGATTTATACCCGAGTGCAGAATGTCTGCGCACAGGATTATAGAAGCCGTCAATGTATTCGCCAATGGCTTTGATTGCATCCTTACGTGTGTAGAACACAGTTCGCCATATCAGTTCTGACTTGAACGTTTTGAAGACGGTTTCCACCATCGAATTATCGTAACAATTTCCTTTGCCGCTCATGGATGGAAGCATGCTGTGCGCTTTGAGGATTTTACGATACTCATAACTGGCATATTGGCTTCCCCTGTCCGAATGCTGGATCAAACCCGGCTTTGGTTGCCGGATTGCAATGGCCTTCTTCAAAGCACAGATAGCAAGGTCCTTTTTCATTCGGTCACGCGCTTCCCAGCCAATGATGCGACGAGAATAAAGATCGACAACGATTGCCAGATACAGCCATCCTTCTGCGGTCCATATGTAACTGATATCGACACCCCATTTCTGATCTGGTCCGTCACAAGTGAAGTCCTGATCCAGAAGATTGGGTGCGACAGGCTCACCATGATTGCTGTCGGTCGTGCGTTTGAAGCGCGTTTTCTGCCGGGCTTTCAAATCATTTTCTTGGCACTCAGTCGCGCCGTGCGGTGACGACCTGCTCGAATGCATTCTTCATTCAGTTCAACATGCATTCGAGGGCTACCATAGGTTCCACGTGACAGTGCAAACTGATTACGAATGTGAGCCAGAATAATCATGTCATCAAGCTGACGACGACTGGGCAAACGATGCTTCCATGCATAATAGCCGCTGATGCTGACGCCTGCGAAAGCACATAGCCGTGATAGAGACATATGGGCCTTCTCCGTGTCGATGAACGCAAATTTCATCGACTTGTCTCCCGAGCGAAGAAGGCCGTCGCTTTTTTTAATAAATCTCGTTCTTGGCGTAGAAGCTCGTTTTCTTTACGAAGCCGGGCAAGCTCCTGGCTCATGTCCTCATGCGGACCAGAAAGCAGATCTTTCTCAGCAAAATTGCGCCGCCAACGGTCAAGCGTTGACTTACCAATCCCGAGGTCATCGGCAACCGACGAAATGCTTCGACCACTCGTCGTTAAAATCCGAACGGCTTCGCGTTTGAACTCTTCTGTAAATTCTCGCTGCTTCAATTCTAAGTCTCCTGTCAGTTTTGTCTAACAGAAGCCCTCCACTTTTGAAGGGGAAGTCCA
>NZ_JBLZOF010000031.1:0-1120 GCF_049199085.1 Ochrobactrum sp. EDr1-4
GGGGTGGGTTCTAGTTTGAAGTGCGACTTGCAAATGATAACAATGAGTTATCGAATGCAAGGAACCTGTCATGGACCGCACCTATTCGCATATTGATCTGGATGAACGCCGCAAAATAGCGCGCTGGCGTATTGCAAAGCTTTCCGTTGACGTTATTGCTGAGAGACTTGGAAGGCACCGCTCGACCATTTTTCGTGAACTTAAGCGCAATCAGTTTCACGATGATGAGATCAAGGATTTAAACGGTTATTACTGCACGATTGCTGACCAGAAATGCCGCGAGCGGCGTTCGAAGCAACGCAAGCTCATCCGGTATGATGAGCTACGGCAGTCCGTGATCGATCACATCAGCGATGGATGGTCGCCGCAACAGATTGCCGGGAGAATGCGGTTGGAGCGGCATCCCGTTTCTGTCAGTCATGAAACGATCTATCAGTTTGTGTATTCCGCTGATGGTCGGCAAGAAGGGCTTTGGAAACATCTGCCCGAACGTCGTGCCAAACGACGTCCACGTCATGCCCGACGTCATCATGGACGCCGCTTTCCACCGGAACTGAGCATCCTTTATCGTCCAGACATGGTTTCTAGGCGCAAGCAGTTCGGTCATTGGGAAGGCGACACTATCCAGTTTCGCAAGAGGTTTGGCAACGCCAATGTAACGTCTCTGGTCGAGCGGGTGAGCCGCTTCACGGTTTTGTTGCGCAATAATGATCGTCAATCAAAGCCGTTGATGGAAGGTGTGATTAGAGCACTCCAGCCCCTGCCCCAAATCGCCCGCCGATCAATAACCTTTGATCGTGGTACTGAGTTTACAGAGTGGGCTTATCTGCAGAATGGGATAGGGGCGCAAATCTGGTTCTGTGACCCCCAATCCCCCTGGCAGAAAGGCACTGTTGAGAACACCAACAGACGCACAAGACGCTGGCTTCCCCGAGACCTTGATCCGCTCACCCTCAGTGATCGAGACCTCGCATTCATCTGTCATCGCCTCAACAATACACCGCGCAAATGTTTAGGGTACAAAACACCTGCAGAAGTCTTTCGGCAGAAACTCTTCGCAAACAGACATCGTTTTGCGTAAACTCAAACCGAAAAGTCGCGCTTCAGCCTGACCTCACAC
>NZ_JBLZOF010000032.1:0-1023 GCF_049199085.1 Ochrobactrum sp. EDr1-4
GGATTCCCTTGGCTGCTGAATTCTGATTCTATCGCTTCGACTGGTGATTTGGTCGGAGGCAATATGACCCGAGCTTTCAGTGATGATTTGCGTAGCCGCGTTCTGGCTGCGTCACGCGTTGGCATGTCGGCGAGATCGGCGGCAGCCAGATTTGGAATTGGCATTTCAACGGCCATCGCCTGGATTGCCAGCGCACGGGCGGGCCAGTTTACGCCTGCTAAGCAGGGCCGACGCGGTGGTTCACGCCTTGATGCTCACGAGGACTTCATCATCCGCATAATCGAAGAGGAAAAGGATATCACGCTCAACGAGATGGTTCTGCGATTGCGCGAGGACAGAGCCATATCGATCGGCCGTAGCGCGCTTGACGTCTGGCTACGAAAGCGCGGCTGGACTTTCAAAAAAAGGCCGCGCATGCACTGGAGCAGGAGCGTCCTGACCTGCTGAAACGTCGTCAGGATTGGTTCGACGACCAACTCGATCTCGATCCGGCGCGGCTCGTCTTCATCGATGAAACCGGCCTGAGCACGAAGATGTCCCGGCTTCGTGGACGTGCCCCTTGCGGAGATCGATGCCGTTCACCGGTCCCACACGGCCATTGGAAGACGACGACGTTTACCGGAGCCCTCAGGCTATCTGGAATGACGGCACCCATGGTTTTGGACGGCGCGATGAACGGGGTAGCATTCCAGGCCTATGTCCAGCAGGTTCTCATTCCAACCTTGGTGCCGGGCGACATCGTCATCATGGATAATCTGCCTGCACACAAAGCGGAAGGAGTACGTCACGCAATCGAAGACGCCGGATGCCGGTTGCTTTACCTTCCTCCATACAGTCCCGACTTCAACCCCATCGAGAAGGCATTTGCGAAGCTCAAGGCCGTCTTGCGCGCAAAAGCCGAGCGAACGGTCGACGGCTTATGGAATACCGTTGGCCAAATCCTTACGCTGTTCGAACCACAAGAATGCGCCAACTACTTCAAATCGTGCGGATATGACCCCGAGTAAAGCGGACACGCTCTAG
>NZ_JBLZOF010000033.1:0-946 GCF_049199085.1 Ochrobactrum sp. EDr1-4
AAGGCTGCAACCAGCTTCTCCAGCCGCGCAATCCGATCATCTTTACGAAGACCGAGCGCTGTTGCTGCGATCAGAAGCGCCTTCAACTCAGCAATATCGTCAGGCAGATCGGCAGCGTCCAGCATGCGCCAAACTTACCAAATCTGGCCTTGATTTGTCTGATGAATATGGCGGCAGAGTCACCGTGTCGCAGCATTTAAACAGTCATAGGCGCTCGTGCTTCCACTGCACGGACACGTCGCCAGTCGAGCCCTGCAAACAACGCCTCAAACTGCGCATGGTTCAACGACATCAGCCCATCCCGGACATCCGGCCAGCTGAAGGTATGCGTTTCCAACCGTTTATAGGCCAGAACCATACCCGTGCCATCCCAGTAGATCAGCTTGAGCCGATCAGCCTTGCGCGAGCGAAAGACAAATACAGTTCCCGTAAATGGATCCTTGCGCAGTTCGTTCTTCACCAACGCAGCAAGCCCGTCATGGCCTTTGCGGAAATCGACAGGTTTGGTGGCCACCATGATCCGCACTCGGTTGGAAGGGAAGATCATTTGAGATCCGCAAGCGCGCTTGCAACAGCTGCAATCCGGGAAGCCGACGCACCTTCTTCCAGCCGGATGATAACGGTCCCGCTGAATATCTCAACGCGCGAAACTGGTGTTGTCATCTGTTCAATTGCAGACTCCGTTACTATGATCGCCGCAAATTCCGTATCATCTTCGGGCGGAGGCAGCACAAGCTTGCCCTGGCGTGCCAGCGTGCGCCATGAAGACAAATAATTGGCACGCACGCCATAACGATCGGCAACTTCCTGCACCGTCACACCAGGGCGCAAGCTTTCCGAAACAATCCGGGCTTTTAAATCAGCTGGCCACTGACGATGGCTGTCACGCTTACTCTGATCGCTTGAGAGAAACTCCATTCGAGGCTCCATGGAGAAACTCCGTTCT
>NZ_JBLZOF010000034.1:0-879 GCF_049199085.1 Ochrobactrum sp. EDr1-4
CACCTGATGCGCCATTGGTTGAGGTTGCAGTTGGCGAAGACGGTGTCACGCTGACAATTACCGGTGAGCCTGGTGCAACGGCAACGATCACCGCAGCGGATGGCTCGCCACTTGGCACGGTTGTTCTGGATGGTGAGGGCGCAGGTTCGATCCTTCTTGATCCGCTCGATGCACAGGATGTGACCGTCACGCAGACAGATGTTGCAGGCAATGTCTCGGATGCGGCTGTCGTTCCGGTTCCAGATACCCTGGCACCTGATGCGCCATTGGTTGAGGTTGCAGTTGGCGAAGACGGTGTCACGCTGACAATTACCGGTGAGCCTGGTGCAACGGCAACGATCACCGCAGCGGATGGTTCGCCACTTGGCACGGTTGTTCTTGATGGTGAGGGCGCAGGCTCGATCCTTCTTGATCCGCTCAATGCACAGGATGTGACCGTCACGCAGACAGATGTTGCAGGCAATGTCTCGGATGCGGCTGTCGTTCCGGTTCCAGATACTCTGGCACCTGATGCGCCATTGGTTGAGGTTGCAGTTGGCGAAGACGGTGTCACGCTGACAATTACCGGTGAGCCTGGTGCAACGGCAACGATCACCGCAGCGGATGGCTCGCCACTTGGCACGGTTGTTCTTGATGGTGACGGAGCAGGTTCGATCCTTCTTGATCCGCTCGATGCACAGGATGTGACCGTCACGCAGACAGATGTTGCAGGCAATGTCTCAGATGCGGCTGTCGTTCCGGTTCCAGATACCCTGGCACCTGACGCGCCATTGGTTGAGGTTGCAGTTGGCGAAGACGGTGTCACGCTGACAATTACCGGTGAGCCTGGTGCAACGGCAACGATCACCGCAGCGGATGGTTCGCCACTTGGCACGGTTG
>NZ_JBLZOF010000035.1:0-565 GCF_049199085.1 Ochrobactrum sp. EDr1-4
AGCGCTGCTGATCTCGCGGCCAAACATCCGCCAAACCTGGCGCCTGGCTTTCCGCAATGCTCCGTAAAAACTTAATGTTATGCGAAGCAGGCGTGTAATTGGTCAACGTGAGAAGCAAACCGGAATACGCTTGCTCAATGGCCTGGTGGAAAAGAAAAGCAGCTTCCTTAAAGTCCCTTTCTTGAAAGTAGAATTTGGCACCTTTTACAAAATTCTGCGCATGCGGCAAGCGATCCTCAAAATGCCCCTTCGCGATTTGATATGCGTCACGATCTGATATTGGCCGCGGTTCGGCCAATGGCTCATCATCGAGCTCATAGAGCACAATTCCCTGGCGTCTGATATCGACAAAAAAGTACTGTCCTTGCTTAAGCGCATTGTTGATCTCTCGTCTCGAGTGAACGATGAACTTAACAGGGGTCTTCAAATCCTGTGCGCGGATGAGCCGGTCATCCGCCTTATTCCAATATGTTGAAAATTCCGTTAGTCGCCTGTCATTGACAATAATCAGAAGATCAAAATCAGATTGGTATCCCTTGGATGTATGGGGCTCATCAACCCAGTC
>NZ_JBLZOF010000036.1:0-533 GCF_049199085.1 Ochrobactrum sp. EDr1-4
TTAATGTGGTAAACGAAGCTTATGTCAAAGCGCGGTATTCAAAGCATTTTGAGATTAGCCAGGAAGCTTTGGAGTGGTTGTCAGCGCGTACGCAAAAGTTGATCGACGAAGTCGATATTATTTGTCGGGATCATCTGCTCAAGTTGAGCCAGGCCGCAGAAATTTAGTCTGTCATTTTTTGAGAATACTCAAACTCAGGATGTACAACCATTTTTTCTTGTGCGCAGGGGTGAGGCGGGGGAACTGAAATCCCTCTTAAGGGTGAGATTTGGCTCATGCGGGCAAAAGCAATGAAAAATGAGGGATTACCGATCGGCTGCTCTTACAAAGCTTCTTTTCTGGTAGGTGATCGCATTGCCGTCGTGAAGGGCGCTCCCAATCTAACGCGGCAAGGCCAGTTGCGATTGTAACCGGGGCAGATTTGTTGGGGGGGTCTTTTATTTTTGAGTCAAAGTCAGAAATGCTTTTTACTCAAGACTTGTGCATAACGCCGAAGTTCGTCGATCATTTTGAGCCCGAGGATTCCTGATTTT
>NZ_JBLZOF010000037.1:0-517 GCF_049199085.1 Ochrobactrum sp. EDr1-4
GGACATTGAGCGCACCAGCTTCGCATCACTGATCCGCGATAGCCAACCCGGCCAGCGATAGTGTGCACCCCGATCAGAATGTACTATTGGTCGTTCATCTGTACCTGTGACAGTTTCTATGGCGGCATCAAGCATCATATTGACCAATTCCGCATCTGGTCTCGTTCCGAGTGACCAGCTTATAACCAAACCATCAAAACAGTCGATGATGGGTGAGAGATACACCTTGCCAGCCGGGATATGGAATTCAGTGATATCGGTCAGCCATTTTTCGTTCGGGGCTGTGGCCCGGAAGTCGCGATTGATAAGGTTCTCGGGTGCCGGACTGATTTCTCCGAGATAAGAGCGATATCGCCGCCGCTTTGGCGTGGCAACGATCAGGTTCTCCTGCTTCATCAAGCGCTGCACAACCTTCTCTGAGATTGTAACGCATTGTTTGGCCAATGACGCCTGTAGTCTGCGGTAGCCATAGCATCGACGGTTGGCTTCGAAGATTTCGGTGATGTTTTGACGAATA
>NZ_JBLZOF010000038.1:0-428 GCF_049199085.1 Ochrobactrum sp. EDr1-4
AGCACCTGCTTTGCAAGCAGGGGGTCATCGGTTCGATCCCGATAAGCTCCACCATCACTTTTTTGGTGTCGAGTAGGACGGATTTTGGTCAATCAACAAAAGAAAGAAACAAGTTTGCAGATTGCTTAGCGCAATTTGCCTGTTCTGTATGAAATAGTGAAGAGAAGATGTAATCGGATCAGCTTTATAGCTGATGTCGCAAGAGCTTGCTCAAGCCTTGCATTATGATTGGACGCCTAACCGCTCCACCGATTGTATCTCGAGAAGCTGGTCTTTCTGCTGATAACATTGAAACTGATGTTTTGATGGATATTGGCAATGAGAGTGATCAAGTGTCTTAAGGGCATTTGGTGGATGCCTTGGCATGCACAGGCGATGAAGGACGTGATACGCTGCGATAAGCGTCGGGGAGGTGCGAATACCCTTTG
>NZ_JBLZOF010000039.1:0-404 GCF_049199085.1 Ochrobactrum sp. EDr1-4
CTTCATCAAGCGCTGCACAACCTTCTCTGAGATTGTAACGCATTGTTTGGCCAATGACGCCTGTAGTCTGCGGTAGCCATAGCATCGACGGTTGGCTTCGAAGATTTCGGTGATGTTTTGACGAATAGTGAGGTACTTGTCGCTCATCCTCATGCGGGTTCGATGGTAAAAATATGAGCTGCGCGCCAGTCCCAACTGAGCAAGCAGATCGGGGAGTTGATAAAGGTATTTGAGGGCGTCAACCAACAGCGTTTTCTCCCGATTACTCAGGAGTTGTAGATCGACGCCCAGGTCTTTTTTTATGAGTTCGGTCGCTTTCTTCAAAAGGTCGTGCTCAAGCTGCAGTTTCTGAATATCGTGCTGCAGTGTTTCGAGCTGGCGCTCTAATTCTTCTCGCTCTGGCA